>JAJZPR010000026.1 GCA_021847835.1 Pseudomonadota bacterium
TGCCAAAAGGCATCAAAACACGGTGGGATGAGGCGAATTCCTGCCTCTTCGGGGAGAAATTCGCCCGTATGACGCCAACGAATTTAGACCAATCTGAAAAATTGGGAATTGATCAGAGGTTCCTTAGTTTATTGAAAACAACAGGCAAGCCATCAGTATTAAGAAACTGGTACAAGTGTTGTACCGCGAAGGCGAACGATGCCGGGTTCATCGGCTTCTCCTTCGAACTCGATACTGACCGGCAGAAAATGGCGCAGCAACACCGCATTGGTCAGCAGGTGCCGGCTGATGCGGCAGACGGACAGTTCGGATGTGTCGGGCACAAAGGCCAGCGGCAGCAGCAACTGGTCGGCAAGCCAGGCATCGGTGGCGCCGCCCTGCTCTATCGCCATACGCAGTTCCTCGGCGGCTTCGTCTGCCACCTTCTCCGCAGGCTTGTGCCGCGCCCCCAGCGCAAAGGCGCAGCAGCGGCTGTACTCGAACTCCGCCTGCAGCACGATGAAGGTTCCGGGCGAAGCGGACGGAACTTCCGCGACTTCGATTTCCAGCGGCACAGCCAAATCACCCAGTTTTTCGAGGGCCTGCCTGCATTGCCGCTCGGCAATCGAGCGGTCTAGCCGGCCGACTGCGGAAAGGCCGCGGATGCGCAGCAGCCGGCCGCGCTGCGTGATGCGCAACGGGGACAGATGCCGGCTTGGTTGGATGTTCGTATGCATGATGCCGCCGCCACGCGGATAAAAGCCCGCCAGTTCCAGGCTGCATTCCACCCGGTAACCTGCTTGATTCAGATACGGCAGCCATTGCCAAGCCAGATAGTGATAACAGGGGCTCCAAGGCACATGGGTGCCGCCGGTCAAAGTCAGCCTGGAAGGGGTGTCGGCAAAGCTGAGGGGCAGATAGACTGTTTGCAACAGGAGGCTGACCGAGCCGGCCGTGCCGATGTCAAAGATATACTCCCCTGCTTTCAGGCCCTGCGGCTCGAAGCTCAGGGTCTGCGAGCCCAGGGCCGCGCCTTCGACGCGGGCTGCGCTGATCTGCGCCGCCGCCTCGACTGCCTTCAGGTGCTGCGGTTTCAGGCCCGGCTGCGGACGCCGCGCGCGGATATGGGTAAGCCGCATGGGCTTGCCCGTGATGACAGACAGCGCCAGCGCGCTGCGCAGGATCTGGCCGCCCCCTTCACCAAAAGATGCGTCGATTTCAATCATTGCTGACATTGCCCGCTCATATCCATGATAGGCACCCTGCCAGGCTCTACACTGTAAATGTTTCCACCGGAGACTCTGTCTTTGTTCATTCTTTCAGCCACTCCCTACGCCCCCGGCCGGGCAAGAGGCATCTTGCACGTCGGGCCCGCTGCCACTGCGCCGAATGCGATCGTCGTCCTGCGCCAACACGAACTCACGGCCCTGGGCACGCGCCCCGCCGGGATCGTGCTTGTCGAGGGCGCGCCTTTTTCCCACCCCGCCCTGCGCCTGTTGAGCCAGGCCATTCCCACCGTGCTGGTGGAACAGGGCCAGTTGCATGGGCTCGTCGAAGGCGACGAATATCTGTTGGACGGCCATCGCGGCCAGCTGATCCGTCCTGTGCCGGGCATGCTTGCGGATGCCGAGCAGCCGACGCCGCCCGAAATGGGCAAACCGGTGCCAACCCGGGATGGTGCCAACGTTGAACTACGCGCCAGTGTCGGTTCCGCCGCGGGCAGTGCCGTTGCCGTCGAGTTGGGAGCCGCGGCGATAGGCCTGGTGCGCACCGAGTATCTGTTTCCCGAGGATGGCAAGCGTCCCGACACTGGCTTTCTTGCTGCCGCTTTCGCACAAATCTGCCGGGCCGCCCAGCCGTTGTCGGTTACTTTCCGGCTGGTCGATATCGCCGGCGACAAGCGCCCACCCTGGCTGGACAAAGTGCCCGGCATTGCCGGGGTATTGGGACTCCAGGGGGCGCGCCTGTATGCCATGGAGCCGGTGCGGCAGGTTTTCCTGGATGAACTCGAGGCGCTGAACGAACTGGCCGGACAATACCGCCTGGACGTGCTGCTGCCTTATGTCGCTTCCCTGACGGAACTGGAAATCCTGGCTGCCGAAATCCGGCAACATCTCGCGCCTTCCGTGCGTCTGGGGGTCATGCTGGAGGCACCTGCCGCGGCGCTGGCCGTCGATGATTTCCTGAGCGTGGCGGACTTCGCCGCCGTGGGCTGCAACGACCTGATGCAATGCCTGTTCGCGGCCGACCGCGATATGCCTGAGCTGCGTGCCTGGCTGAATCCCCATGCGCCCGTCTTGTACCGTTTCCTGGAGAAGGTTGCGCACAGAGCCGGGAATGGGCTTGGCACGCTCCAGGTTTGCGGGCTCCTTTCCCAACGGCCCGGAATATTGCCCCTGCTCCTGGGGCTGGGCTATCGTGTTTTCTCGGTGGATCCCATCATGATTCCCTGGCTTGCCCAAACCATCCGGCAGACCGATACCCGTCGGGCGACGGAACTCGCCCAGGCAGTATGCAAAGCCCGCCGGCCGGAAGAAGTCGGGCGCCTTCTGGATGAATACACACAGAATCCAATCCCTTAGCCTGACATCATGCCAGTCCACAATGCCGACATCGCCGCCGTCTTCGAGGAAATCGCCGACCGTCTGGAAATCCAGGGCGCCAATCCCTTCCGCATCCGCGCCTACCGCAACGCCGCGCGCACCCTGGGCGAACTGCCGCAGGAAGCGCGCACGCTGCTGGAACAGGGCGAGAACCTGACCCGGCTGCCGGGCATCGGCGCAGACCTCGCTGCCAAGATCCGGGAAATCGTCGATACCGGACATTGCAGCCTGCTGGAACGGCTGCGCCGCGAGCTGCCACCGGCGGTCACCGAACTGCTGCATATCCCCGGGCTGGGCCCCAAGCGGGTCAAGGCCTTATACCATGATCTCGATGTTCAAACCGTCGAGCAGTTGTATCGCGCGGCGCGCGACGGCCGCATCCGCGCCCTGCCCGGCTTCGGCGAGAAAACCGAGCTCAATATCCTGCAGGCCGTGGAAGCCCATGTCAGCCAGGCGCGCCGCTTCAAGCTGGCGGTGGCCGCGCAATATGCCGAGACGCTGACCGCCTTCCTGAAAGCCGTTCCCGGCGTGAAACAGGTAACCGTGGCTGGCAGCTTTCGCCGCATGCGCGAGACCGTGGGCGACCTCGATATCCTCGTCACGGCAAAGGGCGGCAGTCCGGTGATGCAGCGCTTCACCGCCTACGATGAAATCGCCGAGGTGCTCTCGGCAGGCAGCACGCGTGCCAGCGTCGTGCTCAAAAGCGGCCTGCAGGTCGACCTGCGGGTAGTGGAAGAAAAAAGCTACGGCGCGGCGCTGCATTATTTCACCGGCTCCAAGGCGCACAACATCGCGATCCGCCGCATCGCCCAGAAACTCGGCCTCAAGGTCAACGAATACGGCGTGTTCCGCGGCGACGAACGCATTGCCGGCGACGACGAGGCCTCGGTCTATCAAAGCGTCGGCCTGCCTTATATCCCGCCGGAACTGCGCGAGGACCGCGGCGAAATCGAGGCGGCGCGCGCCGGCCGCCTGCCCAGGCTGGTGGAGTTTTCCGATTTGCGCGGCGACCTGCATGCCCATACCAAGGCCACCGACGGACACGACAGCCTGCGCGACATGGCGCTGGCAGCAAAAGCGCTGGGGCTCGAATACCTTGCCATCACCGAGCATTCGCGCCATCTCACCGTGGCGCACGGCCTCGATCCCTTGCGGCTCGCGCGCCAGTGCGACGAGATCGACCGCCTCAACAAAGAACTCGACGGCATCACGCTGCTGAAAGGCATCGAAGTGGACATCCTGGAAGACGGCAGCCTGGATTTGCCGGATGGGGTGCTGGGCCGGCTCGATCTGGTGATAGGCGCGGTGCACAGCCGCTTCCACCTGTCGCGCGCCAGGCAGACCGAGCGCATCCTGCGCGCCATGGACCACCCCCACTTCACCATGCTCGCCCATCCCAGCGGGCGCCTCCTCGAGCAGCGCGAGCCCTACGACGTGGACATGCTGCGCATCATCCGCCATGCCAGGGATCGCGGTTGCTACCTCGAACTCAACGCCCATCCCGAGCGCCTGGATCTGCTTGACAGCCATTGCCAGATGGCGAAGGAGGAAGGCGTGCTTGTCAGCATCAATTCGGACGCGCACAGCACCTTCGATTTCGCCAACCTGCATTACGGCGTCGGCCAGGCCCGGCGCGGCTGGCTGGAAAGGGACGACGTGCTCAACACCCGTTCGCTCGCAGCATTAAGGCCTCTGCTCAAGCGCACCATGTGATATGAACCTAAAAATTGAACCACAGGGCGCATGGGGGCAGTGGGAGAGCAAAAAAATAAACTCCGCGTTCTCTGCGAACTCTGCGGTTAAACGCTTTTATTTTTCCCCCGCGTTCCCCCGTGCGCCCCGTGGTTTCAAATGATTTTCTCGGCATGGCAATCAGGGCCGCAGCCTGGCTTCCTTGTTCCGTTCGCGCGCAATCAGGCGGGCGAGCGCGCCCAGTTCCTCGGCCAGCAGGTCGATCAGGTCGTCCAGCGCCAGGATGCCGATCAGGTCGCCGCCCTTGCCCACCACCGGCATGCGGCGCACGCCTCTGTCGCGCATGTAGCGGATGGCCTCGAACACGCCGGTGTCTTCCTGCACGGTCGCCAGGTCCGGCGCCATGATTTCGCCCACGCTGAGGGCGGCAGGATCAAGCCCGGCCGCAACCGCCTCCACCACGATATCGCGATCGGTGAGGATGCCCACCGGCGTGCGCCGGCCGCCCTCTTCCATGACCACGACCACGTCGCCGACATGATGCTGGCGCATCAACTGCGCGGCCTCGGTGACAGAAGTCTCGCGCGTAACGACGACAACCTCGCGGTTGCAGATTTCTCCAATAGCCATTGTGTTCTCCCGGTTCCTGTCTTCAATATAGCCGCTCGGATGGCATGGGAGAGTCAACCTTCTTCATCTTGATTGCGTTCAGGCAAAACGCCGGAGCCTGTTTTCAAGGCGTAGGCGCGCCGCAGTTCGGCCAGGTAGGCCAGGCGTTCTGCCACCAGGGCATTCACGCTGCCTTCGGGCAGATAGCCTTCTTCATCCGGCGCGCCGGCGGGCAGGCCTGTCAGCAGCTCGATGGCCTCATCCACGGTTTCCACCGGGTAGACGTAGAATTTGCCTGCGGCTGCGGCTTCCACCACGTCCTGGCGCAGCATCAGGTGTTCCACGTTGGAAGCCGGGATGATCACGCCCTGGCTGCCAGTGAGGCCGCGCTTGTTGCAGATGTCGAAATAGCCTTCGATCTTGTCGTTCACCGCCCCGATCGCCTGCACCCGGCCGAATTGGTCCACCGATCCGGTCACGGCCAGTGACTGCCTGATGGGGACATCCGCCAGCGAGGACAACAGCGCGCACAACTCCGCCACCGAGGCGCTGTCTCCTTCCACCTGGCCGTAGGTCTGCTCGAACACCAGGCTGGCCGAGAGCGAGAGCGGCTGTTCGGCGGCATAGCGCGAGGACAGGAAGGAAGCCAGGATGAGCACGCCCTTGGAATGAATCGAACCGCCCAGCTTGGCCTCGCGCTGAATGTCGACCAGTTCGCCTTCGCCGAGGCGGGTATTGGCCGTGACGCGCGAAGGCTGCGCGAAGGCGAAATCGCCCAGTTGGAAGACTGACAGCGCATTGATCTGGCCCGTTTTTTCGCCTTCGGTGTCGATGTGCAGGATGCCGCGCAGGATGGCTTCCTGGGCGCGGTCGCGCAGACGATCGACACGCTCGATCTGGGCCTGGATCGCACGCTCCACATCGGCGCGCGCGACCACTTCCCTGCCCTCCTGCGCCGTCCAGTAATTCGCTTCGCGCACCAGGTCGGACAGGCTTTCCATGTGCGTGGACAGTTTCTGGGCATCCTCGGCCCGGCGCGAGCAGTGCTCGATCACGCGCGCCACGGCTCCGCGGTCGAGCGGTAGAAGCTTTTCCCTGCGTGCCAGGGTGCCGATCAGCCGCGCGTACAGCAGGTCGTTGTCGGCGTTGCGCTCGACCTCGTCCTCGAAATCGGCCGCCACCTTGAACAGTTCGCCGAATTCCGGATCGTATTCGGCCAGCAGGTAATACAGCATGCGGTTGCCGAGCAGGATCACCTTGACATCGAGCGGGATCGGCTCGGGCTCCAGCGACACAGTGCTGACCAGGCTGTACATCTGGCCGAGCGACTCGATGCGGATTTCGCGCGTGGCAAGCGCGCGCTTCAGCGCCTCCCAGGAAAACGGCTGGGTCAGCAGCTTGATCGCATCCAGCAGCAAGTAGCCGCCGTTGGCCTGATGCAGCGCGCCCGGCTTGATCAGCAGGAAGTTGGTGACCAGTGCGCCGAGTTGCGAAACATGCTCGACCCGCCCCATGAGGTTCTGGAAGGTGGGATGCTCCTCGTAGACTATCGGCGCATTTTCCGAGTTCTCGCGCCCGACCAGCAGGTTGACCAGGTAGCGGTTGAAATTGGGCTGCTCGCCAGTGAGGAGAGCGAGTCCGGACAAGGCCTCCTTGGGCTTGCGGAACTCGTCCATGTTCTCGATGACGTTTTGCTGCACCTCGTTGAGATAGCCGACCACCGCCGGAAAGGCGATGTAATCGCCGCGCAGGGCGTCGATCAGATGGCCGACGGCGAACAACACCGCCTCTTCGTTCAGCTTGCGCACGCGCCCGATGCGTTCGCGCCGCCATTGATGCACCTGGCGGATGACCTTCTCCAACCGCTCCTGCAGTTCACTGACCGCATCGTCGATGCGGGTCTTTTCCTCGGGCGACAGCTTGTCGTAGTCGTCCGGGCTCATCACTTCTTCGCCCTTGGCCGGAGCGAAGGAAAAGCCGTTCGGGGTGCGCAGCAGCACGATGCCGTGCTTGCTGGCCGCTTCGCCGACTTCACCGAACGCCCGCGTCTGGCGTTCGTCGTATTCCTCATCGACCTGGGCCAGATGGCGGCGGTATTCCTCGCCTTCGAACACGGCCGGAATCGTGGCCTGGAGTTCCGCAAGCAATTGCTGCATGTCCGCCTGGAGACGCGCACCCATGCCCGCAGGCAGCTGGATGGCGCGCGGCTTGTGCGGCTGGCTGAAGTTGTTGACGTAGCACCAGTCGGATGGCTTGGCCTCGCCAGGCACGCGCTGTTCCAGCAACTGGTAGACGAGGAAGCGCTTGCCAATGCCGGCCGGCCCCATGACATAGAGGTTGTAGCCCGCATGCCGCATGCCGATGCCGAACCGGGCCGCGCCGATGGCGCGCAACTGGCCCACGGCTTCGGTCAGGCCTTCAAGCTCGGCGGTGGTTGTAAAGGAGAAGCGCTCGGCATCGCACGAGTGGCACAGGCGATCCGGTGAAAGCGGCGGGACTGGGGACATTTTTATTGGCGCTTTTTGTCAGGGTTAATTGTCTGCCCGGCGCGGCGCCGGAAGATCCTCTGCTATATATTAAAAATAGAAGCAGGATCGAAAAAAATCATCATCAGTTTAGGCATCAGTTTAATTTGGCATGAGACATGCGGGGTAAAAACCATGATCCACCATCCCATCGATGTCGCGACACGGGTCAGCCCGCGATTGTCGGCGCTGCTCAGAAGCCGGGTCAACGACCCTGAAAGCGAGCAGCCCATCACCCTGATGACAGCCCGGCATTTTCTGGCCGATCTTTTGCCCGCCGACTTCAGGGAAGCCGAGCGGATGCACCATTTCGATGTCGATGCATCGCTGCTCGACGAGATGGATGCGCTGATAGAGGAGTTTGGCGAAACCGCGCTGGCTGTGGATTTTGTGCAAGCCAATGCCAGCGAACAGCTCTCGCGCGTGATCGAATCGCTGGTCAACGACGAGAACCGCGAAAACCCGCCTACGCTGTCTGCCGTCAAGGAGGCAATTGTTTCGGGCCTGGGCGTACGTCTCATCGGCGAGGGCGTGCTGGAAGAGGACGAGGACGATACGCTGGTAGCCGAGATCGATGCCCTGATCGAGCAATTCGGCGCCGACACCCTGGCCGAGGATTTTCTGCGCTATGAGTAGAAAACCCGCTGTCTTGCCGATGAGTTGAGCACGCAAGGAATCCAGACATGCTGAAGAAACGGCGTTTGCGGCGAGTGACGGCCCTGTTGCTGGTGGGGCTGGGCGGCCTGCTCATGTACCTTGCGCCGGGAGATGGGGCAGGCGTGGTGCTGCTTGCATCAGGCATCATCCTGGAACTGGCCGGAATCGTGCTGGAGCGCAAGGCCTGAGAACTGCACCATCCACCGCCCGGCGTCCTCTATCCCGCTCTGCCGCCGCTCCCTGGAGTTGCCATGAAACCCATGAAAGCATTGATCATCAGCGCGGACCTTTTCGAGGATTCCGAGCTGCTGTACCCCTGCTACCGGTTGCAGGAAGAAGGTCTGAAGGTGGACATCGCCTCTCTTGCCGCAGGAAAAATTACCGGCAAGCATGGATACGAGGTTGCCGTGAACAGGACATTGCGGGATATCGACCCTGATGATTACGGCATACTTGTTCTTCCGGGCGGGAAAGCGCCCGCGGCCCTGCGCAAGGAACCGGCCGCCGTCAGAATCGCGCAGGATTTCATGCTCGGCAACAAACCAGTCGCCGCCATTTGTCATGGGCCGCAAATCCTCATCACGGCAGGCGTTCTGCGGGGCCGGCATGCCACCTGCTACCGTTCGGTTGCCGAAGAGTTGAAGGAATCCGGCGCTCGCTACGAAGACAGTGAGGTCGTGGTGGATGGCAACCTGGTTACCTCCAGGCAGCCTTCCGATCTGCCCGGCTTCATGCGTGAAATCGTCAGCTTGCTGAAAAAGTCGGCGGCATGAACAACCTCCTAGAATGGATATTGGGAAGGTTCTTTCTTCTTTTGAAACTGGCCACAAACATGGAGCGCAAAAATGAAAACCCAATTCACTGACTTCCACCCTGTCCGGCGGGACCGCATGGTACAGGACACTCGGCACGACACCTACAAGATCAAGCACAAACTGCCGGAACCCACGGTTTGTCCGCAATGCGGGGCGGTGTTTCACGAGGGGCGCTGGCAATGGCTGCCCAGGCCTGCCGGGGCGCACGAGGAAATGTGCCCGGCCTGCCACCGTGTCAAAGACGAATTCCCGGCTGGATATGTGACTATCGGCGGTTCGTTCTTCAGGGATCATCGCGAGGAACTGCTGCATTTGGCCAAAAACGAGGAGGCAAGGGCGAAGGCTGAACATCCGCTGAAACGGATCATGAAGATCGAAGACCAGGATGACGGCATTCTGATCACCACCACCGACATCCATCTCGCGCGCGGCATCGGCGAGGCGCTGCACCATGCCTATCAGGGCGAACTGGAGTTCCACTACAACGAGAAGGAAAACCTGCTGCGCGTGATCTGGGAACGTTAAGGCCGCTCCCGTCGCAGGGCCTGGATGATACCTGTGAGAAAAGGGCTGTCGCGCCAGGCTTCCAGGTCGAGGGGCAGCTTGAGCCGCCAGCAGGGATAGACCGCTTCCGTGGTGCCGGGGAGATTGGGCTGCTCGGCGACGCCGAAGCCGTCTTCCATCTGCACCAGCAGCAGCTTCGAGGGCGAGCGCGCGAGATAGGCGTAAACCGCCTGCGCGAGTTCCGCGCTCATCTCGGGAAAGGATTCCGGATGCGCGCCTGCGCCGGGCGGCAACAGGCCCTCGCCCGCCAGGGCTTCCAGCAGGTGCGTGCGGTCCGCGTTGCGCGAGGCGATCTGGCGGATGCGCACCTCTTCCGATGGAAAAAGCCGCAGGCGTTCGCGCAATTCGATGTCCAGGCCCCGCCAGAATCCGGCCAGGGTGGGCAGGTCGTGGGTGGTGACGGCGGCGGCGGCCTGTTCCGGATAGTCGCGCGGCGGCTTCATGCGCGCATCGTCCCTGCGCTCGAAATACAGCAGGCGCGTGGACAGCACTCCCATGGGATGCAGGGCGTGGCGCACCTCGTCCGGCACCGTGCCCAGGTCCTCGCCCACCACCAGGCAGCGGTTGCGCCGGCTTTCCAGCGCCAGAATGCCCAGCAGGTCATCAAAGGGATAGGAAACGTAGGCGCCATCGGCTGCGGGCAGGCCGCGTACCACCCAGAACAGGCGGTAGAGGCCCATGACATGATCCATGCGCAGGGCCCCGGCAAAGGCCATGTTGGTGCGCAGGATCTCGATGAAGGGCTCGTAGGCGGCCTCACGCAGCTTGTGCGGTATCCATGGCGGCAGGCCCCAGTCCTGGCCCAGCAGGTTGATTTCGTCCGGCGGCGCGCCCGTGCTCGCGCCCAGGGCATGAAGGTCGCGCAGTGTCCAGGCCGCCGCGCCGCCCTCGGCCACGCCGATGGCCAGGTCGGACATGATGCCGATGCCCAGCCCGCATTCCAGCGAGCGCCGGCCGGCCGCGTCCAGTTCCATGAAAGCCTGCCATTGCAGGTATTCGTAGAACTCGACCCGTTCGAGATTGGCCGCGCAGAATGCCGCAACCTCGGGCGCGTGCTGGTCGTGGTAGGCCGCCGGCCACCCGGGCCAGCCCCAGACCGACTCGTCCCGGGCATGGAAATGCTCCTGCAGCGCCTCGAACTGGGCCAGCTTGCGCAGGCTTTCGCCATGCTCCGCCTGGAAGGCGCGAAATTCCCGGGCGCGCGAAGTGCCGCGAGCGAGGTGCCGGGCCCGGAAATGCGCATACAGCAGTTCGAGTATCTCGCGCTTGGCTTCGAAGACGCCGCGATAGTCCACTTGGGGGGCGTCGCGCAGCGCTTTCAGACGGGACTGGAATTCGGGCGCGGCGATGCGGGTCCGGGCCGGTTCGCACTCGGCGAAATCGGCGATCGCCTCGACGTCGAGGTAGAGGGTATTGAACCAGACACGGCTGGACGGGCTGTAGGGGCTGGCGTGCTCCGGCGCTTCCGGAAACAGGGCGTGCAACGGGTTCAGCAGCACCGTGGCGGCGCCCTGCTCGGCGCAGAATTCCTGCATGGCGCGCAGATCGCTGAAATCGCCCATGCCCCAGTTGCGCGCCGAGCGCACGCCGTAAAGCTGCGCGGAAAATCCCCAGAGCCGGCCATTTCCTTGTATTGCCGGCGGGGTGTAACAGGTTTGCGGAGCGACGATCAGCCGCATCCCGCCATGCGTTTCCTCGCCGCATTGAACCGAAAAATGGTGGTAGCCGGGCTCGATGCCCGGGTCGATCGCGAGTACACGCCGCACGTACTCACGGCCATCCAGATGGGTGCGCCCGCCTTCCTCAAGCGCGGCGGGCACGAATTCCCCGCCCAGCTCCTGCCCGTATTCGGTGCGCAGCCGCCACTGCCAGGCGGACTGTTCGAGCGTTGCGGGGAGGCTCAGCGGAATGCGGCATGGCCCGGAAAACTCGCGCACCACCAGGACCGGCGGCAGCAGGCGGCACCACTGCCGGCGCTCGTGGTCGCGCAGGGAGCTTTCGGCCGCGGCATCGTCCTCGGCCGGCACTCCCATGGCGGCAAGGATCGCGCGCTTGGTGCGCTCGCTGGTGGGGCGATGTTCGCCCCAGATGGTGTAGTACTCCTGATGGACGCCGTATACCGTGCACAACTGATCGAGCGTGCTCACACTCCGGTCCCCTGTTTTCGTTCGGGCCACATTGGCCCAGGCACACCCCTGCCAGTGTGCACCCCGCTTGTTTCAATTCGTCCATCCGGCCATGCCGGGGAGGCCTGCCCGTTCAGGTTTGATCTGTGCCCTTCTTCGACAGGATGCTGAAAATGTCGACCGGCAAGGGAAAGACGATGGTCGAGGACTTGTCGCCTGCAATCGCCGACAGCGTCTGCATGTACCGAAGCTGCATGGCCTCGGGCTGCTGCGCCAGCATCTGCGCGGCCTGCAGCAGTTTTTCGGACGCCTGCAGCTCGCCTTCGGCGTGGATCACCTTGGCGCGGCGCTCGCGCTCTGCCTCGGCCTGTTTGGCGATGGCGCGCACCATGGTCTCGTTGATGTCGACGTGCTTGATCTCCACGTTCGAGACCTTGATGCCCCAGGCATCGGTCTGCGCGTCCAGCACCTGCTGGATGTCCACGTTCAGGCGCTCGCGCTCGGCCAGCATCTCGTCCAGCTCGTGCTTGCCGAGCACGGCGCGCAGGGTGGTTTGCGCGAGCTGGCTGGTCGCGTTGAGGAAATCCTCCACCTGGATGATGGCGCGCTGCGGATCGACCACGCGGAAATACACCACCGCATTCACTTTCACCGAAACGTTGTCGCGCGAGATGACATCCTGCTCGGGCACGTCGAACACCACGGTGCGCAGATCCACCCGCACCATCTGCTGCACGCCGGGGATGACGATGATGAGGCCGGGACCCTTCACCTTCCAGAAACGGCCCAGCATGAAGATCACGCCGCGCTCGTATTCGCGCAGGATGCGCAGCGAGGACAGCACCAGCAATATCAGCAGGATGAACAGTCCGGAAAACCCCAGGTCGATTCCAAATCCCATTTTCATTCTCCTTTCGGGCCAACAAGCGACACGGTCAGGGTCAGGTCTTTCCTCCCCGTGACCTTCACGGGCTGTCCGGGCCTGAGCGGCTCGGCAGCTTGCACTTTCCACAGCTCGCTGTGCACCCTGGCCCAGCATTGGCCGTTTTCGCAATTGACGACTTCGCCCGTGCTGCCGATCAGTTCCTCTTCCCCGCTGACCACGGGGCGCCGTCGGGCCTTGAGGGCGAAGCCGACGATGGCGGCGATGGTCACCGCGCTGATGAGCGCCAGGCCGACGATGAGGCCGATGGGAATGCCGAAGCCGGGCACGTCGGTGTCGATGAGGATCACCGCGCCGAAGACGAAGGCCGCGATGCCGCCCAGGCCCAGGATGCCGAAGCTGGGCATGAAGGCCTCAGCCACCATGAAGGCAATGCCCAGCACGATGAGGGCCAGGCCGGCGTAGTTCACCGGCAGCTGCTGCAAGGCGTACAGCCCCAGCAGCAGGCAGATGGCGCCGACCACGCCGGGCACGCCGAAGCCGGGATTGTAGAACTCGAAGAACAGGCCGTAGATGCCGATCATCATGAGGATCAGCGCCACGCCGGGCGAGGTGATCGCGGTCAGCAGCCGCGTGCGCCAGTCGGCCTCGAATTTCACCACCGGGGCGGCGGCCGTGGCGAGCACGACTTCGCTGCCGCTGGCCAGCCTGATCTTGCGCCCGTCCACCTGCTTGAGCAGATCGGCCATGTCCTCGGCGACGTGGTCGATGACCTTTTGCGCGAGCGCCTCGCGGGCGGACAGGCTGACGGACTTGCGCACCGCCTCCTCCGCCCATTCGGCATTGCGCCCGCGCAGCTGCGCCAGGCTGCGGATGTAGGCGGCGGCATCGCTCATGGCCTTTTCGGCCATGGCGTCCCTGGGCGGCGGCTTGCCCTCCTCGCCCGGCTTGGGCGGCACGCCCAGCCCCGGCACGTCGATGGACACCGGCGTGGCCGCACCCAGGTTGGTGCCCGGCGCCATCGCGGCGATGTGGCTGGCATAGAGAATGTAGGTGCCGGCGCTGGCCGCGCGCGCGCCGCTCGGTGCGACATAGGTCGCCACCGGGACGGGCGAGGCGAGGATGTCCTTGATGATGGCGCGCATGGAAGTGTCGAGCCCGCCCGGCGTGTCCATGCGCAGCACCACGAGCTGCGCACCCCCGTCCGCGGCGCGTTTCAGCCCGCGCGTGACATGATCCGCCGTCGCCGGCCCGACGGCGCCGTCCAGTTCCATGGTCAACACCGGCCTGGCGAATGCGGCCACAGACGCCAGCCACAGCAGCAAAAGCCAGCCCGACAATAACGGCACTCTATTCGGACGCAAGTGCATTCCCCTGTAAAGAAAGAACTGCCCGGCTGCAAGCAACAAGCCTGGCTCGATTTTTATATTTATAGCTTATTGATCCGGAACGAATAATATTGCCTCCTCTCCTTCTGGGGCGAGATGGGGGCTTCGCAGAGCATGCTCCGCGCCTGTCGAGCGGTTCCGGCATACCTGCCGGGACACGCCCTGCAAGGGAGGGTCAGCGGTGAGGGGAAAACGGGGGGGCATCTTATTCCCCCCTCAACACCTTGATCTGAAACAGCGTATTCCGCTCATCCTCCTCCAGCGCCTGCTTGATGTGCGACACGGTGGCGCGGTAGCGCGGGATGATGTTGTACCTCAACGCATTCACGCGCTTCTGGGTCTTGCGCTGCTCGACCACGAAGCGGCGCAGGGCGTTTTCGGCTTCGCCCAGCTTGGCGAGGAAGGCGATGAGCTCGGTCATTTTGGCGCGCGCTTCGTCAAAGCTGGTGTCGGTCCACATCAGGCCGACCGGCTGCAGCGGCAGCGTCTTCGCCTGCACCGAGGGGTATTCGACGCCGACCGAGGAACGGTGCGTGATCTCGACCTCGACCGAGGGGCCGAGGCCGAGGCTGGCGTGGCGCAGGATCTGGCTGCCCATGCGCAGTTCGCAGATCGCCACCCAGCGGTAGGCTTCCTGCAATTTCATTTCGGCTTCGAGGCGCATGCTGCGGTATTCCCTGAGCCGGTCCTGCACCACGCGCGTGAGCAGCTCGCGCTTTTTTTCCAGCATGTCGTGGCCCTGGGTGAGGAACTTCACCTGGCGGCCGAGCTGCAAGAGGGCGTTGCGCGTGGGCGGGACTTTGAGGCGTTTCATGATTTCAAAAAGCCAGCCACAGAGAGCACAGAGGACACAGAGAGAAAACCGCTTCTTCGTGACGCACAGCTGATTGTCAGATTGGGGCTGGCTGCATGCCCATGCCGACAGATTTTCTCTGTGAACTCTGTGTCCTCTGTGGCATGGGGTGGGGTTTTCATACTCATTCGGCAATCGCAGCCTTGTAACGCGCTTCGAGATCCTTCTCCGACAGGCGCGTGAGGGCCTCTTTCGGCAGCAGCGACAGCACTTCCCAGGCGAGGTCGAGGGTCTGGAAGATGGTGCGGTCTTCGCGCTCGCCCTGGCTGACGAAGCGGTTCTCGAAGGCTTCGGCGAACTGCAGGTAGCGGTTGTCCTCCTCCGACAGTTCTTCCGCGCCGATGATGGCGGCGAGGCTCCTCACTTCCTGCGCCTTGGCGTAGGAGGCGAACAGCTGGCTGGCGACGCGGGCATGGTCCTCGCGCGTCACGCCCTCGCCGATGCCGTCCTTCATCAACCTCGACAGCGAAGGCAGCACCGCCACCGGCGGCTGCACGTTGGCGGCGGCGAGCTCGCGCGACAGTACGATCTGGCCTTCGGTGATGTAGCCGGTGAGGTCGGGCACGGGATGGGTGATGTCGTCGGACGGCATGGACACCACGGGAATCAGGGTGATGGAACCTGCCTTGCCGCGAATGCGGCCGGCACGCTCGTAGATTTCCGCGAGGTCGGAATAGAGATAGCCGGGAAAGCCCTTGCGCGCGGGCACGTCGCCCTTGCCGGTGGCGATCTCCCGCAAGGCCTCGGCGTAGTAGCTCATGTCGGTCATCACCACCAGCACGTGCATGCCGAGATCGAAAGCCAGGTACTCGGCGCAGGTCAGTGCCACGCGCGGCAGAATCAGGCGCTCGATGGGCGGGTCGTCGGCGAGGTTGACGAAAGTCGCCACCTGCCCCAGCACCCCGCTCTCCTCGAAGCTTTCCTCGAAGAAGCGCGCATCGCTGTGCGACACGCCCATGGCGGCGAACACCAGCGCGAAATCGCCGTGGCTCTCCGCTTTTCCGGCGTGCAGCAGCTTGGCCTGGCGCACGATCTGCGCCGCCAGCCGGTTGTGCGGCAGGCCCGAGCCTGAGAACACCGGCAGCTTCTGTCCCCTGACGAGCGTGTTCATGCCGTCGATGGTGGAAATGCCGGTCTGGATAAACTCGCGCGGATAGGCGCGCGCGGCGGGGTTGATGGCGGCACCGTTGACGTTGCGCGACAATTTGGCAACGATGGGCGGGCGGCCGTCGCGCGGCCGTCCCACGCCGTTGAACACGCGCCCCAGCATCTCGGGTGCCAGCGCGAGTTCGAAGGGCTTGTCGAGAAAGCGCACCCAGGTGCGTTCGAGGTCGAGGTTGTCGGTGCCCTCGAAAATCTGCACCAGCACCAGCTCGGCGGAAGTGCGGATGACCTGGCCGTTGCGGCGCCGGCCACGGTGATCCTGCACCACCACGCGGTCGCCGAGCGCGGCTTCCGGCACGTTGCGCATGGCGAGCAGGCCGCCGCGCGCCCAGGCAGCAGAGCTGTATTCAAGCGATGACATGAAGCATCTTCCCCGAATTGGCTTCTATAAAAGCCAGCCACAGAGGACACAGAGGAACACAGAGAAAGGCTTTGCCTACGGGTTCTTCTCTGTGTTCTCTGTGTCCTCTGTGGCTTGATGTCATCTTCATGATTCCGTGCCTTCTGATTCGTGCCGCTGCGATGCAGGATTTGCGTATTCGGCGCGCAGCGCGTCGAAGATCGGCACGATATTCGCCGCTTCCCGTTTCAGGTCTTCCATTTCGTCGCTGCCGTAGGCGATTTTCCAGCGTCGTGCTTTTGCCAATAAAGGCATACGCAGCAGTTCCTGCACCGGCATGCCGAGCTTCAGCATTTCGGCGCCGCGCGCATGGATATCGAGCATCAGGCTGAGCAGCAGGAACTGCTTCTCGGGCGAGCAGAAGCTGTCCTTGGGCTCGAGCGCGCTTTGCTGCAGCAGGCCTTCGCGGATGAGCCGCGCGGATTCCAGGGTCCAGCGCTGCTGTCCGGAGAGCGCTTCCACGCCGACCAGGTTGACGATGCGGATGAGTTCCTCGGCCTCGGTCAGCAGGCGCAGCGCCCGGTTGCGCAGGCGCAACCAGTCCTCGCCGATGTGCTCGTGCCACCAGCGCGCGGCGGTGTCGACGAACAGGGAAAAGCTTTCCAGCCAGTCCACCGCGGGATAGTGGCGCGCGTCGGCCAAATCCTTGGACAGCGCCCAGAAGGTCTGGATGATGTCCTTGGTGTGGCTCGTCACCGGCTCGGAGAAATCGCCGCCCGGCGGGCTGACCGCGCCGATCAGGGTGACCGAACCGTGCTGTCCATTGAGCGTTTCCACCCGGCCGGCGCGCTCGTAGAAGGCCGCGAGCGTGGAGCCGAGGTAGGCCGGATAGCCCTCCTCCACCGGCATCTGCCCCAGGCGCCCCGCCACCTCGCGCAAGGCCTCGGCCCAGCGGCTGGTGGAGTCGGCCACCATCACCACGTCGTAACCCTGGTCGCGGAAATATTCGGCAATGGTCATGCCCACGTACACCGACACCTCGCGCGCCACCACCGGCATGTTGGACGTGTTGGCCACCAGCAGGGTGCGTTCCATGAGCGGACGATTGGTGCGCGGATCGGTCAGCTTGGGGAAAGTATCCAGCACCTCGGTCAGTTCGTTGCCGCGTTCGCCGCAGCCGACGTAGATCACGATCTGCGCGTCGGACCAGCGTGCGATCTGCTGCTGCAAGACCGTCTTGCCGGCGCCGAACGGCCCGGGGATGGCGCCCTTGCCGCCCTTCAGCAGCGGGAAGAAGGTGTCCATGATGCGCTGCCCGGTGATGAGCGGCTGCACGGCGTGGTCGCGCTTCGCGAACGGACGCGGCATGCGCACCGGCCAGCGGCTGGACAGGTGCAGCTTGTGGATGCGGCCCTGGCGGTCGCGCACGCGGCCGATGGCATCGGCCACCGTGTAGTCGCCCGCGGCGGCCAGGTCGATGAGTTCGCCCGCGACATCGGGCGGGGTGAGGATGCGATGGGTGACGCTGACATTTTCCTGCACCGTGCCGAGAATGGCGCCGCTGCCGATTCTCGTGCCAACCTTGAGCGAACTGTCGGGCACGAAGGGCCACTTCTTTCCACGGTCGATCGCGGGGATGACGAGGCCGCGCTCGATGCGTTCGCCGGTCTCTTGCAGCATGGTTTCCAGCGGCCGTTGCAGGCCGTCGAAGATGCCGCCCAGGAGCCCCGGCCCCAGTTCGACCGAAAGCGGCTCGCCCATGGCCGCTGCCGGCTCGCCCGGGCGCAGGCCCTCGGTGTTCTCGTACACCTGCACGATGGCGCGCTCGCCCTCGCGCGCGATGACCTCGCCCATGAGTCCCAGCCTGCCCAGCTTGACCTGCTCGCCGGTGCGCGCGTTCGGCAGGCGGGCGATGACGATGGGGCCCTGGATATCGAGTATGCTGCCCTGCCCGCTCATGCCGCGCCACCTGCCTGATTGAACAAGCTGTCCATGATGACGCCCAGCACTTCGTCCTGCATGCGCGCGAGGCGGCCTTCGAAGGTGTTGTCCACACGCAGCCTGCCGTCTTCGCTGCGCACCAGCATGCCGCCGCTGGCGTGATCCGCCATGGCCGCCAGTTCCACCTTGCGGCCCGGCGCAGCCTGTGCGGCAAGGGAATTCCAGAGCGGACGCAGCGCATCGAGGTCGCGCGGGTTCAGTTCCGCAACCAGGCCGCCTTCCGGCATGGCACGCGCAGCTTCGGCGAGATAGGTCTGCAGCACCTTGTGATAGCGCGCCGTATCCTGTGTCAGTCTGTCCAGACGCGCGCGCACTTCCGCCAGCACGTCCTGCGCCAGCGCCCAGCGCAGGCGATCGTGCTCGCTGTCCATGCGGATTTTCGCGGCCTGGATGATCTGGCGGCATAGTTGCTCCGCTTCCAACTGGTAGCGCTGCTCCTCGCCCTTTTCCAGCTTGCGCAGCCTGGCCTGCAGTTCCTGGCTGATCTGTCCGCTTGCCTCGCGCGCCTTGCGCAAATGCTGGTCGGCCAGGCCCATGGCCTGCGCGTAGAGCAGGCCTTCGAGTTTTTCGGTGTGCTGGCTCAAGCCGCTCCCCCGGACAGGCCGATCAACCTGTCCACGTCAGAATGGAAATCACCCGCCCCGGCCAGCGAGGGAACCTGCACCACCACGACCCGCCCGCCCTCGGCGCGCACGCGCTGCAGCCAGGGTCCAGGCTCGTCGGCGAGGCCGGACTCGATCAGCACCAGTGCCTTTTGCTTGCCTGAAACCAGCGACTTGAGCAGGGCCTCGAGTTGCTCGCCGGTGGCATTGGCCATCACTTCCACGCCCGCCAGCCTGAAGCCGTCCATGAGCGCAGGCGAGCCGAGCGCGACGATGCGGGTGGCTGCGCGGTTAGGAGTGAGGGGTGAGGGGTGAGGCGTGTGGTCCATTGGGCGTAATCAGATTTTTCCGAGCAGAAGAATCGACATCACCAGGCCGTAGATGGCGATGCCTTCGGCGAGGCCGAGATAGATCAGGGTGCGCCCGAACATTTCCGGTTTTTCCGCCACTACCGCCAGCGCCGCGGAGCCCACCGGACCCAGGGCCAGCGCCGCGCCGATGGCGGCAAGCCCGGTGGGCAGTCCGATGCCGATGATGGCAAGCCCCAGGCCCGTCGTGACCTCCACTCGCGCTACCGTTTCCGTCGTCTGCGCCATCACCTCCTGGGCGCCCATCGCCAGCAAGGCCAGCAGCGCCAGCCCGAACACGGAAAGATTGCCCAGCAGCCAGTTGCGCGCCCGCTGCGGCCTGGCAACGTGCTTCTCCGGGGACAGTTCGAGATACACCCCCAGCCCGATGAGGCCGACGATGGTCAGGGTCATGATGCCAACGATGAAAATCATGTTGCTCTCCAGTTGCCGGTTATGTCAGTTCAAGTATGCCGTTTTTGTGGCGAATCGATCGTGTCTTTTTTTCCCAGCGCCAGTGGCACGAAGGGCCGCCCCCCTCCGCTGAAAAAACGCGAGAATCCTTCGTAGTACTCGAGACGCAGCACCTGGATGGCGACGATGGCGCCTTCCAGCGCGAGGATGATCAAATTCCCGATGACCAGGGCAACCCAGCGCCCGGCCGTATCGAGGCTGTTGGCGATGGTGAACACGGCCAGCGCGAGCGCCACGTGGTTGATGGAGAAGGCTGCCACCCGCATGAAAGACAAGGTGTTGGCGAAAAAGGCCAGCACCGATTCGAAGCTTTCGATGATCACGGTCAGCAAACGCTCTCCCAGCCCGCCCCGGTTCTCCAGCCAGTTCCAGACCACGATGACGCCAAGGCCGATGCCGGCGGCAATGCCCCCGGCCAGTCCGAAGCGCCCCTCGGTGGCCAGCCCGTACACGCCTGCCACCGCGCCCAGGTAAAGCACCAGGCCGGCCAGGCCGCCCGCATCGAACAGGGCTCGCGAAACCGTGGCGGCTGCCAGGCGGTTGTAGATGGTCAGCAGCTGGGTGACGGTGATGAAGCCCACGCCCCATACCACGGCGGCCTCCAGCATGCGCACCGGATCGTGCAGGGGGGAAATCCACAAGGGCTCGACGATGGTTTCGAAGCCGAACAGGCTGCCATAGACAAAGCCGAATGCGGTTGCGGAAAACCCCGCGCCGATGAACAGACTGCGGAAACGCCGCGCCCTGCCGGCAAGCGCAAAACCGGCGGCGGCGATGACCAGGCCCTGGCCGATGTCGCCGAACATCATGCCGAACATCAGCACGAAGGAGCCTGCGAACAGCCAGGTGGGGTCGAATTCGCCATAGCGCGGGATGCCGTAGTTGCGCACCAGGTCGGAAAACGGCCCCATCCAGTCGGGATAGCGCATGGCCGAGGGCACGCTGTCGAGTTCCGAGGCATAAGGCGGACGCAGCTGCAGCACATAACGATCCGCCAGACGCGCGTCCAGCGCCTGGCGCATGCGGTCCACCTCGCGCTCGGGAATCCAGCCGGTGATCAGCGCGAGCCCGCCGCGCGCGCGCAGGGTTTCGGCGGAAATGCGCACATAAGGCTCGGCCAGGGCCATGCCCTTCCTGACCTCGACAAGCCTGTCCATGACCTTGCCCATGACCTCGCGGTGATGAAGATCGCAGCTGTGCGCTTCCTGCCGCAATCTTTCCGCCGCCTTTTCCAGTTCCTCCCTGGCCTTGTCCGGATGCGCCAGCAATTCGGGTTCCAGCGAGATTTCCTGCCAGCCGGCCGCGTCCAGCGCGCCGCGGATTTCGCCGGCCTTGCCGATGGGGCCGATTGCCACGGCATACGCCCTGCCATCCTGGGCATCGAACACCTCGAGCAAAAAGCCGGAAAGTTCCAGCGCTTCGCCCAGCCTCGCAAGATTGGCTTCCGGCACGGTGCCGATCCGCGTTTGCAGAAAACGCTTGGGGCGCGCCAGCCAGGCGAGGTCGATGTCGAGTTTCTTGAAATGCTCGAGAGAATTGCGCAGGCTGGCATTGTGCTCCAGCGCCTCGGTCACGCGGCGCTTGTCCTCTTCGCAGCGCGAGGCCGCATTCCACAACTCGCCCAGCCAGGCGTTCCATTCCTGCAGTTGCGCGAGCGTCGGTGCCTCGGGCACCTGCTCGGGAGAAAGCTCATCCGCGCGGGCGGCCGCCGGAGCCCCGAGCGCCGCCGTGCCGTAATGTTCGAGCACCTTGCCCAGCCGGGCATTCGCTTCCGCGAAGACCTCCACGTAGCGGTCGCCCGGCGTCTCCGGCAGGTCGCGCTCCCAGGCCAGGCTTTTCTCCGGCGTGAAAACGCCATAGGTCGCCAGCAGCAGCGAGGCCTGCGGCGCATCCGAGTTCAGCACCCAGAGCGAAACATGCTGCATGCGCAAGGGCTTGAACATGGCTACGCCGCCTGCCTGTCGGGCGATGCGCCGAGCGTGTCCAGGCCCATCGCCTGCCTGATGGTCTGCGCATTGAGACCGATGGCACGGCCCTTGAGGGCGGCCCGCACCATGCGCAGATCGCGCTCGCGCAGCACGAGATAGGCAAAGGCGCGCGCAAAGCCCGGCGCATTCGAGTGCAGCACGGCATGCGCAGCGCGCGCGGATTTTCCTTCCAGGATCGTGAACACCTTGTAAACGCTGTCCGACTCGCTCAGCCATTCGCGGTAAGGCTGCGGCAATGCGGCCAGCACCTCCTCAAGCCTGTCGCGTACCGCGAGATCCCTCAATATACCGGAGGAAAGCCGGTAGTGGCTGGGCACCAGCAGGTAAAACACCTGCGATGACGGCAGCTTGTAGAGAAAACGGTAGCGCAACAACCACACCAGATTGATGCGGTCGATGAGCAATTCCATGAGACTGCGGAAACCCTTGCCCAGCACGGCCTCCTGCTGGCGTGCCAGTTCGACAAGCCCGTGATAAAAGCGGCGGTCGAGCGCGGCGTCGAGGTCGAACAGCCGCGGCTGCGCCTCGAAGGCGCGGCGTGCGAAGCGCACGATGTCGGCATAATGTGTCGTTTCCAGGCGGCGCAGCAGTTCGCCGACGTCTTCGGTCTGCAAGAGTTCTTCCAGGGGCAGCGAGGCAAGAAAGCCCAGATCAAGCAGTTCCTGACGCACCAGCATGGCGGGCGCCCCGGACATTTTTGCACGGATGATGGCCTTGAGGTTGGACAGCTCAAAGCGCTGCATCCAGTACTCCAGAAACCTGCGGCCCTCGCCTGCCGCGCGCATCAGGATCAGGACGTCGTCCAGCTGGCTGCGGATGATGGACTGCTCGAGATAACGCCCGGCTTCCAGGTCGGCAAGAATCCGGCCCAGGCCCGCGTGCGCCAGGATCGCCGCGCTTTCCTCGGCACCGCCTTCGGCCAGCACGGGCAATTCCTCCTCGCGCAGCAGGCGCGCGGCCATCAGGCTGACGCGGGCATCGAGATAATGGTTCAACATAGTCTGGCCGACTTCCAGCAACTCACATTGACGCCGGAATCCGAAAAGATCAATCCTGGCCGAGGATCAATGCCAGCGCCCCCTCGACCGCAGCTTCTTCGTTGCGGGCCGCGCGCTCGCGCAGCAGCCGCTGATGCGCCGCCGAGTCCGCCTCGAGTTCCGCGACGCGCCGCTGCGCATCCTCCCCGGCCTTTGCGAGAAAAGGCTTGCGCCGCGCATCGGCCTGCTTTTCGAATTCGATCTCGGCGCGGCGTGCCTCGTCGAGCGCATCCTGGATGATTTTCCTGCGCGCCGCATCGGCCTGCACCACCTGCTCTTCCGCCTTTCTTTCCGCCTCCAGCAGGCGCTTGAGGATGTCTTCCATCGGGGCTCGGCGAATCAGCCGGCAAGATTGAACAGCATGCCGATTCCCGCCAGCGTGATGGCCGTGCCGGTCAGGCCCAGGAGCCGCTGGCGGACCTGCATGCCGGCGAACGCGCCGAGGCCATGCAGCAGCGCGGTAGCCGCCAGCATGCCCAGTCCGTAGCCCCAGGGCGAGGCGGCAAGCGGCATTTCCTGGCCGTGCGCCACGCCGTGGAACAAGGCGAACAGTCCGGTCAGCAAAGCGGCCAGCGGCAGAAACATCCGGCGGCGCAGGGCCACCAGCACGCCCAGCGCCAGCACGGAAAGCGCGATGCCGGCTTCCATGACGGCGAAAGTCACGCCAGCCATGCCCATCGCCGCACCGATCGCCATGGCGCTGATAAAGCTCAAAGGCAGAACCCACAAGGCGCGCCCGCCCTGCTGCGCCGCCCACAGGCCCACCGCCACCATGGCGAGCAGATGGTCGAGGCCGCTGAACGGATGCAGCATGCCCGCGATCAGCCCGGCATCGTGGGTGTGCGCGCCCTGGCCATGCGCCCAGGCGGCAGGTGCTGCCGCAGCCAGAACAAGCAGCGTAAGGTTTCTGATATGCATGTCGTGCCCCTTTTTCATTAGCGTACTTTCACTTTCACCAGTTCCTCGCCTTCCGGGTCGGTCACGTGCACCGCGCAGGCGATGCAGGGATCGAAGCTGTGGATGGTGCGCAGGATTTCGATGGGCTGCCTGGGGTCGTGCAGCACGTGGTTGTGCTGAAGCGCCGCCTCGTAGGCGCCGGGCTGGCCGGCGGCATCGCGCGGGCCGGCGTTCCAGGTGGAGGGCACCACCGCCTGGTAGTTGGCGATTTTTTCGTTCTCGATCACGATGTAGTGCGCGAGGCCGCCGCGCGGCGCTTCCATGAAGCCCGCGCCCTTGGCGCTCTTCGGCCAGCTTGAGGGCTCCCACAGTTTCTCGTTGAAAGTCCTGACGTCTCCTGCCTTGATGTTGGCCATGAGCTGGTCGAACCAGCCCTGCATCGCATCGGCGATGACCTTGGATTCCAGCGTGCGCGCCGCCGTGCGGCCCAGCGTGGAGAACAGCGCCTGCACCGGCACGTCGAGCTTGTTGAGCGTCATGCCCACCAGTTCCTTGGTCTGCTCGTGGCCATTGGCATACAACATGAGCACGCGCGCGAGCGGGCCGACTTCCATGGAATGCCCCTTCCAGCGCGGCGACTTGAGCCAGGAATACTTGGCGTCGACGTCTAGGTGCTCGTAAGGCGGCTTGGGTCCGGTGTAGTTGAGCTCGGTCTCGCCCTTGTAGGGATGCAGGCCGGTCTGGTCGCCCACGCTGTACTTGTACCAGGAGTGCGAGACGAATTCCTGGATCTCGCCGTCGGCGTGCATGTCGACCGGATGCACGGTGGAGAGGTCGCGGTTGAGGATGGCGCCGCGCGGGATGAAGAGCGAATCGGTGTCCCACATGCTCTTGCCCGGAAAGTCGCCGTAGGTGAGGAAGTTGCCGAGGCCCTCGCCCATCGCGCCCCACTCCTTGTAGAAGCCGGCAATCGCCAGGGTGTCGGGCACGTAGACCTGGTCGACGAATTCGCGCATCTGGGTGATGACGTTCTGCACCGTCTGCAGGCCGACCAGGTTGAGCGCGGTGCCGGCCTGGTGGCCGCCGCGGCCCTTGCCGCCGCTGCCTTGCTCGCTGATGGCGCAGGGCACGCCGCCCACCAGGAACATGGGGTGCGGGTTCTTGCCGCCGAAGATGGCGTGCAGCTTGACCACCTCGCGCTGCCAGGCCAGGGCTTCGAGGTAATGCGCCACTGCCATCAGGTTGGCTTCGGGCGGCAGCTTGTAGGCCGGGTGGCCCCAGTAGGCGTTGGAGAAGATGCCGAGCTGGCCGCCTTCGACGAAGGTCTTGACCTTCTTCTGCACGTCGCTGAAATAGCCGGGCGAGGACTTGGCCCAGCCGCTGATGCTCTGCGCCAGTTCCGAGGTCGCCTTGGGATCGGCTTTCAGCGCGGACACCACGTCCACCCAGTCGAGCGCGTGCAGGTGGTAAAAATGCATGACATGGTCGTGCACGAACTGGGCGGCGATCATCAGGTTGCGGATCAGTTCGGCATTGGGCGGGATCTCATACTTGAGCGCATCCTCGACCGCACGCACGCTGGCGATGCCGTGCACCAGGGTGCACACGCCGCAGATGCGCTGCGCGAAGGCCCAGGCATCGCGCGGATCCCTGCCGCGCAAAATGATCTCGATGCCGCGCACCATGGTGCCGGCGGACCAGGCCTGGGTGATCTTGCCACTGGGATCGGTCTCCGCCTCGATGCGCAAATGGCCTTCGATGCGGGTGATGGGGTCAACTACTACTCGTTGGGGAGCGTTCATGGGCTTAGTCTTCCATGTGTTCGGCCAGGAGTTCGGTCAGGCCTAGTAGGTGGGTATTCATTTCGTAGTGCTCGATGGCCTCTTCGAGGGTGACGCGGCAGTTGGCGCAGAAAGTCACCATGGTGGTGACGCCGGTCTCCTCCAGCTGCGCCTTCTTGCGCCTGAAGGCCGCAAAGCGCAGCGCTTCCGCATCGGGCTCGTGGATGGCGGACGCCCCGCCGCCCCCGCCGCAGCACCAGTTCATCTTGCCGTGGTCGGTCATGGGCCGGAACTCGACCACCACTTCATTGACCAGGGCCTCGGGGGCGTTCAGCACGCCGCCGCGGCGCACGATCTGGCAGGGGTCGTGCAGGGTCACCGGGGTCTTGAGCTTGTCCTTCATTTTCAGCACGCCCTTGCCACGCAGTTCGTCGAGCAGTTCCAGCACGTGCACGACCTCGAACTTGAACGGCCGTCCCATCAGGTTGGGGCCTTCCCAGCGGATGGCCATGTAGGCATGGCCGCACTCGGGCGACAGCACCCTTTTCACGCCCAGCTTTTCCGCAGTGTTGACGATGCGCGACACGATCTCGCGCGCGAGATCGGAAGCGCCGATCTGGATGCCGGCATTGGTGGCCTCGAACGCCTCGGACGACAGCGTCCAGGTAATGTTTGCCTTGTTGAAAATCTTCGCCAGCGCGCCGAGGTATTCGGGGTAGTTGACGATCTCCATCGAGGACAGCAGCACCAGGTATTCGGCGCCGGCCTGATCGACGGGAATCTTCAGCCCGCTTTCGGCTTCCTGATGCTTGATCACGTTCTGCACCGCCGGCCACTTCAGGCCCATGGGCCCGCCCAGTTCGACGGTGCGCTTGGTGGCGTTGACGATGCCCTCGGGCGCGTGGCCTGACACCGCCATGCCTTCGCGCAGCTTGCGGATCATGTAGATCAAATCGTTTCCAACGGGACACACCATGCTGCAGCGCCCGCATAGGGTGCAGCTGTCGTAGACCAGCTCGCTCCAGGCCTCGAGTTCCTCGTCGGTGACGGGCTTGGCCAGACCGGCCATTTTCGCCAGCCGCCCGAGCAGGGTGTATTCCTGCTGGTACACGCGCTTCAGCGGTTCCAGTTTGTGGATGGGCGTGTACCTGGGATCGCCGGTCTCGGTGTAGAACAGGCAGGCCTCGGCGCACAGGCCGCAGTGCACGCAGCTGCTGAAGAAGCTGGCGACCGGCGCATCGATGACTTCCTTCAGCGCGTTGATGCCTTTTTGCAAGGATGCAGTCATACTGGAACCCCCCTTCGGCCGTTGATGTCGCCGTTGTACCAGCGCGAGGCGAACAGCGTGAAAACGTGGATCAGCTTGGTAAACGGCAGCGCGATCAGCAGCAGTTCCACACTCAAAATGTGCAGCGCCAGCATGGTCGTGTAAGGCAGCACCAGATGCTTGACCGCCAGATAACCGGTCAGCAGCGGCAGGAAGGTCAACGCCCAGGCGAGGTAATCGCCGAAGGTCGACAGATAGCGCTTGACCGGCTTGTTGATGCGGTCGGCCAGCACCAGCACCATGGTCGCCAGCGTCACCACCGTCACCGCGTCGATCACCTGCGAAGGCAGGCCGGGCCAGGAAATGCCGAGCAGGCTTTCGACCAGCTTGATGTGGGGGGCGAAGAAGAACACCGCGATGAACAGGCCGATGTGGAAAATGTAGCCGCCGACATAGCTCACCGGCGAGCGCTTGAGCATGCCGGGCGGCGGCAGCGAGCGGCGCGCGATGGTATGCCAGCCCGAGGCGCCCGCGGCGTTTCTTGCCGGCGCGAGATCCTGCTTGCGTCCCAGGGTGTAAATCTCGATCAGCCGCCACAGCATGCCCAGCAGAAACAGTCCCAGCGCGATGTTGAGCCCCGTGCCGCGCACCCAGGTCAGGAATTGGATTTCGTTCATGCTCATTTCTCCAGATCCGAGAGGCTGGTCTTCTCATGTGCGGCCTTGGCGGCGCCCTTCCTGGCGCGGTTGGCGAACGACACCGCCACGCCTGCGGCTGCGCCGGCGATGGCAGCCGCGCCCACGTACTTGAGCGGATTGGCCGGAGTGGACAGCGCCTTGTAGAAGCCGCCGGCATCCCAGAAATCCGGTTCCGAGCAGCCGATGCAGCCGTGGCCGGACTCGATGGGGAAGGAAGTCGAGTCGTTCCACTTGGTGGTGGCGCAGGCGTTGTAGGTCACCGGCCCCTTGCAGCCCAGCTCGAACAGGCACCAGCCCTTGCGCGCGCCTTCGTCGTCGAAGGTCTTGGCGAACTTGCCCTGGTCGTAGAACGGCCGGCGGTAGCAGCGGTCGTGGATGGTCTCGCCGTAGAAGGCCTTGGGCCGGCCCAGGCCGTCGAGTTCCGGCAGGGTGCCGAAGGTGAGGTAATGCGCCAGCACGCCGGTGATGACCACGGGAATGGGCGGGCAGCCGGAAATGTTGACGATGGGTTTGTCCTTGATGATGTCGGACACCGCCACCGCGCCGGTCGGGTTGGGATTGGCCTTGGGGATGCCACCGAATGCAGCGCACGAGCCCAGCGCGATGATGGCAGCGGCGCCCTTGGCCGCCTCCTTCAGGCTCTCCAGGTTGCTGTGCCCCGCATGACAGGCGTAGGCGCCATCCATGCCGGTCGCCACCGAGCCGTCGATGATCAGCACATATTTGCCGTAGTTTTCCTTCATCGCTGTCTGCAGGGCTTCTTCGGCCTGATGCCCGGCGGCCGCCATCAGTGTCATCTGATAATCCAGCGAGATCATGTCGAAGATCATGCCCTCGACGCTGGGCGTATGCGAACGGGTGATGGACTCGGTGCAGCCGGTGCATTCCTGGAACGGCAGCCAGATCACCGACGGGCGCCTGGCCTTGCCCAGGGCTTCCGCCATGGCGGCGGCGGCGCTGGGCGGCAGCGCCATC
Source organism: Pseudomonadota bacterium (assembly GCA_021847835.1). Lineage (GTDB taxonomy): Bacteria > Pseudomonadota > Gammaproteobacteria > Burkholderiales > Thiobacillaceae > UBA6918. The sequence goes on from JAJZPR010000026.1 coordinate 28,266, forward strand.
AGCGACGCCAGCGAGGCGCAATATTTGAGAAAGGTGCGGCGGGACATGCCTTCCCGCTCCATGTGGTCCAGCAATGTCTCTTCCCTGTCCATTTCTTGCGCCCCCTCTAGGAAATTTGCTTCAGATCGGATTGCAGTTTTTCATAGGCATTTTCGATGTCCGCTCCGGCCGGCCTGACGATGGCCGGCACGTAAGCAAGCTCGATGAATTCCGACACCACGCGCTCCTCGGTATCGCGGTGCACCACCTTCCACACGCCCGAGTAGGCGGTTTCGTACAGGGTGGAACGGCCGCCGGCCTCCAGGCTGATTTCCACTTCGCCGCGGCCGAGTTTCGCGTCCAGCCAGTCGCGGTCGGCCGGGGACAGCGGCAGGCTGCGCAGGTCGATGCTGCCCTCCTCGCCCGTCGCCAGCAGCCGTTCCAGCAGGTCGGCGACCTCGGTCAGCACGGCCTCGGCCTGCCCGGTGAGCATCTCGTCCGGGGACAATACCTGAATGGGAATCTCGTTAATGGAGCGCATGCCACTCCTTCACCAAGGCTTCGATCCGGCGGCAGGCTTCGGGAATGGCGGATTGCACCGGCGCGGTGGGCTCGTCGCCCCAGTCCAGCTTTTCCGGCTGGATCGCGACCAGCGCGCGCTTTTCCGGCCAGCGCTCGGTCAGCCGGGCGATGGCCATGAGATCGGTGAGGCCGACTTCGTGCACGCTGGATTTTTTCTGGCCCATGAGGAAACGATCCATTTCCTCACCCTGGAACAGGCGCAGGGTGCCGGGCGGCGATTTGAGCTGCGCGGCGTCGACCACGATGAGCGAGTCCGCTTCCTCGATGGCGACGGCGAGCGTGAAAGACAGGGTGCCGCCGTCGATCAGATCGACGACCCCCTCCTGCGGCAACGACGACCTTGCCAGCGCGTCGAGGACGTGGATGCCGACCCCCTCGTCGCTCAGCAAGGTATTGCCTACTCCCAGTATGATTGTTTTCATCCTTATTTAGGCTAGTAGGCGGTAAGGGAAATTACAAGCCGGCGAAACACCCGGGCTTCACGCCTGGCGGCCCGCACGCCACTCGTTCACGCGGTCGATCAGCGCCTGCGGGCGTTCGGTCACGACCTCAGGGGTGTCCGCATATATGAGGCCGGAGTCCCCGTCCAGGCAAAGGGTCATGCCTTCGAGGATGTCGACTTTTCCCAGCCTGGCGCGCCCGGCTGCCTCGTCGATGGCAAGTTCCCCGCAGCCGACCAGGCAAACCTTGCCCATCTGTCTTGCCACCACGGCAGCATGCGAAGTGCGCCCGCCGCTTGCGGTCAACACGCCGTCGACCACGGCCAGCCCTGCGATGTCATCGGTGGCGACGTCGTTGCGCACCAGGATGGCCGGCGTGCCGCGCCTGGCAAACTCCTGCGCCGATTTGACGGAGAGGGCAACCGGCCCGCGCGCCACGCCGGTTCCCGCAGGCGTCGCGCGGCCCAGTGGCGGTTGCGCGGATTTGACATGCTTGATCTCGATGCCGTCGATGTCGATCGAAGCCAGTCTGCCCAGTGCTTCGTCTGGCGTGATGAGGCCTTCGTCCATCTGTTCAACGGCCATGCGCAGGGAGGCCAGCGCGGTTCGCTTGGCGGTGCGGGTCTGCAGCATGAACAGCTCGCCGTTTTCCACGGTGAATTCAAATTCCTGGGCATCCTTGAAGGCCTTTTCCAGCGCTTCGCCCACCGAGGAAAGTTTCTGCACCAGCCAATAAGGGGCTTCCGCATCGGCGCTGACCCGGCGGCGGCCGGAAACGATGTCCTCGCCCTGCGCCTGCGCCAGCCAGTCGAGATACAGTCGGTTTTCGCCGCTGGAAGGATCCCGGCTGAAGCCCACCCCGGCCCCCGAACTGCCGCCGGCATTGCCGAATACCATGCGCTGCACGGTGACGGCGGTGCCCAACTCGTCGCCGATCCCGTTCAGGCGGCGATATTCGACGGCCTTGTCGAAGTCCCAGGATGCAAATACCGCCTGCGCGGCGGCAGCCAGCTGATCATATGGGTCCTGGGGAAACTCGTGGCCGGCATGTTCTCGATACAGGTCCTGATAGGTTTGCGCCAGGTCGCGCAGCGCGCGGAAATCGAGATGGCGGGCAACCTCCACCCCATTCCGGCGCAAGGCCTGATCAAGCGCACTGTCGAACGGCGCCGACGGCGCATGCGCGACAATTTCGGCGAAGGACTGGATCAGCCGGCGATAGGAATCCCACGCCAGCCTGTGGTCGCCGGCGAGGCGCAGCAGGCCCGCCAGCGAGGCTTCGTTCAAGCCGACGTTGAGCACGGTTTCCATCATGCCGGGCATGGAAACCGGCGCCCCCGAGCGCACCGAAATCAGCAACGGCCGGCGTGCGCTGCCAAAGCCCAGCCCCGTGGCCCGCTCCAGATCGCGGATGCCGGTTTGCAACGCGCTCTCCAGCAGCGCCTTCGCGTCCTTGCCGTCCCGCATTGCCCGGCACCACTCGGTCGGCAGCACGAAGCCCTGCGGCACCGGCAGCCCCATGGCCGCCATGCGCATCAGGTTGTGGGCCTTGAATCCGACCTGTGCGGCATCCGGCACGCCATCGCGTCCGGCAAGGTCGAACACAGGCAACGAAATCCTGTTTTTTCCGCGCGCCCTAGTCATGGATCACCCGTCCCAGCACATGGTCGCGCAGCAGCAGCGCGGCATGCATCAGGCCGTCCGCGGCCTGTTCGAGGTTGCGCGCCGCTTCCACGACGCCGAATATCTCGGCGAAAGGACGGCTGCCCTTCGCCAGGATGCGCTTCACTTCGCGCTCGGCCAGGTCGCTCGCATGCTCCATGGTCCCGATCGCGTACACTGCCTGCAGAAAATCCTCCATGTCCTCGCGCGGCACGCCGCGGCGGGCATGGCGCGATGCCGCCAGCGCCTTGACGTATTCGCGGCTGGCGCGCGCCACCTGTTCGGTCAGCCCGGCCAGGGCGACGATGGATTCCCCCGAGGCCTTGGGCGCGAGTGTGATGTGAAACACGGCCTCCTCGAGCTCATCGGCAATGTCGTCCGCCTCGCTCATGAAGCGCGTCATGAAGCTGTCGTCTTCCGGCCGCCTGCCGCGCACCGCATTCAGTTCATGATCGGCCGCGGTTTCCCAGGCCTTGGCGCGCTCGGCCATGGCTGCGACTTCGCCCAGGCGCCCAGCCTGAGCGGCCTCCAGGGCCGCGCGCACGGTATCGGCCAGTTCCACGATCAGCCCCGCATGTTCGAGCGCAGCGTCGAGCAGCGCATCTTCGGAGGATCGCACCTGCGAAGCCAGCTCGGTGCGGATTTCGTCTTCGATCAGCGATGCCGGACGCCCCTGGTTCAATCCCTCCAGCGAGCGCCTGAGATTAAGGCGCAAAAACTGCACGGCACGTTCCGGCTGCAGCAGGTCGTCCAGCTTGTCGCCGGGCTTGATGCGGCTGCCGAAAGCGAAGCTCATGGCATCGAACACCAGCTGCTCGCCGCCTGCCTTGAGCCAGGCCATGTGTCCGATGTCGTTGTCCGCCGCCCATTTGAGCAGGCCGATGGCGTTGTTGCGGGAAACGAACATGCGCAAGCGCTTGCGCGCGCGGTTCCAGTCGATCAGGAACACCAGCCGCGAGCCGAGATGTTCGAGATAATCGCGCAACCGGGCCTGGCTGCGCGCAGTGTAGTTGCACACGCACAGGTGATAGACGCCGTCCTCCATGGCGGCATCCTTGCGCGAACGGGTGTCCTCCCAGCGCACGTCGAAGCGCTCGAACAGGCTCTGGAAGAAAAGCAGGCGCGGCAAGTGCACGTCGGTGTAGGTCACCGTGACCTTGCGCCCGACGACATGCACCACCAGCACATGGGCATCGGTGGTGCCGATGTCGTTTTGCAATACCAGCTTGTCGCCCACCCGCGTCGCGGTGGCGGAAAGTCCGGGATGCTCGAACTTGAGCGGCGCGGTGCGGTTCACACCGGCCATGAAGGCGGCGATCAAGGCACGGTCCGCATCGCCGATGCCGTAGGCGCGGCAGCCATCGATGGTTTCGCCGGCGAGGCTAGCCTGCAGGGCATTCAAGGCCCGGTGCATGTCCATCACCAGCAGGTGCAGGCTGTCGCCGGACTCGCGATTGCCCGAGGTAATGGCATGCAGCTCGTCCGCCGCCAGGATGTCGTCGCCGGCAAGCGCCTTGGTCAGGCTCCGCAGGCGGTTGGAAAAGGACTCAGCCTCCGGAATTTCCGCGGCCTTGAGCGGATCGAGCATTTCCGTCACATCCGCATAGGCAGCCTGCACGATTTCGCCCGAGGCCGGGATGCGGTAACGTCCCTTGCCCACCGCCACGGATTCCGCAACCACGCTATCGAGGCGGCTGTCCTGCACCCCCGCCGCGATGCGTTCGGCACGCAGGTTCGATGCGGGCGCGTCAGGCCGTTCGGCACGGGACTGGGCGGATTGCAGCAGGGTGAAGCGGTATTTGACCCGGTCATTGGCGGACAATGCCCTGTTCACCAGGCTGGGCAGCAACAGGGACCGCTCGTTGAGCGTGTCCAGGATTCGGTTTTTCTCAGGCATCCAAACAAGATAACCTGGCATTGTAAAGTTTCTGTTACCGTGCCCACAGAGTTCTGAAATATCGCTAGACTGTTAATTACACCAACACTGGCGCAGCCCTGGATTCGGACCCAACCCATGTGTCTTGCCATCCCCATGCAAATAGAAAGCGTCGACGGCTTCGTGGCGCGCTGCCAGGCCAAGGGCATCTACCGCGATGTCAGCCTGTTCATGATGCAGGATGAGCCGCCGCGGGTTGGCGACTTCGTCATGGTGCACGTGGGCTATGCCATCCAGAAGGTTACCGAATCGGATGCGCGCTCGGCCTGGGAACTGTTCGACCAGATCCTGGAGGAGACCGGTTGAGATGCATGAGCTCTCCGTTGCCCAGGCCCTGGTTGAACAGATAGAGGCCATCGTGCGCGAGCGCCAGGCCGATGCCGCCACTTCATTTCGGGTGCGCATCGGCCCGCTGTCCGGCGTGGTACCCGAATTGCTGGCAAGCGCCTTCACCCTGGCCGCAGCGGGCAGTGCGATCGAACAGGCTGCGATGGAACTGGTGAACGCTCCGGTGCGTGTGCGCTGCCAGACCTGCGGCGCGGAAACCGAGGCGGCGATGAACCGGCTGCTGTGCGGCACCTGCGGCGACTGGCATACTCAACTGATATCGGGCGACGAACTGATACTGGAAAGCGTGGAACTGACCATGAACCCCACTCACCCCTCACCCCTCACCCCTTACGAAAATGTGTGATACCTGCGGCTGCAACCTCACCCCCGGAAACAAGAAATTCGCCTACAAGCCGGTCGAACCCGGTGCCACGACGGTGTCGGTGCTGCAGAACCTGCTGAAGAAGAACGACGACCAGGCCGCGCACAACCGCGCCCACTTCGACACGCGCGGCATCCTCGCCGTCAATCTGATGTCCTCGCCCGGTTCGGGCAAGACCGCGCTGCTGGAAGCGACCATCGCGCGGCTGAAAAACGAATTCGGCCTCGCCGTGATCGAAGGCGACCTGGAAACCGAGAACGACGCCCTTCGCATCCGCGCCCAGGGCGTGCCGGCGCACCAGATCGTCACCGGCACTGCCTGCCATCTCGACGCCCACCTGGTACACGACGCGCTGCACCACATGAGTCTCGACGGCATCGACATCCTGTTCATCGAGAACGTCGGCAACTTGGTATGCCCGGCTTCCTTCGACCTCGGCCAGCACGTCAACGTCACCCTGCTCTCGGTGACAGAAGGCGACGACAAGCCGGCCAAGTATCCGGTCATGTTCCGCGCCGCCGACGCCATGCTGGTGACCAAGACCGACCTGCTGGCGGTGCTGGACGATTTCGACCCGGCCAAAGCCGCCGCCCATCTGCGCAACCTCGCCAGCGAAGTGCCGGTCATGCAACTCTCGGCGCGCAAAGGGCTGGGCATGGAAGCCTGGCTGCAATGGCTGCGCGAGCAGCTCGCCGCCCAGCGCGCGCGCGTGGCCATCGGCCAGTCGCGCCGCCCTGCGATTCAGGCCGACGGCCAGCGCCTGCACGGCGCGAACGCAGGATGAACGACGCCCGCGCCTGGCTGGACAAAATCCGCGCCCTCGGTTTCGGGCGCCCGGTCAGGATCATGAACGTGTGTGGCGGGCACGAGCGCTCCATCACCCAGGCCGGGCTGCGCGGCGCGCTGCCCGCGAACATCGAGCTCATCCCCGGCCCCGGCTGCCCCGTGTGCGTGTGCCCGGAAGAGGACATCTATCAGGCCATCCAGCTTGCGCTGAATGAAAAAGTGATCCTCGTCGCCTTCGGCGACATGCTGCGCGTGCCGGTCAACGTGCCGAAAAGCGAGCCGCGTTCGCTGGATGAGGCCCGCGCCGCCGGCGCCGACGTGCGCCCCATCGCCAGCCCGACCGAAGCCAGACAGATCGCACTGCAGAACCCGGACAAGCCCGTGGTGTTCTTCGCCGCCGGCTTCGAGACCACCACCGCACCGACTGCCGCCATGCTCGCCGAGGGCGTGCCTGACAACTTGTATATCCTGCTCTCCGGCCGCCTGACCTGGCCGGCGGTCGCCATGCTGCTCGACTCGGACACGCCCGGCTTCGACGCCCTGGTCGCGCCCGGCCACGTCTCCACCGTGATGGGGCCGGAGGAATGGAACTTCGTGGTGCGGCGGCACAACATTCCCGCCGCGGTGGCCGGCTTCGCGCCCGACTCGCTGCTCGCGTCCTTCTATTCCGTGCTGCGCCAGCTCAAAAGCGGCGAGCGCTTTCTCGACAACTGCTATCCGGAAGTCGCTCACCCCGGCGGCAACCCCACCGCGCAGCGCATGATGCGGGAGACCTTGGACGTGGTCGACGCCAACTGGCGCGGCATCGGCATCATTCCCGATTCCGGCTATGCGCTGAAGCCGGCCTACGCCGCGCACGATGCGCGCCTCGTGTTCCCTGGCCACAATGACGCCGCACGCCGTCGCGCCGGGCAGATGCCGCCCGGCTGCGACTGCGCCAAGGTCGTCCTGGGCAAGATCTACCCTAACCAGTGCCGCCTGTTCGGAACCGGCTGCACCCCGCGCCATCCCATCGGCCCCTGCATGGTTTCGGACGAAGGCGCCTGCCGCATCTGGTGGGCAGGCGGCGTGCGCGAACAGGCAGAAGTCACGGCGACGGAATAATCTTAAAAAACTGTCACAGAGGACACAGAGAAACACAGAGAGAATCAGTGTTTCATTTCTTACTTCAACCAGTTGCCTGTGCACTAGCCCAGCCGCACAGTAAAAATCTTTCTCTCTGTGTACTCTGTGCTCTCTGTGGCTTGAATTAAAGGTTGCCAAGCAGTGACATCAAGCAGCGAATCAGTCATGGCACGCCACTTTCTGATCACAGGCCAGGTTCAGGGCGTGGGCTTCAGGCCCTTCGTCTATCGCCTGGCAAAGCAACTGCATGTGAATGGCTGGGTGCGCAACGTCACCGGCAGCGTGGAAATCCATGCCGAAGGCAGCGGGCAGAATCTCGAATGCTTTGCCGATCATCTCATCCGCCAGGCCCCCGCCATCGCCCGTCCGTGCCTGGCACGAAGCGAAGCCGTGGCCTGCAAGCCGCACGCCGGTTTTGCCATCCTGCCCAGCCAGGCCGGCGAGGCCCACATCCATGTGCCGCCGGACTTCTTCGCCTGCGAGGACTGCCTGCGCGAACTCAACGACCCCGCCGACCGGCGCCACCGCTATCCCTTCATCAACTGCACGCAGTGCGGGCCGCGCTACACCCTGATCGAGTCCCTGCCCTACGACCGGCCCAACACCACCATGAAGGCCTTTCCCCTGTGTCCGGATTGCGCGCGGGAGTATACGGACCCGCTCGACCGCCGCTTCCATGCCGAACCGGTGGCCTGTGCGATATGCGGACCGCAGTTGGTGTTCGTCGAGCCGGGTGAAAATGAAACAAGCGGCAACGAGGCCGCGCTTGCCGCTGCCATCGGTTTTCTCAGGGACGGCTACACCGTCGCGGTCAAGGGCATCGGCGGCTATCACCTCATGTGCGATGCGAAGAACGACGAAGCCGTGGCTCGCCTGCGCATGCGCAAGCCGCGTCCGTTCAAGCCGCTGGCGGTGATGTTCCCGGCAGACGAAAAATCATTATCGGAAAGCGTGGCGCTCGACGAACAGAGCCTCGATCTCCTGCGCTCGCCGCAGCGGCCCATCGTGCTGCTGCCGAAAAAACATCCTGAGTGCCTGAGCGCGCAGATCGCTCCCGGCCTTGATGAAATCGGCTGCATACTGCCCTACAGCCCGCTGCATACCCTGCTGCTCGACGGCTTCGGCGGGCCGTTGGTGGCAACCTCCGGCAATCTTGGCGGCGAGCCGGTAATGACCGACAATGCCGAAGCAGAGGCACGTCTGGAAATCGTGGCCGACGCCTTCCTGCATCACAATCGGCCCATCGCACGGCCGGCGGACGATTCCGTCTATCGCGTCATCGCGGCGAAACCGCGTCCGCTCAGGCTTGGACGCGGCCTGTCCCCGCTGGAACTGGAGCTGCCGGCCGAATTGCCGCAGCCGGTGCTGGCACTGGGTGCGCACACCAAGAATGCCATCGCGCTGGCCTGGGGAAAGCGCGCCGTCATTTCGCCGCACATCGGCGACCTATCAAGTGTGAAGAGCCTGGAAACCCTGACCCGTGTCGCGGCTGATCTGCAAGCGCTTTATCAAATAAAGGCCGCGCGCCTGCTCGTCGACCGTCACCCGAATTACGGCTACCGCCACTTCGTGCGCGAGACCGGACTCCCTGTTTTCGAAGTGCTGCATCATCACGCCCATGCCTCGGCACTGGCCTGGGAATTTCCTGAAGCGGAAAACCTCGGTGTGTTCGCATGGGATGGAGTGGGTCTGGGCGAGAACGGCGAACTGTGGGGCGGTGAAGCCTTCGTCGGCAGACCCGGCCGCTGGCAGCGCGCCGCCAGCTTCCGCTCCTTCCGCTTGCCCGGCGGCGAACAAGCGGGGCGCGAGCCCTGGCGTTCCGCCGCCGCGCTGTTGTGGGAATGCGGCCACCCCGCGCCCTTCGCGCCCGAATTGCTGCACGACGCCTGGCAAAAAGGCCTCAATGCCCCCCCCACCCGCGCGGCCGGACGCCTGTTCGACGCCGCTGCCGCCCTCACCGGCATCTGTACCCACGCCAGCTTCGAAGGCGAAGGCCCGATGAAGCTGGAAGCCGCCGCGCAACGGCATGACAAGACCGAAGCCATTCCGCTGCCGCTTGAACAGAATGACACGGGCCTGTGGCAAAGCGACTGGTCGCCGCTGCTGCCCATGCTGACGGATCACACGCTCAGCCCTGTCCGGCGCGCCGCATGTTTTCATGCCAGTCTTGCCCATGCCCTGCTGGAACAGGCGCTTAAGCTGCGCGAACAGACCGGCATCGGTAACATTGGCCTCACCGGCGGCGTGTTCCAGAACCGGCTGCTGGCCGAGGCGGCCAAGGTCCTGCTTGAACAACATGGCTTCAAAGTGCACCTGCCGCAGCGCGTGCCGGTCAACGACGGCGGGATATGCCTGGGGCAAGTGATGGAGTTTCTCTACCTGAAGTAGCACCTGAAGAAAAAAACCCGCCACAGAGAATACAGAGAAAACAAATCAAGCTAACCACAGGGATGCCGCAAGGCATTGCCTCTCTGTGTACTCTGTGCCCTCTGCGGCTTGAATTGAGATTTTCATAATGAACGACGAACGCATCCTGCTTGCTCACGGCAACGGCGGCCGCCTCATGCGCGAGCTGATTACCGAAATTTTCGCGCGCTACCTCGGCAACCCGGTGCTCGACACCGATGCCGACGCCGTGCACCTGCCCGATCTCAAGGGCGAGATCATGGTCACCACCGATGGCTTCACCGTGCAGCCGCTGGAATTCCCCGGCGGCAACCTCGGCTCGCTCGCCGTGCACGGCGTGGTCAACGACCTCGCCGTGGCGGGAGCCGAGCCGCGCTACGCCACGCTGTCGGCCATCATCGAGGAAGGACTGGAACTGACGGTGCTCGAACGGCTCATCGCAAGCTTCGCAGCCGCCGCCGGGGAAAATGGCCTGCAGGTCGCCGCCGGCGACACCAAGGTGGTGCGCAGAAGCGAAGGCGGCGGACTGTACCTGTCGGTGGCCGGTATCGGCCAGCGCACCGCGACGCAGAAGCTCGGCATGCAGCAGATCGAAGCCGGCGACGCCGTGCTGGTGTCCGGCCCCATCGGCGACCACGGCATCGCCGTCATGCTCGCGCGCGAACAGTTCGGCCTCTCCGGCGAACTATTGTCCGACTCCGCCTCGGTGCTGCCGCTGGCGCGCGCGGCCTGGCACCAGCCCGGCCTCAGGTTCATGCGCGACCCCACGCGCGGCGGGCTCGCCACCGTGGCGCACGAAATCGCCCGCGCCACCGGCCACGACCTCGTGCTGCAGCAATCAAAACTGCCCGTGCGCGACGCCGTGCAGTCGGTGTGCGAAATGCTGGGCTACGACCCCTACTACCTCGCCTGCGAAGGCCGCATCGTCGCGGTGGCGAAAGACGATGCCGCCGAGGACATCCTGCAGGCCTGGCGTGCGCTGCCTAACGGCAGGGACGCCGCCCTCATCGGCCGCGTCGAAGCCGGCAAGGGGCGCGTGGTGCTGGAAACCGCGCTGGGCGGCAAACGCATGCTGGACGAACTGGAGGATGACCCGCTGCCGCGGATTTGTTGAGGCAACATCAGGTCAACAATTAAGGAACCTCTGATCAATTCCAGAACTATACGACAATAGCGAGAGTAGTCACGGGAGGAATTTTCATGCGCCAAAGATCACTGGAAGCGAGCGGATTCGAGCGGTATCGCAAGAAGACGCGCAAAGAAG
>JAJZPR010000027.1 GCA_021847835.1 Pseudomonadota bacterium
AGAAAAACGTTTAGAATAAGCGCGATGGGGACGTAGCTCAGCCGGGAGAGCGTCGCGTTCGCAATGCGAAGGTCGGGAGTTCGATCCTCCTCGTCTCCACCATCATCGAGAAGCCGGATGCGCTCCGGCTTTTTTGTTGCCCGCAGCAAGCCCAATATTGGCGGGACTTCCCAAGCGATGCGAATTCATCGGACCGGGATTTCAGGCGGATTCTTGCCGATTTTCGACCCGACCCATTCTCTATTCTCTGTTTTTGCGAGGGTCGCCCTTCGCACCGGATCCAGGTTTTATGCGGGTTCGCGAAAGGCTGTTCGTTTTTTTCAATGCTGACCGATACAGTATCAAACCGATTGGCAGCCAAGCGAGGCAACCACCCGACGCTGGGCTTCCCAGTCATCCGGTAGTTCACGACGAATGAAGAATTCCAAGGTCAGGCCGGGTGGCTCCTCACCTCGTGCGATCTGCTCGGCAATGTCCGGCGCAAGACGGGCCAGCTTCAGGATTTTCTGCACCCGGACCTTCTCCATTTTCTCGGCCTCGGCCAATTCGGCAATGTTGGCCACACGCCCGGAATCCAGCAAATCCTGCCAGTAAATTGCTCGCGCCAATGCCGACAACAGAGTGCCATCGGCCAAATTGCCCTGGCCTCGCCGCATCGCGGTAGAGCCCCCAGACGTCGGATGCACGATCACCTTCTTGGTGCTGTGCCGCACGATGCGAATCGGAATGAAGGTAGTCAGGATAACGCCCTGCTCAACCTCTCTGGGCCGGGACTGCGGCAGTCCTGTTCGGCAGATTTCGCTCATACTTCCTCCAGTTCGCGCAATTCAGCGCCGATCGTATTCGGTGCCAATTCACCACACAGCTCAAACCATCCCATGGGATGCCACTCGATCTCGACACCTCTTTCGTGAATCAACACCCTGCGGATCAGCAACTGCACGAGTCGTCGCTGCTCTGCCGGGAAGAGTTCCTTCCATACGACGGCAAGGTTGCGCATTGCGACCACGACTTCTGGTTCACCAATCCTGGCATCCCGCGCCTTCACCACATCGCAGACCGCTTGTATGGTTTCTGGTGCGCGCAATGCGCCCAACACCTGCTCGATCACCAACTGCTCCAGCGGCTCGGCAGGCAGCGTGCCGACCTGGCTGGTGCCATGGCCGAATTTCCGATCGAGATAGGCGACGTAATACCGGCACAGGCCACCATTCTTCTGCCGGGTAAAGCTGGGCAGCATGCGCTCCCCGTTCGCCTCGAACAGCAATCCCTTCAGCAAAAATGGCGGGCTCGATCTCGATAAGGTGTCGCCTGCCCGCTGCCTTTCCGACACGGCCAAGATGGCCTGCACCTCATCCCACAATGCCTGGTCGATGATCGGCGCATGCAAGCCCGGATAGGCTTTACCCTTGTGAGTGATCATGCCGATGTAGACGGGATTGCGCAGCGCCTTATACAGATTCTGCTTGGTGATCGGTCGCCCAGAACGAAACAGGCCGGTACGCGTAGTCCAGGATTTGGTCTTCACCCCATCGCGCTGCAATTCCCGGCAGAGCAACGTCGTCGAACGCAGCTCGACGAATCGCCTCCAGATATGCCGCACCGTTTCGGCTTCCGCCTCGTTGATGATCAACTGCCTGCCGGAAACGTCGTATCCCAGCGGCGGCGTTCCGCCCATCCACATGCCCTTGGCCTTGCTGGCCGCAAATTTGTCCCGGATACGTTCGCTGGTCACTTCCCGCTCGAATTGGGCAAACGACAACAGCACGTTCAGCATCAGCCGTCCCATCGAGGTCGCCGAGTTGATCTGCTGGGTAACGGCGCTGAAACTGACCCCGTGCTGGTCGAACAATTCGACCATCTTGGCAAAGTCGGCCAGATTGCGCGTCAGCCGGTCAATCTTGTATACGACCACGATGTCGACCTTCCCGGCATCGATATCGGCGAGCAATCGCTTCAATGCTGGCCGATCCATATTGCCACCAGAGAAGCCGCCGTCGTCGTAATCATCGACCACCGGAATCCAGCCTTCGGTGCGCTGGCTGACAATGAACGCCTGACCGGCCTCGCGTTGGGCATCGATGGAGTTGAACGACTGATCGAGCCGCTCGTCGGTGGAGACACGGCAATACACTGCGCAGCGTTTGCGCGTTATAGGCGCCTTCATTTCTTGCCTCCCTTCTGCTTCACACCGAAGAACGCCGGCCCCGACCAATTGACACCGGTGATATGACGCGCCGCCGCCGACAGGCTCTTGAACACCTTGCCGTTCAGATCGTAGAAACCCTCCGGCGTCACCGTGACGCGGTACTCGCTGGATTCATACTCGCGCAGCAGCACCGTGCCCGGCATCAGATGAACTTCCGACCGGCGCTTGCCGAACGCCGACTGCGATTCGCCGAGGCGCACCAGCCGCCGCCGGATATCGGGATCGACACCGCCGTGGGCGGCCTCCTGAATCTTGTAGGCGACGCGAGAGGCCACATAGTCGCGGTTCCATGTGCCGGGGCGGCGCGGATAATGTTCATCCCAAAGCTTCCACAAATCCGCCATGGGCATCGTGGGGAGCGCCGCCAGTTGGGCGGCAATGGGCAATTTTGATTGAAGGGGTGATGTCATCATTATCTCCTAGTGATCAGGGAGTTGTATGAACGCTTCTTCCCGGGCAGAAGACAAGTCAAACCGCGCTCTGATTGCCGATATCTGTCGGGACATCAGCACCCTTGCCCAGCAAGGTCTGCTTCCTGCCGGTGCGCTTGTCCTGCACGCCCAGGATGTAAATCTCACCGTTCCAAACGACGCAGGCCACGTCGGTATCGGAGGCCGTGGCAGGCAGCAACCAGCCGGTAATGCCCTCTGGTAAAGCCAGCAAGTCTTCCGGGCGGTGGATGGGCCAGCGCATCGCTTCCTGATACTGATCGGCAAACTGCAAGATTTGCTGCGGGACGTCAGGGAAGTTTTCTTGATTGAGAATGGGAATCCAGGTCAGCAACTGACCGCTGGCGAGCCATTGCTGCACGCGTTGTTCGACCTGCGGATTGTAGTAGTCCAGCGGCTGGTTGACGATGGGGCTGCTGTCGGTCGTCGTACTGTTCATTTCATCTCCTTAATCTGTGATTGGGTGGTAACGGGTAACACGGGTAACCTGTCATTCGTGGTCTGCCGGTAGCGGATCAACGGGCTCGCGCTCCCCGCATTGCATGATGGCGAGGAAGGAGCCGTCGAATCAGCCGGCACCACAGCTTGTTAAACTGCTTCATCTGCTGCTTGGCTGACTTACGCAGCCGCCTGCAGTTGGAAGCCGAAATGACGGTCAGATCAAGGCAGGCTGGGAGGAGGGTCTCTATTCAAGGTGAGCTCCATAGCGGGTGCCGCCCACAGGGACGGGGCTGACGCTGGGCGGCGTGGCGTCGAACGTTCAGGATTCGCACGATTCGCACGATTCGCACGATTCGCATGGCTTCGCACGCGCGCAAAGCCAGTGCAGATAAGGATTTTCGCGGGATTCGCAGAATTCGCACGGAGAGATCGCCAAATTCGTGTATTCATCGAGCCTCCATCAGTTCAAAAGCTTCTTTGGCCTTGGGGTGTTCCACCGTGATCAGCCAGCCATGATCCATCAGGATGCGCACCACACTGCGTGCCACGGCGGCACTGCGAATGGCACTGGGGCCATTGCGATAGATGTCGGTCAGCGTGATGATCCGGCCAGTGCCCACCCTGGTACGCCACCACTGCAGCAGTTCTTGGGCTAAGCGCAACTCGGGTTTGATCTGACCTGCGCCCCACAGCCGTTGGGCTTCATCGAGGTAATGCAGCATCAGACGCAGGGCACGATCGACCTGGTCTTCGTGCACCTCGTCATCCCCCTCAAAGACGGCAAAGGTGCCAGCGAGGCGGGCAATGTGTTCCGGCGCTTTGGAGGCCAGTGCCCGTACGTTCACAAAGGGACCATGAGGTGCCAATCCGGCTTCCAGGTCGTTGTAGATGGCAATCCAGGTGCGCTTGGCCTCCGGGCTCAGGAACAGGTTGGGGGGATCGAGTTCATGATCGTTGGCCTTGGGCCAGCGCCCTGCCAGCAGTTCAGTCAGGCGGGTATTGTAAGCCTGGTACGCTGGTGCTGTGCTGAGGTCGGTTTCCACATATATGCGTGTTCCGGCAGTCGAGGAGGGATAGCTCACAAGGCAGCGAGCCAGGAACCCTTGTTCACGCGCCAGCGAGTCAGCCAGCAGGCCGGCCGCGACCACCGGTTGTACCATCAGGTGTAGGCACAGTCGACGGCCGTAGTAGCTACCAGACCCATCACCCACCCGCACCCGGTCAAATTCACCGCGATCCCACAGACGCGACAGGGTGGTTAAGGTGCCCAGGCGCTTCTCGGCAGACATGGCAAAGCCACCCAAGAATTGCCCACCCTCGTCATTGACCAGCCCAATGGAAGGCTCTCCGATGATCAGCTGCCGCTGAATAGCCTCCGAGCTGGGTTCGGAGACGATGAGCAATGGCATCACCGGCGCTTGGGGTTTGGTGAGCTCCTGTAATTTGGCCTGCTTGGCTTCGGGGCTGAGCTTCTTGTCGGCCAGGATGCGCTTGCTCGTGGTCTCGTATACCTCCAGGGCTTTGTCGAAGACATCACGGTCCTGGTCATACTGCGCCATGAGCAGTTTTTGCTGCTGTCGAACGCTGGCCAACGCCCAGCCATCGGCCGCCGATTTACGCTCCCCGGATTCTCCCAGGGTGAGGAAATACTCCGACAGCGGCGAGACACGCCCATCGATGCAGACATTGGCGTACGGCTGACTGGCCTGGTTCATGGCCGCCAGAATGGTTTGCCCGACGAGCGCTACAGGGGCCTGGATGACCCGGTGCATTAGCGTCACGACGCCGGTGCCAATGTTGCCGAGGGCTTCGTGGGGAAAGGTGGATGCCGCTGGCAACTCACGTGCCAGGGGCATGGGGGCTTCGCCCATGGCCCATTCGGGGCGTGGTATGCGTTGGCTTGGGATACCGCGCATCAGCAAGCCCCCGAATTCGCGATTTCAGGGTAGCACTGTGCGAATCCCGCGAATCTTGCGAATCCCCGCATGTACACTGGGTTTGCAGCCATGCGAAGCGGTGCGAAACGTGCGAATGTTCGCGCTGTCGGGTAAGGGGTATGCCTCATTATCACCCCCGATCCGTAAGTTCGGATGTGCGCTCGACGCGGCGGCTGTTGGCATCCAGCCATGCCAGTACATCGGCCTTGCGGTAGCGGACACTGCGGCCAATTTTGGTGAGCACTGGACCTCCGCCATTCGTGGCGACGGATTCCAGCCAGCCCACAGTGTAGCCCATGCCGGCGGCTGTGGTCTTGCGGTCAAGCAGGGATTCGTCAGGGGCGAGCCAGAATTCGGCGCGCAGATCAGCGGTGCTGGGGCGCTGCGGTCTTTGGACCCGTTTGGGCATTTCGGCATTCCTTCCGGTTCAATTGGAATGCCGACATGGTGATTCACTCTGTGGTTAGCGAACAGGAAGTTCAGGAATGTTTTCCGAACTTCAGGATTCGATCAACGGCTACGGTGAATCGTGATCTCCGGACCATAGAGTCTCAATGCCTCGCCGACCTTCTTGTTGAAGGACTGTAAACCACGAGTGTCACCAAGCATGAGGGTCTGCGCCGCCTCATTCACCGCCCGCCCGATAGCTTCGGCATTAGGGCGTTGGCCGGTTTCGAATTTCGTCGAGGATTTCGCCAGTAAATGCGCCATCAGCGCGATGGCCTTGAGGCTATTCATTTCCACCACGTCGCTGCCGTCGGGCATGACCGGTTGCCGCGCTTCGTCAAACAGGAATGGCGGGCGATCATCGAAGGGTAATTGCTCGAACCACCGGCGCAGGCTCGCCTTGTTGATGACGAGGCGATCCTTCTCGATCAGTTCGTCGACGGGCGCGCCCTTGAACACCTTGCCCTGGCTGGTGACGATACCCAGGTCTTCATATTCCAGCCGATCATCGCGCAAGGCGGTGACCAGTGCGGCACGCTTGGCGCTCATGCACTGGGTCTCGAAATTCAGCTTGGCCAGTTCGGCCGGTTCCACGCCGCACCAGAGGGCGATGGCGTCGTTGATCCGGATGTGGTCGGCCAGGTCCCAGTAGCGCAGGCAGTTGCTTGAGATCGGTATAGGCATGGGTTTTATTGCTGTTGTCCTTGGAATGCGATCAGTCTACCCCGGGATGGATATCTCATCCATGCCGACGTAAACAATAGGGGCATCATCACGACTGTCACGACCATCACGCAACCTGTGACGATTGTGATGATGGTGACAGTCGGCCTCTATTGTTATGGTCGGCGAGAAAGGGTATGCCCACGCGAGAGGGGACTTCCGAAAGCTCCCGAATCCGGCAGTTTCCGTTCCCGAATTTCCCGATCTCCCTATAGGGATCGGGAAACGGGAAGAAATCGGGAAGACGGCAAAGGGTGTCATTACTATTGACGCCCTTTGCCCCGGAGGGGGGTAAATTCCTTGGGCTCGCCAGATTCAGCACCGCGCGCCTGCTCAAATTTTTGCGCGTGCAAAATGAAAAACATTTTTTAGGGACTTCTGTCCTGCGAGCCACGCCAGTGCTCGATCTGCGCTGAAGACGACGCCCAGGAATTTTTGCACCGACTTCCGCTTCAACCCTCATATCCCCGCTAACACCATCAGATTTTTTGCGGGAATTGTGGTGAAATAATCCGTATCCAGCCCACCACCACAGCCATGCCCGGACGCAAACCGTTACCCACCGCCATCAAGAAAATCAAGGGAACTCTGCAGAAGTGCCGAGCCAATTCCTGCGAGCCGAAGCCTTGCGGCACTTTGGGCGAGCCGCCCGACTATATGTCCGACACCGCCAAGGAAGCCTGGCGCTATGCCGTAATCAATGCACCTGCGGGGCTGCTGTCATCGCTGGACGCCGCCGTGCTGGAGCGCTGGGCCAATTGCGCTGGCATGTATCGCGAGGCGCTCGCCAAAATCAACCGATCTGGCGTATCGGGCATGCTAATCAAAACCCCCAGCGGCATCCTGCGTCGTTCGCCGCTGATGGATGTGATTCGCGATTTGGCATTGGAAATGAAGGGGTACGAAGCTGAAATGGGATTTACGCCGGCCTCTCGCTCACGAGTCCAGATCACGCAGCATGCTCAGCATGACGATCCATGGGCGGATATTGCCGGGTAGAGGGTGTGAATTGAATTCACCTCCCTGCAAGCGGATGGTGGAATTTGCAGACCACATCATTCAAGAGCGAACATAGTCTGCATCCTTTGCCATGGCGCGACGCCATTTTCTGCACAGTTCACGGGTTGAATTTGAAGGACTGGGGGGCGGAACTCAATTCCGACCCTTTCAATTGTAAACTGCCAAGGTGATTGTGACTGAGGTGCGTATTCCGGTCACTCGTGAGCATCCGTTCCGGTGGCACGTGAGCAGGCATTCCGGTTCGATCTGACCACCTAATCCATTGCTCATGAGCACCGGAGCATGGCCTGAGCCCCTCCTCCCGTCACAGGCTCTGCTGTCCGGCGTCGTGATCAGCGCTGCATTGTGTGCTTTGCTCTGTTGGATACTGGCTGGTTATCAAGAGAGACCCCGACCTCATGCGCCGATCGATCACGTCAAGCAGCACCTGCGCTGCCGCTGGACTGATGTCTCCCAAACCAAAGTCATCAAGAATGAACAAGCTCGGCTTGATCAGTTCCGCCTTCAGTTTGGGCAACGAACCGTCATGCATGCCCAACGCAATCTCGCCGTACAAATCACTGGCGCGATGGAACGTTACGGGCATCCCAAGGCGGCAAGCCTGGGTGCCGAAAGCGCTGGCCAGCCAGGTCTTGCCGACGCCCGTCGCTCCCACGATTGCCAAATTCTGTTTTTGCCTGACCCATTCGCATCCGGCCAGGGATGCGACCTGCGACTTGTCCAGTCCACGGGAGGAGCCATAGTCCACGTCTTCAAGGACGGCAGACTCAGGAAATCCCGCAGCGCGAATCAGCCGGTTCAGCTTCTTCGACTCCCGTGCGGAAGCCTCGTTCTCCACCAACAAAGAAAAGCACTCGTCGAATCCCAACTGGTAAAGTTTGGGTTGCTGGTGCTGCAAGTCATAAGCCTCAGCCATTGAGGACAGACGCAGTTCCTTCAGGCGATTGATCGTTTGCTGTACGGTGCTCATCTTACGATTCTCCATAGTAGTTGGCGCCGCGAACATGTTCATGGTGCGCACGGGTTGAGAAAGATGTTGCTGGCTTCAACTGCTTATCAGGGGACTTTTTGAGGATAGATTCGATGCTGCGCAGCGTCGTGATGTTCAGAGGCAGCGCATAGGCGCAAGCCTCCTTGAAGCGCTGGTCCCCATACAGGCGCGCGAAGTCGCGCATGCGGCGCGCCGCCCGCAGGCCATTCGCCGCGTCGGTACGATCCTCCAGGTGGTGCCGGATCATGGCCGCTGTACTGGCGCCCACCGATTGTACCCACTGCATCAAGGCACGCGGCTCCCCTTCCAGGATTCTGGAGTGGGCCACGGGACGATGCTCGGGCAGGGTGCAAACTTCGCCTTCCGTTGTCGAAATGGCATGGATGGCGACGCGGCCGCCGCGGTGCATGACCTCAAGCGTCTTCGAGGCGACCCTCAAATCCACCCGTTCTCCACGCAGATGGTGCGGCACGCGGCGCCATGACGAACGGCAATACTTGCCCTAAGCCCGCACAAAAGCCCCCCGGCCTGCATAGACCGCTGACCCGCCCAGGTATTCCTCGATACGCATCAGCTGGTTGTATTTCTCAACACGCTCGCCGCGACAGGGGGCGCCGGTCTTGAGGTGCCCGGTGCCGAGCGCCACGGTCAGGTCCGCGATGAAACTGTCCACAGTCTCGCCGCTGCGGTGGGAAACCATCGCGCCCCAGTTCGCGCCATAGGCCATGTGCACTGCGGCGACCGTTTCGCTGAGGGAGCCGATCTGGTTGAGCTTGATCAGCACGGCGTTGGCGATGTTTTCGTCGATGCCGCGCCGGATGCGCTGGACATTGGTAACGAAGATGTCGTCGCCGACCAGCTCGATCTTGCCGCCGAGTTCGCGGTTGAGAATTTTCCAGCCATCCCAGTCGTCCTCCGCCAGGCCATCTTCCAGCACGACGATGGGATACTTCCTCACCCAGTCGGCATACATCGCGACCATCTCGGCGGCGCCCACCTTGCGTCCTTCGGTGCGCAGGTGGTACCGCCCGTCCTCGTAGAAGCCGCTGGAGGCGGGATCGAGCGCAATGGCAATGTCCTCGCCGGGGCGATAGCCGGCCGATTCGATGGCCTTGAGGATCAATTCCACCGCTTGGGCATTGCCCTTCAGTGCGGGCGCAAAGCCGCCTTCGTCGCCCACGCCGGTGGAGAAGCCGCCATCCTTCAGCACCTTCTTCAGCGCGTGGTACACCTCGCTGCCCCAGCGCAGCGCCTCGGCAAAATTCGGCGCACCCACCGGGGCGATCATGAATTCCTGCAGGTCGGTGCCCTGCCAGTTGGCATGCACGCCGCCATTCAGGATGTTGAACATGGGCACCGGCATCCGGCATGCGGCCGAGCCGCCCAGATAGCGGAACAGCGGGAGGTTGCTGGCTTCGGCCGCGGCCCGCGCGACCGCAAGGCTGACGCCGAGGATTGCATTCGCCCCGAGCTTTTCCTTGTGGGGCGTGCCGTCCAGTTGCAGCATGGCGCGGTCCACTGCCCCCTGGTCCAGGGCATCCATGCCATGGAGCGCAGCCGCGATCTCCGCGTTGACGTGGCCCACCGCCTTGCGCACGCCCTTGCCGCCGTAGCGGGCCTTGTCGCCATCGCGCAGCTCCAGGGCTTCATGCACGCCGGTCGATGCGCCGGATGGCACGGCGGCGCGCCCGGACGCCCCGCCTTTGAGGGTGACTTCAACTTCCACCGTGGGATTGCCGCGCGAGTCGAGAATTTCGCGGGCGTGAATGCGTTCGATGCGGGTGCACATGGGAACCTCCTTTTAGTCAGGCCGGTTAAGAGAAAATGCTGCGTGCTTCGCTCCTTGAAAAACCGCTCAGGCCCTGCTTCCTCTTATCAAGGCCCATGTTCCCGCCGCCATCAGAACCGCCGCCAGCGCGAATCCCGCCACGGGCGACACGACCGTCCAGACAACGCCAACCGTCGCGCTGGAAACGAACTTGGCGACCCCGTTCACGGTGCCGAGCGCGCCGAGGGAGATCATCCGGGTTTCTTCTTCCACCATTTCCGCGGTAACCGTGGATTCCAGCGCTTCCTGCACCGCGACATACAAACCGGCGACAAAGAATATGAAGGCCAGCACGGTCACGCTCTCGACCTTGAGCCAGAATGCCACGGCGATCAGCATGGCAGTCGCCACGCCCAGCGCGTAACCGGCCATGAGCACCGGCAAATGCCCTGCGCGATCGGCGAAATGGCCGACCGGGTATGACACGGCTACCTGCACCACGTTACGCCACACGTACAGCAGCCCGGCCACTTGGGCGGCGTGTGTCACGCCCATCGAGGGCGTCAACAGGGCGGTCGCGGCGAGGATGAGCAGGCTGTGCGAGAAATCGCCGATGCCGAAGATGCCGACTGCCTTGAGGTAGCGCTTGAAGCGCGCGGGTAGGCCGCGCAGCGTGCTGAAGAATCTCAGCGCGGGATTGGGCGAGTGATGGGGGTCTCGCACCAGCGTGAGGAAGGCCAGCACCGCCAGGACGCCGGGAATGACTGACAGCCACAGCACGAGACGAAACGGGCCCGACGCATCGGCCCAGTGCCAACCCTGCGCATAGCCGAGCAGGGCCACGCCCAGCAACGGGCCGATGACCGCGCCTATGGTATCCGCCGCGCGGTGAAAGCCGAAGGCGCGCCCGCGCGTTTCCGGGGTGATGGCCTGGATCACGATGGCATCGCGCAGCGGGCCGCGCAGCCCCTTGCCGAACCAGGATACAAGGCGCCCCAGCAACAACAGCGGCCAGGATGCCGCCATCGCGATGAAAACCTGCCCCAGCGGCGTCATGCCATAGCCGACCAGCACCAGCAGTTTGCGGTGGCCGAGCTTGTCGGCGATGTAGCCCGACACCATCTTGGTAAAACTCGCCACTGCATCGGCTGTTCCCTCGATGATCCCTAGAACCGCCGCAGGCAGGCCCAGAACCGCGAGGAAACCGGGCAGGATCACCGTTGTCGTTTCATAGCAAAAATCCCCGAGGGCGCTGGTGACGCCGGCGCCCGCGACCGTGCGGTTGAGCCACCCCTGCGGCGCGGGCGCTTCCCCTTCCGCAACTGCGCTTTCATTCTCTTGATTCACGCTTTCACCTAAAACATGATGACTATAGAGCCTGCCATTATAAGTGAACCGCCCAATATGACTTGCCAAGTCAGCGCCTCTCCCACAAACAGCACGCCCAGCACAATAGCGAAGGCTACGCTGAGTTTATCTATGGGCACAACCTTGGACACTGGCCCAAGTTGAAGCGCGCGGTAGTAACAAAGCCAGGAAAGCCCCGTGGCGACACCTGACAGCACCAGAAATAACCACGTGCCAGGCTGAATCGCGCCCGGTCTTTGCCATTCTCCCCGCATGGAGATGATTGCCGCGCTGACAATCAGGATTACGATCGTGCGTATGAAGGTCGCAAGATTCGAGTTTATGGCGGATACGCCGAGCTTCCCGAACAACGCCGTCAGGCCAGCGAAAAAGGCCGAACCCAAGGCGAACAGCACCCACGCGGGCATTTGTCTCATGTTTTACTCCTCCCAAACAATGGGCGCAAACGCGAACGGCGCAGGTGCAGAGCTCTATCGACTCCGGCACGCACCAAGAGCGCAATCGCGAGGCTTGATAAATATGCCGCCAGAATATCGGCCGGGAAATGCGCGCCAACGCTGATTCTCGACAGCCCCACCCACACCACGAAAGCCCCGACAGCTATACGCCCGGTCCGGTTCAAGACCGGCCAGAAGGCTGCGCCTAAGAGCATTGCAAACGAGGCAT
Source organism: Pseudomonadota bacterium (assembly GCA_021847835.1). Taxonomy (GTDB): domain Bacteria; phylum Pseudomonadota; class Gammaproteobacteria; order Burkholderiales; family Thiobacillaceae; genus UBA6918. Next base: position 12,020 of record JAJZPR010000027.1, read on the forward strand.
GTCCGCTTGGCAAGCTGTAGTGATACTCCGGCTCGCCAAGGATGTGCAGACTTCCGGCGGGGAGCGCCAAGGGAGGGCGCGGGAAATCCAGAAACGGCTTCAGCCAGGTGAGGAATGCGCCGTCAAGCCCGTAGCCCAAGGCAAACACGCTTATTGCCGCCAGCCAGCGCAAGGCCATCTGCTGACCGGTGTGCTGGCTATGTCTCAATGCCCGGGAGACCATGACAAGGGCGATCAGTGTAAAGATTGCCAGATAGGCGGGAAAATAGACATGGCTTCCGATACGTGTTCCCAGCAACATGAATTGATCAAGATATTCTGCCCTCATGTTATTGATGGCGTGGAACAGCCAAAGATTTGCACCGCCCCAGTCGTACAAGACTTCCTTCAATCAGCTCTCCTTCATTATATTGATTGTCCACTATCCAACTCATTTAGCCTTGCGACATCCTGCACAATTGTCTCCGCGCCCCATGCTCTACCTAACGCACGCCAGCCCGCTTCGATAGGCGCCACTGTCGCCGAAAAGGACCGCTCCAGTTCAAAGAGATAATCCATTCCCCACGATTGAAGCGCACGCTCGTACGCTGACAGCGCCTGTTCCAGCGGTACGGTCAACTGCCTACCGAGTTGCTTCCGGGCACGGCGTTGACGAACGCCATTTCCCAGTGCGCCCGTAATCCCGCGCTGCAGCACTACACTCCTGACGATGGCGGTGGCGTCGAAGATCGGCTGGCCGGATGGACGAGGAAGCTCGGCAAGAGCTTCTCCCGACGCGATAGAGTTCTTCAGGTACGCCAATGATTTGGCCGTGCTCGAACGTACCCCCGCAAGCTCGGCTGCGAGATCATGCGCCCATTCGTGGACAGAACTCGCCAGCGCGGCCGCTACCACGCCTGTCACGTCTGCCTGACTGTCGTCCGTTTCCCATACGCGGGCCACGGATAACGCTGCGGCGTCGATCAGTGCGCCCATGAGTTCCGGGAGTTGGTCGCCCCAGCGGCGCACCGCGCTCCGCTCCGCCTCGATGGCGGCGCGCGCCTTGCCTATGTCGCGCTCTTCCTGAGAATATTCTCTTTCGCGCCCGCGCCGGGGCGTGGTCGCGACCTGTCTCAGCGTCGATATTATCGCGTCACGCAGCCCATTGATCTTCCGCCGCATCGACGATGCGGCCATGTCGCGTTGCTGGTTCAGGCGAGGCATCAACGCTTCGTCCAGCCAGCGGGTGGCCAGCGGGCGCGCCTCGCCCATCACGCTAACCGGCCAGGCCGGAATGTCCGCGCCAAGCTTGGCCAGAAATTTTGTGCGCAGGTATGCGAGCATTTTTTGCCGGTCGGCGGACGCGAGCAGGTCAGCACGGCTTAACAATACAAGCAGATCCGCCTTAGCGGCTTGCAGGCTTTGTGCCACGGCTATGTCGTCCGCGGCCAGTCCGGCGGCCGCGTCCACTAGCAGGACGGCGACATCGCAGCGCGGCAAATAGGTCAGCGTCTGGGCGGCGCCGGCCGTCGCGAGCGAGCCAAGCCCTGGCGTATCAACCAGGCAAACGCCTTGCTGTAAACGGGGTGACGGGTATTCGACGGCCACCTTCACCACGTTCTTTTCATTGTCTGGGTTGCCCTGTTCGGAAACGAAGTCGGCCAGCCTTCCGATCTCGACGGATACAGCCTCCTTGCCGGCGAAATGGACTGTCGCCCGCGGTATCTCCCCGGCAACAATCCGCGTGGGCACCGTAGTGACGGGCGTAACGCCGGTCGGCAGGACATCGGCTTCCAGCAGCCAGTTGATGAGTGATGACTTGCCCGAACTCACGCGCCCGAAAAATGCGACTTCCAGGGAGGGTTCCTCCATCCGTTCGAGCAGCCATGCGAGGGTTGGCCGGAATTCCACGAGCCCATAGCGGGCAACGATACCCGCCATCTCCCGCAAGAGGGCCGCGCCCGGCGCGCCTGGGTCAAGCTGGGCCAGCCGGGCATCAATGCCGGTCTCGCCCTCCAACGTCAGGCAGGCATCCATTTGCCCGATGACGGCGCCCAAGCCCGCCAGCAATGCGCTGATTTCATGTTCGCCTTCGGCGGTCAGCTCCCCATAGCCGCGCAGGTTCTTTGGACTCAACTCTTCCAGCGCGGTTTGCGCGGCCGAGAGTGCAATGCGCAGCGCCCAAGCGGCGCCCGTTTTCGGGCGTATTGCAGCCATTCCCTGGTCATTGAGAAAGCGGCGCATCGCCCCCTGCAACTGCGCGAGGTAATCGGTCAGCAGCTTGCGCTGGACTGGCGTGACATCCTGCAGGTAAGGCGGGAAAAGGAAGATTTCCGGGTGCTCAAGCTTGTCGAGCATCGTGCCCAGCAACTCGTCCAGATACTGGAACGATGCTATCAATCTATTTTGCTGGTTGGCGTTAAAGGCGGACATCGATCGGCGTTCCTATGACGTGCAAAAGATGCCCAGCACTTCCGCCAAAGGCGCGTCCTGCCGCATCAGGCCGGCAAGTCTCCTTTGTACATCCTCCGCAAGCATGGTCCTGATCGGGCCTTTCGGTGCGACCAGATAGACGCGAGCGAAATGCTTCAGGCACAAGCCGTGGCCGCGAACATAGGCATTTCGGTGCTTTTTTTCATGCAGCAACTCCATCAGGTCGCCGGTGGCCCGCTCCAGGGACACCTCGTCCCATTCGCAGGCCGGGCATCTGGGCACCCCGGGCACCCCGGGCACCCCGGGCACCCCGGGCACAAGCACACTCTGCGGCTCCTGCCCTTTGGAACTCCGGTTGCGATAGGTCCGCTTGCGCCTGTATGCAACCCACGCTTCGGGTCCCTCCGCCTTGATCCGGGCTTCTTTCTCGCGCAGTTCGACGATTGCATTCAGCTTATGAATTTGCCGGTGCTGGGTCCGGGCGGCCATAGTCAGGGCATGCGAGGCGGCTGCTGCCGCCAGACCCGGCTCTCCCGGCCACACGGTCATCGCCACGTGCTGCGGGCACACCGGCAGGGCCAGCCAGGAATCCTCGCCGAAGGGCGCTGACTGACGCGCTTTTTTCAACCAGCGCCCGCGCGCCCGCGCCGCCATGACGCACAGCGGGCATGCGTGCGCATGCGCGATGGCGTCCGCCATGGACAGGTGCTGCGCAACCGCGCCGGATGATGCGCCCGGGAAAGGAGCGGTTTCAAGCGTCAGCCGGTCTGCCGTCAGCCCGATTGCACGGTGCAATGTCGCCACGGCATCGTGTTGCGACCAGACGTCCAGTGGCGCTTCGGCCCGGAGCAAGGACTTCAATTTTCGGTTAACCTGCCCTAGGTGGCCGGAATAGTCCGCCAGCGCCGCCAGGCGACGCTCGATGGGCAGGCTCGCCTCGAACATCCCGAAATGCCTGACGCAGAGCAGGTGGAACTGCTCCTGCGCACTGACACCTTCTGCGCCGTCGATCTTTCTCGCAAGGCGTGCGGCATGACGCCCCGCCGTGCGATTGGAATAAGCGCATGCGGGGCAGGTGTCGTCCGGCCCGAACAGGATTTGCTGCACCGGGGCCGTCTGCAAGTGCTTTTCATCCAGCAACAGGCCGAGGCGGGGAATCGCAGACCGGAGGACTTTCGCGAATTGCCCGGCCCGGCGCTCATCTGCGCGCAATATCGCCCCGTGCCGGAAACAGAGGCCCAGGGATTCCGATATGGCTTCGCTCGTTGCCGCACACGCCTCGGGATCGTCATAGTCGCGCCCAAAGAAGGCGAGATCGCTCTTTGCCGCCGTCGCGCATACGGGGCACGCACATTCCAGCGGCTGACCCGCAAGCTCGGGAAGGCTCGGGTAATGCGGGGAGGACTCCGGCGGGGGCAGATACATGCTAGGACCTCAGCGTTGCGGACAGGCGCAAAGGATGCAACAGCAGGTTCAGTGCGGAAAGAATGTCCGGCACGACCACCTTGGCGGCTAGCAGGGCTTCCACCGCCGCGCCTTCCGCCTGGACCACCGCGATGCCGAGCGCGGCCCGCGCCAGCATCAGCCGGTCGTTGCGCCCGTTGCCGATGGCAACACAACGCTTCGCCCCCAGTTTTTCGATGTAAGCGAGTTTAGCGCGATCCTGTCGTTCCGCATGCAGCACGGTCAGCTCGCAAGGCAAGGTGGCCAATGCCTCACGTGCGTGGCCGAAGGTGTCGGCAGTGACGACATGGATAGAAAGGTATTCGGCCAGCCGCCACATCGCATCCGCCACCTCCGGCAGCAGCACGCCATCCACCGCCAGCGTGCCGTTGTAATCCAGCACCAGATATTCCAGATGCAGCGTTGCCTGGCCGGGTATCGCTATTTCGAGCGCGTCACTTCTTTCCATCTCAGCCTCCGTACATGTAGTCGCGCGTCAGCGGCAGCGGGAACGGCGCGCCGGACTTGACGCCGAGTATCTGATGAATGGCAATCCATTCGTTGGAAAATCCGTAGGCGCAGCCGGCCAGATACATGCGCCAGATGCGCCAGCGCTTCTCGCCGGCCAGTGCGCGCAGCTTTTCCGAGACCGCCTCGAAGCGTTCCGCCCAGTGTTCCAGCGTGATGGCGTAGTGGCGCCGCAGATTCTCCACGTCCACCGCCTCCAGTCCGGCCGAACTCATTTCCTCCAGCACCAGACCGATGTGCGGCAGCTCGCCGTGCGGAAACACATAGCGGTCGATGAAATCGCCGCCGCCGAACGGCACTTCCGCCGATTCGCCGTCGGCGGAAGTGATGCCGTGGTTCATCATCACGCCGTCGTCCGCCAGCAATCCGCGCAGCTTGGCGAAATAGCCGCGCAGGTTCTTGAGCCCGACATGCTCGAACATGCCGACACTGGTGATACGGTCGAAGCGGCCGGTCACATCGCGGTAGTCCTCGATGCGCACTTCGCAACGGTCCTGCAGGCCTGCCGCGACGATGCGCTCGCGCGCCAGCTCGTACTGTTTCTGCGACAGCGTGATGCCGAGCACCTTGGCGCCGAATTTATCCGCCGCGCGCATGGCGAGCGCGCCCCAGCCGCAGCCCACGTCGAGCAGGGTGTCGCCGGGACGCAGCCGGATCTTGGTCAGGATGTGGTCGATCTTCTGTATCTGTGCGTCTTCCAGGCTGTCCTCGGGCGTGCGGAAATAGCCGCAGGAATAGACCATGTTGCGATCCAGCCACTCGCCATAGAACTCGTTGGACACGTCGTAGTGGTAGGCGATGGCCTCGGCGTCGATCTTGCGCGTGTGGCGCACCATGCGCGCGCCGTGGCACGTTTTCGCGCCGGAATGCGCGGCCAGTTGCGCCGCCACGCGCACCACATCCAGGACGCCGCCCTCGATGTCGATGTCGCCCTCGACGTAAGCCTGCCCCAGGCTGTCCAGCGTCGGCTCCAGCAGGTGCCGCAGCGCCGCCATGTTCTTGAGGGACACGGTGACGACAGGCTGTGGCGCGAGATCGAACGCGCTGCCGTTCCACAGCACGAGGCGCAACGGCAGTCCGGACGGACGCAGATGCTCGATGAATTTTTGCAAACGTTTTTCCCAGAACATTTTCCCTCCTTTCGTTACTCGACAGATGTACCACCCGAATTCAATGCGGCCGCCGCCGCCTCGCGCACCGCATGGGCGGCGTGGTCGTGCGCCAAGATTCCCAGCGCGCGTCCGCTGTCCGGGAACTCGCGCATGTTCTTCAGCGCAGTCACGACCGCCAGCCCCTCCTCGAGGTTCAGCGGATGGCGCAGCGCGCACTCGGCCAGCGGCAGGGCCACGCCCGGTTCGTGGCGCAGGCCGAGCGCGAGGATGGCGCGCATGCGCACATCGTCCAGCGGATGCGCCAGCGCGTGCAGCAGTTTTTCGTGGTATTCCAGCCTGCTCAGCACGGCTGCGTGCCCACCGCAGACGGGACAGGTGTCGGCCTGCGCCGGGATCAGCGCGAAACAGTTCATGCAATAGCTTACGCGCTCGGCTGTCATGCTCCGCCCTCCGCTGCTGCGTCGCCGAATACCTGCCGGTACAGGTCGGCGCCGTGGCTGGTTGCCTGCGGCGCCCCCTCGATCAGCTTGAAGCTGCGCGTGCCGTCGTCCCGCCGTTCGGCGCGCAGGAACAGCGCGTTTGCCAGGGTGCGCGCGTAAAAGTCGTGCGCGAGATCGTACAGGTGCGTCACGAACACGACCCGGATGCGCCGCTCCAGCAGCGCATCCACGATCTGCCGCGCGATTTCCGAACCTTCGCGCGCATTGGTCGCGGCGAACGATTCGTTGAACAGCAGCAGCGCATGCGGCGCGAGGTGGTCGGCGATGTCGCTCATGCGCGCCAGTTCCTCGTCGAACTTGCCCTGCTTCATCGCCGCATCCTCTTCCCGCACGTAGTGGGTGTAGAGGCCCGTGCACAGCGCGCCCTCGAAGGACGTGGCAGCCACGAACATGCCGCTTTGCATCATCAGTTGCGCGAGACCTATGCCGCGCAGGAAGCTGGACTTGCCGCCCTGGTTCGCGCCGGTGATGACGATGATATCCTTGCCGCCGGCATCGGCCGCGTTGCCCACCACGCGCGCCTCCCTGTGCAGCGCGAGGCAGACGTCATACAGCCCGTCGCAACGCAGCCTGCGCTCCCCCGGGGCAACCGGCTGCGGAAAGCACAGCGGCTCGCCCTTTGCCGTCAGGCGTCCGTGCAGATTCAGGCAGCCGACATAAAAGGCCAGCTCCGTGCGCAGCGCCCTGAAGAACTGCAGGACGTGGTCGGTGGACTGGGCCAGCGCGTTCGCCACCTGGGCGATGCCCCGGTCGCGCATGCCGGACAGGATGTTGCCGCCGCTCTCGTCGTGCTCGTCGATATGGAAGGTGTAGGCCGGTTCGCCTTTCCCGAACAGCCGGTCTAACCAGCCGGGTGCCTTGCCCACAGGCCGGTGCAGCACATAGTCTGAGCCCGCGTTGCCAGCTCCCAGCGCGGCGCTGATCAGGACGCCGTCAGGAAACCTCAGATCATGCAGATGGTGCCGGATGGCGGCAAGGTAATCGTCCCCAAGCTCGGCTGCCAACATCGCAAACAGCGACCTGAAACCCGGCGACTCGAATTGCGCCGCGTGCTGCTCTGCGATGTGCCTCAATCTGCCAAGCATGTCCGCATACATTTCCATCAACTCGATGGCGCCATACAGGATGCCGGACGCATAGTGGCTGACGATGCTCAACCAGTATTGCCTGCGCTTCTCTATGGTCTCCACGGCAAGCTGATACATCTCCAGCACCACGGCCCGGTTCTGCAGGCAATCCTTGAGCACGGCCTGCCGGTGCAGGATGGTCGCGATGCCATTGCCCATACCGCAAAGCATGGCTGTACGCGCCACGTCGTGCACGAAATCGTCTCCCGCGGCCATCGCGCCAAGCAGGGTTTCCAGATCAAGATCCTGCGTCAGGGCAGACTCGTTCCACGGTCTGCCCGCTTCCGCGTCGAAATCCCGGTCCGGGTGCATGAGCAGCACTCTCATGGCGCGATCCTCTGCTTCAGCCAACGATAGGTGACGCGGTGTTTCTCGGCGATGGCGAGCGCATAAGCCAGCCCGTCGGGTGGCTTGCGTTCCAGTCTGAAGCTGCGTGCCGTCGGGTCGGCTGGATCCACGACGCCGGCGATGCTGACGGTCTTCGCGTCGAACGAAGCCAGTTCGTCGAGAAAGGTCACGCACACGCACAGCGCATCCAGCGCGGAAATCTTCGCCAGCAGCTTCCTGCCCAGCAGCAGCGCATCGCCGACCGTGGTCGAGGAGAAGACTTCGTTCAGGATGACGATGCTGTGCGGCGTCGCCAGCTGCAGGATGTCGCGCAGCCGGATCAGGTCGTCCTGCAGCTTGCCGTGCAGCGCCGCGGCATCCTCTTCCTTATCGAAATGGGTGAACAGCCGGTCGAACGGGAACAGCCTGGCCGCGCCGCCCGGCACCGGGCAGCCCAGGCAGGCGAGATGGTGCAGCTGGCCGAACATGCGCGCGAACGTGGTCTTGCCGCCGTGGTTGGGGCCAGTGACGACCACGATGCGCTCCATTCCGTGCAGCAGGAAATCGTTGGGCACGATGGCCTTGTTTTCCGCCGCCAGTTCGCCGGCCAGCGCAAGATCGAAAGTGTCGTGCGCGAAGATTTCCCTGTCCGCAGCGGCAAGCTGCGGGTAACAGAACGCCAGGCCGTTTTGCCGCAGCTTGCCGGTATACGCAAGCCAGGCGACATAGAACTGTATCTCGCGGTCGAAGCGCACGATCGTCTCGTCGAGATAGCTGGCATGCTGCACGGGAAACTGCTCCAGCCGGCCGAACACCTCCGGAAAGAACAGGGCAACCCGTTTTACCACCTGCTCCTGCACATGGTTCATGTCGTCGTTGCGCAAGTTGGCGCGATGGTCTTCGGCCGCGCCGCGCCGGAATTTTTCGAATGTCCGCTCGACTTCGGCGCTGTAGTCGCCCTCTTCATGGCAGGCACGCACCGTGATGCTGCTGCCATCGATCTGCAGACAATAGCGGATGGCAGACAGGTCGGCGCTCAGGCTGCCGGTTTGCGCCGCGAGTTCGGCAAAGGCCGGGGATGCGCAGTAACGCGCCAGATGTTCGCGCAAGGCACGCATGCCGCGCGAAGCCAGGTGCAATCCGGACAGGTCGTGCGCCAGGCCGGCGACGGCCGCGCAATAGCTGGCGGCCGCATCCAGCAGCCAGCGCTCCTTCTGGTAGCGGTAATAGCGGCGTTCCGGCTCGGGCAGGTACCGGCGCATGGACTGCATATGCCGGGCGAACGAGGTGACGGCGGCCAGCAGCGATTCCTGCTCCATATCCTGCATCACTTCCTGACGCCAGACGATGGTGTCGGCATCGCGCAGCGGCGCATGGAAGAACGGCGCGAGCTGGTATTCCTGCCTGCCTGCAGTAACGGCGTCCACGATCCTGTCGAGGCTCAGGTCATGGAAATACGGCGGCGCCCCGGCTTCTGCCGGCGCCTGACCGTCCGGGAACAGGATGCTGACGAAGCGCTCTTGCATGTGGCCGGGATCGGGCGCCGCGTTCATGCTGGTTCCTTCGCGTTCAGGCGCATACCGTACAGCATGATGGCGGCAAGCACCGCGAGGATGGCCGCGAAGCCGAAGCCGGCCTCCGGCGAGAATGCGCTCCACAGCACGCCGACCGTGATGCTGGACAGGAAATCGCCCAAGCCGTCCACCGAACTCATCGCGCCGTAGCCGGTGCCGTGCTCGTGCTCGCGCAGCAAGGTGGAAGCGAGCGCGGGCTGCGACGATTCGATGATGGCGGTGTAGATGCCATTGATCGCGAACAGCAGCACCAGCGCCCAGCGCTGCGCATCGGCGAAAAGGAAGCCCGCACATAACAGCGCGAACAGCGCGAAGCCGGTGGCAAGGACAGCCTTCTTGTCGTGCTTGTCGGACCACGCACCGATGGGATAGGCCACCAGCGCATATACGACGTTGCCGAAGGTGTAGAGCGCCACCGCGAAGGCCGCCGCATGGGCCGCGCCGAAACCCGGCGTGAGCAAATCCTGCGCGCGCAGGATCAGCAGTGTGGGCGCGAAGTTGGCGATGCCGAACAGGCCGATGGGCAGCAGGAATTTTTTGAAATTGCGCGGCAGTTCCTGCAGGCTCTCCCAGGTGTCGCGCCGGTCGGGAATCCGCGCCTTTTCCTTCACCAGAAAAACGACGCACAGAAAGGCCAGCAGGCCGGGGATCAGCGACATCAGGAAGATGCTGCGGATGGCGACATGCGACAGCAGCAGCCACGCGATCAGCGGGCCGAGGATGGCGCCCAGCGTGTCCAGCGTGCGATGGAAGGCGAAGGCGCGCCCCACCGTGGCGGGCGTGGTGGATTCGACCAAGAGCGCATCGCGCACCGGGGAGCGGATGGACCAGCCGATCCAGCCCACGGTGCGCCCGAGCAGCACATGCCACCAGCTGGTGGCGAGCGCGAAGCTGGCCTTGCTGAACGCGGTGATGAAATAGCCCAACGCCGCGAGTCCCTTGCGCTTGCCGATGCGGTCGCTGTACCAGCCGGCCCACACCTGGAACACGGTGGAGATGCCGTCGGCCACGCCCTCGATCACGCCCAAGGCGAACGCGGGCGCGCCCAGCACCGACGACAGGAAGGCCGGCAGCACCGCGGTGGCCATCTCGTGGTTCATGTCGCTGAACAGGCTGGCCAGCCCCATGCCGAAGATGTTGCGGTTGAGCCAGCGCACTTTTTTGGGGGCTTCAGTCTGCTCCATGAGGCTCCTCCTGTGGCGGCTCCTGCTGTGCCCGCTTGCGCCTGAGTTGCGCGGCACGGTGCTTGCGCGAGCGGTCGACTGCGGGGCGCAGGCTGGCCACGGCCTCCGCCTCGTCGGTGATTTCCATGCCGAGGATGGCTTCCAGCATGTCTTCCAGCGTGACCAGGCCGACGATCTCGCCGTGCTTGCCAGTCACCAGCGCAATGGCTTCGTGCTGCGCCAGGATTTGCTCGAATGCCTTCGCTACAGACTCGGTCTCGTCGAAGCGGGGAATGGGGCGGCGGAACGTGGCAAGCAAGCGCGTTCCGTCGCAGTCCCGCGCATAGTCCTTCAGCACGTCGCGATGCGATATGTAGCTCGTGACGTTTTCACGAGCTCCCTCGTACAGCGGAATGCGGCTGAAGGCATCGGCACCCGGCGCCGCAATCAAATCCGCCACGGTCTGCCTGGCATCCAGCATGAACATGACCGGACGCGGCGTCATCACATCCTTCAATAGCACTTCGCGGCTATAGATCAGGTTGCCGATCAGCATCGCCTCGGCCAGCGAGATCGCGCCTTCCTGCGGTGCCGCGCCGACCAGCATGGCGAATTCGCGGCGCGTGAAGCGCTCGCGCTGACGGCGCGCGAGCAGACGCACCAGAGTGCGGGTCACGACCAGAACCGGCGCCATGATGCGAAGCAGCTGTGCCAGCGCATTCCCGACAAAGCCGGACAGCTGCCCCGCATAACGCGCCGCCAGCGTCTTGGGGATGATCTCGGAGATCACCAGCAGCAGGATGGTCAGCAGCGCGGAAACCAGGCCGACCCAGTCTTTGCCGAACAATGCGGCGGCCTGTGCGCCGACGAAGGTCGCGCCGACCGTGGTTGCCACCGTGTTCAGGATCAGGATGGCGCTGATGGCGTCGTCGATGCGGTTCTGCTTGATGTCGAGCAGGCGGACAGCTCCCGTGCCGCCCGCCGCTCGCCGCTCCAGCAACGCCGAGATGCGCACCGAGAACAGCGTGACCTCCAGCAGCGAGCAGAAGTGCGAGAGCACGATCGTCAAGAGCATCCAGAAGACGAGCTGCGCCATGTCATGCCGTCCGTGTTGTGGATCGCGTCATAACCTGCCCATCCTGAGGCGGTCGCCCATCAGCGGCGCGACATAATCGAGCCAGGCCTGCGTGATGTCGTTGCCGGATGCGGCGATGTATCGGTCTGGCATCGTGACCGCCCCCTGCGCCACCGAAGGCAGCGGTGTAATGAAACATTCGCTCGAATAGGGCTCGCCACTCAAGCGGCGTAGCGCCACCGCGCCAGACGCTCCGCCGCCCGCGGCATGGCGCACGGCATATTCGCCTGCGCGGCGCGCATTCAGTGCATCGATGGCTGACATCACGGACGGGAAGGAGCGCTGCAGATAGCCGAAGGTATCAACGCGCACCCGTATCTTTCCTGCGCAGGCTTCCGCCGCCAGCTCTCCCAGTGCCTCGCCGAGTATGTCGGTCTTCCTGATTTTGCCGTGCCGCCCCTGGTAGCGATCCAGTCCGAGCTGTTTGCCTGCCTGTTCCGCGATACCCTCGGCGGCTGCGATCACGCAGCGCCCGTGTTGCGCCACTACGCGGCGAATGTCGCGCTGGAATGTTTCGATATTGAAGGCGCGCTCCGGCAGATAGATCAGGTGCGGTCCGTCGTCCTCGGCATGTCGTGCCAAGGCCGAGGACGCGGTCATGAAGCCGGCGTGATGTCCCATCACCACGTTGATCTTGATGCCGGGCAGCGCACGGTTGTCCTGGTCGTCGCCCATGAAGGCGAGCGCGACGAAGCGTGCCGCCGAGGGAAAGCCGGGGCTGTAGTCGGTGACCGCCAGATCGTTGTCTATGGTTTTCGGGATGTGCACTACGCACAGTTCATAGTTCGCCTGTTTTGCCGCTTCGTCCACCAGCTGTGCGGTTTTGGCCGAGCCGTCACCGCCGATGTAAAGAAAATGACGCACCCCGTGCTTCCGGAAGATTTCTATGGCACGCGTGCATTCTTCTGCGTCAGGCCGTTTGCGCACCGAACCCAGCACCGCCCCCGGCGTGGCGGCGATGGCTTCGAGCTGAGCTTTGTCTTGACTGCCCAGGTCGACGAAATCTTCGCTGAGAACGCCAGGGAAGCCGTGACGCGCACCTAGGATCGCGCCGATGCCGGCGCAGCTGCGCACCGCCAGAATGACGCCCACCAGCGATTGATTGATCACTACGGTGGGGCCGCCGGACTGGGCGACGAGCAACTTTCCGTTTGATTTCTTGTTAGTCAAGCACATCCTCCATGGTCAATGTTCCGATTGAATCTGTCGCGCTACCCGGCGAGTCGCCCAACATCCTGACGATCTTGATCGCAAGGTAATGGCTGCGCAGGTCGGGCAGGCTGCTGGCGACGGCGGCGAATGCGCCGTCCGCCGTTTGCGACGCGAGCACGTTGGAAATGACGATCGTCGGATAAAGCACCGCCATGCCGAGCAGCCGGCAGCAGCCGACGCCCGCATGCAGGATGCGGTTATTGGTATAGCGGGAATCCCGCGTGTTGCAGAAACCGAGCTCCACAGCCTGCATGTCGTCGACGAAACGGACGGTGTCGGCATCTCGCGCCGCGAGGCCCATGGTTTCGAGCAGGCACAGCGCGAGGTAGGTGTTCTCCAGACTGGGCTTGGCGCCATAACCTCCATCCCGCCGGAATGCCACGATGAAATCCATGATCTGCGCTCGCGGATATTGCTGGCTCAACATCTGCTTGAGCCGGACGATCTTGAGCACCTCATCCAGCCAGCCCGCAAACGACTCTTCTCCGCTAGGCGCCTCCACGCGCAGAGCGCCTATGGCGGCAACGGTGGCGTTCATAACCGGCAATCCGAGCAGCCGCCGGGAATGCACGTAATAGTAGAGGTAGTAGGGCTGGCTGCTGACCGCGGGTTGTCGCTGCAGGTAGTCGATGCTCGCGTCGCAGTCCGGACAGGCCTGGCCGAGCAGCCGGTAGGCGGCCAGCGCGTGATAAGTGTCGTGCACGCTGGGTTCTTCGACATAATCGGTGCGATAGAAGCAGTATCCGCCGTCGCGGCAGCGGCGGCTGTCCAGATACTCCACCGCCCGCCGCAGGGCTGGTGCAATCCGCTCAGGCATCGGCCTCCCCGGCTTCACTGAGTAGACGGTGCAGTCGTGCCGACAGGCCGTCGAGTGACACGATGGTCGCGGCGAGTTCGCGCGCCTGCGCATCGGCCTCCTTGGCACCGTCCTGGCCGATTTCCGTGCCGTGCCGGACCGCGGTGGCGATGCCGTCGAGCGTGGCGTCCATGCGTTGCAGCATGGCGATGTTGAATTCGCGCATGCTCTTGTCCAGGCGCTGGGCGAAATCGTAGCGGATGCGCCCGGCCTGGGTGTCGACGAGTTCCCTGCCGTACTTTGCCGTCTCCTCCAGGATCAGCGTGTCGCCGATGAACTTGGGCAGCGCGTGCAGCAGCGAGGTGGCCATGATCTTGATGCTGCCCGGCATATCCCAGAACTTGTAATAGAAGCCGGCCTGGGTCTGCCAGGATGATCCCGCACGCACCGACTCGAACGGCACGGAAAACAATTCGGACGAGTAGCGGTAGAGTTCGTCCACGGCGGCCTCGATCCTGGCATTGAAGCGCCCGCACAGCGCCTGGAAGGCGGCTTCGAGCTTCTCGTCCTCGGCGCGCCGGAAGCCGTCCCAGGCGGTGCGCACCATCTCCGCGGCATGGCGCTGCAGCTCCTCGTGCAGCTCGCGCGAGGGCAGCCCGCGCACCTTGGCGAAATGCGCGCGCACGCCGGCCTCGACCTCCTGCATCAGCTTTTCCTTGAACGCCTCCACGTCGGCCGTGACCTGACGGTTGGCCAGCTGTTTGACTTCGGCTTCGAGCAGAATGGAGAAGTCGCGTTTTTCCTGTTCCATTTCGCCGCGCTTGCTTTCGAACAGGGCGAGCTTGCGCCGCAATTCCTCCTGCGGCATGGCGAGCGAAGTGCGCGCCAGATCGCTGTTGAAGCGGGCTTGCGTGATGAGGCGCAGCAAGTTCTTCGCCGCCGACACCGCGAGGGCTTTGCCCTTCTCCTCCATCAGGAAGTGCAACAGCGCGGCGGTGAGGCGCGGGAAGCGGCTGCACTCAAGCAAGGCCGCATCGTTGGCGGTCTGCGCTTCCAGCGCGAGCCGTGCCGATATGGGGAATACCGGCACGGCTCGCCCCATGGCCTCGGCAACGACGCCGCTGGAAAATTCCACCGACTCCTCCAGGTCGTCCTTGTCCAGCAGGTCGGTCTTGTTGAGCAGGAAGAATATCTTGCCTGCGTATTCGCGCACCCGTTTGAGAAAATCGTATTCCATCCGGCTCACCGGCTGATCCACGGAAAGCAGGAACAGCACGGCATCGGCCTTGGGCAGGAAACGGTAGGTTTCGTCGGTGTTGTGTTGGTAGACCGAACCGATGCCGGGCGTGTCCACCAGCCGCACCCCGCTTTTCAGCCAGTCCGACGGATAGGCGAGCCAGGCCTCCACCACGCCTTTTTCGTTGCGCGGATTGCCTTTTTCGGTGACGTATTCCCCCAGTTCCTGCGGCGGAATGCTGCGCCGCTCTCCGCTCTGGAACAGCACCTGTGCGGCCGGCTGTGCGCCCCAGGTCAGCAGGGTGGCGACCGAGGTCAGCGGCACCACGCCGACGGGCAAGACTTCCGCGCCGAGCAGCGCGTTGACGACGCTGCTCTTGCCGCGCTTGAATTCTCCGGCAACAACCAGATTGAAGCCGCTCTTGGCAATCCTGGCCTTGAGCTCCGCGACCTGTCCGGCATGGGGGAAATCGCGCAGGGCAAGCGCCTCGTCCACGCAGCGGTCAATTTCGTGCAACAGGGGGTTGGCGGCAGGCATGAACGGAGCATGGCTCATTTCCATTTACTGCGCCACCTTCGCTTCGAGTTCGCAAGTTTCAAAAACGCCCTCGAACTGCGTGGAGCGCTTCAACCAGCGTGCCGGAATGGGAGCGCCGTAATTCGATTTGGTAAAGGCCACGCGCACGTATGATCTGCGCAGTTCCGGCGACATGCCGAAATGATCCGCCTCGCTCAGCGACATGCCGTTCATGTTGACCACCCAGCGGGTGGCATTGATGAATGCACTCGAACCCTGGGCGCCCTCGAGTTCACCGAGATCCCTGGTATGCAGCGCCTGTTCGACATGATGTGAAAACAGGAGGCTGCATGAGCTTCCGGATACTATGCTGGACAGCATTTCGAACAGCAGCAGCATCTTGTCGAAATCGTGTTCGTCGCAGTAATGGAAGCGGCGGATAGGATCAAGAATGAGCAGTCTGCTGTCCTTGGCCGCGACTTCCAGCATATGCATGCCGTCGCTGCCGATGTGGTCGTTGCTTAACAGCTTGGGTGGAGAAGGCAACGAAACGAATTCGAAATTCCTGTCCATGGCGGCGATCGTCTCGGGTCCATGTCCTTGCGCAAGCAGGCTCTTGGCAAAGAAATGCGCGCGCCTTTTAAGAACCGAGGGCGGATCCTCGGTCGCAAAGAACACGACCTTGCCCGTCTTCGGAGGCGGTGGCAAAAGCGCGCCGGCGACCGGAATGCCGGCGGCCACGCCCGCCCCCAGTTGCATCAGTAGCGAAGTCTTCCCAATGCCCGCCGGTACAGCGACCACCCCCACCGTTCCGGCAATGAAGTTGGCCAGGCAGAAATCGATCTCCGGCGGATTGTTGCGCCAGGATTCCATGATCGAGATGCGGCCCTTCTGGCTGTCCATGATCCGTGCCCTAGTGCGGGCCGGGAGGTGACCACAGCAGGGCGGTGGCCAGTATCAGGATGAGCAGGATGCCGATATAGGCCAGGTAGGCATTCATCAGTCCGTTCTGCAGGAAGCGCAGCTTGCGGGTCAGCCAGTCCACTGCGCGCAGAACGGGCTGGAACAGCAGCGGGCCGAAGATCGGCGCCTGCGCGTAGTCGAATTTCAGCTCCTTGAGGAAGTAAGGCTTGCCTTCGAACTGGCGTGCCACGGCGTTGGTCGGCCGGTAGACGAAGCTGTAGAACACGCGCAGCGCGTTGGAGAAGGCCAGCGCGGTGGTCGCCCCCGCATGCGCGGCGTAATCTTCGCCGCCGCACCAGATCGGCGCACGGCGCACGGCATAGCGCCGCCGCACCCGGATCAGGGCCAGCGGGATCAGCGCCAGCAGCGGCATCGCCACCACCAGCGCTGCAGGCGAAATGAAGGCGAAGCCGGCCGACAGCGGCACCAGCAGCCGCTCGTGCACCATCGCCGCCGGCGCCTGCAGCGCCGGCCAGGCAGCGCGTTGCATTTCCGGTAACCACCAGATCATGCTGACCGCCATGGCCGGCACCGCGAGTCCGGTGACGAGCACCGCGATGCGCGGCATGACCGTCAGCCGAACCAGGTGTTTGCGGTAATGCGCGCCATGCGGTTCGTTCTGGCCGAGCAGGCCGACGCCGAACAGCTTGACCATGGTCGCCAGCGCGATGGCCGCGGTCAGCGCGAGGCCGGCGCCGGCCAGCGCCAGCGCAATGCGCGCGCCGTCGCTGGCAAGCATGAAGTCGTGGAACAGGCTCTGGAACACATACCATTCGCTGACGAAACCTGCGGTGGGTGGCAGCGCCGCCAGGCTCATCGCGCCGAATGCCGCACCCAGCCCGAGCGTGAGCGGTGCATGGCGCAGGATCGCGCCCTGGCGGATCTGATAGCCGCCTTGCAGCGCGGCGACGGCGTCGCCGGTAAAGAACAGCGCGCCCTTGGCCAGGCTGTGTCCCATCAGGTGCAACAGACCCACGCTCCAGGCCAGCCCGGCGAGCATGTCCTGCCCGCCGGCGCGGAACACCAGGGCGGCACCGAGCGCGGTCACCGCGACCGCCGCGTTTTCGGCCGAGGAAAACGCCAGTAGCCGGCGCCAGTCGTTCTGCTGGAAGGTGTACAGGATGGCGAGAATGGCGGTGAGCGTGCCCGCGGCGAGCACCACGAAGCCGAAGGCGGCAAGCCAGGGCGGATTGCCCAGCCACTGCAGTAGCGCGCGGCCGAGCGCGAAATAGGCGGCGTTCATCACCGCGCCGGAAAGGATGGCGCCGGTCGCGCCGCTGCCGTGGCCGTAGGCGCCGGGATACCACTCGTAGAACGGCAGCAGGCCGAGCTTGGCGCCGAAGCCGATCAGCCACAGGCAAGCCAGGAAGAATGCGGGTGCCGCGCTCCAGTTTTGCCAGCGCGCGGCATAGGAGGCGAAGTCGAGGTCCGGCCCCAGCATCAGCACCGCCAGCAGCAGCGCCACCGAGCCCACTTCGAGCAGCGCCAGCATGAACAGGTTGTCCTGCCCGGCCTGGGGCGTGTGGTGCTCGGCCAGCAGCATGACCGCGCCGCCCAGGCTCAGCGCTTCCCACGCGATCAGGAAGCTTGCACCGTCCTGCAATCCGATCACGCCCAGCGCGCCGAGCAGCGACAGCGCGGCGCCAGCCGCCCAGCCGTGCGCGCGATTGGTGCCGGCAGAGAGCGTGGCGAAGAACACCGGCAGCAGCGTCGGCAGCAGCAGCCACAGGCCGGCGGCATCGGCGTGGAAACGCAGCGTCCAGTTGCCGAACGGCAGGTCTAGCGTTCCTGCGCCGCCGGGCAAGGCCGCGAGCGCACCCAGTGCGGCGAGCACGGCGCCGGCTGCCAGCAGCCATCGCGCCGGCTGCGCACGCAGGAAGACATCGATCAGCAGCGCCGCCAGCCAGGCCAGCGCGGCAAAGCCAAGCAGGAGATCAGGATTCATGGCGGCCTCCGTGTATGCGTTGCGGGCGGCGGCGCAGCAACAGCAGCAGCGCCTCGATGATCGCCGCCGGGTTGGGCGGGCAGCCTGGCAGCCAGACGTCCACCGGCAGGATGCCGTCCAGACCATTGTGGCAGGCGTAGCCGCCGCCGTTGGTGCCGCCGCCGGTGGCGCAGGTGCCCAGCGCCATCACCCAGCGCGGTTGCGGCATGGCCTCCCAGGTGCGCAACAGCGGCTCGCGCATCGCCGCAGTCACCGGGCCGGTAACCAGCAGCAGATCGGCGAAGCGCGGCGAGGGAGTGAAGAAGATGCCCAGGCGGTGCAGGTTGTAGAACGGGTTGAGCAGTGCGCTAAGTTCGCTCTCGCAGCCGTTGCACGAGCCGGCGTCGACGTGGCGGATGTGCAGGCTTTTGCCGAAACCGGCGAGTTCCTCGACCAGTTGCGCCTCGCGCTGCGCATCTGCGGCCGGCACAACATCGCCGAAGGTGCGCAGGTCGGTGCGCTCGCGCACGCCGAAGGCCCAGTCATGGCTGACGCTGAACGCGCCGGACGGACAGACTTCGGTGCATATCTGGCAGCCGACGCAGCGTGCATAATCCAGTCCGATGCCGTGCTGCGGCAGCGCGGCAATAGCCTCGGCCGGGCAGGCGGCCACGCAGTCGTTACAGGCATCCTGCGCCGCCGTACACTTCGCCGCATCGAGGTGCGGCAGGCCGAGCACGCCGGCCTGGCCGTCCGGGCCAGGCCCCTCGGGCCAGCCGGTCGCCACCTTGCCGCCCTTGACGCCGAACCAGGTCCATATCGGCATGATGCGTTCTCCTTCCTAGCGATCGACTCCGGCCACCGACAGGCCGAAGCTCGCTTCGTTGATTGCGTAATCCATCATGTTGCTGTCCGCCACCGTGAACGGGAACACGCGCCAGTTCGAGAACGAGGGCTCCTTGATCTTCACGCGCGCGAGCCCGGCGCGCGCCGCGTCGAGATGGACGGCATAGAGCAGGCCGCCGCGCGTGCCCTCGACCCAGCCCAGCCCATCGCCTTCCGGATCGGCTTGCTCCACCGCCTCGCGCCGCAACACCGGTCCCGGCGCGAGCAGCGCCAGTGTCTGGCGGATCAGTGCGAGCGACTGGCGGATCTCGGCCGCGCGCACCAGGGCGCGGGCATGCGCGTCGCCGCCCTTTTCCACGGGCACTTCGAAAGCGAGATGCGCATACAGCGCATAGACATGGTCGCGGCGCAGGTCGCGGTCGAGATCGCTGGCGCGCTCCACCGGCCCGGTCGCGCCCTGCTCGAACGCCACCTGGCGTGCCAGCATACCGGTGGTCTGCAGGCGATCCAGATAGCTGCGCGTGCCTTCCAGGCGCGCGAGGTAGACCTCGATGGCAGGCTCGATCGTCGCGAGTGCTTCGTTCAGCCCGGCTACGTCGAGGTCGCGGCGCAGCCCACCCGGCGCGATCAGTCCGCGCAGGAAGCGGCTGCCGGTGAGCCGGGCGTTGACCTGCTTGACCTGCTCATCCAGCCACAGCCCCTCGGCCTCGGCCACCTTGAGCGTGGTGGTCTTGGCCAGGTGGCCGAAGTAATGCAGGTGGTTGTAGAGCCGTTCCAGCTCGGCCAGGATCACGCGCAGCGCGCGCGCGCGGCGCGGCGCGCGCCAGCCGAGTGCGCCTTCCACGGCTTGGGAGTAGGCCAGCGCGTGCGCCACGGAATCCACACCGGATACGCGCTCCGCCAGCACGCTGCCGGTGAGCAGACTGGCGCCTTGGAAGCGCGCCTCCATGGCACGGTGCTTGTAGAACAGGCGCGGGTGGTAATGCAGGATGCCTTCGCCGATGTAGTAGAACAGGAACTGCGCCGACTCGACCACGTCGGCGCGCACCGGGCCGAACGGCAGGCGCTGGATTTCCGCGCCTATCATCCGGGGCTCGGTGGGCGGCATGGCGTGGCCCGCAAGCGCTGCACCATGGCGGTCGAACGCTTTGAGCAGGGGTGGAGCACCAGCGCTGAATCCTTCGTGCAGCGCCAGCGGATAGGGTTCCGGATGGCCGTCGAATTGGATGCCGTACAAATCGGCGATCTCGCGCTCGTACCAGCCGAGCAGCGGCAGCTTGCCGGCCAGGCTGGGCAGGCGGCGAGCGGATAACTCCACGCGCCACAAGCGGTAGGGCTTGTCGGCCCCCTGACTCATCACGTAACGGGTTTGCAGCGTCCCGTCCGGGCGCTGCAGGGCGTAGGCGAACTGCATGCGCCCGTGCGCGCTCGGTGCGTCGCCCAGCGCCGTCATCAGGTCGTCGGCGGCGCGCGGCAGCTGTTC
Organism: Pseudomonadota bacterium; assembly: GCA_021847835.1. Lineage (GTDB taxonomy): Bacteria > Pseudomonadota > Gammaproteobacteria > Burkholderiales > Thiobacillaceae > UBA6918. The sequence continues at coordinate 32,318 of JAJZPR010000027.1, forward strand.
CGGGGTCAGGTCGAGGATTTCGCAGTGGCGCATGTCACACCTCCCCGAGTTGCGCCGCGATCGCGGCCAGATGCTGCCAGATGGCCGGCAGCCACCACAGGCCCAGCGCCAGCACTGCGGCCAGCGCCACCGCCATCGGCGCCACCTGCACAAAGCCGAGCCTGAGCTGCGGCGCATGCTCGGGCCGCGCGCCGAAATACATGGCGCGGAACTTGTTCAGGAAGCCCACGAAAATCACGATCAGCAGCACGGCCATCCACCACACCGCCCATGGATTGGCGCTGGTCATGCCGCCGCGCAGCACGGTCAGTTCCGACAGGAACAGGCCGAACGGCGGTGCGCCGGTGATCGCCACGGCGCCGGCCAGCCACATTGCCCCGGAGCGCGGGAAGTAATCCAGCACGCGGCGGATGCGCTCGATCTCCTTGCTTTCAAAGCCGTGCATCATGTTGCCGGCGCCGAAGAACACCAGTGACTTGGCCAGAGAATGGTTGAGCATGTGGTAGAGCGCGCCTATGGTGCCCAGCGGCCCGCCGAAGCCGAAACCGAGCGCGATCACGCCCATGTGCTCGACGCTGGAATAGGCTGCGAGCCGCTTGATGATGGTCTGGCGGATGATGAACAGCGCCGCCACCAGCAGGCTGAATGCACCCAGCACCACCAGCGCGGTGCGCGCGCTGCCTTCGATCGGTGTGCCACGCAATATGCCGAGATAGCGCACCACGCCGAGCATGGCGCAGTTGAGCAGCGCGCCGGACAGCATGGCCGACACCGGCGCCGGGCCTTCGCTGTGCGCATCGGGCAGCCAGGTGTGCATCGGCGCCAGCCCGACCTTGGTGCCGTAGCCGATCAGCACCAGCAGGAAGGAAAGCAGCAGCAGCACACTCTCGGTCTTCGGCGCGATGGATCCGAAGCTGGCCCAGGTCATGTCGTACACTGGGCCGAGCACGAAGGTGCCGGCCCAGTAGAACAGCACGGTGCCGAGCAGCGCCAGACCCAGGCCGGCGGAGACGATGACGATGTATTTCCAGGCCGCCTCGATGGACTCCGGCGCGCGCTGGAAGCCGACCAGGAAGGCGCTGACGATGGTAGTGAGGTCGATGGCGATCCAGTACAGGCCCGGGTTGTTCTGTGCCGGGGCGAGGAACATGGTCAGCGCGAAGGCCGCGAACAGGCCGTAAAAGCGATTAAGCCGTGATTCCTCGCCGTGCATCCAGCGCATGTAGCCGGTGGCGTAGACGGAGGCGAGCAAATAGACGCAGGCCAGGCAGAACATCACCCACACGCCGAAGCCGTCAAGCAGCAGGTAACCGGAAAGCGCCGTGGCACCGGCGGCGGGCGTGGCACCCAGCAGGTAGCACACCAGCACGAAATCGATGACGGCCGCGAGCAGGTTGACGCGCTCGGCGATGCGCGCGTTCGGCAACAGCCAGCACACGGCCACGGCGCCGGCGGTGACGATCCAGATGGCGTACAGGGCTTCCCAGATCATGGCGTTCATCCGACCAGGCGCGTGAGTTCGCGGCTGCTGGTGGTGCCCAGCTCGCGGTGCAGGTAGCGCACCAGCAGGCCGAAGGTGGATACGATGATCAAGAGATCGAACAGGATCACCAGTTCGAGCAGCAGCGGCATGCCCGGCACCAGAATCTGCGAGCCGAGGAAGATGCCGTTCTCGATCACCAGCAGGCCGAGGATTGCGCTCACCGCCTCCGCGCGCAGCACCAGCATCAGGAAGCCGATCAGTTTCAGCGCGAACATGGTGGTCAGCGCGAGCACGGCGATGCTGTCGGCGAGGTTCATGCGCAGCCCCAGGCGGTGCGCGAGCGCGTAGGAGAACAGCACCAGGAAGCCGCCCATCACGATGCTGCTCGACGGCTGCAGCAGCGGCGTAAATTCGCGGCTCTGCTTCAGGTCGTCGATGATGCGCAGCAGCAGGTAGGGCAGCAGCGAGCCGCGCAGCAGCGCGGTCAGCACGGCGATGACCAGCAGCTCCGGATAATGGCCGTACACGCCGACTGCGGCGGATAGCGCGGCGATCACCCAGGATTCGGCGGCGAAGGCATAGACGTGATTCTTCACCCAGTGCGAACCGAGCATGACGAACGCCAGGATCAGCGCGACGATGGCGAGCAGGCTGAAGATCGAGGCGGCCAGCGGATCGAGGTGGAATATCAGCATCGTCGTCTCCGTTTCATAGTTGCCGTGCGACCACGGCCAGAATCGCCATCAGGAAGGACAGCGCGAGCGGCTCCTGGTAGCGGTAGAAGCGCAACCGCGATTGTGCGGTGTCGACGCAGGCCATCACCAGCGCCAGCACAAGCCACTTTCCCAACAGCGCGAGGAATGCTCCCGCGACTCCGAGCGCCGTGCCCTTTGCCGACAAACCCCAGGGGATGGTCAGCACATTGAGGAAGATGGTGTACAGGATCGCCTGCTTCATCCAGGATGCCCATTTCAGCAGCGCCAGGAGCGGCCCGGAATATTCCAAGATGCGGGCTTCGCCGATCATGTAGATCTCATAGTGAATCGAGGAATGGATAGGCAGCCGCTCGGTCTCGACAGTGAGCAGGATGAAAAATGCCGCAACCAGGAAGATGTGCGCCGGACTCCAGTAGACCGCGGGTTGCGCGACCAGCAGGTGGTTAACGACGAACGGCAGCATGGCTTGCGCCAGCAGCGTAATCCCAATGAACACCATGATCAGCGTCGGCTCGGCAAGGATTGTCAGCATGGCCTCGCGGCTGGAGCCGAGGCCGCCGTATGGATGACCGCTGTCCAGTCCGGCAAGCAGGATACCGAAACCGCCGAGCGTGAGTATGAGTCCGCCGCCTAGAATGTCGCCCATGTCCGAGAGCGGCAGCGGATAGTTTGTCAGCACCGGGATCAGGATCGGAACCGTAAGCATGGCGGTGAAGGCCACGATGGGCGCAACCCAGAACACCCAAGAGGCTGTGGCCGGGATGACCAATTCCTTGCGAAACAGCTTGAACAGGTCGCGGTAAGGCTGCCATATGCTTGGCCCTTGCCCACGCTGGATTTTTTCCTCGACGGTTACGATGAACCCATGCAGCAACGGGGAAAACAGCAGAATGGTCAAGACCTGGGCAATTTGTTGGAGCAGCATATTTTCTTGCATTTTTCTTGCGCGCCTGTTTTCGTCAGATGACTTTGTTCAATTCTTGGGCTATCCAACTTGGCCGCATGTGCCGCCGTTTTCCGGCGGATCGCCCTGCTCCGGATTGACCACCCCGAACCGGGCCGGGATGTGGGCATAAAAGATGCGCAGTTTTTCCCGATGCAACAGTTCCAGCAGGCGCGCGGATTCTTCCTGGGTGACGACGAACTCGACTTCCACGGCCAGGCTTCCCGCCAGCTCAAAGAAATGGTCCTCCATCAGGTGATGGTGATGGCCGAAGCCCCCCATGGCATGAAAGGCCGTGCCGCCGCGTATGCCCAGCTTGTTGGCTTGTTCGAGCAGCCATTCCCAGGCAAGCTTGCCATGACAGCGCTGGCTCTCCTGCAAATATAATCTTAAGAAGCAGCCTTCCATATCTCTCTCCTCATCAATAGTTCTGTCTTGCTGGAATCACGCCGCGCACGCCGCCGCGCGGATTCGGCGTGTCCCCCGGATAGCGCGGGATGAGGTGCATGTGGACATGGGGAACGGTCTGGCCTGCCGCATCACCCACGTTGACCCCGATGTTGTAGCCCGCCGGCGCATGCTTGCGATCGAGGTGGTGCTTCGCTTCATCCAGCAGCTTCAGCATGGCCGATCTTTCCGCCTCGGTGATGAGGAAAAAGTCGGCGACATGCGATTTGGGGATAATCAGCAGATGGCCGGGATTGACCGGGTAGGCATCTTCGATGACGTATGCCAGGTCGTTCTCCATCAGCGCGCCCGTGGGCTGGCAGAAGGGGCAGTTCGTCATGGTTTCGTCCGTCATGCGGCCCCCTTGGCCCTCAGGACATTGAAAGTTGCCAGTCCCAGCCCGGTCATGAACAGCGAGCCGCCGAGGTGTGTTCCCACATGCACGGCAGCCCACAGGTATTCTCCACGGGAAATCAGGGTTACTGACTCAGCGGAAAAGGTCGAGAAGGTAGTCAGTGCACCCATGAAACCGGTGATGACGAAGAGGCGTCCCTCCGGAGGAAGCCCTGCATGCTCGGTGAAGAATGCGACGGCGACGCCGATCAGATAACCGCCGAGCAGATTGGCTGCTAGGGTACCAAGCGGCAGGGTCGGAAAGATGGGGTTGAAGACCAGACCCAGCCACCATCGTAGCCATGCGCCCAGCACCGCGCCGATACCCACTGCAAGAAAACCATAGAAACCCATCCCGTTCCTCCGAGCAATTATTGAAGCAGGAACGTGGAAGGGGCAGCGGGAAGAAGCCGGATACAATGCCCACACCTTCCCCATTCCTGGGGAAACTGTAGGCATCATCAGCCCTCACGGGCGGTTGGGAGTTGGAGAACTCGCGGGAGGAATGCCATCTCCCTGAGACGTAGGGAATATAACCTATCTCAGGGGTTTGGCGCAACAGAACACTTGTTCAAGGTGCGCATACATAATAAGACTAACAGCCGATCATCTGCTCAACAACACTGGTCGAAGTGCGCATGACACCGGGCTCAGTGATCAGCAATAGTGGAATACGCACTGACGTCAAGGTTCTGCGTTCAACGCAGACCCTACCCTTGTTCAATCGATATGGCACTCCCCGCTTGTCTTCGAGACCCTTGACCGACAGACACGATATTCAGTTCGATGTTGTCGTCACGAGTGTCAATACCCTCACTATAGCCATGATGATAGCGGTCAGCTTGGCACCGGGGCGGGTAGTGATTTGACCTTCCCCCGGAAAAGCGTCTTCCAAGGGTGATGTAAAATCACAATCACATTGGAAAGGACGACGATGAAGATACCGAATCAGGAATACACGACAGAGTTCCGGGAATTGGCTGTCAAACGAGTCAAGGATGGGCAAACGGTAGGATCCGTAGCGCGTGATCTGGGCTTGGTCGAGCAGACGTTGCGGAACTGGGTCAAGGCCGTTGAAGCTGGCAAGTCCGTTGGTGCGGAAGCAAAACGTGTGACGCCTGAGCAAATGGAGCTGTCGCGGCTGCGGGCGGAAAATGTTCGCCTGAAGAGGGAGGTAGAGATCCTAAAAAATGCGGCGGCGTACTTCGCGAGAGATGTGCAGTGAAGTACGCCTGGATTGACGGGCAGCGAAAGGATTATGGTTTGGCTGAGATGTGCCGGGTTATGGGTGTCTCTGAAAGTGGTTACCGGGCCTGGAAGAAGGGTGGCAAGCCGCACCGGAAGCGACTGACGGATGTGCAGATGCTGATGTTGATAGAGGTCATTCATGCAGAATGCAAAGGTGCGTATGGCAGTCCGCGCATGGTCCAGGAATTGCGGGCGCGGGGCTACCCTGCAGGTAAGGAGCGCGTGGAACGACTGATGCGGGAGAATGGCATCCAGGCCAAGCACAAGCGCCGCTTCAAGGTCACGACTGACTCGAAGCACGACATGCCGATAGCGCCGAACCTGCTTGAACGCAATTTCACCTCATCGGCTCCCAATCAGGTCTGGACTTCCGATATCACCTACTTGTGGACGGAGGAGGGCTGGCTCTATCTGGCGATCGTGCTCGACCTGTTCAACCGCGAAGTGTTGGGCTGGTCACTGAAACCGCGCATGACGGCGGATATTGTCACCGATGCATTGACCATGGCCTGGTTCAGGCGGAAGCCGGCATCCGGGTTGATTCACCATTCGGATCGGGGCAGTCAGTATGCCAGTGAACTATTCCAGGCCAAGCTGAAGGAATACGGCATGCTCTGCTCAATGAGCCGCAAGGGAAATTGCTGGGATAATGCGCCGACAGAAAGCTGGTTTGGCAGTTTCAAGACCGAGCGGGTCTATGGCGAGCGCTTCGAGACGCGGGACGAGATGAGGGCGAGGGCCTTCGAATACATTGAGGTATTTTACAACCGCAAACGGCGTCATTCGACATTGGCCTACAAGTCACCGAGGCAGCATCTGGATGAGTGGCTCATTGCTCGGCAACAGGAGAAACTGGTAGCATGAACCCCGTCCCTTGGAACACGAAAAACCGGGGGAAGGTCA
>JAJZPR010000028.1 GCA_021847835.1 Pseudomonadota bacterium
TTCCGGGGTGAATCTCTGCGAACTCATGGCACTCCTCCTATGCTCAAATCATAGGCCCGGGATGTCTACTGAACACGGGGCAGTCCAATCATAGGCCCGGGATGTCTACTGAACACGGGGCAGTCCAATCATAGGTCCGGGATGTCTACTGAACACGGGGCAGTCCAAGGCGTAGGATGGGGTGTCCGGATGAAGCAGGACGGCAAGCGCATCAACAACGGTCGCCCCTGACCGCAATCGAGCTACAGGAAAATTCGACCATGGCCCAAAAAGAATCCGTCCCCGCCTCTGAAAATCCCCAGGTGACCGATCTGCTCCATCAACTGCGCGAGGCCTCAACCCCCGAGGCACAGCGCGATGTGATGGTCAAAACCATCCTTGCCGGCCGCAACAATGAGATCAGCGTGGCGGAAGGCAGGGTGGTGAGTCAGGAATTTGTCAGACTCAACGCCGAAGCGCAGGCGCGCTCGAAGGAAGAGCGGGCACGATTGAAGGCCGCCCGGCGAACCGTCGACCGATCCTGAATCAAGGGGCAGGCTCGAATGCCCGCCACGCGCTCGACGGTGGCCGGGTCCCGTTCGGATTCTGTTCTTCCCGAGTGGCGCCGGGTTAAACTTTCCGCTCCGCGGCCTTCTGGCCAATCCGGGGGAATAAGCGATCATGTCCCAGCAGCATCCCATCATCGCGGTGACCGGCTCGTCCGGTGCCGGCCTGTCCACGATACGCCACGCGTTCAAGTTCATTTTCCAGCGCCTGCACATCAAGCCCGCGATCGTGCATGGCGACGGGTTCCGGCGTTATACCGACCGGCAGTTCGCCGCCTTGCTCGACGAAGCGCGGGGCAGCGGCCGCAACATTTCCTGGTTCGGGCCCGAGTGCAACCATTTTCCGGAGCTGGAATCGTTTTTCAGGACCTATGGCGAATGCGGCAGCGGGGTGGTTCGACAGTATGCGCACACGGCCGGGCACGCCGAGGAACTGGGGGTGGAGCCGGGCGAGTTCACGCCCTGGGCGCCCCTGCCGCCGGGCAGCGATCTCCTGTTCTACGAGGGGCAGCATGGCGGCGTGGTGGCCAACACCTGGACGCGCCGCAAGGTCGATTCGCGCCACTTTCCGCCGGGCATCGATCGTCGCGTGGGGCGCCCGGGCGTCGACGTGGCGCAGCACGTGGATCTGCTGATCGGGGTGGCGCCTGCCATCAACCTGGAGTGGATACAGAAGATCCATCGCGACTGCAAAATGGGCACGTGCACGCCCGAAGAATCGGTGGAAACCATCCTGCGGCGCATGGACGATTACATCCATTACATCGTTCCCCAGTTCGGCCTGACCGATATCAACATCCAGCGCATGCCGCTGGTGGATACCTCCGACCCCTTCATCGCGCGCGACGTGCCGCTGGCCGACGAATCGCTGTGCGTCATCCACTTTCGCGACCGCGAGCGCCATGATTTTCCCGATTTGCTCAGACGCATTCCGGACGCCTACATGTCGCGCCCGAGCACCCTGGTGATCCCCAGCAAAAGCCTGCGCCTGGCTCTGGGCGTGATTTGCAGCCCGATTCTGGCCAGGTTCATGGAGGCGCGCAGCACCGCAGCGGAGCGAGAGGCCGCCCATTAGCCGGCCGTAGTCAAGCGCGAACAGCTTGCCCGCCCGCCTGTTCTTCAGGCGGGTTTTTTATTTCCAATCCGGCCTTGTCGTTCTGGCCGAACCCGTTTCTCCGGGACCAAGAACAATCGCCCGAATAGCTCATTTTCATCGGCTCATTATTTCTTAACCGCGTCATTTCGGGTGTCTAGCATCCCCCCGTCGCATCCAGCCGCCGCGCCGGATCGATATGGCCCGGCCCCGCGCCACCGTGCGCGGGCTCGCCGGGTGGCACACCCAACCTACCTTAGTGAGAAATATTCATGAAGTCGATCCTTCTTCGCAGCCTGGTGGCCCTGGCTGTCTCCACGATTGCCCTTGGCGCGCAGGCCGCCAGCTACAACACCAACCTGATCGTCAACGGTGACGCCGAGAGCGGCGTCACCGGCTGGACGCCGCTCGACGAGCTCACCCCCCTGTTCATGGCGGTCGAGTACGGCAACAACTGGGTGATGCCTGGCGAACCCGGCCCGGCCGATCGCGGCGCGATGATGTTCGCCGGCACGTCCGGCTTCGGCTATTCCGCGGGTTACCAGATCCTGGATCTGAGCGCCAATGCCGCCGCCATCGCCACCGGCAACCAGGGCTTCCAGTTGAGCGGCTGGCTGGGTGGCTGGACGAACCAGGGCGACAACGCGATGCTGCTGGTCAGCTTCCTGGACGCCAACGGCACCGAATTGGACGTTGCCCAGCTCGGCCCGGTGCTGCCGGCCGACCGCAACGACACGACTGGCCTGTACTACCGCGCGAGCAGCGGTTTCCTGCCCACCGCCACCACCCAGGTGAAGTTCCTGCTGGACATGGAGCGCCTGGTCAGCAACGACAACGACGGCTACGCCGACAACCTGTCCTTCGTGCTGACCCCGGTGCCGGAACCCGAGACTTATGCGCTGATGCTGGCCGGCCTGGGCCTGGTGGGTTTCGCCGCCCGCCGTTCCCGCGCCGCCCGCTGAGCCGGGACCGGGTACGGGAGGCGAGCCCAGGCCGCCTCCCGGCTTGCACCCGGCGCGGTGCGCCCCATGCCATCCCGCCGGAATGACGGAACCGGACATGCCTGAAATCCCCGATTCCCATTCCGGCGTTTCCATTCTTGAGGACACTCCATGAGCACTCTAAACCGTCGCGAATTTCTTCGCGCCCTGGCCTCGACCGCCGGCACGGCAACCGCGCTTTCCATGCTTCCCCCGTCCATCCAGCGCGCCCTGGCCATCGAGCCCAACATGCGCACCGGCACGATCCAGGACGTGGAGCACATCGTCATCCTGACCCAGGAAAACCGCTCCTTCGACCACTATTTCGGCACGCTGCCCGGCGTGCGCGGATTCGCCGATCCGTTCCCGATCCCGGTGGCCAATTCGACCGGCATCACCGGCAAGAACGTCTGGGTGCAGCCCAACCAGTCGGTCCGCACCGCGGGCCAGCCGGTGGCTCCGTTCCACCTCAACACGGTTCAGCATTTCGAATACATGCGCGTCGAAGGCACGCCGCATTCCTGGACCGATGCCCAGAACGCCTGGAACAACGGCCGCATGAACGCCTGGCCCAAGGCCAAGAACAACCACTCGATGGGCTATTTCACCGCCGAGGACATGCCCTTCCAGTTCGCCCTGGCCAACGCCTTCACGATCTGCGACGCCTACCATTGCTCGTTCCAGGGGGGCACCAACACCAACCGCCTGTTCCTGTGGACCGGCAGCAACGATCCCCTGGCCCTGGGCAACGGCCCGGCCACCTACAACGATTACGACTGGTTCGACGCCAACCCCGGCAACGACGGCGGCTACAGCTGGACGACCTACCCGGAGCGGCTCGAAGAAGCGGGCATCACCTGGCAGGTTTACGAAAACATGGCGGATAACTTCACCGACAACGCCCTGGCCGGTTTCCATCATTTCCGCGACGCCTGGTTCCAGCGCCCCGGCTATTCCGAGGCCCTGCGCCAGCGCGGCATCAGCACGCGGGACCTGGACAAGCTCAAGGAGGACGTGCTGGCCGGCACCTTGCCGCAGGTGTCCTGGATCGTCGCGACCGCCGAGGGTTCGGAGCATCCCGGACCGTCCAGCCCGGCCCAGGGCGCCGACTACACTGCGCGGGTGCTGGATGCGTTGACCGCCAACCCCGAGGTGTGGAGCAAGACCGTCCTGCTCATCAACTTCGACGAGAACGACGGCTTCTTCGACCACGTGCCGCCGCCGGCCGCGCCGTCCTACATCAGCTGGAACGCCGATCCGGCCCTGGCCGTCACGGCCGGTGCCTCCACCGTCGACACCACCGGCGAGTATCACGAACACCTGGTCAGCTACCACAACACCCCCACCGAGCAGGGCCTGCTGCACCGCGCCTATGGCCTGGGCCCGCGCGTGCCCATGTACGTGGTGTCGCCCTGGAGCAGGGGCGGCTGGGTCAACTCCGAGGTGTTCGACCACGTTTCGGTGATCCGCTTCATCGAGGCCCGGTTCGGCGTCATGGAACCCAACATCAGCGCCTGGCGTCGCGCCGTGTGCGGCGATCTGACCTCCGCCTTCAACTTCGCCGACCCCAACGACACCGAGTTCTTCAGCAAGCTGCCGCAGACGCTCGCCCTGGCCAACCAGGCGCGCGCGCTGCCCGGACGCACCACGCCGCCCACCCCGACGACCATCACCTTGCCGGAGCAGGCCGCCGGGATACGCCCCGCGCGCGCGCTGCCCTACGCCCTGCATGTGACCAGCCAGGTCACATCCGCCACCCAGGTGAACTTGGCGTTCGACAACACCGGGAGCGCGGCGGCGGTGTTCCACGTCTACGACCGTCTCAACCTGACGGCCATCCCGCGCCGCTACACGGTCGAGCCCGGCAAACAGCTCGCCGACGTCTGGAATGCCGCCGCCACCGGCGCCTATGACCTGTGGGTCCTGGGGCCGAACGGCTTCCACCGCCATTTCACCGGCAATGCCAAGCGCGCGACCCTGGCGACCCAGCCCAATCCGGACGTCGAGGCGACCTACGATGCCGTCAATGGCATATTGGATATCAAGCTGATCAACACCGGCAGCAGGGCGTGCGTGTTCAGCGTGACCGCCAACAAGTATTTCCCGGCGACACCGGCCTACCATACCGTCAAGGCACAGGGCGAACACAGCCTGAGCCTGGCGCTGGAGGCGAGCGCGTATTGGTATGACTTCTCGGTCAAGGTGCGGGGTCAGGCCGATTTCAGCCGCCGCCTGGCCGGCCACCTGGAGACGGGCGAGCACTCCTTCAGCGACCCGGCGATGGCGGGCGTGGCGATCGCGGATCAGTACCGCGTCGCCTGATCCTTAAGTCACACTGCAGGATCCAGGGCGCGGCGCGATGGCCGCGCCCTTTTTTTGGTCCACCGATCGGGATGGGCGGTGTGGAATACACCTCCGTCGCCATTGAATAAAGCGAGCCGACTCGAAGGGTTCCCGCTGAATAAACGGGATCGACGCCTCGCCCCGCCGCGCTTCGGCCTTCGCGATCTGCGCGGCCTGTGTGCGGGTTTCGCGGCGATGTCGAAAAAATTTACATGGCGGCGGCGGATCTCCGCGGGGAGGCGGCTGGCGCATTGTATTTAAAGGCTTAAATCAGCGGGTATGTGATTTGCATTGCCGGCGTGGTGGCGTCTGAACGGTTTGAGGAGGATAGGAGCATGCGTTCCCGATTTCATCTGGCGGCGTGGCTGCTGGGCCTGGCGATGGCGATTCCGGGCCAGGCACAGGCGGCGCTGATCATCCAGAACACATCCTTTTCGTTCTCCGGCATTCCGGGCAGCGACGTCATCGGGTTCCAGGAATTCAATCCCGCGCTGGGCACCTTGACTGGGGTGGACGTCAGCTTCGTGGGCTCGTTCAACTTCGGCGTTCTGCTGGGGCCCAATCAAAGCGTTGTGCCGGAGATCGATCTCGACGCGGTGAGGTTCGGCGCGCGCGGCTTTGCGTTCGCCCAGGATGGCGCGCGGTTTCTGTTTGCGCCGACGACCAACTTCGATCCGACCGCACCGGCGTTTGCATCGTTCGCGACCGCGTTCTCGCTCGATTTCAGCCTCGATGCCTTCACCGATCTCAGTGGCCTGGTCGTGCCGCAGCTGAACGCCAGCAACGCGTCGATCGTTCCGCCGCTTTTGGAGGGCGTGCAGCGCGCCGATTTCGTACAGGGGATCGCGCCCATCGGGATAAACGAACTGCTGCTCTTCGCCCCGAGTGGTTTCACGCCTACCGGGCCGATCGCCGGCGGTGGATTGGTCACGTTGGTCTATGACTACACGCCGGCGCCTGTCGCGGCCGTTCCGCTGCCGCCTACCGTGGCGCTGCTCGCCATCGGGCTCGCCGCCTTGGGCGGGGTTCGCCGTGGCGACGCTCGATCCAGAGAATGTCGGAAATTTTTACGCTCCCGAAGCACGGTCTGAAGCGTCCGCCAGGATCTGGCCGGGAAAGTCTTGTCGACACGCGCCTTTGTTCGTCAGCAGTGCGCTAGGCAGGTCGTGTGCTTGTCCTTGCCGCTGCCAGGAAGTCAATGAGCATTCCGGTTTGTCTGCAGGAACTGCGGCTGGGCTCGGACTTCGGTTTGTCGCCCCTGCGGGGGCTCTTCTTGAGGGGGCACTATGCCGATGCGCCGTCTAGTGTATTGGGCTGCCGTACTCATGGCGGTTGCCGTCGGAGTGGGCGGGCGGGACGCCGCAGCCTTTGCCATCCTGGGGGACAAGTGGGGAGCCTCCAATGATTACGGCACGCCGGGGGGAACGGTGACGTACAGCTTCGCCCCCGGCGGGACGCTATTGCGGCCGTCCTTCCTGTCTCCCACGCCTTTCGTTTCGATCACTTCAGATCCGCTCGCCACGTTTGGCGCCGGCTATGAGTCTCTCTTCGCGAATGCCTTCGGCCAATGGTCCGATGTGGCCAACATCGATTTTCTGTCGGTTCCGGATGACGGCTCGCCCTACGGATTGAGCGACACCCCCGGTTTTGGCCAGATTCGCATTGGCGCCATTCCGCTCAACCTGGGAGTCGGTGCGCTCTCCATCGTCTCGCCCGGCGGGGACTTCACGACAGCCGGGGGGCTCAGGGCGGACATCTTCTTCAACTCCCTGTTGTCGTGGTCGTCGGATGGTTTGTTGTTGACCGCGCTTCATGAGATTGGCCATTCGATCGGGTTGGACCATACGCCGGCGAGAGCGATCATGAATGCCGGGGGGCTATTCGTTTTCAATGGCAGCCAAATCGTGCCGGCAGACGAACTGCAGCCGGACGACATCGCCGGCGCGCGGTTCCTCTATGGGGCTCGCACTGTGGCGGTGCCAGAGCCCGCCACCCCATGGCTGTTGGGCCTGGGCCTGCTGGGCCTCTGGGGGCACGCCGCGGGCAATCGCGCACCTCAGGGGAGGACGCCGGGGTGCCGCGCGGGACTTCGGGGTCGGTTCTTGCAATGACATATTTCAAACGATGAGAGTGAAAGGGGGCAAGACTTGACCCGCGACAGGCCGGGAAGGCAGTGCAAAATGCGCGAGTGACATTCTCTTAACAACGACGACTTGGTGGGAGGGTAATATTTAGGCGTGCTTGCTGGATGCCAACAATAAAACAGTCGGTTTAAAAAACGCGGAGAACAGAAAACTCGAGATGGGTTCATTGAGGCAGGCGCGCCGAGCGTGTCTGGCTTTGGGGCCGATTATTTTTTCTGGGAGGGAGTATGAAAACGCGTTCCATGTTGTTGTTGATGGGGGTGGTCGTTCTGGCAGTGGGTTGTGCGACGCCGCCCCAGTCTTATGTTGGCCTCGACAAATCGGCCATCAATGGCAAGTCGGGCAGGGTGGGGATCGCCATGACACCGCTGCGGAAGCCCGATACGCGCTTTCCAGGTGCGGATTGCCTGCTTTGCATCGCTACGGCTTCGGTGCTGAATTCATCGCTGACCAGCCATACGCAGAAGCTGCCGCCCGAAGGTCTGCCTGAACTCAAGGACACGCTGGCCGAACTGATCCGGAAAAACGGTGGCGAGGCTGTGGTGATTGCCGAGGAACTCAAGGTCGACGCATTGCCCGATTTCGGGAGCAGCGGCCCCAACATTGCGCGCAAGGACTTTTCCGGCCTGAAGCAAAAATACGCCATCGATAAAATTCTGGTGCTCGACGTTCCGCTCCTCGGCATGTATCGCCAATTCTCCGCCTATATCCCGACGAGCGACCCGCGCGCAGAATTCGAGATAAACGGTTACCTCGTCAATTTGAGCAATAACACGTACGAGTGGTATCAGACGTTCAGCGAAGCCAAAGGCGCCACCGGAAACTGGGACGAGCCGCCCAACTTTCCCGGATTGACGAATGCTTATTTCCAGGTGCTGGAAACGGGCAAGGATAGACTGGTCGGCACCTTCAAATGAGGACGGGCGCTGGGCGTGAAATGTTTCTACAGCCGTCTTGGCGTGGAAACGGGGCCTGGCTAAGGCTTGGCCTGGGAAAGGCGCTTGGGGCGTTTTGCTGTGTGATGACGCTCGGGCTCGCCACCGGCTGGGCAGCCGATTCGACGGAATCCGAACCTGGCGCAGGAGGGGTGATCGGCGGCCGCGGCTGGGCCCTGAAATTGCCCGAGGACGACCAGCCCGTGTTCAGCGGTGCGCTCGACTACGATGGTGCGAGCGTGGGCTCGCATTCCATGCTGTACCCTGCACCCAATGCCGTCGGTTTTATTGCTGCGGTCATCACGCACGGACTGATCGTCGAGTCGCAAAAAAACAACCAGAGAAAAACGGCGCAGGAGTCTGCGGACAAGGTACTGGATCCGTATCAATCCCTACTCAGCACCATTTCGTATCGACAACTGGCGCAGCCATGGGTTGAGGACGTGCAGCCGGGGGCGGGCAGGAAGCTGATTGATGCCACTGAATCACCGAAAAGTGGCGAGTGGCTGATAGAGGCCACACCGGTCTTCCTGATGGCGCAGGATCGGCGAACGCTCAGTCTTGATGTCCTCGTTTCCATACGCGAACCGGGCGCCAAGGGAGACAACGGGCATCAGCAGCGCATCCGCGTGATATCCCCGGCCGTAGAAGGCGAAGATCCGGTCGGGGCTTGGGCGGCGGATGAGGGAAGGAAACTCAAGGAAGTCAGCGCATGGCTTTTTTCCGAGTCCCTCAACATTGCGATGCGCACGGTGATCGATGGCGCCGGCAAGAACGACCAGCCATTCAGGACGATCCGATACCTCGAAGGTACGGCAGAAAAAATGGAACGTGCACAACTGATCAGCGAGCACTGTGGCAGGCTGGTTCTCAGGACATTGCGTGGCTCGCTCATGTCGGTCCCCGTCAAGACGCCGACAGCGACGGGCGTTAACGGCACGGAAGTGACCTGCGCAAAGGGTTAGGCTGCAGTCCACCAATACTTTTCGGATTGGCCATGGCTCGACACAGTGACTTTATGGAATTCGTTGCCGAGCAGATGGCGTTTGTCGGCGGGCTACGGATACGCGCGATGTTTGGTGGCTACGGGATTTATCAGGGCGATTGCATGTTTGCCCTCATCGCGGACGAGCGGCTGTATTTCAAGGCAGATGCCACGACGCGCGCGGAATTCGAGGCAAAGGGCTTGAGCCCATTTACCTATGTTTCGCGTGGCAAATCCATGACCATGCAATATTTTGAGGCCCCCCCGGAAGTGTTCGAGGAGCAGGAGGCCATGCGCAGTTGGGTACAAAAGGCATATGGAACTGCGCTCAAAGCCAGCCAAGGCAGGCGCAAAAAATAGCGTGAGCATCCCCTGGCTGATATGGCGAACCGCATCGCTGTGCTGCATCTCCTTGGGCGGAGCAAGCTTGAAGGGGCCAAGCTGAATTAAGTCCATTGTCCGGAAAAAACTCGGGGCAGCTCAAACCCTATTTCTTTCCCGTGGGGAGAAAACCCGTTCCCCTTCTATCGAAACCTTGAAACCGCAGAGGATTGGACCATGAAAAAAATACTGCTGTTGGTGATGTCTGGTTTTGTTCTGACCGCTTGCTCTTCCACATTCAAAACTGCGAAGTTCGACACCAACAGTTGGAAGCCTGTGGGTGAACAGGTCGAGGGCTTGGTGTACTACGAACCGCATCAGGTTCTGGTGACCTATGAGTTCACCGCACTGACCGACAAGGGAAATCTCATTGGCACCGCCGCCGACAAGGCTTGCGTGCCGATCATTCAAAAGCAGGAAATCGTGGTCGAACCAAACTTTGCCGAACCGAGGGTGCTGCTGAATAAGCCATCCCCATTCTCCAGCAATAAGCTGTCAGTCACTCTGTCGAATGGCATGATTGTTTCCCTCAACTCGGAATCCACTCCGAAGATGCCGGAACTCATCAAGGAAGTCACAGGTTTTGCCAAGGAAGCGGGCGTTATTCCTTTTGTGGGAAAGGCGCCTTCGCCACCTGCCTGCAATGCGGCGCCTGTTATCAAGAGCAAGATACCTTTTCCACAATAAAGAATAAATGGAGGCTCACACCTTTATCGCAAGTGCGGGCGATAAGATGAAAATAAATGCGGTCCTGCGCTCTTTCGTTGCTGCAGCAGGCTTGGCATGTGTTTGCCTTGCGGCACCCGTTCAGGCGTCTGTACCTAGCCAGTTCTCACCTGCAGGATCGCAAAACGCGCGTGCGCGCGATGAGGTCGTGGCGCGAATCAGGGCGGACTATGTTGACTCGGTAGACGAGGACAAACTGACTCAAGGCGACCTCAGGGAACTGGTTCGTGCGGTCGACCCGGAGGGCGAGTATCTGGACCAGGACGCTTTCAGCGAACTCAAGTCCCTTCCCGCTAATGTTGCTGGGATTGGCCTGGAGTTCGGTACGCATGGCGAGGGTTTGACGATCGTTGCACCCCTGGACGACTCGCCTGCTGCGCAAGCCGGCTTGAAGGCGGGTGATCTCGTCGTCGCAATCGACGATGCGCCCGTGGAGGGCCTGACGCTTTTCGGTGCTGCCAAACGCCTTCGGGGCGAGATTGGCACACCAGTAAAGATCACGATCTTGCGAAAGGGGGAAAGTAAGTCGCGGGACGTCACAATGCGGCGGGAGTTCATTCGCCAGCAATCCGTCAGGGTGAGTGAACTTGAGCCGGGCTATTTTCATATCCGGATCAGCCGGATGACTGGCGACACGCTTGCCACCCTCGCTACGCAGCCGCCGTGCTACCATCCGCCCGCCATGCGACTCCCCCAACTCCGACAACGTCTACGCGATCTCGGCGCGGCGCCCTGTCACGAGGGGCGCGTGCTGCGCGCGTGGGTGCAGGGCCGCTCGTTCGACACCAAACGACGGCGCGCCGAGGACTTTCTGCCGCTGGCGGTGCGCAACGATCTCCCCGGTTTGTTCGACGAACTGAACGCGCTGGCGCGGGTGCATTCCGAGCATCCCGGCGACGATGGCTCGGCGCGCCTGCTGGTGGCGCTGGCCGACGGCCAGACGGTGGAGAGCGTGCTGCTGCCGCGTGACGGCGTGTGCGTATCGACCCAGGTCGGCTGTGCGGTGGGCTGCGTGTTCTGCATGACCGGCCGCGCCGGCCTGCTGCGCCAGCTCTCCAGCGCGGAAATCGTCGCGCAGGTGGTGCTGGCGCGCAGCCGTCGCCCGGTGAAGAAGGTCGTGTTCATGGGCATGGGCGAGCCGGCCCACAATCTGGACAACGTGCTGGACGCCATCGAGCTGCTGGGAATCGAGGGCGGCATCGGCCACAAGAACCTGGTGTTCTCGACCGTCGGCGACCGCCGCGTGTTCGAGCGCCTGCCGCAGTCCACGGTGAAACCGGCGCTGGCGCTCTCGCTGCACACCACCGATCACGCATTGCGCCGCCGCCTGCTGCCCAAGGCGCCCGACATCGCGCCGGCCGAACTGGTCGAGCTGGGCGAGGCCTATGCCCGCCGCACCGGCTACCCGATCCAGTATCAGTGGACGCTGCTCGAAGGGATCAACGACAGCGAGACCGAGCTGGAAGGCATCGCCCGCCTGCTGGCCGGCAAGTACGCGGTGATGAATTTGATTCCCTACAACCGCGTCGAGGGCGTCGACGGCTTCGACTACCGCCGCCCGAGCTGGGAGCGCGCGGCCGAGATGGCGCGCCGCCTGCATGTTCGAGGCATCCTCACCAAGCTGCGCCACTCTGCGGGGCAGGACGTCGAGGGCGGCTGCGGACAGTTGCGGGCGCGGGCGCTGGGCGTGGCGTAATTCGGGGTCAGGATCCTGTTCGTTTAGCCCTTGAGCCGTTCGCCCTGAGCCTGTCGAAGGGGTGCTCCCATTCGGCCGCCTCAGAACAGCCTTCGACAGGCTCAGGGCGAACGTCCCACGAACAAATGGGGTCGGTTCAGACATTGGCTTGTTTTTTAAAGAAGTAAGCCCAGCCACGGTTTCTCGCATTGACGCTCCAGGGGGGGGGTGTTACTTTGGTAATACCCGTCAAGGAGGCCCGCCCCATGTCCACCACCACGCTCAAGCTGCCGGATGATCTGAAGGAACGCATCGTCGTCGCGGCGGCGGATGCCGGCAAGACGCCGCACGCCTTCATGGTCGAGGCACTGGCGGCGCAAACCGCGCTGGCGGAACGCCGGCGCGCCTTCGTGGACGCGGCGGTGACGGCGGAGCAGGAGGTCGCGGAATACGGCCTGGTCTACGATGCCGACGCGGTGTTCAGCTATCTGCAGGACACGCTCCAGGGCAAGCGCGCCAAACGGCCCAAGGCCGTCAAACGCTGAGCCCGGCGCGTGGCTCGCCTCGTTTTCGCGCCGCGTGCCTTTCAGGATATCGAACGTCTCGTCGCATTCATGATCGAGTCGGACCCGGTCGCCGCCGCGACGACCGCGCATCTGTTGTTCGACGGCCTGCGCATTCTCAAATCGCATCCCCTCGTTGGCCGGCCCGCTGAACACGGCTATCGCGAACTGCTGATCTCGCGGGGGCGCACCGGCTATGTGGCGCTGTATACCTACGACGTGGGAAGCGACGTGGCGATCGTGCTTGCCGTGCGGCATCAGCGTGAAGGCGGATTCGATGACTGACGCCGGGCACGCGTTCCGTTTCAGCTGTTTGCCCGGTGCGGCATGCCGATGCAGCAGGGCCGGGCGCGATTCGATCCGAAGGAAGTCGCTTGCCTGACTTGAACCGATTCGTCTCCGCCAACGCCCCCATGCTCTTCGTGCTGCTGTGGAGCACGGGCTACCTCGGCGCGAAATACGGCCTGCCCTACGCCGAGCCGTTCACGCTGCTGTTCCTGCGCTTCGTGCTGGCGCTGGTGCTGCTGGCGCCGCTGGTGATGTGGCTGCGCCCCGCGATGGCGATGAGCGGGCGCGAGCGCGGGCATCTGATGGTGAGCGGCCTCTTGCTGCACGGCGTGTATCTGGGCGGCGTGTTCGCGGCGATCAAGCTGGGGCTGTCGGCCGGGCTGACGGCGCTGATCGTCGGCGCGCAGCCTCTGCTGACGAGCCTGGCGGCGCCGCTGCTGTTCGGCGAGCGGCCTGGCGCACGGCACTGGGCGGGCATCGGGCTGGGCTTCGGCGGCATCACCCTGATCCTCGGCGGCGGGGCGGACGCGGGCTTCGCGCTGCCCGCGCTGCTCGCCGCGGTGGCGGCGCTGTTCGGCATCACGGCGGGCACGCTGTACCAGAAGCGCTTCTGCACCCGGCACGACCTGCTGGCGGTGACGGTGCACCAGTACCTGCCGACGGTGGCGCTGTTCGGGATCGCCGCGCTGCTCTTCGAGACGCGCGAGGTCGCGTGGACCGCGCAGTTCGTCGCGGCCCTGCTGTGGCTGGCGCTGGCCCTGTCGCTCGGCGCGATCCTGCTGCTGACCTGGCTCATCAAGCACGGCGAGGCGGCCAGGGTGAGCAGCCTCTTCTATCTGGTGCCGCCGGTGACGGCGATCGAGGCGTGGCTGCTGTTCGGCGAACCCCTGGGGTGGCTCAAGGTCGCGGGGATCGCGCTGGTGGCGCTGGGCGTCTGGCTGGTGATGCGGCAGAAGCCGCGGGCAGCGGCAGGCTGAACGCAAGGCCCCGCGGCGGGACGAGCCTTGCACGACCGGGTTCCCGCGCCCGACGATTTTCGGCAGGCGCATACGCCGCTTCATCCAGCTGTCACCAACGGTATCTAGATTGGCCGGCATTCTTTTTCTGCCGGAGTGCCCCATGTCGTCACGTCTCGCCATATCACGCCGCACCTTCCTGCGCGGACTCGGTGCCGGTGCCCTGGCCGCATCGGCGATCGTCCGCTCCGGCGATGCGCTGGCCCGGCGCAGGGCGCCCTTCCTGCACGGCGTCGCCAGCGGCGATCCCCTGCAGGACCGGGTGATCATCTGGACCCGCGTGACGTCGGGGATTCGGGCCCCGGTCCCGGTGAACGTGCATTGGGAAGTGGCCCGCGACGCCGGTTTCCACCACGTCATCCGCCGCGGCCACGTGCGGACCGACGCTGCGCGCGACTATACGGTCAAGGTCGACGTCGCCGGGCTGCCTGCGGGCGCGCTGCTGTACTACCGCTTCCGTGCGTTGGGCGAATGCTCCGCGGTCGGTCGCACGCGCACCTTGCCGGCCGGTTCGCTGGAGCAGCTCAAGCTGGCGGTGTTCTCCTGCTCCAACTACCCGGCCGGCTATTTCCACGTCTATGCCGAAGCCGCGAAGCTGGACGACGTGTTCGCCTCGGTGCACCTGGGCGACTACATCTACGAGTATGGTGCGGGCGGCTACGCGTCGTCCGACGCCGCCAGCCTGGGCCGGCTCTCCGAGCCTGCAACCGAGCTGCTGACGCTGGACGACTATCGCCGCCGCTACGCGCAGTACCGCAGCGACGCCGACCTGCAGGCACTGCACGCGGCGATGCCGATGATCGCCGTGTGGGACGACCACGAGATCAGCAACGACACCTGGCACGACGGCGCCGAGAACCATGACCCGGCCACCGAGGGCAGCTTCGCGCAGCGCCGCGCGGCGGCGATCCGGGCCTATCACGAATGGCTGCCGACCCGCGTGCCCGATCCGGCGCATCCCGACCGGATCTACCGCAGCTTCGAATTCGGCGACCTGCTGTCGCTGCACATGCTCGATACGCGGAGCGTCGGACGCGACCTCCAGCTCGATTACGGCGACTTCTTCGGCGCGGGCGGATTCGACGCCGGCGCCTTTGCCGCCGCCCTCGGCGACCCGTCCCGCCAGCTGCTCGGCGTCGAGCAGGAGGGCTGGCTGGCCGGCCGCCTGGCGGCCTCGAACGCGACCTGGGACCTGCTGGGTCAGCAGGTGCTGATGGGGCGCATGAACGTTCCCGCTCCGCTGGTGCTGGGGCAGATCAGCTTCACCGACTATTCCGCCCTGGTCTACAAGGCGCAGACGGCGCCTGCCCTGCTCACGCCCCAGGAGCAGGCCATCCTCGCCCAGCCGGCGATCCCCTACAACCTCGACGCCTGGGATGGCTATGCCGTCGCCCGGGAGAACGTGCTCGGCGCCGCCCGCGCCTACGATCGCAATCTGGTGGTGCTCGCCGGCGACACGCATAACGCCTGGGCGAGCGACCTCACGGATTACGCGGGCAATGCGGTCGGGGTGGAATTTGCGGCGCCGTCGGTGTCCTCGCCCGGTTTCGAGGAATATTTCCCCAACGAGAATCCGCTGGCGGTGGCGGCCGGCCTGACGCAGATCGTCGGTCCGCTCCAGTACGCCAACACCCACCAGCGCGGCTTCATGATCGTCACCGTCCGCCACGAGGAGTGCCGCGCCGAGTGGCGCTACGTGGACACGGTGAAGCACCCGGACTACGCCGTGGTGGGCGGCGCGGCCCTGCGCACCTTGCCGGGCGCGGGCAACCGGCGCCTCGTCGCCGCCTGAGGGCAGCGCACGCCCCGCGCGAGCGGGGGATGTCATCATTCATATCGAGAGAGATTTCATGCAACAGCAGAACCCATTCAGACACGCGCTGCCCCGGTTGTCGGCAGCGATGCTCGCCGCGGGGCTGATCGCCGCCGCCCTGCCGCTCCATGCGTACGCGGTCTCGGACCTCCTGATCTCCGAATACGTCGAGGGCAGCAGCAACAACAAGGCGGTCGAGCTCTACAACGGCACCGGCGCCGCGATCGACCTCGCCGCCGCCGGCTATGTACTGCAGATGTATTTCAACGGCAATACGACGGCCGGCCAGACCATCGGCCTGAGCGGCAGCGTGGCCCCCGGCGAAACCTTCGTGCTGGCGCAGGGCAGCGCCAGCGCCGCGATCCTGGCGCAGGCGGACCAGACCAACGGTTCCGGCTGGTTCAACGGCGACGACGCAGTTGTCCTGCGCAAGGGCGGGGCGGCCGGCAGCGTGGTCGATTCCCTCGGCCAGATCGGCGTCGATCCGGGCAGCGAGTGGGGCAGCGGCCTCACCGGCACGGCCGACAACACCCTGCGCCGTATGTTGGGCGTGACCGCCGGCGATACGAACCCCGGCGACGCCTTCGACCCGGCCACCGAATGGGACGGATTCGCCGCCGACACCTTCGACGGGCTCGGCAGCCATGCGCGTGCGGGCGGCGGCAGCGGCACGCCCGGCACCAGCCAGTGCGATCAGCCGCATACCGCCATCGCGGCGATCCAGGGCAGCGGCCCGACGGCAGCGATCACCGGAACGGTCACCACCCAGGGCGTGGTGGTCGGCGACTACGAGGGACCCTCTCCCGCGTTGCGCGGCTTCTACATCCAGGACCCGCTCGGCGACGGCGACGCCGCGACCTCCGACGGCATCTTCGTGTTCAACGCCGACAGCGATTCGGTCAGCCTCGGCGACGTGGTGCGGGTGACGGCAAACGCGGGCGAATATCAGGGGCAGACGCAACTCGCGTCGGTCGCCTCGATCGAGAAATGCGGTACCGGAACGGTGTCTCCGACGGACGTGTTCCTGCCCTTCGACTCGGCCGACGCGCCCGAGCGCTACGAGGGCATGCTGGTGCGCTTCCCCCAGAATCTCGTCGTCACCGAGCACTACCAGCTCGGCCGCTTCGGCCAGATCGTGATGTCCGGCGACGAGCGGCTGCTCCAGCCCACGATGGTCGCCGCGCCGGGTGCGGATGCGCTGGCGGTCCAGGCCGCGAACGACCTCAACCGCATCATCGTCGACGACGCGCTGAACGACCAGAACCCGGACCCGATCCATTTCGGCCGCGACGGCAATCCACTGAGCGCAGACAACACCCTGCGTGGCGGCGACGCCGCGTCCGGCATCGTCGGCGTGATGACCTACACCTGGTCCGGCAACAGCGCCAGCGGCAACGCGTGGCGCGTGCGGCCGGTGAATGCGCTGGGCGGCGGGGTACCGCAGTTCCACGCCGACAACGCGCGCCCCGATGGCGCGCCTGAGCTGTCCGGCACGCTGCGCGTCGCCAGCTTCAATCTGCTCAACTATTTCAATACCTTCGACGGCCTGCCCGATCGCGTGAACAACTGCAGCTTCGGCGTCGGCGGCGCGGCGGCCGACTGCCGCGGCGCGGACACCGAGGATGAATTCGCGCGCCAGGCCGCCAAGACCGTGAACGCGATCCTCGGCCTGGAAGCCGACATCGTCGGCGTCATGGAGGTCGAGAACGACGGCTACGGAGCGGACAGCGCCCTCCACGACCTGGTCGAACGGCTCAACGCCGCGACGGCGCCGGGCACCTATGCCTACATCGACGCCGATGCGGCCGCCGGCCGGGTGAACGCGCTCGGCAGCGACGCGATCAAGGTCGGCCTGCTCTACCAGCCCGCCCGCGTCACGCCGCTGGGTACCGCGGTGCTCGACAGCGGGGCATTCGGTCTGTTCAACACCGTCAGCGAGGGCGTCATCGGCCGCAATCGCCCTGCGCTCGCACAGGCCTTCCGCGCGGCCGAGGGCGGCACCTTCACCGTGGTGGTGAACCACCTCAAATCCAAAGGCTCGTCGTGCGACGGCAACATCAGCCCGGTCGGCAGCGACCCGGATCTCGGCGACGGACAAGGCAACTGCAACCTGACCCGCACCGTGGCGGCGACCGAACTGGCCGAGTGGCTGGCGGGGGATCCGACGCGCAGCGGCGATCCGGACGTGCTCGTCATCGGCGACCTCAACGCCTATTCAATGGAGGATCCGGTCAGCGTCCTGAAGCAGCGCGGCTACGCCAACCTCGTCGACTCCCGGATCGGCGGCGACGCTTACAGCTACGTCTTCAACGGCCAGTGGGGCTATCTCGACCACGCCCTCGCCACACCTACGCTCGCCGCTCAGGTCAGCGGCGTGGCCGAGTGGCACATCAACGCCGACGAGCCGCTGGCGCTCGACTACAACAGCAACTTCAAGAGCAGCGGGCAGCTCGCGAGCCTGTATGCCGCCGATGCCTATCGCTCGTCCGATCACGACCCGGTGGTGATCGCGCTGGAGCCCGACGCCCAGGCGCCGAGCCTCAGCTTCACCGCCACGCCGTCGGTGTTGTGGCCCGCCAATCACCGCATGGTCAAGGTCGAGGTGCGGGCGACCGCCGTCGACAACCTCGATCCCAACCCGGCGATCCGGCTGGTCTCGGTCGCGTCGAGCGAGCCGGACAACGGGCGGGGCGATGGCAACACCCGGGGCGACATCCGGATCGTCGACGACTCCACCGTCTACCTGCGCGCCGAACGTGACGGCAGGGGCGAGGGCCGCACCTACACCCTGACCTACGAGGCCCGCGACTTTGCCGGCAACACCGGCACGGGCACGGTCAGGATCGTCGTTCCGCACCACCCGCGCCGCCCGCACCGATAGGACGGTGCCCGGACGGAAGGTGACGCACACCTTCCGCCCGGCCCTGGCGCCGTGGCAGTCCCCGCCTTCAGGCAAGCCGCAACCGGCCCGCGGTACCCTGCCGGTTTTCCCTGCCTGCAGGGAGACCGACTTCCACCGCACGCACGGGATCGGTTCTCGATCCTGCCCGTTTCGGGCGATTCATTTTGGCCGTTCGCCCTGAGCCTATCGAAGGGCTGCTCTTCGACAGGCTCAGGGCGAACGGCTGAGGGCCAAGCGAACAGTCCGGGATCGTGTCCTGTACTGCAAGATTCGATGGGGCGGGCCGGCCAGACCGAGCCCCCACCGTCCACGCGGCCTTGTCGTTCAAGGGCGGGGCAATGGCCTCGGCGGCTTCTCGATAGGCCTTCGTTTATCCGACTCGATTTCTATACTGGGAGTCGGCCGGGAGCTGGGGAGGACGGGACATGGCCAGGTGGATATTCGAACCGGGACATTCCGCCGCGGAGTTTGCGGTGCGGCACATGATGGTTTCGCACATGCGCGGCCTGTTCAAGAACGTGCACGGCCGCATCGACTTCGACCCGGAGCATCCGGCGGACGCCGCAGCGGTCGAAGCCACGATCGATGCGGCGGGCATCTGGACGGGGGACGACGAGCGCGATGCACACCTGCGCGGCGCGGACTTCCTGGACGTGGAGGTGCATCCGTTCATCGCCTTCCGTAGCACCGAGGTGCGCTGCGTGGGCGGGGCCGACTTCAGGATCGCAGGCGATCTCGCTCTCCGCGGCGTGACCCGCCCAGTCGTGCTGGCGGCGCGTTATCTGGGCCGCTGGCTGTGTCCGTACTGGGAGGGCGACAGGGACCTGGGGCCGACGAGCCGAATCGGCTTCGTCGCCACCACGACTATCAACCGCCATCACTTCGGCGTGAGTTGGAACGCCCCCCTGGGCCGAGGCGGCATGGTTGTCGGCGACGAGGTGGCGATCACCCTGGACGTCGAGGCCATCCTGGAATCCGACATGCAGCGCATAGACGGGATCCTGCGGGGGCGGTCATGACAATAAGTGCAAAAAGAGCCAAACTTGATTTGAAACTCAAAGAAATCTGCTTCGGAATGAATTTTTGCGTAAGCGGGAAGCGTGAAGTCGAAGGGGCCAACTCAAGCTGACCGCTTTGTCGCCACTTTTGATGTCATGCGTTGCAGCCAGGGGGATACAACAACATGAAGAATGAAGAATTGGATCAGTTGATCAGTCGTCTTGAGGGGGTGGCCAAGGACCATCCTGCCCGATATACCTTGTACGTCATCAGCATTGCGCTACTTGGGTTTGCGATACTGGGCATCGCGATTCTCTCTTCATTGCTTTCGGTTTTTTTGCTGGTTGGGTTGGCATTGCTGGTTATCGCAACGGGAGGGAAAGCACTGATCCTGGTCGCCAAGCTGGGCAAGCTGCTGATTCTTCTTGCGCTGCCTGCCTGGGTCATGATCAGGAGTTCATTTTCACTTTTGTTCACCCGCTTCCCCAGCCCTGTCGGCAGGGAGATCAAGCCGGCAGAAGCCCCCGCGCTGTTTACGCGCTTGGACGACATCCGGAAGCGTATGAAGGCCCCCCGTATCCATCATGTCCTGCTGACGGATGAACTCAACGCGGCGATTGTCCAGCACCCCCGCTTCGGTTTGCTGGGGTGGGAAAAGAACTATCTGATCTTGGGCCTGCCCCTGTTGCAGGCCCTGAGCGAGGAGGAGGCGCTTGCCGTGGTTGCACACGAGTATGGGCATCTTTCTGGCCGGCATGGCCGTTTGGGAGGGTTCATTTACCGCTTCCGTAGCGCTTGGGGGAGATTGCAGGTTCTTTCCGAGCAATGGAACGATTGGGGCTCGCGTTTGATCACCCGGCTCTTCCGGTGGTATGCACCTTATTTCAATGCGTACACGTTTGTGTTTGCGCGTCAGAACGAATATGTCGCCGACCAATGTTCGGTGGAGATCGTGGGTCAACGCAATGCCGCCAGTGCGTTGATGAAGGTAAGCGTGGCCTCGCTGTTCGAGAATGAAAAATTCTGGCCTTCCATCGACCGGCGTGTCATCGAGGAACCCGAGCCCATCAAAAAACGCAGTGCGCTGTGGCAGGAGGCGCTTCAATCAGGGCTGGACCTGGAAACCCGCAGCCGCTACGTGGAAACCGCAGGTCAGCGCAAGACCGATCATTTCGATACGCATCCCGCGCTCACCGAAAGGCTGTCGGCAATCGGCCTGTCTGTGGGCGCCCTGGACAGCCAGCATCTTGATGTGCCCGCTGTTTCGGCGGCGATGGACTGGTTGGGCAATCACCTGGAATCCATCCAATCCGAGTTCGATCGCGCGTGGGAAGAAAATGTCTCCGGCCAATGGCGCGACCGCCATGCTTACCTGCAAGAGCGCAAGGAACGATTGGCCGTTCTGGATGCCCAGGCATCGCTGACGACAGACGAAAAATGGGAATACATCACGCTGCTGGGTGAATTGCGACCCGGCGATGATCAACTTCCACGCATCGATGTGTTGCTCAGCGAGGCCCCGGAGCATCTATCGGCTCGTTATCGCCGGGGTGTGCTGCTGCTGGAAAGGGGGGACGAAGCAGGCGTTGATGATCTGGAAAGCGTCATGCAGGCGGACCAGGATGCGATCCTTCCTGCTTGCGAGGCGGCGTGGCGATACTATCTCGACCGCTCGCCGGAGAAGGCCGAGCACTATCGGGTACGCTGGCAGGAGCGGTCTGACTATATTGAACGTGTGCAAGCCGAATTGAAAACCTTGCCACCCAATGCCACTATTGCGCCGGCGGTACTGGAAGATGCCGTGCTGGAAGAGATCCGCGAAGTCCTGCGTGTACGGGGGGAACCTATCACCCGAGCTTTTTTGTTCCAGCGCGTCCTGAAGTCAGATCCTGCTGTGAAGGACTACGTATTGGGCTTTGAGACAAGTTTCC
Source organism: Pseudomonadota bacterium (assembly GCA_021847835.1). Taxonomy (GTDB): domain Bacteria; phylum Pseudomonadota; class Gammaproteobacteria; order Burkholderiales; family Thiobacillaceae; genus UBA6918. Next base: position 21,320 of record JAJZPR010000028.1, read on the forward strand.
TGACGATGGGGGACAAGGGCCCGGAAGTCATCAAGAACTTGATCGACCAGCCATTCCCTTTCCCCGTATTCCTCGTCCATTTGAAAACCAAGCCGTACAACAAATTTAAAAAACAGATCAAGCGTATGAAGATCACACCTTTTTACAGCAAAGGAAATCTTGGGGATATAAGATCGGATTGAGGGATCGGCCTCGAGATGGATATAGGCGTAATCGGCAGCTGGAAAAATTCAGGAAATCGACTGGGGTATTCGGGGATTGACGGCATGAAACCAAATTTGATTCTGCTCGCCTTGTTTCTGGCCTTCCCGGCTGATGCCGGCGTCTACAAATGGACGGACGCGCAGGGTCGCACCCATTACAGCGATGCGCCGCCCCCCGCCGCCAGGGCCACGCAACTCAAGCTGCAAAGCTACACCGGCCCGGTTCGGGTCAGCCAGGCCATCGGGGCGGGCGGCGGCGTGACGATCTACACCACCGAATGGTGCGGGGTGTGCAAACGTGCCAAGGCTTTCTTCAAGCAGAACGGGGTGCCTTTCCGCGAATGGGATGTGGAAAAGTCGGATTATGGTGAGACCCAGTTCAGGCAGTTGGGCGGCAGCGGCGTGCCGCTCATCACCGTCGGTGCTGAAAAGATGATGGGCTTCGACGCCGACCGCTTCATGGCGTTGTGGAAAAACACCCCGGGCAAGCCCTGAGCGCGGCGGGAAGGAAAGCAAGAGCGGGCGCAAGCGGGGAGGCGGTGAACGGCTTCCGCAGCTAGACTGAAAAGATCGGAGTGGGCGAAGGGGGCAGGATGAGGGAAGAACTCGTGAAGCTGCGCGTCGCGCTGGAGGACATGCGGAAGGCGAGCCTGTTCAGGAAGCCGCTGGTCGCCGAGTCGGCCCTGCTGGCGGCCGTGGTCCTGATCGAGCAGATGGTGGACGAGATCGAGAAGCTGAAAAGCGACAAGCGCGGCCCGGAGCCGGACAGGTAGGCGCGCTTCCGTATACGGCCATGCAGCCGAAGCGACGGCTTGGCTGGCTGACGCACCAATCAGGAGAGGATGGCCATGGCCGCACCCGAGACACACAACTTCGCCGTGTTCTGCGATTTCGAGAACGTGGCCATCGGCCTGAAGGAGGGCAATTACCCGGACTTCAAGATCCGTCCGGTGCTCGAGCGGCTGCTGCTCAAGGGCAGCATCGTGGTGAAGAAGGCCTACTGCGACTGGGACCGCTACAAGGAGTACAAGCGCGACATGCACGAGGCGGCGTTCGAGCTGATCGAGATTCCGCACGTGCGGCAGTCGGGCAAGAATTCGGCGGACATCCGCATGGTGGTCGATGCGCTCGACCTCTGCTACACCAAGTCGCACATCGACGCCTTCGTGATCATCAGCGGGGATTCGGATTTTTCGCCGCTCATTTCCAAGCTGAAGGAAAACGGCAAGAGCGTGATCGGAATCGGAGTGCGCGGCTCGGCGTCGTCGCTGCTGATTTCCAACTGCGACGAGTTCATCTTCTACGAGGATCTGGTGCAGGTGAAGGCGGCGCCGGGCAGGGCGGCGAAGAAGCCGCCGGCCGGGAAGCCGGCTGCGGCGCTGCCGCCGGCGAAGGAGGCCGCTGCCGCCGTGGCGCCCAAGACGCCCGCGGCCAGCCGGCGCCGCGGGCGCCCGGCGGCGGCTGCGGACGAGGTGGCGGTCAAGGCCGAGCCGAGCGCCGAGGACAAGAAGAACCGCGCGATCGACATCGTGGTGAGCACGCTGGACCAGCTGGTGGCGGAGCGGGGCGGCGAGGGCTCGATTTCGGCTTCGCTGATCAAGAACACCCTCAAGCGCGTCCATCCGGGGTTCAGCGAGTCGCAATACGGCTACAGCGCGTTCGGCAAGATCCTCGACGACGCGCACAAGAAGGGCGTGCTGTTGGTGGAGAAGAAGGAGGGCGGCGCGGTCCTCGTCAGCCTGCCGCAGTCCAGGACGGAATGACACGGGGCGCTGCCCGGCCATAGGGAGGAAATCATGTTCAAGGTCATCGTTCCATTGATCCTCGGCCTGTCGCTGGCCGGCGCGGCCCTGGCGTCCGACGTCACCTATCGCAAGGACATCCGCCCGCTCTGGCATGCCAGGTGCTCGGCATGCCACGGCGCGCAGTCGCCTTACCTGGGCGACTTCCTGGAAAACCCCGACACGTACAAGAAGAGGATGAAGGGGCCGCGCATGGACACCTACGCGGACCTGATCCTGTTCGTGGGCTGGCCGGATACCGGGGCGCTCATGCGCCGGCTCGACGACGGCAAGCACACCCAGGACGGCAAGCCGGGGAACATGTATCCGCATCTCGGCGCGACGGAGGCGGAACGCCAGAAGAACCTCGGCGTCTTCAAGGCCTGGGTCGGCGAGGACGCATGGACACACAAACGCTGGGATGCGAAGGGGGATATGCCTAGCGTGACGAAGGAGGAGTTGTCGAAAATGAAGGTCAAGTACTGATCGCATCCGGGCGTACGACAGGTCGCCGCGCGGCTTCGGCAGCGTCGGCCTGCGGCGCACCCGGGCAGGCATAGGCCCCGGAGGATCGGAGCCGGAACCCGGCTTCAGGCGGCGGGCTCACCTGCCATCGGGGCCACTTCGCGGGCCAGCTCCTCGGTCCAGGCGAGCGCTTGCAACTCGGCGACATTGATCTCGTCCGGACTGCAGGCGATCGCCCCGGCATGGCGGGCGATCTGTTCGAAGTCGCCGCGCTCCGACGCCTCGGCGAGGTTCAGGAAGGGCGCATAGGGGCCGCTGCGGTGCACCAGGGCCTGGACCACGGGTTCGGGCATGGGCAGCAGTTCGAGCAGGCGGGCGAGCGGGATTTCCAGCAGCGGTTCCGCCAGGGAAAACAGGCCGGTGATGAAGAGTTCGTCCTGGGCATCGCGGTCGAGCCTCGTCTGGCCGAGCAGTTCGCACAGGCGCCCGCGCGTCACGGCGGTTCGCGCGGCCAGGGCGTTGGTGGGCGTCGGCCGGGCGGTGGCAAGTAGCAGCGCGAGCCAGCGATACAGGGTGTTGAGGCCGATGAGGGTGAGCGCCTGGCGCACGGTGTGGACCTGCTGCCGCAGGCCGGAATGGGCGGAATTGGCGTAGCGCAGCAGGCGCAGGGTGAGGGCGGCGTTGCGGCGCAGCGGCTCTTCGACCTCGCCGAGCTCCTTGCAGGCGCGGACCTTGTTCATCAGCTCGAGCACGGCCAGCTGCCCCGGCTGGATGGCCTTGTTGGCAAGGTTCTCCGGGCGGGCGAAATAATAGCCCTGGAAATACTGGATGCCGCTGTTGCGGCAGAGCTCGAACATCTCGCGGCTTTCGACCTTCTCGGCGATGAACTGGCCGCTGAAGCTGCGCTTGAGGTGGGCGATGATTTCGACGGTCTTCTCGGGATGCTGTTCGAGCACGTCGAGCTTCACGAAGTCGACCATCGGCAGCAGCGGCATGTATTCCTCCAGCGCGACGAAATCGTCGAGGGCAAAGCGGTAGCCTTGCTGCCGGAGTTCCTGGATTCGGGCGATCAGCACCGGCGTGACCGGCACGGTCTCGAGGATCTCGTAGACGACATGGTGGGGCGGCAGCAGGCTGACGAAGTCGCTCATCAGGGTGGCCTCGTCGAGATTGATGAAGGCAAGCTTGCCTTGCAGCAGCCAGTCTGGACCGATGCAGAGGGTGTTGCCGATCACCTCGACGCCGGCCTGCAGCTGGTTGGTGATCTGGGCCGAGACGGAGGCCAGGGAGTGCCTGAACAGGAGTTCGTAGGCGAACAGACGGTGTTCGGCGTCGACGATGGGTTGCCGCGCCAGATAGATTTCATTGCCCATCCGGCGAGGATATCAGCTCCGCCGCCTGCGGTGCACCCGTAAGGGCTGCCATCCCGCGAGGGCGCGCGCGGGCTGCGCAGGCGGGGCCGCATGTTCTATATATGAACAACGCCCGGCAGGCCAGCGGGCGGCCCGCATCACGACGAGGAGAGGATCGCATGTCCACGCTGCCCGTTTCCGACGCCCCCCAGTCCCCCGAGAACCTGCCTTTCGTGGTGCCTTGCCGTACGCTGGACATGGCCGCGCCGCTGCACTGGCTGCGCCTGGGCTGGGCGGACGTGAGGCGCGCGCCGCGGCTGAGCCTGGCCTATGGTCTGGCGCTGATGGGGCTGAGCGTGCTGATCGCGCTGTTCACCTGGCACTTCGGCACGCTGGCGCTGTACCTCGGCCTGGCGACGGGCTTCGTGTTCGTCGGGCCGGTGCTGGCGGTGGGTTTGTATTCGATCAGCAGACAGCTGGACAAGGGGCTGCGGCCGGTGCTGGGCTACTGCCTGCGCGAGGGCACTTCGCATCTGAAGGAACTGCTGGTGCTGGGCGTCATCCTGCTGGTGGTGCTGCTGGTGTGGGCGCGTGCGGCGGCGATGGTGCACGTGTTCTTTCCGGCCATGTCGGAACCGGGCCTCGCCGAGCTGCTGCCCTTCCTGGGCATCGGCAGCGCGGTCGGCGCGGTGTTCGCGCTGATCGTGTTCGCCACCAGTGCGTTCTCGTTGCCCTTCATCCTCGACCGCAAGGTGGACGCGATCACCGCCTCGGTGAGCAGCTTCAACGCCGTGCTGCACAACAAGAAACCGATGGCGCTGTGGGCGGGCCTGATCGCCGCCGCGGTGCTGCTCGGCTTCGCCACCGCCTTCGTGGGATTCGTCGTGCTGCTGCCGCTGATCGGCCACGCCACCTGGCACGCCTATGTGGAAACCCTCGACACCGGGGCGTGGCCGCTGGACGCGCCCGCGGAAGCGGCGTGACCCCTCGTCCGGCATGACGCGATGAGCGAGGGCACGGGCATCCTGACCCTCCTGGGTTTCACGCCGGGCGAGATTGTCGGCGTGCTGCAGCCGCTGGCGATCCTGGCGGGCGGCATCTGGGTGCTCGTCACGTTTCGCAACAGCAACCGCATCAAGTCGATCGAAATCCTGATCGCACTCGAAGAGGAATACCGGGAGCACATTCCGATGCTGCTCGAAATCGAATGCGACTACGACGTGAAAGTGAAACCCTTGCTGGTGGAAGAGAGGAACGGCGCACTGAGCAGCGAGAACCGGAAGACGCTCAACACCCTGGACGAAACCTTGCGCCATTTCGTGATCTGCGCCCAGATCCGGAATCAGGGAATCGGCCGGGGGCTGCTGGATGTCACCTACCAGTACTACCTGGGCATGCTGTATTCCAGCAGCCGTCCCGAGCTGAAGGCCTACATCGACCACTATTGGCCGCATCTCAGGACATGGGCGACGGCCCTGCAGTCGCCGCAGGCATCGCTCGCGCAGCGCCTGTTCGGTCCGGCGGTCAGGATCCCTGATCGACCCCGGGGGCCTGATTCCGCGTGACCCGGCACGCGGCGAACCGCTGCCGGCCGATCAGCGGCGGTCGTCGTCGCGATCGCGGTCCCTGTCCCGGTCGCGGTCACGATCACGATCCTTGTAGCGGATCTCACGGGGATAACGATCCCTGGGCAGCTCCTTCCACGGGCCGGTCCTGGATTTCGAATAGGTCCAGCGATGGTCGGGGTGGTGGTAGTAGTAGTAATACCCGCCGTGGTAGTAGGGCATCACGTCCAGTTCCACGATCACCGGCAGCGCCGGCGCCACCACGTAATCCGGACCGTGCGCCGGGGCCACCACGCACGCCGGCAGCAGAAGCGCTGCGAGCAGCGGGGCGAGCAATTTCTTGGGCAGTGTCATCTCGGTCTCCTGGCTGGGCATCCCGGCGGGGATGCCGGTACTCACTGGACGTCTGGCCGGTCTCGGGGCCTGTCATGGCCCTGGTTGCGGGCATCACCACGTCGATCGGACAGCACGGAGCGGAAATTCCCGGCCCGGGCGAGTCCGGTTTGCGGTTCGATGGGTACGCAAGGGTGGGCCATGGCAGGACTCCATGGGGAATATTCAATCTTTATAGCCGCTTTGCGGTGGATTGGTGGGCGCCTTTTTGCTGGCGGCAACTTGCGCTCGCCCCTCGGCCGGTTCAGAACCAGAAGGACGTGTCCTTGGTGAGAAATTCGTCGTGCGGCATGTAGTGCGAGCCATCGCAGGAAAAGGTCGCGCTCACCATGCCGTTGAAGATGTTGATCGACGCCACGCGCAGATAGATCGTCGGATCGGTGAGGCGCAGGGCCTGCAGGGTGGCCAGGATGCGGCCGATCTCGTCCGCGGCGATCGCGGCGTCGGCGGGATAGGCGAGCGGCGGATAGATCAGGCAGATGTCCGGATCGCTCAGGGCCTCGTGGTCCAGGATCCGGTAGCGCAAGGGATCGTCCAGCGTCCAGATCGTCGCCAGGCTGCTGGAGAAATGGATCTGGCACTGGAACACGCCGCGCTCCGTCAGCAGCTCCTCCAGGATGGACAGCGCCTGTTCCAGGTTGCCGTCCAGCGGGCTGTCGACCCGGCTTTGCTGGAACACCGTGCCGCGGATCGCCGGATCGCCCTTCACCTGGCGCCAGTTGCCCGGTTCTTCGTAGCGTTCGGCGTTCGCCGGCAGGTTGCGCAAGTCGAAGTTGGCGCCGAGATAGCCCACGGTCAGGTCATCGCGATACACCACCTGGAGCGCCGTGAGCGAGGGCCGGTGCTCGTTCTGCCCGATGTAGGCGTCGGAGAGCAGGAATCCCCAGATCGGAACCGATTCCCGCATGTACGGGCGGGCTGAGCGGTCGCTGCCGACATAGCCGGGCACGATGCCCGCCGGGCCGACGTTGTTGCAGATCTGCCGCCCGTCCATGTTCACGCAGTACAGGACGGTGCAGTGCGGAATGCGCGCGAAGTTATCCGCCAGAACCGCATCCATCGCATCGCAATCGCCCCAGGCCGGCGCGATCCGTTCGGCCAGCTGTCCCAGCGGCTCGCGCAGCATGTGTGCGAGTTCCTCGCGCTGCTGGTGGATGCTGTCCTTCCACGAACGCTTCATGATTTCTTGGCGAGGCATGGGGGAGCCGCTCGCGGCTCCCCGCGCCCGGCCAAGTCAGGCCGCAAGCAATCGGACGCAGATGGCCTGATCGCCGACGGTCCTGCTCACGCCGTCTTGGCCCACAGCACGCACCAGGCTTCGGGGCTGATCTCGCCCTCGACCAGCTTGCAGGTGTTCGACTCGGCGACGAAGTGCATGCAATTGGCGCATTTCTGCTCGCCCTTCGGCTGGAGCTGGTATTGCACGCTGGCCTGCGAGGCTTTGGCCGATTCCGCCGGGGCGGCGGTCTGGATATCGGGTGCCGGGTTGGCGGGGGCGGCCTGCTCGGGCGCGGGGGCCGGCGGCATGCTGTCGGCTGGAGCGGGGGCTGCGCCGGTCACGTCCTTGTCCTTGGATTCGCAGCCCAGCAAGGCGGCCGGCAGCAACAGGCTGCATCCGGCCGCCAGCGCGCCGCGCAGGACGACCCGGCGCGACGGGAGGTCGGCTTCCGCGAGGCGCGCAGCGGGGGGATTCGGCTGGCCGGCGGACGTCTGCCGGCTGCCGGTGGGGAGGGTCTTGTTCATGTCGATCTCTCCTTTCGTGTGGGACGGGGGTGGGTGTCGCAGCGTCCGCAGGTTCGGAAGCGGAAGATGAAGCGGGGCGCGCTGGCCCCGTCTTCGGGTTCCCTGGAAACCGGGAGGCTCGGAGCCTGGCTCCGAGTGACGGGGCAAGCCCCGTGGTGAAGCAGGTCGATCCCGGCTGGTGGTGCACCCAGACCGGAAGCGGCCGGCTGTCTGTCGGCCCGTAACGCCTCGCGGCGTCAGGGCGCAGGCTTAACGCACGATCGGGCGTTTGCCTTGCGCTGCGGCCTCGGCTTCGGTCGTGGATTCGACGCTGGTGCCTTCGCGCTCCAGGGCGCGGTCGGGGCCACGGGTCGCGCCGCTCTGCCACTGTGCATTGCTGTTGTCGCTGCCCGAGGGGCTCATGTGCGCCTCGGCGGAACCGCCGGCCTGGGCATTGGCGGGCGCCGAGACCTTGGCGTCCGCGCCGACCTTGGCGCCGGCGCCCAGGCTCGCAGCCGTGGCGCCCGCGGCAAAGCCGACACTGGCCACGCCGGCCATGATCGCAGTCAACAGTTGGGTTCGTACGTGCAGGGCGGTGTGCATCATTTGCGCTACTCCTTCTGTGCATGGGGGTGGGTTGGATGGCTTTCTGCAGAGGGCCACCCCTGCTTCAGCACAGGCCATGCCAGAGGCTGATAACCATTGTTTTTCATTGACTTGCGTGAATATTCCGGCCCTGGGGCAGGCGGCTTCTGTCGCCGGGTGGCGACGCAAAAACGGGACGCGCAGGCAAGTCATTGTCGGTAAAAGACATTTTTTGTCTGGAAACGGAGACAGGGGGGCGCGGTTGTAGGCATTCCAGGTGAGATGGCCGGCATGGGCTTCCGCGCTTCGCCGCCCCAACTGGAAAAGGAGAGGGGTGCCCGGTTTCTGTGTTCGGCCTATACGGCAGGTGGAACAATGCCAGCGAGGCGGTGCATCGGTGCCCCTGCGTGTTGCCGGGATAACGGACAAGAAAAAGCCCGGCATGCGCCGGGCTTTTTCAAGGGAGCGCCGGAGCGCTCAGTCAGCGACGCGGATGTTCGACGCCTGCTGGCCCTTGGGGCCGGCGGTGACGTCGAAGCTGACGCGCTGGCCTTCGGCCAGGGATTTGAACCCCTGGCTCTGGATCGCGGAGAAATGGGCGAAGAGATCATCGCCACCGCCTTCGGGGGTGATGAAGCCAAAGCCCTTGGAATCGTTGAACCACTTCACAGTACCTGTTGCCATGTCTTGTATATCCTGAAAAAAATGAAAAAAGTAAGGGGATGGCCCCGTTACGGGACGACGGTCAAGACAGCAGGGTGATGAAGGAGAAACCTGCAGGACGCAGGTAGTGAACCAGACAACAACAGGACTACTTGAAAATCGCTGCCCCGACTATGCACTGTTCGCCGCGTCAGTGCAAGACAAATTATCGCCAGGGGGACACGGCGGCGGCATGCGGACTCCGTCGCGCACTCCGGCGGGCCCTGTCCGCCGCGAAAGCGGCCGCCCCCGCTTCGCCGGGGTCAAGGCTGCGGAGGGGGCTCGCCGGGCTTTCCGGCGGGAGGCTGGCCGGCAGTGGAGGCCTTCTTCTGTTCCTTCTCGGCCTTCTTTTTCTTTTTTTCCAGTTCCCTTTGCCGCTTCTCGTACTGATAGTTCGGTTTCACGTCTTCGCTCCTATGGGGGCCGTGCCTGAACGATACGCGATGTCGCCGGCTTCACCCAGTAAAACAACAACCGGCACGCTTCAGGAGGCCCCGGCCGGATCGCTCGAAGCCCGGGCCGGCGCCCGGATACAGTTCGTTACATTTTCCCCTCCGCCGGACATCCGCGGGTTACATCGCCTTTCCACAATACATGGCATGCCGCACCCTCCTGGGGCCGGCTGTTCTGAACATGTCTCGAAAGGAGATTGCAATGAAATCGAATCAAGGTTCTTTCACGAAACGCGCCCTGCTGGCCGGTCTGATCGCGGGCGGCGGTATCCTGGCGGCGTCGGCTTACGCGGTAGCCGACCGTTCCGATGCCCAGCCGCGCTGCGAGGCCAGGCATGGGCAGCAGGCGCACGCCGAGCGGCAGGCGAAGCGCGCCGCGCATCTGGCCGGGCTGAAGGAGAAGCTCAAGCTCGGCGCCGGGCAGGAGGCGGCATGGAACGCGTTTGCCGCGGCCGCCCAGCCCGGACCGCGCCATCCCGGCATGGACCGCAAGGCGATGCGCGAGGAATTCGCCAAGCTGAGCACGCCGGAGCGCCTCGATCGCATGCAGGCCCTGTCTGAAATGCGCCGCGCCCGGATGGCGGAGCGGATCGCGGCGACCAAGGCCTTCTACGCCCAGTTGAGCCCCGAGCAGCAGCGCGTATTCGATGCCGAGGCGATGCCGGGACGCCACCTCCGCGGCCATCACGGGCTTCGCCAGCAGTCCTGATCAGACGGACGCGTCGTGAAACCGTGGGCGGGCAACCGCCCACGGTTTTTTTTTTCGTCGCCCAGGCGGAGACGATCCGGCTGGCGACGCAAATAAAGCGTCCTGACGGTCGCGGTTTCCCTAAAATAGCGGGCGGCCGGCAAAAGAACGTTCCCGAGCGGCGGGACGCAAGACAGCGGAATCCGGCGGACAAGGACAGGTGCAATGTTTTTCCCCCCGATCGAGGAACTGGCGACAACCGACATTGTGAGCGTGCGCGAGCAGCTGCCGCTGAGCATGGCCTTGCAGCAGATGTCGCAGGGCAGGGTGCGCACCATCGTCGTCGAGAACGAGGCGGGCGGCTACGGCCTGCTGACGGCATCCGATCTGGTGAGGCTGCGGCTCGAACAACCCGATCTCGACATCCCGATCCGCGACGCGGGCTATCACGCGCTGCCCTGCGTGACGAAGGGCAACAACATCCTGGATGCGCTCGACGCCCTGGAAACGCCGCACGGCTATGCCGCCGTGGTGGACGAGGCGGGCGGCCTCTGCGGCATCGTCTCCAATACCGACATCCTCGGCAGCCTCGACCCGAATCTGATGCTGCAGCGCCAATGCCTGCGCGACCTGCTGCGGCGGCACGTGATCAAGAAGGCGCCGCACGACACGCCGCTGGGCGAGGTGCTGATACATCTGGTCGAACCGGACGACGCGGTGATCGTGGCCGAGGGAGACAAGGGCGTCGGCATCGTCACGACCTACGACGCGATCCGCCTGCTGCACGACAGGGCGGCACTCGGCGACCCGGTGTCGCGCCACATGTCGACGCCGCTGCACACCGTGACCTTCGACCTGACCGTGAGCGAGGCGGTGGCCACCCTGCGCGAGAAGCATTTCAAGCGGCTGGTGGTCGAGGATCCCGCCAACGGGGACATCGTCGGTATCATCACGCAGAAGGATCTGATCGGCGTCGCCTACAGCCGGTGGGTCGACCTGATACGCCACCACGCGCTGGAGCTGCACGAGATCATCCGCGTGCTCGAAAGCAAGACGGCGCAGCTGGAGCAGGCCGCTGCGACCGATCCTCTGACCGGTGCGGCCAACCGTGCGCGCTTCGAGGAATTGCTGCACACGGAAATGCGGCGGCACGATCGGGTCCCCGATCTGCCGTTCTCGGTGCTGCTGTTCGACATCGACAGCTTCAAGCGGGTCAACGACACCTGGGGCCACAACCAGGGCGACGCCGTGCTGAAGGGGGTCGTGCAGCACGTGCGCGGTCAGCTGCGCAGCATCGATACGCTGGCGAGGTGGGGCGGCGAGGAATTTGCCGTGCTGCTGCCGCAAACCGGCGCGGCCGAGGCGCGGGTGGTGGCCGAGAAGATCCGCCGCACGATCGAAGCGGTCGAGTTCGCGCAGGTGGGCCGGATGAGCGCGAGCTTCGGCGTGGCCATGTACCAGACGGGCGAAACCGGCCCGGCCCTGCTCGGGCGCGCCGACGACGCGCTCTACCGGGCGAAGCGCAACGGCCGCAACCGGGTCGAGCAGGCCTGAACGAAAGACAGGAGGAGGACCATGAGCATTCCGAAAATCATCTGTGCGGCCGTCTGCGCATTCGGCCTGGCGGGCACGTCCCTGGCGCAGGAGATGGCGCCCTCGCTGTCCGGGCGGACCCTGGTGAAGGTCGATCCGCGCGCACATTACAAGGTGGTGTACGACATCCATTCCCCGGACATCGCGGCGGGCATCAGCAAGGGGCTGTACTACGCACGCGGATTGATCGAGGCGTATGGCAAGCAGGGGGTGGCGCCGAAGCAGCTCGACATGCATCTGGTGTTGCACGGCGATGCGGCGCAGTACCTGCTGATCGACGACACCTACCGAGATGTCGTCGGCGACCCTTTCGCGGTGAACCTCAACGCCAAGATCACGCAGGACCTGCTGAACCTGGGCGTGAGCGTGGAGATTTGCCACAGCGTGATGCGGGCGAAAGGCTGGACGGCCGACGACGTACTGCCTGGCGTGACCATCGTGCACGACGGCTACACGCGGCTGGTCAAGCTGCAGAACGACGGTTACGCCTACCTGGGCGGATTCTGAACGCGCGAGGCGATTCCTGTCCCGCGCCCGCCGGCGTGCTTTTCCCGCTCGACTCCGGGCCAATCGCGCCTATAGTTTGTTGAGGCCATAGCGATGATCAGGAGAGGCACATGGGCAGCTTGACGGGTTGGCATTACCCAACGGATCTGTTTTTGCGGCTGGCAGACCATACCTATGTCTCCTGCGGTTCGGGAGGCAAGGCCTGGAGCTGCTGGGGCGGAAAGACCGGCGGGCAGCCTCTTTCTACTGGGGCGGGCAGCACCCGGCGTGCCGATGCGATCGCCGAACCCGATGAACGTGCCGGCATCACCTGTTATCTCATCAACGGTGTGTGCCACCAGGCAGCCAACCGCATTCTGTCGCCGGCCGGCATCCTGGTGCTCGGTGCGAAGGGCTACTGGGTGTCGGAATCGATGTATGGCACGTATGGCCGCTCTCGGGGCGCGCTGGGCATGTGCCGCGCACCGTTCAACCGGCACGCCAGCGTCGCGGGGGATCTGCCCGAATGCCGGGAAGCCGTCACGCCGAAGGGGGCCTCGCGGCCGGTGGAAGTGGAGGATGCGGATTTCCAGCGTTATCTGGGGATCGTGCGGGACTTGTATGCGCAGATCGACGGCGTACGGATGGAGGCGTTCACCGACGACGACAGCCGGAATTTCCAGCTGAAGCTGTTTTCGGCCATGGCCCGATATCGTCTCGGGACGGACGCTGTCGATTCTCCCGAGGGCCGATCCTTGATGGACGTGCGGGCTTCGGTCGAAGCGCAGCGTATGGCCATCGAAGACGCCTTCCTGAACGACAAGATGACGGTCGATGAATTCGTGACGCGCTACAACCTGCTGTTCGAGCAATTCCAGCAGCATGTGGCCGAGGTGCTCTCGGCAGACGGATATCGCGCCTTGCTCCAGATGGAGCGGGACGAGCGGGTCGTGCTTGGCGATCCCGAAATCGCGAGGCTGGCGTATCCCGGGTCAAGGCGGACGCCCGGCTTGTAACGCATAGGGAAACCATGGCGGAGGACCTCGGGCACGGCGCGCGGCTGACGGCAGATGAATATGAGCGGCGCATCGTGGAACTGCATCGCAATCTGCCGCCGATTCCTTCGAGGGAAATGGAACGCGCGATTCGGCGCAAGGAACTGGATCTCGCGATTGATCACCGGCTCGGGGCCAACTTCCCGGCGGATCGCCGCGACCGGCTGTGGTCGATCCTGCAGCGAGTCGAGCGCCGGCGAGTATGGCTGGCGCTCAAGTATCTGGTGCGGCGCGGGATGGCGCCGCGTCCAGCCGCGGGAGCCGTCCACCCGCAGGCCGAGCGGGTGGCAGGATTCATGGTCGACGCATTCGCGGGGGCGCTGGACGAACGCGAATTGAAAAGCTTTTTCGACCTTGAGCCGGGCGACCCCCCCCGACTGCCACTTGATTCCGGTCTTTGAGTTCGCTGAAGAAGGTGCGGTTGCGGTGGTAAATTCGTGTAATCAGAGCCCTGTGTTCAAGTGATACATTCCGGATTTCCACTCAATTTCCATTCCAGGTTATCTCCCATGCGCACTCACAATCCCCATCCCGTCTTTGTGCTGATCGCTGGGCTGGCAACGGCCCTCATCGTCCCCCATGCTTTTGCGGCCGACGCGCCCCTGCGCAAATCCGGGTTGTGGGAGATCAAGACCGAAACCAGAGCCGGCGGGCAGAAGATGCCCGGCCCGATGACGATGCAGATGTGCATCGACCAGCGCCAGGACGACATGACGGCCGACCCGCGCGAGGCGCGCAAGCGCTGCTCGAAGATGGACATGAAGCGCAGCGGCAACACGATGACGATCGATTCGGTGTGTGCGATGGACGGCCATACCGCCACCGGGCACACCGTGATCAGCGGCAACCTCGCCAGCGACTACCGCATGGAGAACACCACCCGCTTCGACCCGCCGATGGACGGCATGAAGACGGTGGCGTCGACCATGACGGGCAAGTGGCTCGGCCCCTGCAAGCCGGGACAGAAGCACGGCGCGGTGACGATGTCGGGCATGCCGGGCATGGGGGCGGGAGGGCAGTACAAGATGGACCCGGAGATGATGAAGCGCATGCAGGAGATGCAGCAGCAATACGGCCGCTAAGCCCGCCCGCCGATATCCGGATGGGGGCATGACCCGCTACCACGGCTTCCTGCTGGCCTTGTTCGCCGCCGTCTGGATATGGGCGGCGATCGATCCGCTCCATCCGCACGACTGGCTGCTGGAGAACTACCTGGTCTTCCTCTTCGTGCCGCTCATCGTGCTGACCGGCCGCTACTTCCGCCTGTCCCACCTTTCCTACACGCTGATGACCGCCTTCATGCTGATGCACGTGGCGGGCTCGCACTACACCTATGCCGAGGTGCCGTTCGGCACGACGCTGCAGCACTGGTTCGGGGCCGAGCGCAACATGTACGACCGGCTGGTGCACTTCTGCTTCGGCCTGCTGCTGGCCTATCCCCTGCGCGAGGTGTTCATCCGGGTGGCGAAGGTGCGCGGGGTGTGGGCGTACTGGTTTCCGCTGGAACTGGTGCTGGCGTTTTCTGCCGCATACGAGGTCATCGAATGGCGGGTCGCCGCCCGGGTCGATCCCCTGGCCGGCCTCGCCTTCCTCGGCGCGCAGGGCGACGTGTGGGACGCGCAGAAGGACATGGCGCTGGCGGTGATCGGCGCGGCGATCGCGCTGGCCATCGTGGCGCTGATCAACTGGCGCCTCGACCCGGAATTCGGCCGCGATCTGCGCGGCAGCCTGAAGATCGAGCCGGGCGATCGCCCGCTCGGAGAAGTGGCGCTACGCGACCTGTTGCGGCGCAGGCGCCGGGGCGGCTAGGCCTGGCGCACTGCTTTCCGGGCTGGCAGCAGTCTGCCCGGCCGACAAAAAAACCTCAGGATTCAAGCCTCTCGCGTCGCGACCGCGACGCGGTCACGCGTCTGTCACAAACGGCGGAGACACTCCGCTCATCTGCCGTTCGCCGGCTTCTGCGCTTTTGCCCTGGCGCTGTCAGGCCGGCCGCGGGCCATTCAACCCATCTCTCTGATTGAACCATCCTGATCGCGATCATTTAGGAGAAACACGGTGTCGCTTGAAAACATGAAAATGGGGGTCCGCATGGGCCTGGGATTCGGCGTGGTGCTGGTGCTGACGCTGATGGTGGCGCTGCTGGGCCTGCGGTCGATGTCGCAGATCCAGGGCAATCTGGATGAGCTCGCGGGCGAGCGCCTGGCCAAGCTCAAGCTGGTCGGCAGCATGCGCGACGCCATGCAGGCGGGCGCCATCTCGGCACGGAACCTGGTCCTGCTGACCGACGAGGCCGCCATGAGCTCCGCGGCGGAGAACGTGCGCGAGCAACAGCGGATGTACGAGGCGAGCCGCAGCAAGCTGGTCGCCATGAAGCTGGCGCAGCCGGAAAAGACGCTGCTTGCCAAGATGGACGCCGCCCGGGCGCAGACCGACCCCCTGCTTGGCAAGGCCATGGAGTTCGCACTGGGCAATCCCATCGAGGCCACCCGCGTGCTCGTGTCCGAGGTCCAGCCCGCCCAGGAACGCTGGCTGGGCGTGCTCGAAGACATGGCCCGCCTGCAGGAAGCAGCGGGTGCCGCGGCCCTGCAGGAGGCCGATACGGCTTATGGCAACGCGCTGATTCTCATGCTGTCCATGACGGCGCTGGCGCTGGCTATGGGGGGCGTGGTGGGCTGGTTCCTCACCCGTTCCATCACCACCCGGATCGAACGGGCCGTGGCGGTCGCGCGCACCGTCGCCGCCGGCGATCTGACCAGCAGGATCGAAGTCGAGTCCGGCGATGAATTCGGCCAGTTGCAGCAGGCGCTGAAGGCCATGAACGACAACCTGGTCCAGGTTGTCGCCCAGGTCCGCACCGGCACCGACACCGTTGCCACCGCCTCGAGCCAGATAGCTGCGGGCAACCTGGACCTGTCGTCGCGCACCGAAGAACA
>JAJZPR010000062.1 GCA_021847835.1 Pseudomonadota bacterium
CGGCGAACTGGATCGCGATTTCGAATACCTTGCCCTTGTCGTCGTTGAAGTTGAGCAGCTGCCCGACCAGGATCAGATGCCCGGTGCTCGACACCGGCAGGAATTCGGTCAGCCCCTCGACGATGCCAAGGATGAGGGCGTGCAGCAGGATGGTGGGATCGGTCATGGTGAGGCCTTAGGTGAGGAAAGGCGCATCAGGCGCGCGTCCGCAGATTATACGGGGGCGAACCACCGCTTTCACGACCAAGAAACCGTTACGGGACAACTCATCCGGGATGCGACGCGGGCTTGACACATTCCATCCGCCTACCCATCCCGGGCCGGTGACACGCGGCATCGACGCGATCGCGTCGCCCAACCGCATCAAGCAGGGAACGTGGCAATCCAGCCTGCGACAATTTGCCATATTGGACCGGCGTGGGCTTCCGATTAGGATGCCTGCCTCGGAGGGGGAATGGCCAAACTGACAACAACAATGCTGTTTGCATGGCTGATGGTTGCGGCCACGGCCATGGCTCACGAACATGGTTCCGTGTCAGTGGGCGCGGGGGGGAAAGGCGCAGCGACGCGGGCTCGTCCTGCGCTAGCCGTAAGCGCCACGATAGACAGCAAAAACCAGCTCTGGGTCGCCCAGGTTGCGAACCAGAAAGTGCTGGTTTCGCACTCCGCCGACAACGGCCAGCACTTTTCCACGCCGGTGGCCGTCAATACCCAACCCGAAAACATCGGCGCCGAGGGAGAAAATCGGCCCAAGATCGTCGTCACCCGCGACGGCACGCTACACCTGACCTGGACCCGGCTCCTGCCCCGGCCCTACACGGGCGAAATTCGCTACGCGCGCTCGGTTGACGGCGGCAAGACCTTCTCCGCACCCATCACGCTCAATGACGACAAGCGGCTGACCAGCCACCGATTCGACGCGCTGGCTTCCGATGGTGGCGACAAACTGGCCGTTGTCTGGCTGGATGGACGCGATCGCGACGCCGCCCAAGAGAAAGGCGGGAAGTTTGCGGGCGTATCGATTTACGCGGCCCGCTCCGATGACAATGGCATCAGCTTTCAGGCCAACCGCAAGCTCACCGAACATACCTGCGAGTGCTGCCGAACCGCGCTGACCTGGACGGCGGACGGCCCGGTCGCCATGTGGCGCAATCTGTACGGGAGCAACACGCGCGACTTCGCCCTGGCTCCTCTCGGCGCAGGCAAGGTGCAGCGGCTGGCCGATGACGACTGGGACATCGACGCCTGCCCGCATCACGGCGGCTGGATTGCAACCGGCGGCGACAACACGCTGCATGCCGTCTGGTACACCAACGGCAAGAACCGCCAGGGCTTGTTTTACCGACGGATCGCGGGCGACGAGATGTCGGCCCCCATGGCATTCGGCAGTCCGCGCGCGCAGGCGGGGCACGCCACCGTGGCCGCAGAAGGCAAGCTCGTGCTGATCGCCTGGCGCGAGTTCGATGGCACATCCTATGGCGCGCTGACGCTGCAGTCGAAAGACGGTGGCCTCAGCTGGGGCGAACCGCGCCCCGTTGCGACGACCGACGATGCCGCCGACTACCCGCTTCCGCTCATCCACGACGGCCGGATGGAGATCGTGTGGAACACCTCACGCGAGGGCATCCACGTGATCGGGCTCGACTAGGCATGCTTGTCCGCGCCCTCCTTCTCGCCTGCCTGCTGGCGTCGCCCGCGAGCGGCGCCGAGCTTGCACGCTTCGATGTGGGCAGTCTGGCGAAAATCGCGGCACGCCACGCCGGCAAGCCCTTCATCCTCAGCCTGTGGTCGGTCAACTGGTGCGGCCACTGCATCGAAGAACTGACCCTGCTTGGCAAGCTGGCTCAAGCCGGCACGCGCCTGCCCCTGGTTCTGGTCTCCGTCGATATCCCGGAAGACGGCGCGGCGATCCAGGCCACGCTGCACAAACTCGGGCTGGGCGAGGCCGAGGTGTGGGTGTTCGACGACCCCATTCCTGAACGCCTGCGCGCATCCGTCGACCCGTCCTGGCAGGGTGACCTGCCGCGTACCTACCTGTATGACCGGACGCATCATCGACAAGCCGTCGTGGGCGTGCTTGACGAAGCCAAGCTGAGGGACTGGCTCAAACGGCAAAGCCGATAGACCGGCGCATCGAACAACAACAAGATGAACAGAGGGAAAATCATGAAACGCAAACCCGTTACGCTGGCGTTGGCGAGCGCGCTCTGCGTTCCCGCCGCCTGGGCCGACGAGCAGGCCTTGCCGGAAATGACCATCAGCCAGACTCGCTCGGCTGTCACCGCCGACAATCCCTCGTCTGCGGCCGAAGTGACCCAGGACCAGATACGCGAAATCAACGTCATCAACGTCGAGGATTCGCTCAAATACACGCCGAGCATCTTCAT
Organism: Pseudomonadota bacterium; assembly: GCA_021847835.1. Taxonomy (GTDB): domain Bacteria; phylum Pseudomonadota; class Gammaproteobacteria; order Burkholderiales; family Thiobacillaceae; genus UBA6918. Next base: position 2,388 of record JAJZPR010000062.1, read on the forward strand.
ACGCAAACGCTATGTCGGCGACCGCAACGGCATCATCGCCAGCCGCACCGCCGGCAGCCTGCAAAGTGCGTGGTCGCTGGTCTATGCGGATGGCCTGCTGCTGTCCAACCTGTTGGGCAACTCCTACAACTTCCCGCCGCGCTGGAACATCGTCGGCAGCGAGGAAATCGAAAGCATCGACGTGCTGTACGGCCCATTCTCCGCCCTGCTGCCCGGCAACGCGGCGGGCGCCACCATCCTGATGACCACGCACACGCCGCAACAGTTCGAATTCGAAGCCCATGCGCGGGTCCAGCGATGGAGTCAGGACTACAAGTATTACGGCACCAACGACACCTATCAGGGGCATCAGGAACAGCTTGCACTGGGTTCGCGCGTCAACAGTCTGAGTTGGTCCTTCCTGTTCAACCGTCTAGACACGCGCTCGCAGCCGATCAACTTCGCCACGTCCGTAGTCCCTGCCTCCACCAGCGCCGCAGGCACGCCGGTCACAGGCGGCGTTGCCTACACCAATCCCAAAAACGTACCCGGCATGATATTCGGCGCGACCAGCTTGGACCACTCGGTGCAGGATACGGCCAAGATACGGCTGGTTTATGACTTCACGCCCGACACCCGCGCCGCGCTGACCTATGCGTTCTGGCAGAACGATAGCTTCAGCGATACGCAGACTTACCTGCGTAACGCTTTGGGCCAGCCGATCTGGAGTGGCTCCGTCAATATCGACGGCCACAACTACATCGTCAGCTCCAGCGCCCTCGCGCCGTCGGACAGCAACACGCAGAATCAGTTGTTGGGTCTGAGCCTGGATAGCCGGCTGTCAGCCGATTGGGCGATTGAACTCAGCGCCTCGGATTACAGCACGCTCAAAGATGTCTCCCGCACCCCGACAACTGCCGTGGCGGGCGGGCTCGGCCAGCCGGGGTCTGCAGGAGGCGCCGGCACCATTTCGTTCGGCAACGACACCGGCTGGGGCACTTTCGATGTCAAGGCGATCTGGAAACCTGTCCAGGGAAAGCCGAATCACACCGCCACGTTTGGCTATCACTACGACCATTATACCTATAGCAGCGTCAAATACAGCGCAGCCACCTGGACAAACGACAGCAGCATCGGCGCATCCCCCTCCGGCGCCGCCATGGGGGACACCCGCACCGATGCCGTATTCGCCCAGGACGCCTGGAAGCTCGACCCGCGCCTGACGCTGACACTCGGTTGGCGCACCGAGCGCTGGCAGGCGTTCAACGGCTTCATCAGCGGCTACGCGCCCGTTGCCAGTCGCGATGACACGTATCATTCGCCCAAGGTCTCGCTCGCCTGGCAGGCGGCCAGCGACTGGCTGGTACGTGGTTCCGTCGCGCGCGCCTACCGCATGCCGACCGTCACGGAGCTGTTCCAGACCGAAAAGATCGGCGCAGTGACGCGGATCAGCGATCCCAATCTGAACCCGGAAAAGATCCTGGCCACCGACCTCACTGCAGAACATGCCATTCAGGGCGGCAACCTGCGCCTGTCGTTGTTCGATCAGCGTACCGACAACTTCCTCACCAGCCAGCTGAACCTGTTGACCAACGTCAATCGCGTCCAGAACATCGGCCGCACCCGTATCACCGGTGCAGAGGCCGTTTACGAGGCCACTGACGTCCTGATGCGCGGACTCGACTTCAACGGCAGTCTGACGTATTCCGATTCGGAAATCCTGTCTGATCCAGGCAACCCGGCCATCGTCGGGAAAAGGGTGCCGCGCATCCCCGATTGGCGCGCCTCGGCCTTTGCCACCTATCACTTCGACGAGCACTGGACGAGCTCGCTTGGCGTGCTGTACAGCGGACTTCAGTTCGGCAACCTGGACAATTCGGACGCCAACCACAACGACACCGGAAGCCTCAGCAAATACACCACCGTCGATGTCAAACTCGGCTACCGTTTCTCGAAGCTGATTCGCGCTTCGTTCGGCATCGACAACCTGACCAATGAAAACTATTTCATTGGCCCGCATCCCTTTCCGCAACGCACCTACCAGGCCGAATTGCGTGTGGACTACTGAACATGGCAAATCCGCAGTCATCCGAACGCTGGTTCCGCCTAACGGGGTTGTTCATCGTGCTGGTCGCGCACGGCGCGCTGCTCTATGGACTGTGGCATGCCCGCATCCTGCCGCCGCCCACCGCCGCGGCGACGCTGTTTGTCAGCTTGCTGAAAGATCCGCCCCAATCCGCACCGCCGAAGCCTCAACCACCCAAGCCGAAACCTCGACCGGTCAAACTGGCCCAGTCCATCCAGCCGCCACCCCAACAACAGGTGGTTTCGCAAACGCCGATTGTGTTGCCTTCCGAGCCGGTCGCCCCCGCCCCCCCTCCAGCGCAACCCAGGATCAAAGCTGCGCCGGTTGAACACGTACCGCCGGCAGCGCCGCCGAGGCCTGCGGGCCCGATCACGTTGAGCGGCGATCTGGCGATTGCCTGCCCGCAACGTACGCCGCCGGCCTATCCCGCTTTCTCACGCCGCCTGGGTGAGGCGGGCAAGACGGTACTGCGGGTCGAATTGGATGAGAAGGGGCAGGTTGACCATGCCACGGTCACCACCAGTTCCGGCTATGCGCGCCTTGATGAGGCAGCGCTCTCTGCTGTCAGAAGCTGGCATTGCACACCGGCCAAACACGATGGCGTCGCCGTGCGCGCAGTCGCGATACAGCCTTTTAATTTTGTTTTTGAAGGACGATGACATGGAATCGAATATTGGCTTTGCCCATTTCCTGGCTCAGGCCGATATGCTGGGGAAAACCGTTCTGTTGCTGCTGCTTGCGCTGTCGCTTGCCAGCTGGTATCTGATCGTGACCAAGGCGCTGTCCAATGCCCTGGCCAGACAGCGTGCCGAAGGATTTCTCAAGCAATTCTGGGCGGCGGATTCATTGCAGCAAATCCGCACCGCGCTGCTCCAGCAACCGCGTGACCATGCTTTTGCCGAGCTGGCGCATGACGCACTGGAAGCCGCCAGCGACAGCGAAAAACACGGAATGCAAAAGCTGGCGGCGGCGGGCGGCCTGGGCGAATTTCTCACCCGGCTGCTGCGCAACGGGATCGACCAGGAAGCCGCACGCGTGGAACACGGTCTCACCCTGCTCGCCTCAGCAGGATCCGCCGCACCCTATATCGGCCTGTTCGGCACCGTCTGGGGGATTTATCACGCCTTGGTCAACATTGGCCTGTCCGGACAAGGCACACTGGACAAGGTGTCCGGGCCGGTAGGCGAAGCGCTGATCATGACGGCGCTGGGTCTGGCTGTCGCCATCCCTGCCGTGCTGGCCTACAACGCTTTCAACCGCCGCAACCGCATGTGGCTTGCCAGACTCGATGCCTTTGCTCACGACCTGTATGCGGTCATCACCGTGGGCGAAAAGGCCAACAGTTCCGCAGGGGATGTGCGTCCCCTGCGTGCGAACGCGAAAGGGTAAACCATGGCCATGGGAAGCTTCGATCCACGGCACCATCAGGGCCCGATGGCGGACATCAACGTCGTGCCGCTGGTGGATGTCATGCTGGTGCTGCTGGTGATCTTCATCATCACCACACCGCTGCTCACCCACGCGGTGAAGATCGACCTGCCCAAGGCAAGCAGCGCGCCCAACATCACCCAGCCCGAGCATATCGAATTCGGCATCCGCGAAAACGGCGACCTCTACTGGAACGGCGAGAAGCTCGCCCCCGAGCAGCTCGGCCCACGCTTCGCCACCGCTGCAAAGAAACAGCCTCAGCCAGAACTGCACATCCGCGCCGACCGCCGTGCCGAATATGCGCCGGTGGCGAAAGTCATGTCGCTGGCGGCGCAGGCCGGCCTCACCCGCATCGGGTTCGTGACCGATCCGTCCGTTCAGCAGTAGTCATGTCGTCGCGTCCTGCATTGTTCATGCGGGACGCCTCGGACCGATCAGACCTTGCGGTAGACTTCGGCGCCCTGCTTCACGAACTCCACCGCCTTCACCTCCATCCCCTTCGCCAGCGCGGCGGCTTCGTCGAGACCTTCCTTCGCCGCGTACTCGCGCACGTCCTGGGTGATCTTCATCGAGCAGAAGTGCGGGCCGCACATCGAGCAGAAGTGCGCGACCTTGGCCGATTCCTTGGGCAGGGTCTCGTCGTGGAAGGACTTCGCCTTGTCGGGGTCGAGGCCGAGATTGAACTGGTCGCCCCAGCGGAACTCGAAGCGCGCCTTCGACAAGGCGTTGTCGCGGATCTGCGCGCCGGGGTGGCCCTTCGCCAGGTCGGCGGCGTGGGCGGCGAGCTTGTAGGTGATGATGCCTTCCTTGACGTCGTCCTTGTCCGGCA
>JAJZPR010000029.1 GCA_021847835.1 Pseudomonadota bacterium
CGCATGAAGAGACGAGCCGATGACTTTTTCATTGTAGCAATATGTAACTTCACTGATTTGTCCGCCCCGGTGCGTGCCTGGGGCTGGGCATCGCTGGCGGTAGCGATTTCGCCGCTCGCGGGCTCACAGTAGGGAGGTAGGAGAAACCGGATAGAAAACAGAGAGAAAAAAAGGCCTTGAAACCCTGTATTTATTGGGAAGTGGGCAAAGTCTACGAATTCCTGATTTCCGGATGGTTCCGGTGGAAATGTGCGGGAAATTCGGGAGTAAACTGGGAGAAATAGGACGGAGCATTGGGGGAATTATCCCAGTTTGAAGACGGTTTAATAGATCATCGAACCCGATTTAATACAGCGGTCAGGTGGTCTTCAATAACATCTCCCACCAGTTGCCGGTCAGAGGCCGGAAAACCAACCAGTTGACGAGTGGGCAAGCCGGGGTGATTCACCCGCTTGCGGTACATGCCCCCGAATTTGAGTGCCTTCGCTTTCTTCGCTGTGATGGTATAGGGCTTGGTGCCGAAGTGGTGGAACGCGGCCTTCCAATCATTCGTGCCAATCCGCAACGAATCTCCACCGACCTGGTAATGAAAGCGCAGCAGGTCGCCGTGGTCATACAACATCTTCGGTTTGCGCTTGCTTTGAAGCGTGAGCGGAGACAGTTCCTTCCACTTCGACCCATCCGGGGCCAGCCCTTGATCATGACGTTCCTGATTCACTCGCAACAGCGACTCGCCCAGTCTGCCGAGCATTTCTTGAGGCGTGGCGATTTCGAGGCGAACGGCCTCAAGGGCGCGGGAAAGATGACCAGCTTGAAATTCGATGGTGAATTGCATATACTTTCTCTGTGGTTAGGAAGCTGTGGTTCTGCACATGACCCTCAAATCCGACCCACTGACGCGGCCCATGCAGAGGCCGCGTTTTTATTTCTGAAACACCAGCCGGCCAACACGCTGTTTATCAAAGTACGCCATCCGTTGTGCCTCGGTTTTTTGCGTTCCCATGAAAGTGGTTGAGCCCGCCCAGCCATTCCGCCCCCACTCAAACACTGCCACGCCGTATTCGTTCGATCCTTCCAGTTCGAAGGCTCTTAGGTAGCGCCGCTTGAGACGCCAGCGCCCTTTATCGGCATGATCTTTGACCCATATCCACCATATCTCATCAGGCTCAATGACGGTCATGGCCAGCAGATTGATATACTCCAGCCGGGCCTTCTTGTTTGGCGCAGACAGCCACTTGAATTCACCAGCGCCGTCCTGGAATAGCGCCTTGGTGATGGCCAGCGTACTGCCCGCCGCATCGGTGAAAGCCGCGCCTTCTTCCATACTGGCTCCGAAGACGTCCAAGAAGTCCGACACGGCCACTTCGGGGGCGGTATCGGCGGGCAGCAGCGCGCTTTTAGGTAGCGGTGTTGGCTTGGGAGTTGGCGGCGGGGTGAATCCCATCGGCCAAGGTGTGCCGCGCTCCTTCAATACCGCATCGTAGCCTTGCAAGGGCGGCACGGTTTGCGGTTCCAGCCATGCCTTGCCGGGGTTGTAGGCAAAGCCGGGGTCGATGCCTACCGGGGTGCGAACGGTACGCGGGTTGCTGCCATTTTTTCCGACTACGCGCTCTTCCCATTCGATGGGCGGAGCTATGTCGGGGCTGGTCTTGCCGTTCTTCTCCCATTCGCGGCTGGCTTCAAGGCGAGAAAGTGAATATTTTTTACACTTGCAGCCCCAGCCGTTTTGAGGCGTATGGGTGTCCCACCACGGATCATCTAAAGGCAGGATCATGCCGTCCCAGGCCAGATGATGAAGGCGCGGGTGCTCGGTACTGGTGTGCCGGTATAAACCATAGGGCCGCAAATGCTTCACCGCCTGCATTTGTTTTTCTCGGCCCGCGTTGTACGCCTGGGTGATGTTGGCATCGTAAATCACCTTGCTGCGCCAGCCGGGGGAACCGTTATGCGCCCAGCCGTGCTTGGCGACGATCTCATCGAACTGCTTACGGAAAGCGGGATAGCCGGTGCCCTGTTCCTTCGCCTGGCGGATAGCGTTGTAGAAATCTTCCACCAGATCATCATGGGCCGCGCCGGCCACCACAAAGGAGTGGCTGTGCTGCTCTTGCCAGATATCCGTCCAGCCCGAGGAAGGCAGGCGAATTTTCCGCTTGAAGAAGTCGATGGCTTCGGAGAATGGAAGCTGGGCTGGGGATGCGGACATGGCTATTCAATTTCCTTCAGAGCAGCTTCAAGTTCAGCCAGCGCTGCTATCAGGCGTGGATGTTGACTCGCCCCACCATTGGCGCGCCGGAAACGCACGAAGTGCGCCCCGTGGTTGATGCCGCCCTCTTCATGCTGTACGCCTACCAGAAAATCACCGCCGCCATCTCGCATAATGATCAACATATTCTGGTTTCCCTTGCTGGATGCGTCGCTGGTATAGGCTGTGCGTTTCATTCTCCGCTCCCAACATCCGCCCGCCCACCCAGATTCGCCGCCGCCATGCCCAGCGCCATGGCTTCCGCCCACTTAGGGTTGTCCGCCTTCAATGCTTCGATCCCGGCCAGGGCTTCGTCGAAGTCGCCCGCCTCGGCGACGATGGCGGAAATCTGCTGGATGAGGGCCTGCTCATGCGGGACGCACAGCGCGGCGAGTTGGGCCGCGTAGGCGCCGGTGATGTCCGGCTCTGCGCCCTTGGCCAGCGCCGCCAGGCGCACCAAGGCGGCGTCGGCCGGGCTGGATTTTATTGCCGCCTTGCCCGATGAAACCAGCAGCGTCGCGCCTTTATCCGCCTTGGGAATCTGCATGATCTTGTGGGCATACTCCACGTCAATCTGCATGCCCATGCCCGCCGCCTTGTCGAGCACATCGACCATTTTCCCCTGGTCAACCGTTTCTTCGGTCTGGTACTCAAAAACCGGCAGGCGGTTTTCCGGGAACATGCCATTGACCAGCGCCACCGGCCGCACGATCTGCTCGTTCATGGTCGGCGCAATCTGGCGTACATCATGCAGCATGATTTCCCGGCGCACCTTGTCGTGGATAGCGCCCAGCGCGTTGGTGCTGGTCTTGCCGTCGGCCTGGCTGGTCAGCGTGCCGCCGAGGATCGCCATGGACTGCTTGCGCTCCCAGTATTCCGTCGCATGCAGGAAGTCATCGACGGTGCCCGCCTTCATGGCCTGGATGAAGTCAATGGTCATGTTGCTGGGCACCACACCCGCGCCATCGTTGCCGATATTGCGCACTGCTTTTAGCAGTTGATCCCGCTGCTTGTCGCCGATCCCGGCCGGATACTTGCCCAAGCGAAGCGGCAGGCCGTACATCTCCAGAAAGCGCTGCATGTCGCGGATGTTGTAAGCTTTGTAGGCATACGTCCAGGCCAGCACGCGGAACAGCGCCGACGACTCGATATAACCGGACTTTGCCCGGTGCTCATGTACCACCCAGCCCCATTCCCGTAGCGGCTCCGGCATGCCGTTTTTCAGGTACATCAACTTGCCAGTTTCGCGGTCGATTTGAAACATCCGCTGGGGCACAAAGAGCAGGCCCTTCGGATACCAGGTGCTGCCGGTTTGCCAGTCGATCTCCAACGGAGAAATACCCTTTCCAATGGCGTCCGTCAAATCGTACTGGGCATCTTCAAAACGCGGAATTTTGCGCAGGATGTCATCCAGTTCCTTGGTGCGGTCGATCTCGGACTGGTTTGCATCTTCCTGCGGGCGCAGCTGCCAGCCCAAGCCGGTAACCGACCGGCGGCGCTTTGCCAGTTCGGAAAAAATGTGCGGGTCTTGCTCTTCGATTAGTTCAAACAAGGTGGCCTGATCGTTGATGAACCCTTGATCTGCCGCTGCGAAGGCGCTGGCCAGCCGCGACGGGTCAAGCGTATTCACCGACATGTAATTCACCGACGTTCCCCGCGTCGAGCGCGGGCCGGCCTGCAACACGTCCAGCCCGGCGCGGGTTACCTTGGCCAGCGCCGCCTTGATCTCTTTAATCATCGTCATCCCAATCATCGTTATTGCCGCTGTGGCGGCTGGAGCTGCGAGCGTCCCTCCGCGAGCGGGCCGCCGAGGTGTATGTCCATTCACCGGCAAACTGCGTGGCGAGCTTCCAGAGCTTTTCCAGCGCGTCCGGGCCGTCGTCATGGTCAGCTTCAGGCCAAAACTTGAACTGCTCATTCATCACGCTTTGCGAGCGGTGAGTGCGTATCTTCCCGTTGGCGACATGCGGTTGCAGGGAAATGATGCGCAAATCCTTTTCAACATTCTCCGGCATCGGGATACCGGGAAAGGCAATGCCCATCAGCGCCGCCCGCTTGAGCAGCTCGGTGTACATGAATTCCTGGAACTGCACCGTTTCAACACCCCACGCCAGGCACTGGTATTCCGCCTGTAGATCAATGGCGCGGGCAATGATGAGATCGGGCACCCGGCGGCAAATGTCCGCCTCAACCACGTCCAGCACCATCGTTGCCCGGTTCAGCCCGCCGACCAGAATGGCCGACGGGTCGCGCTTCTTGTTTTGCTTCCCCAGGGAGGGGTCAATCGACCCAAAGAAGAGCCAGTCGTTACGCCGATCAACCCAAAATTGCAGGCTCTTGAACGGGGCGGTTTCGTCGTTCCCAGCCTCATTTTGCTGCTCCTGATTGAAAGCATCGTGATCGGTCGCCCGCATGCACATCAGACGGTATAGCGGGCGCACTTCCGGCCATGAAACTACGGCACCCGTATCCATCGCATATTGATTGACTTGGTAGAAAGCCAGCGCCTCGGCTTCGGCGGCTTCCTTGGCGTCATCGTCATCGGTGCCCGCCGTATAGATGCCCTCCCACTTGTCCCACAAGTCCATGCGGTCGGGCCATTGCATGATCGACTTGAAGATGCGCCGCCGCCAGCCCGGCTTGCGGGAAACGCGGTTGATCGCCGCGTCGTAATGCAGGCTGGTGCCAACCCAGAACACATCCATGCCGCCGCCTGGGCCAGCTAAACCGAGAACGGCGGAAAGAACATACTTTTCCACCTTGTCACGCTGGGATTTGTCCCGCACGTTCTCGTCGTTTTCAAGATCGTCCAGGAAGATCAGGTCGGGCCGGTAAGGACCGTGCTTCATACCCCTTATTTTCTTTCCCGTGCCGCCGATGCGAACCTTGATGTTGTTGGCCGTGATGGCCGTAGTGGCCTGCCAGACACGGCCACGCCCGCAAGCCTCCGGGAAATCCATCGCCAGGCGGGGATTGGTGTCCAGCTCGGCCTTGACCGATTCCAGCATCTCGGCAGATTGCTCCTCGGTATTCATCAAAATGCCGATCATGCGCTTCCGGCCGGTCACGATGCACCACAGGCTGCCCAACTGGGTTTCATAGGTGGATTTCGCTTCTCCCCGTGGGGCTTCATGCACTTCCCGGCCATCGCTCGGCCCGTCGATCACTTCCGGCAGGCGCTTGAAGACGAAGCGCTGGAACGCGGAAAAATACGGTGTCGGCACATAGTGCGGGAAATAGGTCCGGCAGAAGAACTCGTAGTCATGCCAGGCACGCTCCCGGCGTTCCTTACTCGCCGCCGGATCGGTCGGGAAGGCTTCGCACTCCAGTTCGATCTGGTTGCGGATATCCTCGCCCAGCTTGGCGAGTTCAATCTCGAACTCGCGCCAGTTGCGGATTTCCTTGATGTCCAAGTCTTCAGCCATACCGCTTGCCCAAAGTGGCCCCAACCTCTTCAAAATGCGGTTGCAGCGCCTTCAAAGCGGCCGGGTCTTTCAGGCGTAAATGTTCGGCAATGGTCTTGAGCGTATCCAACGCCACCGACAAGCCCGAGAAGGCCGGATTGATCCGCGCAAACGCCTTGCTGAACTTGGCATAGGCATCCGCCAACTGGGCCAGCATCTGCGCCTTGTCGGCGGCGGGAATAGTGGCGGCTTCCAGCTCGCGGGTAGTGGTGATCACCTGGCGGGCGAAGTCTTCCACCAACTGCTGGTTGAGATCATCTATACCCTGGTCGCTGATGCGATAGGCGGCGCGGGCGGTGTCCCAATCGTCCCCTTTCGACTTGGACCGCGTCTTCCAGTCCCGCGCCGTGTCATAGCTCACGCCGCAGGTGATGGCGGCTCCATTGAGGGGTAGCCCCTCGATGTAAAGCTGGCGCACCTTGTCGCGGGTTTCTTGGCTATGTGCCATCAATCACATCCGCTTGATGAGCTCGACCGCAGCCGCAGCCAGAGCGCCGCCGACACCGCCGCCGAGGGCGGAGAGCTTGGCCGTTTTTTCGATCAGGCGCTTGTCTTCGGCTTCCAGGTTGCTGACCCGCGTGCCGAGGCCGTCGATGCGCTTGCCAACGCTGGTTTCAAGGCTATCGATGCGCTTGCCGACACTGGTTTCCATGTTGTCGATACGTGTACCCAGGCCGTCTTCAATGCGGTCCATGCGCTCGCTTTGCGAGCCCTCCAGGCGGCGGATATCGGACTTGATATCCTCGATTCGAGCTGTCAGCCCCTGATGCATCGCATGCACCGCGCCGGTAAGCTGGCCGATGCTGTGCATGATCTGGGCGTTGTCGGCGCCGTTTTTGTTCTCTACGCTCATTGCTTCTCCCCTGGTTGTTTTCGGTCTGCGTTAATCACCGCCTGGCAGGCGTCAAGCTGGTGGACTATTTCGTCGGCCTCGCTGGTGAGTCCGACAAGAAATTCAGAAGCCTCGACCGAAAGTTCGGCTCGCGTTTCACCATCACGTCCTGCGGCGCCGGTGCCAGGCGCGGCGGTTCTATCTCCAGCGGCTGAAATGGGGCAGGTAACGGGGATGCGCAGCCGCAAAGCGCGGCTGCGCAAATCAGCAATAACGCGATCTTTTGCAGATTTTTCATGCTTTAGGTCCTCTTGATATTTGGCTGATGTATTGGCCATGTCCTGAGCGTGTTCGTGCTCCCTGGCGCGGGCTTGTTCTTCCAATTCCTTGATGCGGCCGTTGGCTTTGGTCAACGCGCCATTTTCGCGGGCAAGCCATGCCGCCCGCTCGGCCTGCCCGCCCAAGCCGAACTGCTGCCGGCCATAGGCATAGATTGCGGCCACCACTGCCGCCACCAGCACCAGCACGGCCAATGCCCTGGCCAACGGTGGAATCACGAGGTTGCCGATCATGCCGACACCCCCCGGCCCCAACTCAGGTAGCGAGGTTGCAAGAAAACCAGGATGCGGCGGGGATAGCCCAGATTTTCCGGGCAGAAGCTGGAATGTCGGCGGGCCCTGCCGCAAGCGGCGTCCACCGCCAGCCGATCCAGCACCGGGCGCACCGTGGCCGCTTCCTTTTGCCAATGGCCCAGGCCGCCGTTGTAGGCACGCAAAGCCGCCCACAGGCGGTCGAACTCCGAAGGGCCGCGCACCCGACCAAACAGCCAGAGGTCATAACCCACCAGCGCCCGCATAGCCCACACCGGATTGGTCGGCTGGCAATCGGCAGCGGAAAGCCCGTTCTTGTCGCACCACCACTGTGCCGTGGCGGGCATGAACTGCGCCATACCACGCGCCCCGACGCGGGAAACGGCCTCGGGGTTCCAGCCGCTCTCCTGGTGGATTTGGGCGGCAAGTGCCGCGATGGGGGCATCCAGCCCCCAAACGGCATGGGCGGCGCGGGTCAGATCGGCCCGATACTTGAGGGCGGCGCGGGGAATGTCCTCACCCGCCCACGACTTGCCGATTGACACGGCGGCAAGTAGGGCCAGGGTAAGAACGAACAGCCAGCGCAACGCCGTGCGGGCTTGTTTGGGGCGCAACATCTACGACCCCAGCCCAATGGCCAGCATGGCGCAGCCGACGATGATGGCTCGGCGCAGCATGGCGGCCGCAAAGACAATCTGTTGGGTAGGCGCGACTGTTCTATTCGGCACGAACGGCCCGCCCACCGAAACCGCCCGTACCATGAATTCATCAGGCCGGGCATAGGGGAAAAGCGCACGATCCAGCCAGTACCCGGCAACCCCGGCCATGCTCACCAGGGAAAGTTTGTACAGACTAACGGGGAGTTGCTGGGGGTACAGCAGGCCGATGACGGCCAGCAGCAGGATGGTGGCGATCAGCCACCCGGAAAGACGGGGAAATTTCATGGCATAAGCTCCGAGTCACGTTGATAGAGTGACCAGAGCTTACGCGGGCGCGCGAGGCGGGATTAGGCGGGAAACGTTTCCAGCGGGACGCTAAGGGGCTTGGTTGAGCAGTCCGGCGGCGGCCTCGTCGCCCGGACTGCATCCGGCCTCGACGTAGCGCACCATCTCAACACGTGATAGAGAATTGACTTGGCATTCGCATCGGTCATTGCAGCAATTCCAAGGCACGTTGCTACTGTTCCAAAAAGGATCGCTGGCAAGCAGTGTCAAACGATTCCCGCCTGCGCAAGCTCCAATCAATTGCAGGAATGGTCGAAGATGTTCGACCGCCCGCATCTGATCCCGGCGCTTGATCCAATAATCTCGGCGGTGTGCCTGGATCGCTTCTGTCCCCATCTGTTTCAATGATTCTGATGAGCTGTTCACTTCTGGCTTTGACGCAGGCGGCGTCAGGGCATAGCTCCTGCCCTTCTTCTCCCTGGCAACATCTCCGATGACTTCGCCGTAGTACATGGCATAGCGGAATTGCTCGGCTTCGAACTGGGGGAACTGTTTTGCAAGCTGGCTCTGGACGATTCCGGGATTGGCGGAGATGACTGGAAGCGCAACACGCATCACTTCTGCATATAGCGGATCATCCCGCGTGAAGTCCGCCATCAGCGCCTTGAACCGGTCGTGGACGGCCTTGGGCGCGTTTTCGGATTTCAGCCGATAAGCCAGTTTCTGAAGCCAATCTCTGGCGAACTCGTAGTCGCCCTGTTTCCATGCCTTGTCAATTTCTTCAAACTGCCGCCGCCAGTCGATGGAGATTTCGTCTTCGTGGTCAATGATATGAATCTGGCGACGGTTTGCATGCTCGCGCCGCTCTGCTCTTTCCTGATGCCTTTTCAGGAAGTACTCGCGCTGCTGTTCCTGCCCGCGTTGTTCAATGATCTGCCTGTTGTAGGCGTGGAACTCCTCCGCCTCGCGGCGCGTCCGCTCCTTCTGCTGGTCATCCGTCTCAAATAGCAGCGCTGCATCGCCTTTTCGCTTCTTTGCAACGAACCAGAGCGCAGCGGGGGTCCCGAACACGATGACAATGAACAGGTCGCCGCCAACCTTGTCGTAAAGCCAAATGAAAGGGAGGGCGAGAATAGCCAGGATGACGGCAAATCCGGCGGCAAGCGCTTGGGCTTTATCTGCGCCCCTCATTATCTGTCCCAAGCCATCACCCGGCCTGACATGGTGTGAACGGTCAGCGATCCTGAGCGGTAGGTGCTGACTACACCGTCAGCGCGGTTGATCTGGCTGACCAACTTCACGGGGGAAACACACTCCTGCACCCGTTCAATCCGCATGCCAATTGTGGGGTTCTTGTAATCAGTGCCACAGCGGCCTTTCAGGTCTGCGATTTCGGCGCCGCGCCTCTTCTGCTCGGCCCGGCCGCGTTTCTCTTCGGCGGCCACCTCGGCTTCCATCTCTGCCTGTTTCTTGGCTTGTTCGGCCTTGAACTGTTGATACTTCAATTCCCGCTGCTGGCGTTCCTCGCCGGCCCGGACCTGCTTCTGCGCTTCTGCATCGCGGCGTGCCTGTGCAGCTTGCTCGACCTTGAGGCGGATTTCTTCTGCTCGTTCAGCATCTCGCCGTGACTTGTCCTGAAGATATTTTTCCCGCCGAGCGGTTTCCTGACTTTCGCGTTCCGCTTTGCGTTGTTGAATTTTTTCTTTGGCGAGGCATTCCCGGTCAAAAAAAAAACATCCACTTTGCTCTTGCTCGGTCTGCGCGAGAACAGGCGCGGAGAAGAGTATGGCCCAGGTGACTAAAGCAATCAGCTTATTCATTGTCCGCCGGCCCCCTCATTAGATAGTCCAGACAAAGCGGCCAAGGCTCGCAGCGCCGCCTTGCGGGATGCGCCTGTCTTGAAGGCCCGGCAGTTTCTCAGGAAGGCAAGTTCGATAGGCGTGCTCGCCACATTCTCAAGCCGGATGCCGGTAATCACATACGCAACATCAACACCAAATGCAGCGACGGCTGCAAGGTAATTTGCTTTAGGTTGCGTCTTGTTTTTCTCATAGTCGATTTGCGTCTTCTTGGTTGTTCCAGCCGCATCAGCCAAGGCGGTTTGACTGAGATTCAAACGCTCTCGCTCCTCTTTTAGCCTGTCCCCAATGGTCACAAAATTCTCCCTAAAAATGTATTGACAGGTAACGAAACTGTTACCATAATGGAACCCATACACATTCACCAACAGGAGGATACACCATGCCAGCAGTCGATAGAAACGCCGCGCTCCATGCATTGCACCAGAACGGCACAAATCTCAAAGAGTGGTGCAAGAAGGAAGGCTACGGCTACCGCAATGCATCCAACGTGCTGCGCGGTCTTTCCCGCGCCCACTTCGGTCAGGGCCGGGAAATTGCCGACAAGCTCAACGCCATCGTGGCTTCGTGCGACAAGAAATAAAGGAGAGGGAAATGGCACGCAAGATCAAAACCGACGACGAACTACTGGCAATGATGCCCAAGCCCAAGAGCAAAGAAGCCGAGGAAGAGCTCGACTTGGAAATCATTGGAGGTGGTATCGGTAAACCCGCCATGGCAGAAATTACCGACGCTGGCAGAAGCGATGCCGGGCATGTCTTGATGGACGAAAGCGGCACTTCGTCCGCACCGGGTGTTCGGCAGGCGCTGGCGGTGGCCGCGCCGAACCCCTCCGAAGTTGGTCGGCTTGAGGTGTGCCTGCGCGAGTTCGGCTTTACCGCGCTTACGGTGGACGAGTTCTTGCAGGTTGGTATCGATGAGCTGAATCAGAGCCTGCTCCGCTCTTGCCGGGCGGGTGCCGCGTTTTGGGCCGCACAAGAGGCTTTAAAAAACACCGACTCCGCCGGGCGGAGTCAGACATTCAAAGAGTGGATTGCTCAGTCGGGACTTACCGAACAAAGGGTGTACGAGAGCATCAGCTTGGCCAAGTTCTACGCCCGTCTGGCTGACGACAAGCGCGGTCAACTGCTCCAGATTGGGAAAAAGCCTGCCTTGCTACTGGCATCGCTTCCGCAGGAGGTTATCGACCAGGCCGCCGAGTCGGGCAATGACTTGATCGGCAAGGCCGATCTGATGACGGTCGCCGAACTCAAGGAAGAGATCGCCGCTCTGAAGCGCCGCGAGAAGAACTACGAGGCCGAGATTGAGCGGGCGCAATCCCAAGTCAAGCGCCTCTTGGAGTCCAAGAAACGCACCACCGAATTCCTGCCCCGCACCGAAGAAATACGCGAAGAGTGCATGGCCCTTCAACTGGGCGCCGAACTCAATTTGAACAGTCTGCAAAAGCTGTTTGACGAGGTCCGGGCCGAAGACCCCGCCCTGCCTGAATGGCGGCTACAGATAGAGCAAGTATGGATCGCCGCCCATGTGGTGGCCGCCCGCGCCTTGGACATGGTGGAACGTATGAAGAACGACGTTCGGGAAGGCGACATGCCGGAGCGTATCCAAGGGCAGCACATCCTCAGCCCCGCCGAGGCAGAGCGCTGGATGCTTGACTACCCCATGATCGAAAACCGCCACGCGGCGGAAAAGGCCGCCAGGCAAGAAAAGCGGGACGCGGCCAAGCCGAAGGGGCCGGGTCGCCCGAAAGGTTCCACCAACAAGGCTACCGGAGAGTAAGCCATGAAGGGAGCGCAAATGATTAAGCGCATCGAACCGGCCACGGGCGGCACGATGGCAGTCATGCCCACCGCCAAGGTGCTGGCGCTACGCAGCCGCGACCCCTGGCGCGAGGCCACCGACCGCGCTAGGCAAGTAGCCACCTGCCGTGAAACCGTGGTGGCTTATATCCGGGGGCTGGCGGATGAAGGGGTGACGCAAAACAACGCGGTTGCCTTGCTGCTGGAACGCGGCCTGGCTGGCCGTTTGCCGAACCACTTCGCCGTTGCCCTGGCGGGGTCGGCCAAGGCGGGCCGTGCGGCTCCCTCCCGCTCCGCCATATGCGAGTGGTGCGCCCTGTACCGCGAGGGCGGAATCACCGCCTTGCTCCCCGACCACAAGGGCCGGGTGGTGGAAGCCGCCGGATGGTGGGGGCCTGCCCTTGAGTATTACAACGTGCCCGGCAAGCCGGATATGGCCGCAGTACATCGCCGCCTGCTGGAGGTCGATGGCTTCGCCGTGACCTATGACCAGGTGCGCAACTACCTGACTGGAGTGCCCGCCATGCTTGGACGCAACAGCCCCGCCCGGATCGGCAAGAACCTTTACCGCCTGACCGAGAAAGCCTACATCCGCCGCTCCACCGAAAACGCCCTGCCCGGCGATGTGTATGTGGCCGACGGCTACCGCGCCGACGTGTACCTGGCCCACCCGGTCACGGGCGACATCTGGCGGCCTGAGCTCACGGTAGCCATCGACATGCGCAGCCGCTTTCCGGTGGGTTGGCGGGCCGACGAGCACGAAGGCACCTATGCGGTGCAGAACATGTGGGCGGAATGCTTCGCCCGCTGGAACCATGTGCCGCCGATGCTCTACGTCGATAACGGCTCCGGCTACAAGAACAAACTGATGAGCGACGAAATGACCGGCTTTTACGCCCGTGCCGGGGTGCAGCAGGTTATCCATGCCATACCCGGCAACCCGCACGGCAAGGGCTGGATCGAGCGATTCTTCCGCATCGTGAAGGATGACTTTCTCAAGCTGTGGATGCCGGATTTCTACTGCGGCACCGACATGTCGCCGGAAGCGCTGGGCCACACCGTGCGCGAGGTGAAGGCGGGGCGGCTGGTATTGCCGACACTGGCGCAATTTTCCGATGCGTTCAACGAATGGATGCTGCGCTACGCCCACCGCCCCCACCCGGAAGACAAAACCGTGTCGCGGGCCGAACTGTGGTCGCAGCTTGTCCCGATCCCGCCGCATGCCAGCGTGACCGAGCTCAAGCGGCAGGCCACTACGCTCACGGTACAGCGCGCCAGCGTCAAGCACGGCAGGCGCGAATACAAGCACCCCGAGTTGCATGCCTTCAACGGCCAGAAGCTGGTCCTGGAATACGACCTGATGGATGACCGCATCGCCATCATGCGCACCCCGGAAGGCCGGTGGATTTGCGACGCGCACCTGATCAGCGCCATCGACGCCATTGCGCCGAACCGCCTGGAAGAGAAGCGCATCGGCCGCGCTGATGACGCCATGAAGCGCCTGGAAAAGAAGATGGACGAACAGAAGGCACGCGCCGGGCGGCTGATCGATGCGGACGCGGTGGCCGAAGGCGCCGTCCCCGCCTTGGATGGCGAGGCTCGATTGATCGCCACCGACGACGAACCGCTTTTGCTTGACCTGACGATTGATGACTAAGGGAGAAATCATGAACGACAATAAATTCGCCACCACCACACAAAGCCGCCCTCACCCCAACCCTCTCCCGCAAGCGGGCGAGGGGGCGAACGTGAAAAGCGCTTGTTCCGATTGGCCTAGCCATTATTCCGCCGCCGACGTGGCTCTGATCGCCCGCATCCAGGCGTGGATGAAAGAACGGAAGTACACCCAGGCCGCCCTGGCGCGGCTGTCCCGCATCTCGGCCAGCAGCCTCAACCAGATCATCAAGGGCAGCTACGCCACCAGCCCGGCCAAGCTGCTGGCCTCGGTAGAGTCCGCCATGCGCCACGCGGAAGAAACCACCTCCGACACCGTGGCGCCGGTGGAAACCAGCGTCTACAAGCTGGCCCAGACCTGCTGCGTCATGGCCCGGAGATACCGCAACTTCGCCGTCTTCACCGCCTTCGTCGGCGTCGGCAAGACCTTCGCCATCAAGCACTACGCCGCCAACCACCCGAATACCCACCTGATCGAAGCGACGCCGACCATGACCCCGCAAAGCCTGGTCAAGCTGCTGGCCCGCGTGGTGGCCGGGTTCGATGGCAAGGGCAGCATCGACGACAAGTTCCGCGCCGTGGTGGAGGCGCTCAAGAACACCGACAGCCTGCTGATCGTGGACGAGGCCGAAACCCTCACCCCGCACCAATTGCACACCCTGCGCCGCATTCGCGACCTCGCCAACGTCGGCATCGTGCTGTGCGGTACCGAGCACCTCTCCGGCTTGATCAAACCGGAGCACGGGCAGTTCGACCAGATTCGCTCACGCACCGGCTTCTGGCCGGAAACGGTGCGGGCCATCAGCGCCGACGACGCCGCCGCCCTGGTGCAGTCCGGCTTCGGCGCCGAAGACGTACCCGACGAGGTGGTGGCCCGTCTCCACCAGTACTGCAAGGGCAGCGCCCGGATGCTGGTGGAGGGCCTGATCGCCGGGGTCAAGGAATTCCGCCGGGGCCGCGCCTTGGACGTCAAGCTGGTGGATGCGGTGGCCAAGCAGGCCCTTTGTCTTCAATCTCTAGCGTGAGGTGAATCATGGCCAACGTTCTTCAAATATCCGCCCAGCCCAGGGTTTTCAATACGGCCTTCCTGTTGCGCCTGTCCGAGGCCAACCGCGCCGTTCGCCAGTTGCGCGACCTCGGTTGTCGCGTTGTCCGGCTGGCCGTGGGAGACCGCGAAAACACCACGGAAATCGTGGTTGACCGTAACCCTCACCGCTTGCTGGCCGGTTGCCCCGGTGTCCACGTATGCACGGGGGGAAAGCATGATGGTTAAAACCGATATCGAGTTGCTGGCAGACATGGCCTGCGAAATCGACCACCTGAGGAGCAAGTTCCAGAAACCGGAATGGAACGCCGTCCTGACGGAGTGCGTGAGCAAACTGCATGGCGTGGCGCAGTCCGCCAGCGTGGAGTTTGGTTTCACGATTTACGCCGAGGGGGATGACTGATGCGCACCCGCTGCCCGGCCTGCGGCGCGACCCTGTCGCTGGATGCCTTGATCGCCCATGACGGAGCGCGGGACGCGCTGGTCGCCGCGTTCAAGATTTCCGGCGCGCTCGGATCGGCGGTGGTGCACTACCTGGCGCTGTTCCGCCCGGCGGCGCGTGAACTGACCATGGACCGGGTGGCCAAGCTGCTGGGCGAAATCCTGCCCGATCTCCAGGCGCAGCGGATCAGCCGCGACGGGCAGGTGTTCGAGGCCCCGCCGGAGGCTTGGGTGTGGGGCATTGAGCAGAGCATCGCCGCCCGTGAGGCGGGCCGCCTGAAAACGCCCCTCAAGACGCACGGCTGGCTGTACGAGGTGATTAGCAGCTACCGGCCCACGGCGGGCCAGGTGGTGGCCGAGGGAACGCCGCGCCTGACCGGCGGCAAGCCGCCGTCGCGGACCCTTTCCGGTATCGCCGCCCTGGAGAGCTTCAAGCATGGTGGCTGACTGGCTCCGCTTCGAGATCGCCTCAGGCCTGCAAAAGCTGCTGGCGCTGCGCCTGGTCGGCACCCCGCCGGAGGATGCCATCGTCGGCACGGCCGAGGTTTGGCTGGAGGCCATGGAGCATTGCGGCATCGGATGGGCGGAACACCTCGACCGGGAGCGGGTGCATCGGGCCTTCCAAACCCTGTTCCGCATCTGCGACCGCTGGCCGTCGCCGAAGCTGTTCATGGATAACCTGGGCGCCCGCGACCCGCCCAAGGCACTACCCGCGCCCCGCCTCACACCGGAAGAGCGCGAACAAAACAAGGCCAGGTTCCGCGAAATCATGGAACTGCTGGCAAAGAGCAAACGAACGCAACCGAATCGAAATAAAGGAGCAACTTCATGAACGCCATTACCGCATCCCCGCCGAATCATCCCCCTGAATTCATGGAAGACGCCCAAGGGCGCCTGGTGCCGATTACCCTGGTCAAACCCATCGACCGCGCCCGAGACAGCCTGGTGTATGAAATCGTCACCGGCGCAAAGCTCCAGTCCTCCGCCCTGGCTGGCTTCAAGAACCGCGTGTTCGACGACATCCAGGCGTTTGTCGAACTATCCGGCGAACAATACGGCGTCAAGCTCGGCGGTAAAAAAGGCAATGTCACCCTGGTGAGTTTCGACGGCAAGTACAAGGTTCAGCGCGCCATGGCCGACAGCTTGGTGTTTGACGAGCGCCTGCAGGCCGCCAAGGAACTGATCGACCAATGCATCCACGAATGGGGCCAAGGCAGCCGCCCGGAAATCATGGCGCTGGTCAACGACGCCTTCAACGTGGACAAGGAAGGAAAGATCAACACCGGGCGCGTTCTCGGCCTGCAACGCCTCGCTATTGAGGATGAAAAGTGGTTGCGGGCGATGCAGGCCATCCGCGACAGCATTCAGGTCGCCAGCAGCAAAGCCTACTTCCGGGTGTATGAGCGGGTGGGGAATACCGGCGATTACCAGGCGATCCCGTTGGATGTGGCGGGGGTATAGGGGAAGAACATGAGCGATCACGCCAAAATCCTGGACAAGATCAAGAAATGCCTGGCCCTGTCCTCCAGCAGCAATGAGCATGAAGCCGAGGCGGCTCTGCGCCAAGCCAGGAAGCTGATGGAGGCGCACGGCATCGACGATCTGGACATTCAGGCAGCCGATGCGGAGGAACGCCGGGCGAAATCCGGCGCCAAATCACAGCCCGCCAATTGGGAAACGACACTCGCCGTGAAGATAGGCGATGCCTTTGGCTGCCAGGTGATTTTTACGAGTGCCGGGTTCTGGAAAACCCACGGTGAGTGGGCATTCATCGGCTGCGGTGCTTCTCCAGAGGTGGCCCACTATGCTTTTGCGGTGCTGCACCGCCAAGCCAAGCGGGCACGGGAAGAGCATATCAAGGCCAAGCTCAAGCGCTGCAAGGTTGCCACTAAGACGCGCCGGGCCGATCTGTTCAGCGAGGGTTGGGTACGGTCTGTCGTCCGCACAATTGCGGTTTTTGCCGGTAACGAACAGCAGTCCGCCGCCATTGACGCATTCATGGCTAAGCATCACCCGAGCCTGCGCAACATGAAGTCGCGTGACCGAAACGATGGCCGCAATCTCCGCGATCATGAGTTAAATGACTACGCCGCTGGAAGCCGGCTTGGGAAGGAGGCGCAGCTTAATCGTGGTGTGGGTGGCGCCGAGCAGTCGCTGGCATTGGGGAGCGCAGAATGAACGCCCTGTTCCTCTTCTCGGCCACCTTCGCCCTGGTGCTGTTCCTCGGCCTTCAATCCCTCAACGTGAACGGCGGCCACCGCATGCTCTCGGCGCTGACCAGCTTCGGCATCGGTGCGTCCAACATCACCATCCTCAAGATCATGCCCGGCCCCACCGGCTGGGTGGAGCTGGCCGCCTACCTGCTCGGCGGGCCGCTGGGCATTCTCGCTTCCATGGCTATTCACCCTTGGATGGCGCGCCGCTTCGGGAGAAGGAAATCATGACTGACCTCGAAAAACAGGAAGTGCTCAAAGCCTCGCTGATCAACATCGGCCGCCTGCTGCCACCCGGCACGGAAATCCATTTCTTCCGGGAGGCCGGCGACCCACGCGCCCGGATGCAGCTCTGTTCCGCCGACGGTACAAATACCGACTACGCCTTTGTCGGGCATGGGCCGATTTTCAACGTGCCGACGGTGGAGGCGAGCAGCCCTCACCCCAACCCTCTCCCGCAAGCGGGCGAGGGGGAAAACGAAGAGGGGCATTATGTCTGACCTTCTCACCCATCACCGTCAGTTGGTCGGCATTGCCAAGGGCTGGGCGGCGAAGAACCTGCCCGGCTGGTGCGATGAGACCCATCGCGATCTGCTCACCCGGCACGGGGCGACGCCGGTCGATGGCCGGGTGTCTGCCAGCACTTTGACCGTGCCGCAACTCGTCGCGGTGCTGGACGATTACCAGCGCCGGGGCTGGCCGCGCAGCAAAAAGGTGTTCGGCGCAGGCCTGGCGCAGCCCAAGCCGGTGCCGACCCGCATTGCGCACCTGGTGCGCCTGTGGGGCAAGCTCGGCCAGGCGGGCAAGGTAGCCAAGGCCACCCGCCCGGCACTGCTGGCTTTCTGCGCCCGCCAGGTGAGCCGCGAGGTGCCCGACCTGGACAGCCTTTCCGTTGCCGAGTGCCAGAGCATCACCGAAGCCCTCAAGGGCTGGCTGAGGCGCAGCTAAGTCATGGGAATCCCGCGCCATCGCCAGACCTTGCCCGCCTCGCCCTCACTTTCGAGCGGGGGCAGCTATCCCGCAGTCGATGAGGAACTGCTCAAGACCCTGCCGGCGGTACTGCGGGCCGTGGTGCGGGCCTTGGGCTTCGCACGGTCGCGGGAATGGCTGGCGGATCATGGCGGGGTGAATGTCAGCATCCCGGCCCGCCGAACCCAGGCGCTGGGCCTGGAACCGGATGAACTGGCCCGCCTGCGCGTCACGCTGGCCCCGCACCTGGATGCGGCTGGCCGTTGCTGGCTGCCCAAGGCCGACAAGCTCTTCATCCGGGTGCGCGATGCCCAGATACGAAAAGACAAGAGCAACGCTAGCATCAACGTGCTGGCGCGGCGGCATAGCCTTTCCTCCCGCCAGATTCTGAACATCTGCCGGGAAGACGACGACAGGCAATTCGACCTGTTTTAAGCCGGGATCGGCAAAATTTGTGTAACAGATTTGAAACAGACCACCGGCAATAGCCTTATTTCGATTTGAAAGCGCCTTTGTTGCGTTTACAGATGTCCGACTGACGCCATCGTAACCGCCAACCTCTAAAAGAGGCTACAGCGCGTTTCTGGCGATCCGCCCCAACCCACCGAGCGGGAAACGTTTCCCGCCGTGCCACGAATCCCCCTTCACGCGAAGATGCTCCTACCCAATAGGAGCAAGCTGTGCCAAAAAAGACCGTAACCAAAACCGCCCTTGCCGCCCTGACATTTGAACTTTTGTCCGGCGACGGCGGCGTTCCCAACGAAGCCCATCTGCTGCCGCCCGGCCCCTTTCGCGCCGTGGATGGCCGCCCCTTTGAATGCGACGGCTGGAAGTTGGACGCCGCAATCGCCGCTCGGGTGATTGCGCGGGCCGCCGCCCAGAAGACCGACATCCTGATAGATTTCGAGCACCAGAGCCTGCGCTCCGAGTGGAACGGCCAGCCGGCCCCCGCTGCCGGGTGGATTCCGCGCACGATGGAATGGCGCGAGACCAAGGGCTTGTACGCACTGGGCATCAATTGGGTCGGCGATACCGTTGAACTGATCAAACAGAAGAAGTACCGCTACATCAGCACGGTCTTCCTCTACGACCCCAGGACCGGCGAGGTGCTGGAAGTCATTTCCGTGGCGCTGACCAACACCCCCGCCCTGGATGGGCTAGACGCCCTGGCCGATCTGGCCCGCAAGCATTCCGTTTTTTCAACCGAAGAGGAGGCCGATATGGCTGACGAGAAGCAAGTGGCCGCGCTCACCGCTGAGCGTGACGGCCTGAAAACCGAAACGGTCGCATTGGCCGCCGAACGTGACGGCCTGAAAACCCAGGTGGCCGCGCTAGCTACCGAGCGCGACAACCTGAAAGCCAAGGTGGATGCCGCCGAGAAAGAAAAGGCCGAAGCCGCCCTGACTGCCGAGAAGTCCAAGCATGGCGAGCTGCTGCAAGCGGCGCTGACCGATGGCCGTCTGGTCCCCGCCCAGAAGACCTGGGCGGAAAAACAGACGCTGGCCGCCCTCACCGAGTACCTGGACGCGACCAATCCCCTGCCCATCACACAGAGGCAAGTTGACGGCAAGGATGGCGGCGGGCACGGCCTCAATGAGGAAGAGCTGGCCATGTGCAGCCGCATGGGCGTATCCCCCGAAGATTTCACCAAGGCCAAGGCAAAGGCTTAAAGCCGCCGGTCATAACCTGAATTAGGAGAAGAAAATGGCAGTACTGACGCAAGTTCAGATCGACGCACTGAAAACCACGCTGATCGCCCGCTGGAATGCCGGCCTGGCAATGTCCCCCGACGACTGGAAGAAGATCGGCAAGCTGGTTACATCCAACGGAAAGTCCAACACCTACGAATGGCTCAGCCAGTTCCCCGCCTTCCGCGAGTGGGTTGGCTCCCGCCTGCACAAGCTGTTCAAGGAAACCGCTTATACCGTGGTGAACCGTAAGTTCGAGTCCACGGTGGACGTGCAGCGCACGGACATCGAAGACGACAACATCGGCCAGTACGGCACCCTCGCCGAATCCGCCGGGCAATCGGCGACCGACCTCAAGAATGATTTGGTGTTCCAGGCGCTGACGGGGGGCTTCGCTTCCGTTTGCTACGACGGTCAGTTTTTCTTCGACACCGACCACCCGGTCTATCCGAACGAGGACGGCAGCGGCGTGGCAGCCACCGTCAGCAACATGCAGGCGGGCGTGGGCGCACCTTGGGTTCTGCTCTGCACCAAGCGGGCCGCCGCCCCGATCTACCTCCAGGAGCGCATGCCCGCCCAGTTCGACAGCATCACCTCGGTACAGAACGGCAACGTCTTCGACCTGGACGTATACAGCTTCGGTGGACGCTGGCGCGGTGAAGCTGCCTACGGCTTCTGGCAGTGCGCTTTCGGCTCCAAGGCCGCGCTCGATGCCGCCAACTTCAACGCCGCTTATGTCGCGATGATGAAGTTCACCGGCGACGGGGGCCGCAAGCTGGGCATCGTGCCGGATACGCTGGTGACCGGCCCGGACAACATGGCAGCCGCTGAAGCCCTGTTGAAGGCGATGAAGAGCGCCAACGGCGCGGACAACACCAACTACAACAAGGTGCAACTGATCGTCACGCCTTGGATGTAATCCCCTTCTGGCCGGGGCAACCCGGTCAGATTGCCAATCGATTTAAAAGGAGCCTGTGATGGCCAAGACATTGTTTGTGCGGGTGCAGCCCAAGAGCGGTCAAAAGACCTTCTTCCGCTGCGGTATGAAATTCAGCCAGGCATGGCAAGAAGTGGAGGTGGACGATGCCACCGCCGCCCGCCTGGAAGCAGAGCAGATGCTGGAGGTGTCGAAAACCCGGCCGGCGGAACTGGAGAACGAAACGTCCAAAGCAGATGACTCTGCGGGCGGCTCCAGTGCCGGGACGGGTTCCGATGCCTCGGCCGCTGCACCAAAAGACCCGGACGCGCGCCTGGCAGCCATTAAGGTCGCCATTAGCCAACTGGACAAGGAAGACGCCACCCTTATGACCACTGGCGGCAAGCCGAAGACGGAAGCTATCGCAGCCATTACCGGCTGGCCGGTGTCCGCCGCCGAGCGTGACGCTGCATTGGTGGTGGCTGAGTAATGGCCTTCGCTTCCCGTTCCGATCTGCTGGCGCGGAGCAACGCCCGCCGCCTTGCCCAGTTGGCGGTTCCCGCCGACGTGGACATGGTGCCGGATGAAGCGCTGCGCGCCGCGATTGCGGGGAGCAACCTCGGAGGATTCACTCCAGCCGAGCAAGCCGCCCTGGCACTGGCGATGGTGGCCATCGACGAGGCCCTGGCCGACGCCGATGCGCTGCTGCTTTCCTACGGCATCCCCGCCACGGTGCAGACCAGCCTGCTGGCCCGGCTGGCTTCGACCGTCGCCCTCTATTACCTGCAAGGGGCGGAGCGCATGACGGACGATGTGCGCAAGGCTTACGACGGCGTGATCGATACTCTGAAAGCGCACAGCCGGGGCGACCTCGACCTGATTCCCGCCGCGCCCACCGACCCGGTGCCGAGCGACGATGCGGCCATTATCGGAAGCCGGCCCAGCCGTTACGGAACTTCCTGGACAGACGAGGTGGGGCTGTGATTTCGCTCAAGCCCCTGATCGAACACTTGACCCCCAAGCCCGCCGGGTTTGACGGCTTGTGGTTTCGCCAGGTGGCCGGCGCGGCGGAATATGCCCGCCTGCGCCCGGAAGCCTTGCCCTTGCCGGCCTGCTGGATCGTGCGGGCGGCGGACAAGGTGCAGCACGCCGGGGAACGGGCCGAGAACGTGACGCTGGCGTTCGATGTGGTGATCGCCATCGAAAACGCCCGCACCCACGTTCAAGGCGATACCGACGACGAACTGCTCAAGTACCGCAAGGCCGTCAAAGCGCTGCTCCTGGGCTGGGAAATCGAGCCGGACGTGAAACCCATCCAGTTCGCCGGGGGCCAGGTGCTGGAATATACCGACGGCGACCTCTACTGGCGCGACCGCTACGACTTCGAGGCCCTGATTACCAACTATTTGCCCGACCCGCCTGCTTTCGACAGGCTCAACTATGATGGAGAAAAACTGTGACCATTACCTTTAGTGAAGTGCCCCAGGCGCTTCGTTACCCCGGCGCTTATATCGAGATCGACGGCAGCCAGGCCGGTCTCGGCGGCGATCTGCCCATCGTGTTGCTGGTCGGGCAGAAACTGCCCACGGGCACGGCCCCGGCCGGTGAAATCGTGCGTCTTTCCGGCATTGAGGATGCCAAGGCCAAGGCCGGCCCCGGCTCCATGCTGGCGCAAATGGCCGCCCGCTACCGCAGGGTCGATCCGACCTTCGACCTCTTCATGCTGCCCTATGCCGACAACCCGGCCGGCGTGACGGCGACCGGCACCATTACGGTAAACAGTGTGGCCACTGCGAACGGTACGCTGGTGCTCTACATTGCCCAGCGCGCCATCAGCGTGGGCATCACCATCGGCCAGACGGCGGCCCAGACCGCGACGGCCATTGCCCAGGCGATTACCGATGCCGGCATCGACATCCCGGTGACGGCGGCGGCGGTGGACGCGGTGGTGACCCTTACCGCCCGCCACAAGGGCACCTGCGGCAACGCCATCGACCTGCGCCTGAACCTTTATGGCGAAGAAACCCCGGCGGGGCTGGTGCTGGGCATCGTGGCCATGTCCGGTGGCGCGGGCGACCCGGCCCCCGGCGACCTAGCCGCCCAGATCGGCGAGCGCTGGTTCCGCTATTTGGCGCTGGGCATCAACGACGCGGCGACCCTGGCCGCTTGGCATGCCGAGAGCCAACGGCGCTACGCCGTGCCGGTGCAGGCCGGGTTCCGTGCCTTTACGGCATTTCGCGGCGACTACGCGACGGCCGCAGCCTTCGGCGAGACCAAGAACTACGAGCACATCGCGGATTTGTGGCTGGGCATCAACCCGCCCACCACCTGGGAGGCGGCGGCAACGCTGGCCGCTGCCGCTGCGCCGCGCCTGTACAACAACCCGGTGATTTCGCTGGAAGGGACGCCGCTGCCGGGTCTGAAGGCGGACGTGGGCTACAACGATTTCACCAACGGCAACAGCCTGCTGTTCAAGGGCATGAGCCTGATGGAGGCCGGCAAGGACGGCTCCTGCTACATCAAGCGCCTGATTTCGATGTATCAGTTCCGCTCGGATGGCAGCGCGGACGATGCCTACCTGGACATCAACATTGCCGAGGTGATGGAGCGCATCCGCTACGAGCAGCGCATCGGCGCGATCAAGAAATTCCGGGGCACGGTGGCATCCAAGACCGACGAGGGATTCCGACCCGGCCTGCCGATCACCACCGAAGACGGCGTGAAGGGTTTCCTGCTCTCGCTCTACAAGAACGTGCTGATGGCGGAATACGGCTGGGTGCAGGAATACGCCTACTACAAGGGCACGCTGATCGTTGAACAAGACCCGGGCAACCCGAGCCGCTTCAACTTCCGCGATGACCCGGTGGTGAATTCGCCGTTCTACATCCTCGCCGGACGCTCGCGCTTCCATAAGGCGGTTCCGGCCTATTAAAGCCGGGGCAAGGACAATTTAACGATCTTTCAAAGAGGATTCAAACATGGCACAAATCAACAATATCCGCACCGTGTCGGTGCCCACTATCGGCAAGCTGCCGCTGGCGGAAAAGCCCGGCACCTTCACCCCGAGCGGGGTCAAGCGCGAACACAAGGGAGGCCGCCTGGCGGAAGACGGCGGCTTTACCGAAACCGGCGTCCCGGCCAAGCTGGAGCTTTCCATCAACCTGCTGGGCGGGGTGGACGTCCTGGCGCTGAACGCCATCAAGGATGAAGACGTGACGGTGCGCCTGGCCGATGGCCACGTGCACCTGATGAGCCAGGCGTTTGTGACCGAACCGATCCCGGTCGGCGACGGCGAGAGCAAGCTCGTCATCATGTCCAACACGTCAGAACAGATCAGCTAAGGGGCGAACCATGGCAAAACTCACACTCAAGCACCCGCTGACCTTCGGCAAGAAAAAGGTGGAAGAACTGACCTTCCGCGATTACGCGACAGCGGAAGATTTGCTGGCGTTCGACGAACGCGGCCCCAACCGGCAGACCATCGTGCTGATCGCGAACCTCACCGGAACCGACGAAAGCCTGATCAAGCAACTGCACGTGGACGACTACCGCGCCGCCGATGTTATTGCCTCGAAGTTGATCAGCCCGGAGGCGACCGAAAAAAACGTGGACGAGTCCTGAACGCCTGCGCCCTCGTCGCCAGGGGGCTGCATCAGGACTTGCGCTATGTAAAAGCAATGCCGTTGTCAGAGTTGTTTGTTTGGGCAAAAATTGCGGCGTCAATCGAGGGGCGGGGGTTTGAATAATCCCGGCCCCATCCGGCGGGAAACGTTTCCCTCCTGACCCTTCCAACTCCCTCCCTATAAGCTCCAGATACCCCACCCGGTACTGGAGCTTTTTTTATGTCGTCGTCCGCCGTTGATGTTGAACTCAGATTAAAGATGAAGGACGGCGCGACGGCCGGCATCAAGGCCATCACGCAAACCGCAGAACAGGCCGCCAACAAGACTTCGGCGGCCGCCATCGCTACGGCAAACAAGTCTGCGACCGCAACGGAACAAGCCGCCTCCCGGTCGCGTTCCACCTACGAAAAGCTGTCCCGCGCCCGCGAGACGCTGGCAGTGCGCTCCGAGCGGGAAATTCAGCGAGAAATTCAACAGACCGAAGCTGCTTACAACCGCCTGGCCAGGAGCGGCGCTGCGAGTGCCCGCGAATTGGGCCGGGCGCAAGACGCGAGTATCAGGAAGGTGCGCGAACTGCGGCGGGAGATGGGCGAACTCACGAAGATGCAGCGCCTCGGCCAAGTCGCCCAGGTGGGAGCCGCCGTGGGTGCTGGAGGGATGGCCGCCAAGGCGGTGCTCGATAACCCTGTCCGTTCCTACGCAGACCTTGAAGCGGCACAGGCCGACTTGCGGATCGCGCTCATGACCAAGGGCGGCAAGGTTTCTGCTGCCTACGATGAAGTGATGCGGCAGGCCACCGACCTGGGCAACAAGTTGCCGGGCGCCACAAAAGATTTCGTGGCGGCGGCCTCGGCGCTCAAAGAACAGGGCATGACGGAAAACGCAATCACCGGCGGCGGGCTGAAAGCATCCGCCTATTTTGGTGTGCTTGCCGAGATGAACCAATATCAGTCGGCAACGACGATTGCCAAGATGCGCGAGGCCTACGGTCTGGGCGATAAAGAGTTGCCCGAGATGGCCAACCTCATGCAGAAGTCGCGTTACGCCTACGGCATCCATCCCGACGATTTCAGGGCCGTGGCTCAGTACGCCGCCCCTACCTACAACACGCTTGGACTGACCGGATTGCAGCACGCGAAGGAACTGCTGGCCGTGCAGGGGATGGCGGCCGGTGTGGGGCTGGAAAATACGGCTTTCGGTACGAATTTCGCCATGATGCTCCAGCGCACGGCGCAGATCGACTCCCGCCTAGGCGGCAAGGGCAAAGAGGCATCGGAAGCGCGTGCGGCCTTGACCGAGCACGGCATCAAGATGAATTTCTTCGACAAGCAAGGGAAGTTTGCCGGCATCGAGCACATGTTCTCCGAGTTGGACAAGCTGAAGCCGCTCAAAGACATTGACCGGATGCATGTGCTGAACAAGCTGTTCGGCGTGGAGGCATCCCGCCCCGCTTCGATCATGATTGAGAAAGGCGGCCTGGCCGGGTTCAGGGAGTCGCTGGCCAAGCAGGAACGCCAGGCGGACATGGACGAGCGGATCGTGATGAAGACCAGCACGCTCAAGTCCAAGGAAGAAGCGGCGGCCGGCACTTGGGAAAACACCAAGGCAAGCGCGGCACGCGGAACGGGGGAGGCCAAGAAAAGGCTCATGGATTCCGTCAATGCCGTCCTGGGCGACACTATCCAGCCGGCAATCGAGAAGCATCCCGGCCTGGGCACCGGCGCTGTAGCCACTGCCGCTGCCGGGGCCGGAGCGGTGACTGCGGGCGGGTCTTTGATGGCCTTGAGGGCGATCATGGGGACGCAATCCGGCACGCGGATGCTGTCATCCATTCCCGGCATTACGGCGGTGGCGAATGCAGCCAGCCGCTTGCCGGTAGTGCCCAAAGGCCCCGGCCTATTCGGCCTTGCCGCCGGTGTCGGGGGTGCTGTTTTGTCCTCGGTGGCGGGAGAAGAATCCGTAGCGGCGAGATACGGCTCCGCAGCGCTCAGCGGCGCCGGTCTGGGCGCTACCGTGGGAAGCTTGATACCTGTCGTCGGTACGGCAGTGGGCGCGGCTTTAGGCGGCGTGGGCGGGCTTATCGTGCAAGGTGTCAGCGATGCGCTAAAGCCATCGGCACAACAAGAGCAAAAACCAACCAATGTGAAAGCGGACATCACAGTGGGGCTGGCCCCCGGCTTGGTGTTGCAGAGCCAGAACACGCAAGTCAGCGGAGGTAGCGTGCAAATGAATACCGGCAGCATCTGGAATGGAGCGCCGCGATGAATGCCCTGTCTTGGATATTGGTGGGCGTTATTCTCGGTTCCTGGATTGGATGGAATGCGGCCCATGTGACCGTGGCGGCCGAATGCGAGCGGCTGGGCGGGTTCTTTGTCGGCAAGCAGGTTTTCAAGTGCGTTGAGGTGAAGAATGCCGAATGAATCCAACTGGCAGGATCGCATGGTTACCGCCTCGTTCCGGGGCTTCGAGTTTCTCACCGAAAGCCACGATGCCAAGGGCGGGCGGCGCTTGGTGGTGCATGAATACCCCGGCGCGGAACAGCCACGGGTGGAAGACATGGGCGGCAAGGCGTGGGACTGGAAGCTGAACGCTTATTTTATCGGGCCGGACTATGACCTGGAGCGCAACGGCTTCCTGGCCAAGCTGGCCGAGCCGGGCGCGGATTGGCTGGCGCACCCGTGGCTGGGCGATCTATGGGTGCGGGCACATTCCTGGTCATTGCATGAGAGCAACGATAAGGGCGGCTATTGCACCGTCGGCATCGAATTCGTGCCGGGCGGCGAGCAGCCTTTTACCGCCGAGCCGGACAAGGTGGATATCGCTATCGACCGCATCCGCCAACTGGCGGATGTGACGGTGGACGACTTCGAGCTGGAGCCGATGAGCGCCGACGGGATGACGGCCTTTATCGCTGCCGTGCATCAGAAACTGGAGGGACTGCGAAAGGTGATCGCGCTGGCCACCCTGCCGCTCACCTGGGCGAATCAGGTTCAAGGATTGATCGCCGGAATCAAGGGCGACCTGGCCGCGCTGATGGCGCTGCCAGCCGCCTACGCGTCCGCCTTTCGTGGTTTGACGGACGCCCTGGGCGGCGGCGCGGATAGCTTCGCCCCAGGGGACGTTTCGCATGGCTTTTCCGATACGGCCCGGCCCCGCGTGGTGTCCCGCATAGCCAGCGTGGCCACGTCAACAAGCATCGTCACGCTCGATGGCGTGGTACAGCGCAACCTGTTGCGGGAATCCGCCTTGCGCAGCCGTCTTTTGGTCACTGCCGCCGCTCAAGTGGCCCTGGCCGATTACCGGGCCGAGGCCGACCGGGACGCGGTGCTGGCGAGCGTGGTGGCCGCGCTGGATATTCTGTTGCCAGGCCTGCCCGATCCGGTGTTCCAGGCCGCCGTGGCCGCCCGCACTTCTTTGATTGAGGCATTGCTTGCGCAGGACTTGAGGCCCGCGACTTTCCGCGATGTGACGGCCCCGCTGCCCGCCGTGGTGCTGGCCTATCTGCTGGGGGTGGACGAGGCGGTATTTCTCGCCCGCAATGCGGTGCGCCATCCGTTATTTGTGATCGGGCGCGTCTATGGATAACGCGATAGCTGAAATTCGTTTCGACGGCCAGCGCTACGGTTTCTGGCAGAAGGTGGATATCCGGGAATCGGTGGACGACTTGTGCGCCTCGGTGCGCTTGTCCATTACCCGGCCCGGCACGGGGGATTCGCTGGGGCTGACGGCAAACTCGGTGGTCGATGTGCTGATCGGTGGCGACCTGGTCACCACGATCCGCCCGGACAGCGTCCGCCGTCGAGTCGATGCCGATAGCCATACGATCCACATGGAGGCGCGTTCGCTGGGGCGCGAGCTGGTGGATTGCCAGTATTCCAAGACGCTGCATGGCTTGCGCTTGGGCGAGCTGGTGAAGCGGATTTGCGCGGCCTTCAAAGTGCCGGTGAAGATCGACGCCGAGACCGCCGTGGTGCCGGATTTTTCCATGCAGTGCGAGCTGCCGGCCAATGCGCTGATCAATGCGGCGCGGGCGGCCAACCTGCTGCTTTATCCGCTGCCGGATGGCGGGCTGATCCTGACCCAGCCGACCAGCGCCGCCCCGGTGGCCACGCTGGAATACGGCGTGCACATCAAGCGCTACGAGGTGGTGGACGAGTTCAAGCTGCGCTTCTCCGACTATGTGGTGAAGGGGTTCGATTACGACGGCGGCCATGCGCTGAAGGGTTCGTCCAGGGATGCCGGGATCAGCTTTTTCCGGCCCATGCATATCGTGGCCGACCGCCACGGGAACGGGCTGGGCGGCTGCGGCCGGCGGGCATTGCTCGAACGCAACCGGCGGCTGGCCCGCGCCCATCGCATCGATCTGGAGGTGCAAGGCTGGCGGCATCTGGACAGCGCCGGAAACCTGAAGCTGTGGGCGATCAATACCCAGGTGCGGGTCATCATCCCGGCAGAAGGCATCGACGGCGTGTTCCTGATCGGCGAGCGGGCTTTCTCGCAGGATGACAAGGGCGGCAGCGTGACCCATTTGCAGGTGATGCACCGGGACGCCTTCATGGGCGAGGAAAAGAAGAAGGCAAAGCGCGGTGCCGGGACGCGAAAGGGGACGAAATGATCACCCAGGTATGGAACCGCCTTCAACTGCTCTTCGCCCAGGGCGTGGGCACGCTGATCGGCGCGGACAAGGTGCAGGTCCGGGTGCTCGATGGCGAGACGCTCAACAACATCAACCGGGTTGAGCCGTATGGCTTCAGCTATCGGCCCAAGCCGGGGTGCCAGTCGTATCTGCTCTTCCCGGCTGGCGACCGCTCTTATGGCGTGGCCATCGTGATCGGCGACAGGCGCTATCAATTGGATTTGCAGGAGGGCGAGGCGGCGCTCCACGATGACCAAGGGCAGCGGGTGCACCTGACGCGGGACGGCATCGTGATTTCGACGCCGAAGAAATGCCGCATCGAGGCCCTTGATATCGAGTTCCATGCCGACCACAGCTATTCGTGGGACGTGGGCGGCTACGGCGAACGCTGGACGGCGTTGGGCGGCGGCCAATACGAGCACAAGACATGGCAGATGGGGGCAGTTGTGACGCCCGCGCCTTTGCCGATTAATCCGCCGGAGGGGCCGTAATGTTGAAACTGGTGCAGACCGATTGGGGCGCGTTCGACTTGGCGTTCGACGACCCCGCCCTGAACGATGCCGACGCGGCGACGGCCACGCTGGTCTATGGGGTGCTTTTTACCGATGCCGAGGCCCCCGCCAGCCGGGTGCCGGACAGCTTCGACCGGCGCGGCTGGTGGGCCGATGCGCAGGCCGGCAGCGGCCTGTGGCACGTGCGCCGCCAGCCGCTGAACAGCAATGCCCGGCGCGAGGCGCTGGCCATGATCCGCGCGGCGTTGACCACACGGGCGCCCGCGCTGACGGATATCCAGACCCAAGAGGTCACGCTCGCAGAGCCCGCTGGAAACGTTTCCAGCGTATTCCTTGAAGTCACCGGCTACCACAATGGACGAAAGTTCATCGTGAGAGCCCCCTTGTGACCGATTACGTCAGACCCAGTTACACCGATCTGAATTCCCGCATCGAAGCCGACCTGGCTGCGATGCCCGCCGTTTTGCGCGGGCCGCTCTCGGCGGCTTGGGCGCGGGCCTGCCATAGCCAGCACGGCTATCTGGACTGGATCGACGCGCAATGCTCCCCCCTCACCTGCGAACTGGAGCGGCTCTATGACTGGGCCGCTCTGTATGGCGTTGACCGGCTGGCGGCGACCGCCGCTATCGGCAATGCCTTGGCCACCGGCACCCTCGGCGCGCAGCTGCTGGCCGGCACCCTGCTGCGCGGTCCGAACGGGCTGGATTACGAAGTGCTGGCTGCCGTGACGATCGGGGCCGGCGCTACGCCGGTTTCCATCCGCTGCACCGCCACGGGCGGCAGCGGCAACCTGATCGCCGGACAAATCCTGACGCTGGTCGATCCGGTTCCTGGCTGCGCCAATAATCTGACCATAGACGCTTTCGGCATCACCGGCGGGGCCGAGGATGAACTGCTGGAAGATTGGCGCGTGCGCGTGGCCGATGAGTGGCAGGTGGTGACCACGCGGGGGGCGCGTTCCGGCAAGCCGGATGATTTTCGCTTCTGGGCAAAAACCGCTCACCCCTCGGTGACCACCGCGCTGATCCAGCCGCACGCACTGGGCATCGGCACGGTGGCGGTGCGGCCGATCTGCAACGGCCTGACCGA
This sequence comes from Pseudomonadota bacterium, assembly GCA_021847835.1. Classification (GTDB taxonomy): domain Bacteria; phylum Pseudomonadota; class Gammaproteobacteria; order Burkholderiales; family Thiobacillaceae; genus UBA6918. The sequence goes on from JAJZPR010000029.1 coordinate 30,537, forward strand.
CCGCCTGCCGACGCCCGCCGTGCTGGACGCGGTTTCAGACTACCTGCTGAATACCGCACCGGCCACCGCCGACTGGCGCGTAGCCGCCCCGGTGAAACGGGCCGTGGCGGTTTCGATTCACCTGCTACCCGGATTCGACACGGCGCCCAACCGGGCCGCCATTGCCGATGCCGTCAACGCCATCGTTCTGGCCGAATCCAGCGAAACTTCATTGCTGGCCGTGGCCGAGATCGACGCAGCCATCGCCACGGTGACCACCCAGTACAACCGAATTGCGCCGCTCGCCGACACGGCGGTGGCCGCCAGCGAAGTGCTGGTGCTTGACCCGATTGCGTGGGTATGAAGGTAACGGCCCATTCCCCCCGCGAATTCGCCGATGCGCTCAAGGCCCTGCTGCCTCCTGGCGCCGCTTGGGAGTGGCCGGAAGGCGGCACGGGCGACGCGCTGTTGCTGGGCACCGCCGAAGAGCTGGCACGTGTTGAAGCCGCCGCCCAAGGCGTGCTGGACAACGCCATCGAAACCCACCGCCCTAAGACCAGCAGCTGGCACATCAGCGCCTATAGGCGCATCGCCGAAGAGGCGCTGGGCGGGCTGGTCGAGACGATGCCGCGCCGCCCCTTCGCCATCGGCAGCAAGGTGGGGCAGCGGCTATGGAGCCAGGCCGCACCGGGGCTGAACTTCCCCATTGCCCTGGTGAAGGTGGAACACCTGCTGGGACCGGCCCATGTCGGCAACGGCCACGGCAGCCGCATCGGCGACCGTCTGTGGGGCACCCGTGGGCGCTATGTGCTGCGGGTGCGCTATTACCGCTCGGTGGTCAATCCGACGGCGCTGTGGGAGGCCCTGGCGGCCTTCAAGCAAGCCCACGTTTTCTTGTGGTTCGAAGATATATCAGGAGTAGGAGGCAGCTATGGACAGAATTAACGGGGCCGGACATGTAGACCACATGTTCGTGGCCGAAGATCCGGCGACATTGCGCCCGCCGACGGAGATTACGCCGGAATGGATGAACACGGTGCAGGAGGAGCTGGTCGCCATTGCCACGATGAATGGCGCGGCGCTGAATCCTGCGGTCAATACGCAGTCGCGGGATGCTATCACGGCGTATTTTCAGAGTAGGATAGATGCACTGGTCAATGCATCGCCCGCCGCTTTGGACACGTTGAAGGAACTGGCCGACGCGCTGGGCGATGATCCGAATTTCGCGGCGACGATTACGAATGCTTTGGCTCTCAAGGCCCCACTGAACTCGCCGGAGCTCACCGGCGCGCCGACCGCCCAGACGCCAGCCCAGTTCGACAACAGCATCAAGCTGGCGACCACTGAATTCGCCACCAAGATCGGATTGTCTGCCGCCGAGCTCATGACAATCACTGCAACCACCGTTCTGACCGCCGCAGCCCATGCCGGACGGTCGATATTGACCGGTGGAGCAGCGGCAAATATCACACTCTCGGTGCCATTGGCCAACACTGTCAGGGCCGGATCACGAATCGAGTTCATGCACACCGGGAATGCGGCGTATTCGGTAACCTTACAGCGTCAGGGTGCCGATACGATAAACAATCCAGCGGGGAAGACCTCCGTAGCGATGGGATTTGGCGACACGATAGTGATCGAATCCGATGGGGTCAGCCAGTGGTTTGCAGTTGGTGGTTCGCTCGCTATGGCATCAGGTACAACAACCGGTATATTTGGAGCATCCCTCGCAGCCAGCAGCGGCTACCAAAAGCTGCCAAGCGGGCTGATTATTCAGTGGGGAGATATTACTTCCGCTTCGACGACAGGTGCATCATTTACATTCCCTATAGCATTTACAACCCAGGTTTATGTCCAAGGCGGATTTGTATCTTCAGCATCTGCACCGACTCAATATATATCTGCATCTTCAACATTAACTGCTATCACCATTTATGCGAGTAGCGGAACTGTTGGTGGTCGTTGGATTGCAATCGGAAAATAAGGATAAATCATGCGCTTCTCTCAAACTACCCAATGCTTCTATCCCGACGATATTGATTATCCAAGTCTTCCTGCAGACATCGCCATCGTCACGCAAGCCGATTTCGACTTGGCGATGTCTCGGGCATCCGGCGAAACCCTGAAACTTGTCAACGGAAGCGTGGTGATCGTTCCCGCTCCAGCGCCAACGCTGGCGCAGGTTCAAGCTATGCAGATTGCCGACCTGTCCGCTGCCTGCGCCGCGCAGATATATTCCGGTTTCACCTCTTCCGCGCGGGGCGCGCCGCACACCTATCCGGCGAAAGACCGCGACCAGTCCAATCTGTCCGCCTCGGTGACCGCCTCGCTGCTGCCCAATCTGCCCGCCAACTGGACCACCGACTTCTGGTGTGCGGACGGTGCCGGCGCATGGGCGCTGCGGCCGCACACCGTCACGCAGATCCAGCAGGCCGGGCTGGACGGTAAAACCGCCATCGAGACAGCGATCCGCAAAAACGCCACGCTCGCGCAGCAGGTGATGGCGGCCACGACCGTTGCCTCCGTTCAGGCCATCATATGGTAAAGCGCCGCGCCTTGCTGCTGTTGCTCCTGGTCGTCGGCCTGGTTGGCTGCATCCTGTCCGCACTCTGGATGCTCGGCGCAATCATCTTCTCGCCCAACGGCCAGCGCGCCTGGCACATCGCCCTGGCTTTCGACCAGATCGGCAACGCCGCCTCGGGCGGCAGCGAGGATGAAACTATCAGCAGCCGCGCCGGGCGCTTGCGTCGGGAAGGGCGCGGCTGGGCATGCGTGCTGTGCCGCGTGCTGGATTGGCTGGAGAAGGACCATTGCGAGAAGAGTGTTGGGACGTAATTAAAGAGACGGTGCGACCGTTAAGGGTGCGGGAACACCCCTGACAGCCACCTCCCGCAGAAGTAGCCTGCGTTTAGCCTAGGCACCGTGCTGTGCACACAGCGGGCCGAAGGCTATCACGCGAAAGCAGTAAAATGGAAATGGTTCGTTGCGGTTCCTGCAATAGAAAACTGGCGGAAGCGGAATATATCCGCCTGTCCATCAAATGCCCCCGCTGTGGGGCGATCAATCAAATGAAGGCCACCGAGCCTCTAATCAGCGCGGCAAGACCGCCGGATATGGAGGCCTACGATGGCAAACTCGAAACAGCCGCCCGGCAAGAACGGGTTCAAATACCGCGAGCAGTACGGCGTAATCATCCTGTGTGATGACGCCAAGGTGCAGGAGCGACTCTTTAACAAGTTGAAGGCGCAGGGCTACAAGCTGCGGGTGGTGACGGTATGAATGTCGAAATCCGCCGCCGCTGTTCCGATTTCGACACTTACCGTGCCGCCCGCGTCAAATCCCTGTTCAACGTGGAAAGCGGGGCCGACTTCGCCCTGGATGCCGATCTGCCGATTGATGACGGCGACTGGAGCATCGGGGTGGTGGTCGGCCCTTCCGGCAGCGGCAAGAGCAGTATCGGGTCCAAGCTGGGACAGGCCTATTCTCCCCGCTGGCCGCAAGACCTTCCGGTCATAGATGCCATCGCCCCGGATGGCGATTTCAACATGGTCACCGGGGCGCTTTCGGCGGTCGGGCTGGGGAGCGTGCCTACCTGGCTGCGCCCCTTTCAGGTGCTGTCCAACGGCGAGCAGTTCCGCGCCACGCTGGCCAGGCTGGTGTGCGAGGCACCGCCTCTGGCCGTGGTGGATGAGTTTTCGTCGGTGGTGGACCGGCAGATCGCCAAGGTCGGGGCGGGGGCCTTCGCCAAGGCATGGCGGCGCACCGGCGGCAAGGCAGTGCTGCTCTCTTGCCATTACGACATCCTGGACTGGCTGGAGCCGGACTGGGTTTTCGATACGGCCTCGGGACAGTTTGAACGGGGGCGTCTTTGGCGACGGCCTCGCCTCGAAATGCACATCCATCAAACGGACTGGCGTTATTGGCCCCTGTTTGAGCCGCATCACTATCTGAAGCTGCCCCACATGATCGCGGCCAGCTGCTATGTGGCCACCATCGACGGTGAGCCGGTGGCCCACATGGCCGTCAGCACCCGGCCCGGCCTGATAGAGGCCCGCGCCTGCCGCCTGGTGGTGATGCCGGAATGGCAAGGGGCCGGAGTAGGCATGCGCTTCCTGAATGCCGTTTGTGACGCTTGGCAGCGCGGGGAGAACCGTTACGGCAAACCGATGCCCACGCTTTTTCACACTTCCCATCCAGGGCTGGCCAGCGCCTTGCGGCGGGACAGGAAATGGACGCAGGTATCCGCCAAGCTATACGGGGAACACAAAGGCCGCTGTCGTGAGTCAATGGCCTGTAGCGCGGCCAAAACAGGCAAGAAACCGTCCGGTGCGGCAGGTTACGGTGGCCACTTCCGGGCGGTTCAAGGCTTCCGCTACCTCGGGGAGGGTGTATGCGCATCGTAATCGTTGGCCAGCAATGGCTGGGAGCCGAGGCACTGAAGCTCTGCCTTCGGCGCGGCGACGACGTGGCCAAGGTATTTGCACCAGGAGCAGTTGGTGAAGAGTATGACCGCCTGTCCGCCGCCGCCCAGCAGGCCGGGGTTCCGGTCGAGGTGTGCAAGCAGCGGGTGGAAGCCGGGCATATCCCGGCGGGCACCGACGTGATTGTGGCGGCTCACGCCCATGCCTTCATCGCCAAGGGGGCCAGGCTGGCCACCCGGTACGGGGCGCTGGGTTACCATCCTTCGCTCCTGCCAAGGCACCGAGGCCGTGACGCCGTGCGCTGGACGATCCATATGGGCGACCCGATAGCAGGCGGCACCGCCTACTGGATGGATGATGGGGCAGACGCCGGTCCCATCGCCGCCCAGGATTGGTGCCACGTCTACCCAGGCGACGACGCCGGGACGCTATGGCGGCGCGATCTGGCCCCGATGGGGCTACGGCTAATAGAGAAGGTGCTGGCCGAGCTGGATAGGGGAATCGTGACAGCCATCCCCCAAACCGACTATCCTGCGACATGGGAGCCAGCCTTTTCATCAGCCAGGCTATCCGAAGCTTAAGGCGAAAAAAATCCGCCCTCACAAGGGGCGGATATTCCTCATCCGGGAATCAGCGAATTTCTTTGAATATTGTTTGTCCGATATTCAAACGCTTTTCATCCGGAAATCAAAGCCGCTTTACTCTCACGCTCTACACCGCGGTGCCAAAGGCGCATATCCGCCTCGTCCAGTTCGGCGACATGTATCTTGACCGGCAGGGACGCGAGCTGCACCTGGGGCGGCTGGGGCATTTCTGAGTCATGCGCATGA
>JAJZPR010000006.1 GCA_021847835.1 Pseudomonadota bacterium
CCCTGATCCCTGATCCCTGATCCCTGATCCCTGATCCCTGATCCCTGATCCCTGATCCCTGATCCCTGATCCCTGATCCCTGATCCCTGATCCCTGATCCCTGATCCCTGATCCCTGATCCCTGACCCCTGGCCCCTACCCCCTCACGCAGTCCACGTGGTATTTGACCCCTTCGCCGGTCTGCTCCTTGACCAGCCCGTGGATGTCGGTTTCGAAGCCGGGGAATTTCTCGTTGAATTCGCGCGCGAATTGCAGGTAGCGCACGATGGTGCGGTTGAAGCGCTCGCCCGGAATCAGGAGCGGGATGCCGGGCGGGTAAGGCGTCAGCAGCACGCTGGTGACGCGGCCTTCGAGCTGGTCGATCTCGACGCGGTCGATCTCGCGGTGCGCCATTTTCGCAAACGCGTCCGAGGGCTTCATCGCCGGCTGCATCTCGGAGAGATACATTTCCGTGGTCAGGTGGGCGATGTCGTGCGCCTTGTAGATGCCGTGGATCTGGTTGCACAGGTCCTTGAGACCGATGCGCTCGTAGCGCGGAAACTTGGCGACGAATTCGGGCAGCACGCGCCACAGCGGCTGGTTCTTGTCGTAGTCGTCCTTGAACTGCTGCAGCTCGGTGACCATGGTGTTCCAGCGGCCCTTGGTGATGCCGATGGTGAACATGATGAAGAACGAGTACAGGCCGGTCTTCTCGACAATGATGCCGTGCTCGGCGAGGTACTTGGTGACGATGGCGGCGGGAATGCCCCAGTCGGCGAAATCGCCTTCCACGTCCAGTCCGGGCGTGATCACGGTGGCCTTGATGGGGTCGAGCATATTGAAGCCTTCGGCGATGTTGCCGAAACCGTGCCAGTGCTCGCTGTCGCGGATGGTCCAGTCGGCGGCCTCGCCGATGCCCTCTTCCGCCAGCTTCTCAGGCCCCCACACCTTGAACCACCAGGATTCACCGAGTTCCGCGTCGACCTTGCGCATGGCACGGCGGAAATCCAGCGCCTCGGCGATGGACTCCTCCACCAGGGCGGTGCCGCCGGGCGGCTCCATCATCGCCGCGGCCACGTCGCACGAGGCGATGATGGCGTACTGCGGGCTGGTGGAAGTGTGCATGAGGTAGGCTTCGTTGAACACGTCGCGGTCGAGCCTGCGGGTCTCGGAATCCTGGATCAGGATCTGCGAGGCTTGGCTCAATCCCGCCAGCAGCTTGTGCGTGGACTGGGTGGAGAACACCATGGAGTCCTTGCAGCGCGGGCGGTCGCGGCCGATGGCATGCATGCCGCGGTAGTAGTCGTGGAAGGTGGCGTGCGGCAGCCAGGCTTCGTCGAAATGCAGGGTGTCGATCTTGCCGTCGAGCATTTCCTTGATGGCATCGACGTTGTAGACCACACCGTCATAGGTGCTCTGGGTAATGGTCAGGATGCGCGGCTTGCCCTTGGTCTTGCTCGCGAAGGGGTGCGCGGCGATTTTCTTCTCGATGTTCTCCCAGCGGAATTCCTCTTTCGGGATCGGGCCGATGATGCCGTAGTGGTTGCGCGTCGGCGTCAGGAACACCGGGATCGCGCCGGTCATGGTGATGGCATGCAGGATGGACTTGTGGCAGTTGCGGTCCACCACCACGATGTCGCCCGGCGCCACCGTGGAATGCCACACCATCTTGTTGGAGGTGGAGGTGCCGTTGGTGACGAAGAACAGGTGGTCGCAGTTGAAGATGCGCGCGGCATTCAGTTCGGAAGCCGCCACCGGGCCGGTATGGTCGAGCAGCTGGCCGAGTTCCTCGACCGCGTTGCACACGTCGGCTCTGAGCATGTTCTCGCCGAAGAACTGGTGGAACATCTGCCCTACCGGCGACTTCAGGAAGGCGACGCCGCCGGAGTGCCCCGGGCAGTGCCAGGAATAGGAGCCGTCCGCGGCGTAATGGGTGAGCGCGCGGAAGAACGGCGGCGGCAGCGAATCGAGGTAGGCGCGCGATTCGCGCACCACGTAGCGCGCGATGAACTCGGGCGTGTCCTCGTACATGTGAATGAAGCCGTGCAGCTCGCGCAGCACGTCGTTGGGGATGTGGCGCGAGGTGCGGGTTTCGCCGTACAGGAAAATCGGGATGTCGGCATTGCGGAAACGGATTTCCTCGACGAAGGCGCGCAACGTGGAGACCGCCTGCTCCGCAAGATCCGGGCTGGAGAACTGCTCGTCGTCGATGGACAGGATGAAAGCGGAGGCGCGGCTTTGCTGCTGCGCGAACGAGGCCACGTCGCCGAAGCTGGTGACGCCCAGCACTTCCAGCCCTTCGCCCTCGATGGCCGTGGCCAGCGCGCGGATGCCGAGGCCGCTGGCGTTCTCGGAACGGAAGTCTTCGTCGATGATGACGACGGGGAAACGGAAGCGCATGGCGTCAGTGAGGAGAGAGGAGTGAGGAGTGAGGAGCGGCCGTAACGGACGCGCAAAAATTAACCGCCATGGCCAGGCTCCCGTTCGTTAATCAAGACCGGCATTTTACCCATAACTCCCAACTCCTCACGCCTCACTATATCTTCGGCAGGGTCACGCCGGTCTGCCCCTGGTACTTGCCGCCGCGGTCCTTGTACGAGGTTTCGCAGACTTCGTCGGATTCCAGGAACAGCATCTGCGCCACGCCCTCGTTGGCGTAAATCCGCGCCGGCAGCGGCGTGGTGTTGGAGAACTCCAGGGTCACGTGGCCCTCCCACTCGGGTTCCAGCGGGGTGACGTTGACGATGATGCCGCAGCGCGCGTAGGTCGACTTGCCCAGGCAGATGGTCAAGACGTTGCGCGGAATGCGGAAGTACTCGACCGTGCGTGCCAGCGCGAAGGAATTGGGCGGGATGATGCAGGAATCGCCCTTCACTTCGACGAAGGAATTGGGGTCGAAGGCCTTGGGGTCGACGATGGTGGTATTGATGTCGGTGAACAGCTTGAATTCGTTCGAGCAGCGCACGTCGTAGCCGTAGGACGAGGTGCCGTAGGAAACGATGCGGCGGCCGGCGACTTCCTTGACCTGGCCGGGCTCGAAAGGCTCGATCATGCCGTGGCTTTCGGCCATGCGGCGTATCCATTTGTCGGATTTGATGCTCATAGAAGAGTTAGGAGTTAGGAGTTAGGAGAATTCTACACCCCAGATTCCTACTCCTTACGCCTCACTCCTCACTCCTCACGCCTCACGTATTTTGAATCACGATATTGGGGAACTTGCTGGTGTGGTCCACCGCCGACTCGCCGATCTTGACCGCCACGCGGCGGGCGATCTGGCGGTAGATGTCGGCAATGCGCGACTCCGGGGCCGCCACCACGGTGGGCTTGCCGGCGTCGGTCTCCTCGCGGATCTGGATGTCCAGCGGCAGGGCGCCGAGGAATTCGACGTTGTAGTCCTTGCACATCCGCTCGCCGCCGCCTTCGCCGAAGATGCGCTCTTCGTGGCCGCACTTCGAGCAAATGTGCAGGCTCATGTTCTCGACCATGCCCATGATGGGAATGCCGACTTTCTCGAACATCTTCAGGCCCTTGCGCGCATCGATCAGCGCGATGTCCTGCGGGGTGGTCACGATCACGGCACCGGTCACCGGCACGCGCTGGGCCAGGGTGAGCTGCACGTCGCCGGTGCCCGGCGGCATGTCCACCACCAGGTAGTCGACGTCCTTCCAGTTGGTGTCGTTCAGCAGTTGTTCCAGCGCCTGGGTCACCATGGGGCCGCGCCACACCATGGGGGTGTCGGGGTCGATCATGAAGCCGATGGACATGGCCTGGATGCCGTGGCCCATCATGGGCTCCAGGGTCTTGCCGTCGGCGGATTCGGGACGGCCGGTGATGCCCAGCATCATGGGCTGGGACGGGCCGTAGATGTCGGCGTCGAGCATGGCCACGCTGGCGCCTTCGGCGGCCAGGGCCAGGGCCAGGTTGACCGCCGTGGTGGACTTGCCCACGCCGCCCTTGCCGGAGGCCACGGCGATGATGTTCTTGATGCCGGGGACCAGCTTCACGCCCTTCTGCACGCTGTGCGACACGATCTTGAAGCTCACGTTGGCGGTGGCGCTGGCAGCGCCGGCAGCCTTGAGCTTGTCCTCGACCATGGCCTTGATGCCGGCGATCTGGCTCTTGGCCGGATAGCCCAGCATGATATCGACCGAAACGGTGTCGCCGTCCACCTTGATGCCCTTCACGGACTTGGTGGAAACGAAGTCCTTTTTCGTGTTCGGATCGATCAGTTCCTTGAGGGCGGACTGAACCTGCTGTTCGGTAAGTGCCATTTTAGAGTTTGCTCCAGAAAAAATACCTGATTAATTTGCTCAAGTATATCGACTTGGCTCGGCCAAGGCAATATTAGAAAACCTTTATTATGCAGCCACGGCAACAAAAAAGCGGCTTGGCGGCCGCCTTCGTCCGTGTGCGAGCCCGGCTAGCGCGTGTTGTGCGCCACCAGCACCGCCTCGGGAAACTGCTGGCGAATGGCGCTGACGATCTCCAGCATGAGCCCGGCGCGGTAGCGATGCGACACCCACAACAGGTTCAGCTTCAGATCCATGTTGGCGAACACGACTTCCTGGTGCCGGTTCAGCACGCCTGCGATCCAGCTCTGCGCGCGGCCAATGTAGGCAGGCTGCTGCATTTTCAGGCGCGGGATCAGCACCATGAAATCGCACAACAGCTTGCCGGATTCATCCCTGGTCGGCGCGAGCTTCCACAAGGGCACACCGGGCTGCATGGGCAGCCCGATACGGGGCAGCCGCTCAGACTGCGGGCTCCTTGATGGCCTGGGCCGGTTCATGCCTGGCGGTTCGCTGTTCGTCGCGCTCGGGCCGGCGGCGCTGAAAGCGCGCATCCCGGCGCAGAAAATGCTCGAGCTCTTCCAGCGCCGAACGGTAGACATCGCGCTTGAATTCGACCACCGTCTCAAGCTCGATCCAGTAGTCGCTCCAGCGCCAGGCGTCGAACTCGGGATGGCTGCTGGCGCGCAGGCTGACGTCGCAGTCGCGCCCGGTGAGCCTGAGCAGGAACCAGATCTGCTTCTGCCCGCGGTAGATGCCCCGGTTGTCGCGCCGCGTCCATTGGCTGGGCACGTCATAGCGCAGCCAGTTGCGGGTGCGGCCCAGAATGCGCACATGCTCGGGAAGCAGGCCGACTTCCTCGTTCAGCTCGCGATACATGGCCTGCTCGGGCGATTCCCCGGGCTGGATGCCGCCCTGGGGAAACTGCCAGGCGTGCTGATTGATGCGCTTGGCCCAGAACACCTGGTTTCTGGTGTTGCACAAAATAATGCCGACGTTGGGGCGGTAGCCGTCACGGTCGATCATCGCCGCCACCTTTCCAATCAATTAATCTCTAATCGCATTGTTCCACACCACCGGAAAAATGCAACCGGAAAAGGAGGTGAAATATGGCCGCAAGCCTTGATTTTCAATGGCTTTTGTCCAGCAATGGCGCCACTGCGTCGGCCCAGCGCAGTTCGCGCTTGAAGGTCGCGAAATCCAGGCCCCATTTTTTGGAAAGCTTGTCGATTTCCGCCCGCGCAAGCCTTGCGGGCCCCTCATCGTCGGCCAGCGCGAAGGCGATGACATTGCTCTTGCCCATCACCGGCAGCCAGGCGACCTGGCCGTCGAAGGCCGCGACCAGGCGGGAAAACCAGGTGACGAATTCGGGATCGCGCCCCCACAGGTTGACCACCAGCACGCCCCCCGGCCTCAGGGCACGGCGGCAGGCCTGGTAGAACGCCAGCGAAGCCAGCGCCTCCACCTGGTTGCCGGCATCGAAGCCGTCGAGCAGGATGGCGTCGGCGCTGGCCGGATGCGCCGGCACGTAGGCCGCCCCGTCCTCAACCAGCACGCGCAGATGCTCATCGTCCTCGGGCAGGAAGAAATGGCTGCGCGCCGCCGCCACCACCTGGGGCGAAATCTCCACCGCGGTGATGCGTGTCTGCGGGCGGTGCTTGCGGATGAACTTGGCGAGCGAGCCGCCGCCCAGGCCGATCATCAAGACCTCGTCCGGCCCCGCGCGGAACAGCAGGCAGGCCATCATCGCCCGGGTGTAGGCCAGCTCCAGGTCCCAGGGCCGGGAAATGCGCATGGCGCTCTGGATGGCCTGGGTGCCCAGTTGCAGTTGCCGGATGCCGCGCGACTCGGTGACTTCCACGGTCGTGTCGGGGCTGACGGATTTGGCGAGGCGTTTGGAGAACAGGCGCATTGTCAGTGAGGCGTGAGGAGTGAGGCGTAAGGTAAAATCGCGGTTTTCCGATTTTAACCGACCGTCATCATGCGTCTTTCGCAGTTTTTCCTCTCCACCAGCAAGGAAGCGCCCGCCGAGGCCGAACTGGTTTCCCACAAGCTCATGCTGCGCGCCGGCATGATCCGCCGCCTCGGCTCGGGACTCTATTCCTGGATGCCGCTGGGCCTGCGCGTGCTGAGGAAAGTCGAGGCCATCGTGCGCCAGGAAATGAACAAGGCCGGCGCGGTGGAGCTGTTCATGCCCGCGGTGCAGCCCGCCGAACTGTGGCAGGAATCGGGGCGCTGGGCGGTGTTCGGCCCGCAGATGCTGAAAATCAAGGACCGCCACGAGCGCGACTTCTGCTTCGGCCCCACCCACGAGGAAGTCATCACCGACATCGCGCGCAAGGAAATCCGCAGCTATCGCCAGCTGCCGGTGAACTTCTACCAGATCCAGACCAAGTTCCGCGACGAAATCCGCCCGCGCTTCGGCGTCATGCGCGCGCGCGAATTCCTGATGAAGGACGCCTATTCCTTCCACAGCAGTTTCGAGGACCTGCAGCGCGAATACCGCAACATGTACGAGACCTACACGCGCATCTTCACCCGCCTGGGCCTGAAGTTCCGCGCCGTGGCTGCCGACACCGGCGCCATCGGCGGTTCCGGCTCGCACGAATTCCACGTGCTGGCCGATTCCGGCGAGGACGCGCTGGCCTATTGCCCGAACTCCGACTATGCCGCCAACGTCGAGCTGGCCGAGGCGCTGGCGCCAAACAGTGCCCGCCCCGCTCCCGCAGCCGCGATGGAAAAAGTCTACACGCCCGGTCAGCACAGCATCGACGAAGTCAGCGCCTTCCTCAAAATCGAACCCAGCCGCATGGTGAAGACCCTCATCGTCGAGGGCAATGACGGTCCCGTGGCCCTGTTGCTGCGCGGAGACCACCAGTTGAACGAGGTGAAGGCCGCCAAGCTCGAGCAGTTGCCCGACGAAGTCCGCCTGGCCCCGGATGCCGTGGTGCGCGAAATCGCCGGCGCCGCCCCCGGCTCGGTCGGGCCGGTCGGCTTGGACATCCCGGTGCTGGCCGACCGCGCACTGATGAATCTCGCCGACTTCGTCTGCGGCGCCAACGACACCGGCTTCCATTACACCGGCGTCAACTTCGGGCGCGACCTGCCGGAACCTCTGTTCGTCGATCTCCGCAACGTCGTGGCCGGCGACCCCAGCCCCGACGGCAAAGGCAGCCTGGAACTGTGCCGCGGCATCGAGGTCGGACACGTGTTCCAGCTGCGCACCAAGTATTCGGAAGCCCTGTCCGCGACCTTCCTCGACGAGCAGGGCAAATCCCAGGTCATGGAGATGGGCTGCTACGGCATCGGCGTCTCGCGCGTGGTAGCAGCGGCCATCGAGCAGAACCACGACGACCGCGGCATCATCTGGCCCGAGTCCATGGCGCCCTTCGCCGTGGTCATCACGCCCATCGGCTATCACAAGAGCGAGCAGGTGAAACAGGCAGCCGACAAGCTATACCAGGAACTGGGCACGGCCGGCGTGGACGTGCTGCTGGATGATCGTGATGAAAGGCCGGGCGTGATGTTCGCCGACGCCGAACTGATCGGCATTCCGCACCGCGTCACCCTCGGCGAGCGCGGCCTCAAGGACGGCATGGCGGAATACCTGCCGCGGCGCGAAAGTTCGGCGCGGAATGTGCCGTTAAGTGAAATAGCCGGGCTTTTGCTGGACGCCCTGAAAACCGCATGAAACGACTGACGACCGCAAAACTGACCCTCGCCGCCCTGCTTCTGGGCGCGGCAGGGGCGGCTTTTGCCGGCGGGCAGTTGTACGAGCCGATGTCGGCCTCGGCCCGCGCCTACCTGTCCAAGTCGCTGGCCGATGTGGCCGTGACCCAGGTTTCGGTGCTGAAGGCGCCCGCGGCCCAGGCCTGGCTCAATGAAATGTCGAAACGTCTCGCCAGGCGCATGCCGGACGAGGCCGAGCGCCTGGAATTCCTGCAAACCCTGTATTACGAAGCCACCCGCGCCGGGCTCGACCCCGAACTGATGCTGGGGCTGATCCAGGTCGAAAGCGGCTTCAAGAAATACGCGGTGTCGCCGGTGGGCGCCCGCGGCTACACCCAGGTCATGCCGTTCTGGCTCAAGGTGATCGGCACGCCGGACCACAACCTGTTCCAGCTGCGCACCAATCTGCGCTATGGCGCCCTCATCCTTCGCCACTACATCGACATCGAGAAGGGCGACCTTTTCCGCGCCCTGGGCCGCTACAACGGCAGCCTCGGCCGCGCCGAGTACCCGACCCTGGTGGTCAACGCCTGGCAGAAGAACTGGCGCTATACCCCGCCCGCCAGGACGGCCGGGCTGTAAGCACTAACTGCGCAAGCCTCAGCGTATCTTCCCCAGGATGACGAGCGTGGGCGGGTTGAGCTCGGCGGGCACGTACATGCCGGGTTCGGCCTCGCGCACCTTCACCACGCCGTCGAACGGCGCCCTGAGCACGCTGTCTTCGAGATTTTTCCGCGCGATGATGAGGCGCGCCTCGGCTTCCCGCGCATTGGCTGTGGCACGCGCATGCTTCAGCTTGGCCGCATCGAACTCGGTAGTGGAACTCACGCCGCGATCGAACAGCTCCTGCGCGCGCCTGAACTCGCGCTCGGCGTCCTCGGCTTCCTGCTTCACGCGCATCAGGCCCGCCTCCGCTTCCATGACACGCGCCTTGAAGCGGGTATCGTCCAGCGCGAGCAACTTGTCGCCCTTTTTCACCTTTTGCCCCGCCTGCACGTAGACCTCCTTGACCACGCCGGAAACCGGCGTGGTCAGCTTCACCCTGTCCGCCGCCCAGCCGCTTGCGGCAACCGAAAGGACAGCGAAAAACGCCGAAGCCTTGATCATTTTCCGGACTGTGCTCATGGGTTCTCCGTAAACCTGGTTTGCGTTGGGAAATCGGCCAGCGGCCTGCCGGCCAGCGCTTCCAGCCGGGCCAGCGCCAGTGCCAGCCGGTACTCGGCCTCGGCGGCGCGGATGGCGGCGACTTGCGTCTCCGCCATGCTCGCCCCCAGGTTGGTGCGCATTTCCAGTTCATATTCGGCACGCGCGCGATCCAGCGCCTTGTCGCGGTATTCGATCTGCGCTTCCGCCGCGGGACGGGCGGAAGTCCGCAGCCACTCGATTTCCTGCAGGGTTTCCAGCAGGGACTCGGCAAGCTCGCGCCTGAACTGCTCGGCCTGCGCTTCCAGCCGCGTGCGCTCGGCGAGCTGGCGCGCCAGGCGGCTGTCTATGCGGCCCCCCTGGTAGATGGGCCAGTTGAGGATGAGGCCGCCGCTCAGGCGGTCGCGCGTGCTGGCATCGCGGCTGTAATCGGCGGCCATCAACTCCATGTCCAGTGTGGGGGAGCGGCCGGCGCGAATCGCCTCGCTGCGCGCAGCGACGGCATTCAATTGCGCCTGCATGGCCAGCAGTTTGCGGTTGGATTCCAGCGCCAGCGGCAGCAGGTCCTCGTAAGCAGGCAGCGGCCGGTCGTTGTTTTTCAGTTGCGGCGGCGCCAGCGTGCCGGGCAGCCTGCCCGGCTGATTGAGCGCATGGGCCAGCTTCTGGCGGGTGACGCGCTGCGCCATCAGGCTGCGGTTGCGTTTTTCGCGCTGGTCCTGGTAGCGCGCCTCGAGCAGGGCCAGTTCGCTTGCATTCAGCTCGCCCAGCTCATGGCGCTTTTTGGAATCGTCCCATCTGACGTAGAGCACCGCCATGAATTCGTTGTCGGCGCCGTAGCGCATGTCCGCCAGCATCACGTCGAAAAAGCGCGCCATGATGTCGATGCGGCGCGCATCGCGCACGTCCATCAGCGCAAGCTGGCGCGCGTTCGCCTCCTGGCGGGCGGCGTCGACCTGCCCCTGCCGGCGGCCGAAATCGAGCAGGGTCTTGCGCAGCGTAAGGCGGGCGATGTTGTCTTCCCGCCAGTCGCCGTTTCCCGCGGTCGGCCTGCCTTGCCGCAGCACGCCTTCGGCGTTGAGCGTGGCGTCGTTGCCGCTGGCGGCGATCCTTTCCTCCGCCAGCGCCAGATCCAGGTCCGCCTGCGCCGCCTGCATGAGCGGATGCCCGGCATCGGCGGCAGCCAGCGCTTCCTCGAGGCTCAGGGCTTTTTCCTGCGCCAGTGCGGATGCCGCAATCAGCAGCAGGCCGGCTGATAGGAGGCGCATTATTTTTTGCCGGCCTGGGTTTTCTTGTAGCGCTCGTAGGGCATCTGCTTGTAGGCGCCTTCCAGCACGTAACGCCCCAGCATCAGGAAATCATCCTTGTCCTTGCTCGGGCCGGTGTGGCGCGCGACCGGATTGCCCTCCAGGTCGAAAAACATGATGACCGGCGTCGCGCGCACGCGCTGCTGCAGGGCAAAGGTTTTTTCCACGGTTTCCTTGCCCTTGAAATCGGTCATCGGAACGTCGCCGAGGACGTCCACCGGGAAGACGAGAAAATGCTTGCGGTAGAAATCCTGAACCTCGGACTGGTTGAGGATGGTGGCTTTCATGCGCGCGCAGAACGGGCATTCGTCCGACTCGAAAAACAGCACGATGCCCTGCTTGCCCTGCTGCCTGGCCGTCGCAAGCTCCTCCTGGAAATCGCCCAGCTTGGGATCGAAGAAATGCTTTTCGGGATCGCGAACTTCCGCCATTGCCGCCAGCGGAATCAACAACATCAATGCCAGCCAGCGTTTCATGTCGTCTCCTTTTATTTGCGCGTGGTTTTCTCCGACTTGCGAATGAAGTTTTCCACGTCGGCGCGGGTAATCCCGCCCATCTGGCGCGCCACCAGCTTGCCCTGCGGATTGTACAGGTAGGTGGTGGGCAGTCCTTCCACCGGGCCGACCTGCGCCGCCATCTTGCGGTCGCCCAGGATGAGAGGATAGCTCATCAGCATGCTGTCGGCGAAATCCTTGACCTGTTCGCCGTTGCGGTAATCCATGGCGACGCCCAGCACCACCAGGTTGTTCTTCTTGTTGTCGTGCAGCGCGATGAGATCGGGGATTTCCTCCAGGCAGGGCGGGCACCAGGTCGCCCAGAAGTTGACCAGCACCCATTTGCCCTTGTACTGGGACAGGCTGTGCACCTTGCCGGCCGTGTCGGTCATGGTGAAATCGGCGGCGCGGGCAAGAGATCCCAGGGACAGCGCCAGGCCCAGCGCCAGCAGGTAGAATGTGGTTTTCTTGAACATGGTTTCGATTTTCATGGCAGGTTTTCGTACAGAAAGAGACTCGCTGGGCGAGTACCAAGTTCCGCAGGACGCCTGGTATGGCATCCAGACCGCCCGCGCCGTCGACAATTTCCCCATTTCGGGGCGACGTCCCGACCCGGATTTCATCCGCGCCCACGTGCTGATCAAGCTGGCCGCCGCGCGCGCCAACTGCCAGCCGGGCTGGTTGCCTGCGGAAAAGCGCGACGCCATTGTGGCGGCCTGCGAGCGCATCCTGCAAGAGGAACATTTGGACCAGTTCGTGGTGGACCGCTTCCAGGCCGGGGCCGGGACCAGCCACAACATGAACACCAACGAAGTCATCGCCAACCTGGCCAATGTCGCGCTGGGCGGGGAAAAAGGCGTTTACAAGCCCATCAACCCCAATGATGACGTCAACATGGGGCAGTCGACCAACGACACCATCCCTACCGCCATCCGCCTGGCCTGCCTGGCCAAGCTGCCGCGCCTGGTGGACGCCGCCGGGCGCATGGCCGCCGAATTCGAGCGCCTGGCCGAGCGCGAGAAGGATACGGTGAAGTCCGGCCGCACCCATTTGCAGGACGCCGTGCCCACCACGATGGGGATTGAATTTGCCGCCTATGCCTGGACGCTGCGCCGCGCCGGCTCGAACCTGGCCTCCTGCCGCGAGAAGCTCGCCGAAATCGGCCTGGGCGGCTCGGCCGCCGGCACCGCCTTGAACACCTCGCCCGGCTACCCCGAAAAGGTCGCGGCGGAACTGGCCAAGCTCATCGGCGAGCCCATCAGGTCCAGCCAGCTCGCCGCGCAAATGCAGTCCATGCTCGACCTGCAGGATCTGTCCGCGCGCATCCGCGGGCTGGCGCTGGAGCTCACGCGCATTGCCAACGACCTGCGCCTCCTGGCTTCCGGCCCGCGCACGGGCCTGGGCGAGATCACCCTGCCCGCGGTGCAGCCCGGCTCCTCGATCATGCCGGGCAAGGTCAACCCGGTGATGTTCGAAATGCTCAACCAGGTCTGCTTCCAGGTGCTGGGCCAGGACCACGCCGTGGCGCTGATGACCCAGGCCGGGCAACTGGAACTCAACGTGATGATGCCGGCCATGGGCTCTGCCCTGTTCGACGCCATGGACTGGCTCACCAATGCCATGAACGCGGCGACGGAAAAGAATCTCAAGGGCATCATCGTCAACCGCGAGCGCTGCGCCTTCTTCATCCACCAGAGCGTGGGGCTTGCCACCCTGCTCAACACGCAGATCGGCTACATGCAGGCTGCGGAGATCGCCAAGGAATCGGAAAAATCAGGCCGCCCGGTGAAGGACATCGTGGTGGAAAAGGGCCTGATGAAGGCCGAGGACTTCGACGCGCTGGTGTTGCAGGCCGCGCACGGGGTGGGCTCGGGCGGCGGCAGTTGAGGGGTTGGGCGCCTCGTTTGCCCCTCCCCCGCTTGCCGGGGGAGGTTGGGAGGGGGTAAGGTTAAGCGCCGTTATCGCCCAGCCATCGCTGGCGCAATCCCGCCGGCGCGTGGCGCGCCGCCAGCACCACCAGCGCAATGCCGAGCAGCGCCGCGAAGAAGGTTTTCTGCGCGGCCTCGCCCGGCAGGCCCGAAATCACGACATCCGCACCCGCCAGGATGGCGCAGGCAATCAAGGCGGACACGCGCCTGAGCGCCGGGTGCCATTTCGCCGCACAGCGCCCCGCCAGGGCCATGGCATAGACGGCGAGCGCCGCGTAGGCCAGCCCATTCGCCGGCAAGCCCGGCATCCCGCCAGCCTGGGCATGCCAGGCCAGGATCAGCGCCCACCCGCCCAGAAACCCCGCCGCCGCGGCCACACAGGAAAACATGACATCGCCCCGCTTCAAGTAGAATCGAGGCATTTTAATTCATTCGTTGGGGCTGCAAGCCCGGTCGAAATCGAGCCCGCCAGATGATCGAGATTCTTGTTCTTTACTACAGCCAGGGCGGCAGCGTCGCCGAGATGGCGCGCCTCCTCGCGCGCGGCATCGAATCCGTGCCGGGCGCCACCGCGCGCATTCGCAGCGTGCCCAAGGTCGCCCCCAGGACCGAAACCGCCGAGCCGGCCGTGCCGCCGGAAGGCGCGCCCTATGCGGAATACCGCGATTTCGAGGAATGTGCGGGGCTCGCGCTCGGCAGCCCCACGCGCTTCGGCAACATGGCAGCGGCGATGAAATACTTCCTCGACGGCACCGGCGCCCTGTGGATGCAGGGCGCCCTCGCCGGCAAGCCCGCCTGCGTGTTCACCTCCACTGCCAGCATGCACGGCGGCCAGGAAACCACCCTCGTTTCCATGATGCTGCCGCTCATGCACCACGGCATGATCGTGCTGGGCCTGCCCTACACCCTGCCCGAACTCGGCACCACCGCCAGCGGCGGCACACCCTATGGCGCGAGCCACGTCGCAGGCGCACAGGACGACAAGCCGATCACCGAGGAAGAACGCAAGCTCTGCATCGCGCAAGGCAAACGACTGGCCGAAGTGGCCTTGAAGCTGGCAGCATGATGCCCTCGACGCGCACCCTTTCCCTCATCGCCAGCGCCAGCCTCATCGCGCTGATCCTGTTAAGCGTGGCATGGGAATTGTGGCTCGCGCCCCTGCGCCCAGGCGGCTCCTGGCTCGTGCTCAAGGCCGTTCTGCTCCTGCTGCCGCTCATGGGCATCCTCAAGGGCCGCCGCTACACCTACCAATGGGCCTCGATGTTCATCCTGCTCTACTTCACCGAAGGCGTCATGCGCGCCTGGTCCGATCCTCAGCCCGCCGCGAGTTTGGCCGTGGCCGAAATCGTGCTGTCGGTTGTGTTTTTTCTGGCGGCGATCGGATATGCCAAGAAAACTGCGCCGACAAAGACGGCCTGAAAAAAGCTTACTCCTCCGAATCGTTGGAGACTTAGCCCCGTCTGTGCCGCCGCAGCCTGAGGGTGGAGGGCGGAATAATGCGGCGCAGCATGCTAAGGGAAGCCGCAGGCCGGCATAGCCGGGCCGCCTTCTTTTGGTCACTTTTCTTGGCGGAGCAAGAAAAGTAACTTGCTGCCGGGCAACCCCCGGCCACTGATCTTTGGGCCGAGGGGACGGCCAACCTGCCGTCACATTCCCCCTCACCCCTACCCTCTCCCGCAAGGGGAGAGGGAGTTTTAAGGTCACACCTGCGGATGCGCCCGCTCCAGCTTGGAGTGCAGCTTGTTCAGCGCGTGCAGGTAGGCCTTGGCCGAGGCGACCACGATGTCGGTGTCCGCGCCCTGGCCGTTGACGATGCGCCCATCCTTGGCCAGGCGCACGGTGACTTCGCCCTGGGCGTCGGTGCCGCTGGTGATGTTGTTGACCGAATACAGCAGCAGGTTGGCGCCGCTCTCGACCACGGATTCCAGCGCGCGGAAGGTGGCGTCCACCGGGCCGGAGCCATCGCCCTCGGCGTTCCTCTCCGCGCCTTCGTCGGCGATCACCAGCCTGGCGTGCGGCACTTCGCCGGTTTCCGAACACACTTTCAATGACACCAGTTTGAAGCGTTCGTGCTCGGCGATGTAGCCCTCGTCGCTCACCAGCGCCTGCAGGTCCTCGTCGAAGATTTCGCGCTTCTTGTCGGCCAGGTCCTTGAAGCGCTTGAACGCGGCGTTCAAGGCTTCTTCGGAATCGAGCACGATGCCCAGCTCGCCCAATTTGGTCTTGAAGGCGTTGCGGCCGGAGAGCTTGCCCAAGGTCAGGCGGTTGGCGGTCCAGCCCACGTCTTCGGCGCGCATGATTTCGTAGGTCTCGCGGTGCTTGAGCACGCCGTCCTGGTGGATGCCGGATTCGTGCGCGAAGGCGTTCGCCCCGACGATGGCCTTGTTGGGCTGCACCGGATAGCCGGTGATGGTCGACACCAACTTGGAGGACGGCACGATCTGGGTGGTGTCGATGCGGGTGTCGCAATTGAACACGTCCTTGCGCGTGCGCACCGCCATCACGATCTCCTCCAGCGAGGCATTGCCGGCGCGCTCGCCGAGTCCGTTGATGGTGCACTCGACCTGGCGCGCGCCGTTCATCACCGCAGCGAGCGAGTTGGCCACGGCCATGCCGAGGTCGTTGTGGCAGTGGGTGGACCAGATCACCTTGTCGGAGTTGGGCACGCGCTCGATGAGCTGCTTCATGCGCTCGCCCCACAGCGCCGGAATGGAATAGCCCACGGTATCCGGGACGTTGATGGTCTTGGCGCCGGCCTTGATGACTTCCTCGAAAATGCGGCACAGGAAATCCATCTCGGAGCGCACCGCGTCCTCGGCAGAGAATTCCACGTTGTCGGTGTATTCGAGCGCGAGCTTGACCGCCTTGATGGCCGCTTCCACCACCTGGTCGGGCTGCATGCGCAGCTTTTTCTCCATGTGGATGGGGCTGGTGGCGATGAAGGTATGGATGCGCCCGGACTTCGCCGGCCTGACCGCCTCGCCCGCGGCGCGGATGTCGCGTTCGTTGGCGCGCGCCAGCGAGCACACGGTGGAGTCCTGGATGGTCTCGGCGATGGCGCGGATGGCGTCGGCATCGCCCGGGCTGGCGGCGGCGAAGCCGGCCTCGATGATATCCACGCCCAGTTTCTCGAGCTGGCGCGCGATGCGCAGCTTCTCGTCCTTGGTCATGGAAGCGCCCGGACTCTGCTCGCCGTCGCGCAAGGTAGTGTCGAAAATGTATAAACGGTCAGTCATGCTGTTCTCCTGGCACACGCCGGGTTGACGAATTCTATCCCGCAGTTGCGGGGCTCGGATACGAATCGGGAGGGAATAAGGCGGCGTCTACTGCTTGCGCAGCAGCAGGGTGCCGAACAGCATGTTCGACAGGCAGATGGCGTAGGAGGGGGAAGCCACATTAGACATGGTCTAAATTGTATTTATTTTTCGTCTTCTGGCAAGTGCCGGGCCGTTTTTTCCTTGCGGTGCAGCCAGTTCCATGTCGCGTAAGCGTAGCCAGACAGGCCATACAGCACGAATATCAGCAGCAGCACTTCGGGCGGGCTGGTGGAAACCAGGATGAAGAACAGCACGATCAGCAGCACCACGAAGAACGGCACGCTTTTCCTGAGGTTGATTTCCTTGCCGCTGTAGAACTTGAAATTGGTGACCATGCTGATGCCGGCAAACAGGATGACGGCGGCGGCGAGCCCGGCCACTTCCGGCCCGGTAAACCCGTACTCGACCATCACCCACACGAAGCCCGCCACCAGCGCGGCAGCGGAGGGCGAGGGCAGGCCCTGGAAAAAGCGCTTGTCGGTGACAGTATCGAGCTGGGTATTGAAGCGTGCCAGCCTGAGCGCCGCGCCGGCGCAATAGACAAAAGCGGCGATCCAGCCGAACTTGCCCAGGCCCTTGAGCGCGAACACGTACATGATGAGCGCGGGCGCCACGCCGAAGGACACCATGTCGGAAAGCGAATCCAGTTCCGCGCCAAAGGCGCTCTGCGTGCCGGTCATGCGCGCCACCCGGCCGTCCAGGCCATCGAGCACCATGGCGATGAAAATGGCCACCGCCGCGTGCTCCCAGCGCCCGTTCATGGCCTGCACGATGGAATAGAAGCCCGCGAACAGCGCGCCGATGGTGAACAGATTGGGCAGCACGTAAATGCCGCGGTCGCGCATGCGTGAACGCGGCATCTCGCCCTTGCTGTGCTTGAAGTCGAGCATGTGCCGATTCTAAGCCATGCTCAGGCGAAACGGGCAAGTATGGTCGTGGTCGCGCTCACCTTGTCGCCCAGCCCGACCTCCGGCCGGGCATCGGGAGGCAGGTAAACATCCACGCGCGAGCCGAAGCGGATGAAGCCGTAGCGCTGGCCGCGCGCGAGCCGGTCACCCTCCTTCACGTAGCACAGGATGCGGCGCGCGACCAGACCGGCGATCTGCACGCAGGTGACGTCGCCGCGTTCCGTGGCGATCCACAGCGCGTTGCGCTCGTTTTCGAGCGAGGCCTTGTCGAGGTCGGCGTTCACGAATGAGCCCCTGTTGTACCAGCGGCCCTTGATGACGCCGTCCACCGGGCTGCGGTTGGAATGCACGTTGAACACGTTCATGAACACGCTGATCTTGAGCGCCTCGCGCTCCAGATAGGGATCGCGCACCTGCTCCACCGACACGATGCGGCCATCGGCCGGCGCCAGCACGGCGTCGGCGTCGGCCGGCGGCACGCGCGCGGGGTCGCGGAAGAACTGCAGCACGAACAGCGCCCACAGCCAGAACGGGGCCGACCACGCGCCGAGCAGCCAGGTGGCGGCCAGCGCGACCAGCAGGGAAGCTGTGAGAATGCCCCAGCCTTCGCGGGCGATAAGGGGATGTTTTTTCATAGGGGGACAGGATTCAGGGGACAGGATTCAGGGAAAACAAGGAAAGCAGCGCAGCCACACCCCCTGATCCCGACCCCTGATCCCTTAGTTCTTCGACTGATCGACCAGCTTGTTCTTGCCGATCCACGGCATCATGCTGCGCAGCTTGGCGCCCACCACCTCGATCGGGTGCTCGGCGTTCAAGCGGCGGCGGGCGGTCATTTCCGGATAGTTGGTGCGGCCTTCCAGGATGAACTGCTTGGCATAGTTGCCGTTCTGGATGTTTTCCAGGGCTTCCTGCATGGCCCAGCGCGACTCGTCGTTGATGACCTTGGGACCGGTGACGTACTCGCCGTACTCCGCGTTGTTGGAGATGGAGTAGTTCATGTTGGCGATGCCGCCCTCGTACATCAGGTCGACGATGAGCTTGAGCTCGTGCAGGCACTCGAAATAGGCCATCTCGGGCGCGTAGCCGGCATCCACCAGGGTGTCGAAGCCAGCCTTGACCAGCTCCACGCAGCCGCCGCACAGCACGGCCTGCTCGCCGAAGAGGTCGGTCTCGGTCTCTTCGCGGAAGGAGGTCTCGATCACGCCGCCCTTGGTGCCGCCATTGGCCGCGGCGTAGGACAGCGCGATGTCCTTGGCTTTCTTGGATACGTCCTGGTAAACCGCGATCAGCGAAGGCACGCCGCCGCCCTGGGTGTAGGTGGAGCGCACCAGGTGACCGGGGCCCTTGGGCGCGATCATGATCACGTCCACGTCCTTGCGCGGCACGATCTGGTTGTAATGGATGTTGAAGCCGTGGGCGAAGGCCAGCGCCGCGCCCTTCTTCAGGTTGGGCTCGATCTCGTTCTTGTAGAGGTCGGCCTGCTGCTCGTCCGGCACCAGGATCATGACCACGTCGGCTTCCTTGACCGCAGCCGCCACTTCCTTGACCGCGAGGCCGGCCTTCTTGGCCTTGTCCCAGGAAGCGCCACCCTTGCGCAGGCCGACCGTGACCTTGACCCCGGAATCCTGCAGGTTGTTGGCGTGGGCGTGGCCCTGCGAGCCGTAGCCGATGATGGCGACCTTCTTCTTCTTGATGATGGACAGGTCGGCGTCCTTGTCGTAGTAAACCTTCATGTTTATTTCCTTTCGTTTCCTGTATGGTGAGGAGTGAGGGGTCAGGAGTGGGCGGGAAGGCATACGCCTAACTCCTCACCCCTAACTCCTCACTAGACTTTCAAAATGCGGTCGCCGCGACCGATGCCGGAGGCGCCGGTGCGCACGGTTTCGAGAATCGCGCTTTGGTCGATCGCCTCGAGGAAGGCATCCAGCTTGGTGCCGGTGCCGGTCAGCTCGATGGTGTAGGTCAGATCGGCGACGTCGATGATGCGGCCGCGGAAGATGTCGGCCATGCGCTTCAGTTCCTCGCGCTCCTTGCCGGCGGCGCGCACCTTGACCAGCATGAGTTCGCGCTCGATGTGGCTGCCCTCGGTCAGGTCCAGCACCTTCACCACGTCCACCAGCTTGTTGAGCTGCTTGATGATCTGCTCGACGACATCCTCGGAACCCACGGTAACAATGGTCATGCGCGAGAGCGTAGCGTCCTCGGTGGGCGCGACGGTGAGCGACTCGATGTTGTAGGCGCGCGCCGAGAACAGCCCGGCCACGCGCGACAGCGCGCCGGCTTCGTTTTCCATCAACAGGGAAATGATGTGGCGCATGTCAGAGCTCCTCCGCCAGGATCATTTCCGACAGGCCCTTGCCGCCTTCCACCATGGGGAAGACGTTTTCGGTCTGGTCGGTGAGGAAGTCCATGAACACCAGGCGTTCCTTGAGCGCGGGCGAGAAGGCCTCCTTCAGCGCGGCCTCGACATCGGCGGTCTTCTCGATCTTCATGCCGACGTGGCCGTAGGCCTCGGCCAGCTTCACGAAGTCGGGCAAGGAGTCCATGTAGGACTCGGCGTAGCGGCTGCCGTAGAAGAATTCCTGCCACTGCCGCACCATGCCCATGTAGCGATTGTTGAGGTTGACGATCTTCACCGGCAGGCGGTATTGCTTGCAGGTGGAGAGTTCCTGGATGCACATCTGGATGCTGGACTCGCCGGTGATGCAGGCGATGGTCGCGTCCGGGTGCGCGAGCTGCGCGCCCATGGCATAGGGCAGGCCCACGCCCATGGTGCCGAGGCCGCCGGAATTGAGCCAGCGGCGCGGCTTGTCGAACTTGTAGAACTGCGCCGCCCACATCTGGTGCTGGCCCACGTCCGAGGTCACGATGGCGTTGCCCTTGGTGATTTCCCAGAGCTTTTCCACCACGTACTGCGGCTTGATGATTTCGGACTCGCGGTTGTACTTCAGGCAGTTGCGCGAGCGCCACAGCTCGATCTGCGTCCACCAGGTGTTGAGCGCGGCCTCGTCGGGTTTTTCCTTGCTGGCCTTGAGCAGCTTGAGCAGTTCGTCCAGCACCTGCTGCACGTCGCCCACGATGGGCACGTCGACCTTGACGCGCTTGGAAATGGAGGACGGATCCACGTCGATGTGGATGATGCGGCGCTGTTCGCGGGCGAAGTGCGCGGGGTTGCCGATCACGCGGTCGTCGAAGCGCGCGCCCACCGCCAGCAGCACGTCGCAGTGCTGCATGGCCATGTTGGCTTCGTAGGTGCCGTGCATGCCGAGCATGCCGAGGAACTGGCGGTCGGTGGCGGGATAGCCGCCCAGCCCCATGAGGGTGTTGGTCACCGGATAGTGCAGCAGCTTGGCCAGCTCGGTGACCTGGCCGGACGCGTTGCCGAGCACCACGCCGCCGCCGGTGTAGATCATGGGGCGCTTGGCTTCCAGCAGCATCTGCGCCGCTTTCCTGATCTGCCCGCTGTGGCCTTTCAGTACCGGGTTGTAGGAGCGCATGGTGACCGATTCCGGATAGGCGAACTCGGTCTTGTGGGAAGTCACATCCTTGGGAATGTCCACTAGCACCGGGCCGGGGCGGCCGGTGGCGGCGATGTGGAAGGCCTTCTTGATGGTGCCAGCGAGATCGCGCACGTCCTTGACCAGGAAATTGTGCTTCACGCAGGGGCGCGTGATGCCGACGGCGTCGACTTCCTGGAAGGCATCCAGGCCGATCGCGGCGGTCGGCACCTGGCCGGAAATGATCACCACCGGAATGGAGTCCATGTACGCCGTGGCGATGCCGGTCACCGCATTGGTGGCGCCGGGGCCTGAGGTCACCAGGGCGACGCCGACCTTGCCGGACGCGCGCGCAAAGGCGTCGGCCGCGTGCACCGCCGCCTGCTCGTGGCGTACCAGCACGTGCTTGAACTTGTTCTGCTTGAAGATTTCGTCGTAGATGTTGAGCACCGCGCCGCCGGGATAGCCGAACACGAATTCGACTCCTTCCTCGGCCAGGCAGCGCGTGACAATCTCGGCGCCGGTCAATTCCATAAAAAAACGCCTAAAAACAATGTTTTCCGTAAACCGCCAAGGGTATACGTTTTACCCCGCCACGGTCAAGGAAAGTTCAGGTTTCAGGCGTTTTTCAGGCAACGCCGGCGCCGGGCCTGCGGGCGGCTAGTCGTGCGCGGCCTCGGCCAGGGCCTGCATGACCTCGTTCAGCGAGCCCTGATCGTTTTGCACCATGCACACCAGATTGCCCATGGAACATACACTCATCCGCTCGCCTTGCACGATCCAGCCCTGCGAGGGGGACCAGCCGCGCATTTGCGAAAACAGCGAGAGCAGGTCGGTATTGCCCGACACCATGCGGCGGTACCACTGCGCGAACCGGCTCAATCTTTCCATCATGTCGGCCGGCAGCGTGCCCGCTGCATCCATGATGCTGCCGTCATCCTGAAAGCGGCACACCGCGACCACGCCGTCCAGAACGAGTAGTTTTCTGAGTGTCATGCAGCCCCCTGCCCATGGGCGCCGCACGCCTGAACGGCATTGAACGCGTCTTCGTAATTGACGTCGCGGTTCTTCATGATCACGCCGCAGCGCCCGTTGACCACCGCCGACCACTCCAGGCCCACCATGGAAAACCCTTGCAGCGGCTCGAAGCCCTTCTGCCCGGTCAGCGCTTCCCAGCCCCTGGCTTCCAGCGTGGCGACGGCCATGTTGGCCACGCACGAGTGCGCCAGCAGGTCGAGCACCTGCGGCGTGATCTCGCTGCCCTCGCGCACGCGATGATCGATCAGGTCGCCCTTGTCGGTGTAGGAAAAGGCCGCCAGCGCGCCCGGCAAATCCATCAATTGGTCCAGATTCATGTTGTCCCCTATTTTTTCGTTTAGTACAAGGCTTCTTTCACGTCCCCGCCTATCCTGGCGTACAGGCTGACCAGAAGGTCGTCGCCGATATCGCCCACCTTGGCGCGCATGATGGTCATGACGTCGTTGAGCAGTTCCGGGCGGTTTTCGATGAAGGCGAAATAATTGCCGATGTTGCACACCGTGGCCTGGGCACCGCGCACGATCCAGCCCTGCACCGGCTTGCAGCCGCAGTTCCCGGCGAAGGAATCGAAAATCTCGGACTGCATGTTCACGCTCATGGTGTTGGAACGGCAAAGAATCGATGCCATGCGCGCGAATTCGGCAGTGAGCGCGCCTTCATACGAGAAGCGGTCGCCGCGATAGGCGAACTCGCCCGCCGCGATCACGCCCGGAATGGCCATGAGTTGCTTTACGATATGCATCGTGCCCCCTCCAGATGGATTTTTTTGTTTGGTTTGTTATGTCCCCGCGGCAAACCGCCGCACGGCTTAATGCAAATATAGAACCACCATGCACGAAAACGCAACCACCCCCATGCAGCCGGCCGGCCTCAGGCGCCGCCTTGCCGCCATGCTCTATGAATCGCTGCTGCTGTCCGCCCTGGCGATGGTCGCGGGCTTTGCCTACATCCCGGTGTTCGGCGGCATCCAGGGGCCATTCCAGAAGGCGGTGTTCCAACTCTACCTGCTGGGGGTGATGCTGCTCTACTTCGTGGTGTTCTGGAAACGCGGGGGGCAGACCCTGGCCATGAAGACCTGGCGCATCCGCCTGGTCAGGGCGGACGGCGGGCCGCTCTCGACCGCGCAGTGCGTCGCCCGCTTCGGTCTGGCCACGCTGGGCCTGCTGTGCGCGGGGGCGGGATTCCTGTGGGCGCTCGTCGATCCCGAGCGGCAGTTTCTGCACGATCGCCTGTGCCGCACCAGGCTGGTGAGAACCGACTGAGTTTCTGCGCTAACGCCGCAACAGGCGTTTCAGCACCAGCAGCGCGATCCCCAGGAACAGCAGCGACGGCGCCGAGGCGGTAAAGAACGGCGGCCAGTCGTTGAGCAGGCCGACATGGGAAAACAGCCGGTTGCTCAAGTGAAACGCCAGCCCGGCGAGAATGCCGAGGAAGATTTTCAGCGCGATGCCCCCCGAGCGCGGGGAATGGAAGGCGAACGGCAGCGCCAGCAGCATGATCACCGGAATGGAGAGAGGATAAAACAGCTTGGACCACAGGGCGACTTCATAGCGCGTGGTTTGCTGCCTGTTCTCCCTGAGATGCCTGATGTAGCCGACCAGGGCCGGCGTGGACATCTTTTCGGGCGCAATCAGCAGCACGCTGAGCATGTCGGGGCTCAGCACCGATTCCCAGTCGCGGTTTTCCTCATGGGTGACCCTGATGCTGTCCCGCGAAAAGTGCGTATCCGCGACACCGCCAAGCTTCCATTTTCCTTTTCCCTCCCAGGTCCCGCTCTCTGCCGTCATGATGCGCGCCAGCTCCCGGTTCTGGTCGAACTCGTAGACCTTGAGGCCGCGCAGGCTCGAATCGGGAAGCACATCGCGCGCATTGATGAAGGCATGGCCGTCCTTCACCCACAGCCCCGAGCGGAATGTCTGCGCCACCACGGATTCGGTGGCGCGCAGCTTGAGGCGCTTGGCCGCCTGTTCCGACCACGGCGACACCAGTTCGCCGACCAGCAGCGCGACCAGCGCAAACCCCATCCCCGCGAGCGCCAGCAGGGTTGCGATGCGCCAGCCGGAAACGCCGGAAGCGAGCATGACCGTGAACTCGGAATTCATCACCAGCCGCGACAGCGCAAACAGGGCCCCGACCAGGGCGGCGATCGGCACCATCTCGTAGACATGGCCCGGCACGTTGAGCGCCACATACATCACCGCCTGCGCGAATCCGTAGCCGGCACGGCCGATGCTGTCAACCTCGCCGGCCAGATCGAAAAAGGAGAACAGCAGCACCAGCGCCAGAAAGACGAAGCCGGCGGCCACCGCCACTTCCTTCAGCACATAGCGGGCGATCAGGCTCATTTCCCCCCCGACCTCAAGCCAAACGGCTTCATGCGCATGCGCCAGGCGTACAACCCGAACAGGGCAGCCACGGCAGGCAGGTGGGCCGCCAGTATCCCCGTCGCCAGGCCCAGCCTGCCCTGGGCAACCCAGGCCTGGCTGATCGACAGGAGATTGTGATAAATGAAGAACACCAGCAGCGCGGCAATCAAGCCGTACGAGCGCTTCGCGCGGTTGTTCACATAACTGAGCGGGATGGCCAGCATGGCCAGCACCAGCAGGCTCAGGGGGGCATTGAGGCGCCCCGCCAGTTCGCCGCGGGCCTCGGGTTCCGCGCTTCGCCACAAGTCTGCACTGCTGCGCTGGCGTATGCTGCGTCTGCGCTCCTCGGCCTTGACCTCGACGGGGTCAAGGCGTATCCAGTAGCGCTCGAAGTGGACGATGCGGTATTCCGCCCCGCCCGGCTCGCCTTCGTAGCGGCGGCCCTTGGTAAGCACCAGGAAGCGCGTGCCGTCTTCCATCCTCCTTTGCGCGCCCTCATCCGCCACCACCACGCCCAGCCTGCCGCTGTCCATGGACTGCATGAACACGTTGCGCACAGTGCCCGTGAGCGGATTCAGGCTCTCGACGAAAAAAACCCGGTCGCCCCCCTGCGACTCCGCGAAAATGCCGGGCACGACGAGGGAAGTATCATCACGGTTCTGCAGCTCCGCCTTGTAGGCATCCTTCATGCTGGCGGCCCAGGGAATGATGGCGTTGGTGAGCAGCGCCAGGATCAGGGCCATGGGCAGCGCGAACATGAGCATCGGCCGTATCCAGTCATTGAGCGCCAGCCCCGAGCTCAGCCAGATGGCCATCTCGCTGTCGCGCCAGTAGCGCATGAGCGTGAGCAGCATGCCGATGAAAATCGCCACCGCCAGCAGCACCGGCAGGAAGCGCAAAAGACTGAATCCCAGGAAGGTGAACACCGCCTCATTGGCAAGCTCGCCGCGCGCAGCGTCGCCCAGCAGGCGGATGAACAGCGTCACCAGGGCGATGGCAATCACGATGATCAGCGAGGCGCCGCTCGACAGGCTCAATTCCCGTAAAAACGCACGGCGGTATAGCATGTGGGATGTGGAATTTGTAAGGGGGCTTTGACTAACCGGCCAGGGTTTGCAAAGATGGGCGCATCGCCAATTCGATTCAGCAAGATGCCCATGTCCGCAAAAGATAATGTCCCGAAATTTAGCATAAAAACCGCAGCCCCCGAGAAACTCAAAAGCGACTGCGTCGTCGCCGGCGTGTTCGAGGAGAACAGGCTTTCCGCCGCCGCCCGCGCCCTGGACAAGGCTTCCAAAGGCCGCATCGCCGCCGCCCTGAAGAGCGGCGACATGGAGGGGCGCGCCGGCAGCACCCTCCTGCTGCGCGACCTGCCTGGGATCGCCGCCCCGCGCGTGCTGCTGGTCGGCCTCGGCAAGCAGGAGGAATTTGCGGAAAAAGCCTATCGCGATGCTGTGGCCAACGCCGTCAAGGCGGTGGGCAATACCGCCGCCAGGGACGCGCTCGTCACGCTCACCGAAATCAAGGTGGGCAAGCGTTCCGCCGACTGGAACCTCACCCAGGCCGCCATCGTGGCGGGCGACGCGCTGTATCGCTTCGACCGCATGAAAAGCAAGCCCGACAATAATTCGTCAAGGCTCAACAGCATCGGTTTCCTGGCCGCAGACAGCTTGGCTGCCAAGAGCTTGAAACAAGGCGTCGCCATCACAAACGGCATGGCCCTCGCGCGCGACCTCGGCAACACGCCCTCCAATGTCTGCACCCCGGCCTACCTCGCCACCCAGGCCAGGCAGCTCGCCAGGACCTACGGCTTCAAGTGCAAGGTATTGGACCGCGCCGCCTGCGAGAAGCTCGGCATGGGCTCCTTCCTGTCGGTGGCCAAGGGCAGCGACAAGCCGCCGATGTTCATCGAACTGCGCCACGACGGCGGCAAAAAGGGCGCACAACCCATCGTGCTGGTGGGCAAGGCCATCACCTTCGATGCCGGCGGCATTTCGCTGAAACCCCCGGCAGACATGGACGAGATGAATTACGACATGAGTGGCGGCGGTGCCGTGCTGGGCGCCTTCCGCGCCATCGGCGAACTGGGCTTGAAGCTCAACGTGGTCGGGCTCGTTCCCGCCTGCGAGAACCTGCCGGACGCGCACGCCAACAAGCCGGGCGACATCGTCACTTCCATGTCGGGGCAGACCATCGAGATCCTCAACACCGATGCCGAAGGCCGCCTCATCCTGTGCGACGCGCTGACCTATGCCGAGCGCTTCAAGCCCGCCGCGGTGGTGGATCTCGCCACACTCACCGGCGCCTGCGTGATCGCGCTGGGTCACCATCCCAGCGCGCTCTACGCCAACGACGACAAGCTCGCGCAGGCGCTGGAAGCTGCCGCCGACGCCGCCTGGGACCGCGTCTGGCGCATGCCGCTGTGGGACGAATACCAGGAGCAACTCAAGAGCAACCTGGCGGACATGGCCAACATCGGCGGCCGCGCCGGCGGCTCCATCACCGCTGCCTGCTTCCTCTCGCGCTTTGCCAGGAACTACACCTGGGCGCATCTGGACATCGCCGGCACCGCCTACCGCAGCGGCCGCGACAAGAAAGGCTCGACCGGCCGCCCGGTGCCGCTGCTGGTGCAGTACCTGATCGACCAGGCCGGCAGGGGCTGATGACCTCCATCAGTTTTTACACCCACGCCGCGGACAAGCTCGCCATTGCGCACCGGCTCGTGGCCAAGGCCTGGGAACAGAAACTGAATGTACTGGTTTATGCGCCGGACGAAACAGTGGCAGCCGGCATCGACCGGCTGCTGTGGACCCAGCCCGCGTTGTCTTTCGTCCCCCATTGCCGTGACAGCAGTTCGCTGGCCGCCGTCACGCCCGTCATCATCGGCGAACGCGCCGATGCGCTGCAAAACGCGGACGTGCTGATCAATCTGGGGAATGAACCGCCGCCCGTGTTCAGCCGCTTCGAGCGCCTGATGGAAATCGTCACCGATGAGGAAAACGATCTGATCCAGGGCAGGCAGCGCTACCGTTTCTACAAGGATCGCGGCTATGAACTGGCCAACCATGATTTGCGAGGGAAGAAATGAGTGATCCGCTGCTCGACAAGATGGACGCGCTGCTGAAAAAACACCGGGGCGATGACACCCCCCCCGCCAGCGGGGAACGGCCCGCGCCACCGGAGACCGACGCCCCCCCGCCGCTGCCGGAGGACGCCTGGCTGCCGGTGCTGACCGAGGTCGTTGTCAAGGGCGACCCCGACGCCACCCCCATCCCCGAAGCCGTGCCCGCCGCCGAAACCGCAGTGGAGCCCCCTCCGCCGCAGGTCCCGGAAAAACCGGAACCGGCACAAGCGGATCCGGCCATGCTTGTCGAGCGGATCATGGCCGAACTCGAACCCCGGCTGAATTCGCTGCTGCGCGACCGCCTGATCCTGGAAATCCGCAACAGCCTGGACGACAGCCTGTCAACCCTGCTCGCGCAGATGGATGTGCACATCCGTGAAATCGTGCGCGAAGCCGTAGCGGAACAACTCGACAACCCCTGACCCTCCCAGTCCAGCCGGTATAATGGCGGGTTTCCGAATCCGCCGTCATTCCGCATGGAACTCGCCAAAGCCTTCGAGCCCCAAGACATCGAATCCCGCTGGTACCAGAAGTGGGAATCCGCCGGCCACTTCAAGCCTTCGGGCGTCGCCGGCAGGCCTGCCTACTGCATCATGCTGCCGCCGCCCAACGTCACCGGCACGCTGCACATGGGCCACGCCTTCCAGCACACCCTCATGGACGCGTTGATCCGCCTGCACCGCATGCAGGGCGACAACACCCTGTGGCAGCCGGGCACCGACCACGCCGGCATCGCCACGCAGATCGTGGTGGAGCGCCAGCTCGACGCCCAGGGCATTTCGCGCCACGACCTCGGCCGAGAGAAGTTTTTGGAAAAGGTCTGGGAATGGAAGGCGCATTCCGGCTCCACCATCACCCGCCAGATGCGGCGCCTGGGCACCTCGCCCGACTGGAGCCGCGAGCGCTTCACCATGGACGAAGGCCTGTCGCGCGCGGTCAGCGAAGTCTTCGTCAAGCTTTATGAACAGGGACTGATCTACCGCGGCAAGCGCCTGGTCAACTGGGACCCGGTGCTGATGACGGCGGTGTCCGACCTCGAGGTCGTCAACCAGGAAGAAGACGGCTTCATGTGGCACATCCTCTACCCCATCGAGGGTGAAGAGGGGCATCTCGAAGTCGCCACCACGCGCCCGGAAACCCTCTTGGGCGACGTCGCTGTCGCCGTGCATCCGGACGACGAACGCTACAGGCATCTCGTCGGCAAGCACGTGCGCCTGCCCATCGCCGAGCGCAGCATTCCCGTCATTGCCGACGAGTACGTCGATCCCGCCTTCGGCACCGGCGTGGTCAAGATCACCCCGGCGCACGACTTCAACGACTATGCCGTGGGCAACCGCCACAAGCTCGCGCCCATCAGCATTTTCACGCTGGACGCCAGGATCAACGAACTCGGCCCGGTCGAGTATCAGGGCCTCGACCGTTACGTCGCGCGCGAGAAAATCCTCGCCGAACTCAAGGACAAGAATCTCCTCAAGGCCGCCAAGCCGCACAAGCTCATGGTGCCCAGAGGCGACCGCACCCATGCGGTGATCGAGCCCATGCTCACCGACCAGTGGTTCATGGCCATGGAAGGCTTGGCCCGCCGCGCGCTTGATGTCGTCAAATCCGGCGAACTGAAATTCGTGCCGGAGAACTGGACCGCGACCTACAACCAGTGGCTGGAAAACATCCAGGACTGGTGCATCTCGCGCCAGCTGTGGTGGGGCCACCGCATCCCCGCCTGGTACGACGAGGACGGCAACGTCCATGTGGCGTCCACAGAGGAAGAAGCCAGGAAAATGGCCGGCGGCCGTGACATCCGCCAGGACGAGGACGTGCTCGACACCTGGTTCTCCTCCGCGCTGTGGCCCTTCTCCACCCTGGGCTGGCCGGACGAGACGCCGGAGCTGAAAACCTTCCTGCCCGGGTCGGTGCTGGTCACCGGCTTCGACATCATCTTCTTCTGGGTGGCACGCATGGTGATGATGTCGCTGCACCTCACCAACAAGGTGCCGTTCCGCGAAGTCTACGTGACGGGCCTCGTGCGCGACGCGCACGGCAACAAGATGAGCAAGTCCAAGGGCAACATCATCGACCCGATCGACCTGATAGACGGCATCAGCCTGGACGAACTCATCGCCAAGCGCACCACCGGCCTCATGAACCCCAGGCAGGCAGAAAGCATCGCCAAACAGACGCGCGCCGACTACCCGGCGGGTTTCAACGCCTTCGGCACCGACGCCGTGCGATTCACCTTCGCCTCGCTCGCCACGCACGGGCGCGACATCAAGTTCGATTTGCAGCGCTGCGAAGGCTATCGCAACTTCTGCAACAAGCTGTGGAACGCCACGCGCTTCGTGCTGATGAACACCGAAGGCAAGGACTGCGGCCTGGATGCCAGCCTGCCGCGCGAACACTCCTTCGCCGACCGCTGGATCCTGAGCCGGCTCGATGATGCAATTCGTGCCGTGCAATCCGCCTTCGCCGACTACCGTTTCGACATGGCGAGCCGCGCCATCTACGAATTCGTCTGGGACGAATACTGCGACTGGTATGTCGAACTCGCTAAGGTGCAGTTGCAGACCGGCAACGAAGCGCAACAACGCGCCACCCGCCACACGCTCATCGCCGTGCTGGAAACCGCGCTGCGCCTGGCGCATCCCATCATCCCCTTCATCACCGAAGAGCTCTGGCAGAAAGTCGCACCCCTGGCCGGCAAGGCCGGAGACAGCATCATGCTTCAGCCCTACCCCGCAACGGACGACAAGGCACAGGATGCCGACGCCACGGCCAAGGTGCAGGAACTCAAAACCCTGGTCGATGCCGTGCGCGGCCTGCGCGGCGAAATGAAGCTCTCGCCCGCCGAGAAGGTGCCGCTCGCCATTGCCGGCGATGCCGTGCGCTACGCGATTTACACACCCTATCTCGCCGCGCTGGCCAGGCTTGCCAAGGTCGACATCCAGCCGGAGCTGCCGGCGGGCGACGCCCCGGTCGCCATCGTCGGCGACAGCCGGCTGATGCTGCAAATCGAGATCGACAAGGAGGCCGAAATTGCCCGCCTCAGCAAGGAGATCGCCCGCATCGAGGCCGAAATCGGCAAGTGCCGGGCCAAGCTCGGCAACCCCAGCTTCGCCGACAAGGCCCCGCCCGCCGTGGTCGAGCAGGAGAAAAAGCGCCTGGCCGATTTCTCGGCCACGCTGGAAAAACTTAACAGTCAGTTAAGCAAGCTGAACAAATAAAAAGGGCCGCATCGCGGCCCTTCTTTCTCGCTCCTCCCCCGCTTGCCGGGGGAGGCTGGGAGGGGGTAAAGCAACATCCTTACCCACCCCAGCCCTCCCCTGCGAGAGGGGAGGGGGTGCCCAAGCGGGGTGATGCAGGAACCCAAAGCTCTTCTACAAGCTTGCCGGGCTGCCCTGCCTCAACCCAAAACCACCCTTGAAATCCGGCGCAAAAAAAACCGGGCCATGGGCCCGGTTTGATCGTGCGAGCAAGCGGGGATTACATCTTCCAGCTGTACTGGATGCCGATCGCGTTCTGGTACATCTCGATCTTGTCGGTACCGCCGAAGACCGGGTCCGCGCCTGACACGTCATTCTTGAAGGCATGCATGTAGGCCATGGTCAGTTCGTCACCCGACGCCAGGGTATAGGTGAACCCCAGGGTCACGGTGTCCTTGATGACGGCAGGCGCCAGAATGTTGAACATCACTTCGCCCATGTCGGTGCCGTTGATGGGATTGTCCGAACGGCTGTAGCCCGCGCGCAGCGTCAAGTTCTGGCTGTATTTGTACTCGGCGCCAAGCTTCCAGACATCGACGTTATCCCAGCCGAAGCCCGAGCCGTTGTCCGCCCCCAGAGGGCCGACCGCCATCAAGGTGTTGCTGGAAGGATTGCCGACGGATTTCACATCGCCGAAGTTGATGCGCTGGTAATCCAGCGCCAGCCTGAATGCCGGGTTCGCCTGCCAGGAAATGCCGATATTGTAGTTTTCGGGAATGTCGAAGTCGCCCTGCTCGGCGAACAGGCCGCGATACTTGTCGAATTCCTCGAAGTTCATCTTGCTGGCATAGGCTGCGCCGATAGTCACTGTGGGGGTGATCTTGCCCAGGTAGCCGACGCGCACGCCGTAGCCGAAGGCATCGTCATAACCGCGATTGCTCAGATTGGCGGAGTCAGAAGACATCGGTGCAAAAGCTTGCAACCCCTCCGCCTTGAAGCGCTGATAGCCCAGCAGCGGGGAAATGCCGATGGAATGATTGGGAGCCACCTTGAAAGCCGCTGTGGGGGCGATAATCAACTGCATGAGATCCACGCCCAGGCGGCCGCTTCCGCCCAGAAGGTTAGCACCGCCATATCCTGGCACGGGAGAATAATTCGTATTCATGCCGCCGTTGCCGTACACCGTCACGCCCAGCGCCAGATCGTTGTTGACCATGTGGTTATAGCCAAACTCCGGGACCAGGAAATAGTTCGAGTCGCTTTCAACCGAGCCGTTAATCGCACCACCTGACCGGCTGGCTTCGCGAATCGGGCTGAACAGGTCCACGCCCAGATCCAGACGGTTGCCGGCAAAGGCCGCAGCGGCGGGGTTGTTGGCGCCGAAGAAGGCGTCTTCGGTATTGGCGGTCGAAGCGCCGGCCATGCCCTTGGCTTTCATGCCGTAGCCGTGAGAGAAGTAGCCATTGGTTGCGTTGGCGCCAAAGGAAAGGCCGGCGAGCGCCAGACCCAGTGCGATGCGGGTGAGTTTCATGTTGCCTCCAAAAAAATCGTTATTTCAAGCAGCTTTGTTATGTGAACAACAAGCTGCCATGAATAGTACCGGCTTGGCCGGCTGGTAGAACAGTACTAGTTGAGCAGCCCGAATTCCAGACCATGGATATGTTGCAGGAAAACTACAGCGCAGGCGGGCAGGCAAAAAAATGCCCCGCATTTGGCGGGGCATTTCCTTGCTCATGCGGCGTCTGGATCAGATGAACAGGCAGATATCGGATTCGCCGGCGAACTCGAAGAAGGTGGCGGCGCCGCCGTATTCGAGGCCCTCGATGAAGTCGCCGTGCTCGAAACCGAACAGTTCCACGGTCATCTGGCAGGCGATGAACTTGACGTCGGCTTCCTGGCACAGGCTGCGCAGTTCGGGGATGGTGGCCACGCCGTTGTTGGCGATGGTCATTTTCATCAGGCTGGTGGCGACGTTCTCGTAGCCCGGCACCAGGGACTGCACGGCATTGGGGATGTTCCAGTTGATGCCCTTGAACCACTTGGGACCGAAAGGCATTTTCATCGGCATGCCGGGATTGCCCAGCGGGCTGACCTTGAGGCCGGAAAGATCCTTGCGCACCAGTTGCAGACCGTAGAAGGTGAAGAAAATCTGCACTTCATAGCCCAGCGCCGCGGCAGTCGAAGCCAGGATGAAGGGCGGATAGGCCCAGTCCAGCGTCCCCTTGGTTGCGATGATGGCGAGTTTTTTGGTTTCCATTGTCAGTTCCTCCCGGTCTTGTAATAAACAAAAAAGGCGCCTGACCTGCCGGCCGGCGCCTTATGTCTTTATTCTTACTTCTTCTTCATGAAGAAGGTGTATTCGCCTCCCGCTTCGGCGGAATTGACCAGGTCATTGCCGGTCTGCTTGGCAAAGGCCTGCATGTCCTTGACGGAACCCGGGTCGGTGGCGAGCACTTTCAGGATCTCGCCGCTGGCCATTTCGGCAAGCGCCTTCTTGGTGCGCAGGATGGGCAGGGGGCAGTTCAGGCCGCGGGCGTCAAGTTCTTTGTTGAATTCCATTGTGTCTCTCCGAAACGGGTTAATAAATCAGGAAACGCTAACGTTAGCGCACGCGTCGAATTATTGCAACAAGACGGGGGTTCAGGACGCCAGCGCCTTGCCGTCACGCGCCCAGCCCATGATGCCGCCGGCAAGATTGTAAACGTTGTCGACGCCCTGCGACATCAGCCAGGCGCAGGCCTGCGCCGAGCGGGCGCCGGAACGGCAGTAGAACACGATGGGCTCGCTGCCTTTCAGATCCTGAAGCTTCAGCGGCAGCATGTGCAGCGGAATATGCGTGGAACCTTCGATCTTGGCCTGGGCATGCTCGGCCTCGGTGCGCACGTCGATGAGCTGCACGCCGGACTTCAGGGCTTCTTCAAGCTGATGGGAATCGATTTCGCGAATGCCAAACATGGGTGTATAGCTCCCGGAAAGGTAAATTAACGAACGCTAATATAGCAAAATTCCCTGAGAAATC
The DNA here is from genome assembly GCA_021847835.1 of Pseudomonadota bacterium. GTDB lineage: Bacteria > Pseudomonadota > Gammaproteobacteria > Burkholderiales > Thiobacillaceae > UBA6918. The sequence continues at coordinate 33,336 of JAJZPR010000006.1, forward strand.
AAGCCATAAGCCATGCCGCCATCATGGTTTAGGCTCAACAGCGCTGGGCGCCGTGGTACAGGTTCACGACATGGCGCGCTTCTGCGAAAAACAGCCAGCGTTCGGCCACCAGCCCCGCGAAAACCGACACCAGCGCGGCGATGCCCAGCGAGGTCGCATGATATTCCAGCGCGATGTAGAGCAGCACCACGGGCACGGCGAAAGCCAGCAGCATGGAAATCAGGCGCAGGCTGAAGGCGGTCAGGCGCGGCACGACATAGCCGAATTCCTGGGTGAGGAAGGTGCCGTGGGTATGGCCGGCGTCCAGCAGCTTGACCTGGGCGCGGGTGAAGCCGGTAGCGGTGTTGATGGTGGAGCCCACGCCCAGGCGGCCGATCCAGTAATAGTAGATCGCCTTGACGAAGGCCGCGACGAAGAGCTGGAACAGCGACAGCATCACGAAGGGCAGGGTCTGCACACCGGCCAGCATGGCCACCACCAGCAGGATCATGCCGCCGGAAAAATGCCCGAGCGACAGATAGGCCGCGGGTACCAGCGGCGTGTTCCAGTGGCGGATGGTCTTGAGGCTGGCGTAGATCATGGCGGTGGAGAAGATCGTCAGCCAGGCGAGCAGCGTGGCGGCGGCGCCGGCGAAATGGCGCACGACCGGCCACATGTCGAGCCAATACAGCCCCAGGTAGGCCAGCGCGAACGGATAGAAGGCCACCGACAGCACGCCCTCGCGCGACAGCCAGGAAGTACGCCAGCGCGAGAACGCGCGCCAGGCGTTCTTGGGGTTGGCCAGGTGGAAGGTCGAGGACAACAGGCCCACGCCGACCATGACGATGGAGAGCACGCCGGTCCAGAACACGTAGGCGCCGGGCAGGCCGCCGCCCAGCTTGAAAAGATCAGCCAGGTAAATCAGGGCAAAGAGCCCGAAACCCGCGCCGGACAGCACGGTAAAGAAAATGACCGAGAAAGCCGGATGCATGAATTTTCCCTCTACTAAATAGCGTCCTCGCTCCCTGGGAGGAGGATCCTTTTATTTTGCCGCCCTCCCCTGGCCGGGAAGGGATCCCCAATCAACGCCTGACCATGCGGTTGACGAACTGCTTCAACTTGCCCGCGAGGCCCGCCTTGTCCGCACCCATGTCGGTGGGAATGGGCTTGTGCTTGCGCGGCGGCAGGTAGTGGTTGGTGGGGTTGTAGCCCAGCTCGGGCATCAGCACGTAGCCTTCGCGCTCGCGCACCACCTTGCTCACCTCGGAATCGGGGTCGTCGAAATCGCCGAACATGCGCGCGTGCGCCGGGCAGGTCAGCACGCAGGACGGCTGGCGCTCGGCTTCGGGGATGTTCTGGTCGTAGATGCGATCCACGCACAGGGTGCATTTCTTCATGGTGCCGGATTCGCGGTCGAGTTCGCGCGCGCCGTAAGGGCAGGCCCATGAGCAGTAGTTGCAGCCCATGCACTTGTCCTGGTCCACCAGCACGATGCCGTCTTCCGCACGCTTATAGCTTGCACCCGTGGGGCACACGGTGACGCAGTCGGCGTCCTCGCAGTGCATGCACGACATCGGGAAGTTGACGGTCTTGTTGTTGGGGTAGGTGCCGACTTCATAGTGGCGGATGCGGTTGAACCACACGCCCGAGGGCTCGGCGCCGAAGGGCTGATAGTCCGTCAGCGGGCCGGTGGTGCCGGAGGCGTTCCATTGCTTGCAGGACACCGCGCAGGCATGGCAGCCCACGCACACGTCCAGGTCGATAACCAGTCCTAGTCTCATGTTGTTGCTCGCTTGATTCTTTTAAGCTCAGTTTTCTTCGTGCTTGCGGCGTGCGTCATAGCGCAGCACGTCGGGGCGGCTGTAATGGTCGGTGGGCAGCTTCTTGACCGTGCCGAATTGCGGCCAGCTACCGGTCTCGCCGTCGTTGGCCTTGCATATCTTCACGCGCAGGTCGAACCACGCCGCCTGGCCGGAGACCGGGTCGGAGTTGGTGATGCGGCGCTCGCCCTGTTTCTCCGGCAAGAGCTCGGAAATCAGGTGGTTCAGGAGAAAGCCCTTGGTCGCTTCGGACGCGTCTTCCTTCAGCCCCCAGGCCCCGCGCTGCTTGCCGATGGCGTTCCAGGTCCACACCGTGTCTTCCTGGGTGCCTTCCATGGTCTTCAGCTGGCAGCGGATCTTGCCGTTGTGCGACTCCACCCACACCCAGTCGTAATCCTTCAGCCCCATGTCGGCGGCTTTCTTCGCGTTCATGTAGAGGAAGTTCTGGGCCATGATCTGCCTGAGCCACACGTTCTGCGAATCCCAGGAGTGGTACATGAACATGGGACGCTGGGTGAGCGCGAAGAAGGGATACTCCCCGGCGTCCACGCGCTGCTGTTCCAGCGGCTCGTACCACATGGGCAACGGGTCGAAATACTTGGTGAGGCGCTCCTTGTCCGCGGGATCTTTCGGCTGCGGCCCGTCGTACAGGCCCTGGCCGGCGAGGCGGAACTTCTGCAGCGGCTCGGAGTAGAACTGCATGATGATGGGCTCGACCTTGCCGACGAAGCCGGCGTCCGCAGCGACTTCGAGGTAGTCGCGGTTCACGAAGCGCATGTACTTCTGGTTGTCCGGCCAGTGGTGGGCGAAGAAGCTCTGGTTGTCGATGTAGGCCTGCCACTGGTTCGGGTTGGGCTCGCCCTTGAGCGATTTCGTCCCGTCCTTGCCGCGCCAGCCGGAGAGGAAGCCCACGCCGGGCGAGCGCTCGTAGTTGACGATGAAGTCGGGGTAGTCCTTGAACTTGCGCGTGCCGTCGGCGTTGGTGAAGGCCGGAAACTTGAGGCGCCCCGCCAGTTCCACCATGACTTCCTGCCAGGGGCGCACGTTGCGGTCGGGCGTGATCAGCGGATAGCGGATGGCATCGGCCGCCGCGTCCGGCTCGGAAATCGGGCGGTCGAGCAGGGAAATGCAGTCGTGGCGCTCGAGATAGGTAGTATCCGGCAGCACCAGGTCGGCGAAATTGACCATTTCCGAATGGAAAGCGTCGATCACCACCAGGAAGGGAATCTTGTATTCGCCCGGCTCCTCGGGATCCTTTTCGCGCAGCATGTCCTGCACGTTCTTGGTATTCATGGACGAGTTCCACGCCATGTTGGCCATGAACAGGATCAGGGTGTCGATCGCGTAGGGGTCATGGTTGGTGGCATTGGTGATTACCATGTGCATCATGCCGTGCGAGGACAGCGGCGTTTCCCACGAGAAGGCCTTGTCGATGCGCAGCGGGTTGCCGTGCTCGTCTATCACCAGATCTTCCGGCCGCGTGGGGAAGCCCAGCGGCGGGCGCGACAGCGGGGTGTTGGGCGCATTGATGATGTCGAGGTTGTTTTCCGGCAGCTGGTGCGGCGGGATGGGTTTGGGATACGGCGCGCGGGCGCGGAAGTTGCCGGGGCCGTCGAGGGCGCCCAGCAGCATCTGGATGAAGTGGATGGCGCGGCAGGCGTGGAAGCCGTTGGAGTGCGCGGAAATGCCGCGCATGGCGTACATCGCCACCGGGCGGCCGACGACCTTGTCATGCTTGCGGCCCCACACGTCGGTCCACTCGATGGGCAGCTCGATGGCTTCCTTGAAGGCCACGTGCGCCATTTCCAGCGCGATGCGCTCGATGCTCTCGGCCGGCACGCCGCACTCGGCCGCGACATTGGCCGGGGCGTAGCGCTCGTCCAGATAGCGCTCGGCCATCAGGGTGAACGCGGTCTTCAGGCGGCGGCCGTCATTGGCCACGAAATCGCCGAACAGCGCCGGGGTGATGCCCACGTCGGCGCCGTTGACGAAGCTTTCCTTTTCCAGATCCCACACCTGCGGCTGGCCGTTCTCGTCGCGCAGGAACAGGCCGTCGTCCTTGTGGCCGGGGTTCTGGATCACCAGCCAGGGGGCGTTGGTGTAGTTGATGAGGAATTCGTAATCGAACAGTTCGCGGTTCAGCAGCACGTGCACGATGGACATGGCGAAGAGGCCGTCCATGCCCGGCTTGATCGGCACCCATTCGTCGGCGATGGCGGAATAGCCGGTGCGCACGGGGTTGACCGAGACGAACTTGCCGCCGCCGCGCTTGAGCTTTTCCAAACCGATCTTGATGGGGTTGGAGGAGTGGTCCTCGGCCACGCCCCACAGGATGAAGTACTTGGCGTAATCCCAGTCGGGCGCGCCGAATTCCCAGAACGAGAAGCCGATGGTATAGAGGCCCGCAGCCGCCATGTTGACCGAGCAGAAGCCGCCGTGCGCCGCCCAGTTGGGCGTGCCGAACTGCTGCGCCCACAGGCCGGTCAGCGCCTGCATCTGGTCGCGGCCGGTGAAGAAGGCGAGCTTGGACGGGTCGGTGGAGCGGATTTCCGAGAGGCGCTCGGTGAGGATGTCCAGGGCCCGGTCCCACTCGATGGCCTCGAACTCGCCGGCGCCGCGCTCGGTGCCGGGCTTGCGGATCAGCGGCTGCGACAGGCGCGCCTTGGAGTATTGCTTCATGATACCCGCCGAACCCTTGGCGCACAGCACCCCCTGGTTGGTGGGATGGTTCTTGTTGCCCTGGATATAGCGAACCTTGCCCTCCTGCAGCGTCACCTTGATGCCGCAGCGGCAGGCGCACATGTAGCAGGTGGAATATTTGATTTCCTGTTTGGAATGGTCTTCGACCGGAATGCGTGCGTTCATGGTTTCAAAAGGCAAATTCAGCACCCCCGCGGAAACTCCGTGGGCCAAGTCCAGCATAGTGGAACACAGCCTAAAAAGCTGCACAGAATGGCAGCCGGGACTTCCGGCCGGTCAGACCGGGGGATGCGTCAGGCAATAAAAAAACCGCCAATCAATATTAACGGTTTCGAATATTGCGTTATTTTGCTGTAACGCCGCGCTTTGTGCAATCAACGAATTAAATTCATACCCAAAAAAATTAAATCGCGACCGTGGGCAGGGGCTTTCAGCGCATCAGCCCCTCAATCAGCGACACGGCCTTGCCCTCGTCCCACTCGGTCGGGCCGGCGAGCGCATAGCGCACCCTGCCCTGCTTGTCGATGAGGAAGCTGGCGGGCAGGCCATATACTTTCCAGCGCTTGGTGGCCGCGCTGTCGGGATCGAGCAGCAGGGTGAAATCCACCTTGATCCGCTTCAGGAACGCATCCAGGTCGGCAGGCTGCTCGCCGGAATTGACACCCAGCATGACGAAGGGCCTGCCGGCCATTTTTTCCTTGAGCCGCTGCATGGACGGCATTTCCTCGCGGCAGGGCGGGCACCAGGTCGCCCAGAAGTTCACCAGCACCACCTTGCCCTTGTAGGCATCGAGCGAGTGGACTTTGCCGCTCCTGTCCTTAAGCGCCAGAGGCGGCGGCGTGACGCCGTTGATCTTGACGAATTCCGCAGCCTCGACGGCAAGCGCGAACAGCGCAAAAACCGGCAACAGCAGCCAGCGCAGATAATGGGTCGTCATTTAAGTTTTTTCCTCCATTCGGCAATGCGTTCGGCCAGGCGCCCGCCTTCGGCGATTTCGGATTCGGTCGCGGTCTCGCGCACCCAGTAGCGCTCGCGCATCCCTTCCAGCATGAGCACCTGCGCCTTGGCGCCGTCTTTGCGCAGGGCAGCCAGCTGGTCGCCCACCCAAGGGGTCGCGGCCGAGCGGCGTGGCTGAAGTACGAGCGCATCGACCCCCTTCAAGTTCCCGAAAGACAGATAATCCGCGCCCACCAGCGTGTCCACGCCGGAATAGAAATGCGGGTGCATGAGCAGGACGGCGGTGCGCCCGCAAGGTTTGTGCGCCAGCCCCCGCAATACCGGCACGGCGGCGCGGTTGACCGCGTACACCGTGAGTTTCCTCCCGGTCTTGCACGCGCGTCCAAAAATGGCCCGCACATCCTTCACGTCGACGCCATCCATGCTGCTGTTGGTCTGGGGCAGGAAAAACGCGTTGACGAAATCGAACTGCCAGACCTCGGTACCCTTCAAGGCAAGCTCGCGCGCCGCCTGGATTTCCGCGGGCGCCAGCCCGCGCTCGGACGCGAACCACAGCAAAAGTTGCCCGCCATTCGCCGGATGGCGCGTATAGGTCAGGGTTTCGCCGGAGGGCAGCGCAAGGCTCGCCTCCTCCGCATGCGCGGAAGCGGCCGACAGCAGGATAAAGAAGCAGGCCAGGAAAAGTCTCATGGCTTTGTATTGTGTACGAACGGGCAAATACGGTAAGGGCACATTCGTACTTTGCACCCCCGCCCTTTTACGACTAAGCCTCCCACACGCCGGACTTGCCGCCCTCCTTGCGCAGGAGGCGCACGCCTTCGATGATCATGCCGCGGTCGACCGCCTTGCACATGTCGTAAATGGTGAGCAGGGCCACGCCCACGCCGGTGAGCGCTTCCATCTCGACGCCGGTCTTGCCGGTGGTTTCGGCCGTCACCGTGCAACGGATGCAGGATTCTCCGGCGTCCAGTTCGAAATCGGCCGCCAAATGCGTCAGCGCCAGCGGATGGCACAGCGGGATCAGCTCCGAGGTGCGCTTGGCCGCCTGGATCGCCGCCACCCGCGCCACGCCGAGCACGTCGCCCTTTTTCGCGCCGCCGGCCGCGACCATTTCCAGGGTGGCCTTGTCCATGCGAATGGAGCCGGCGGCAATCGCGCGCCTGGCCGTGTCCTGCTTGGCGCCGACATCGACCATGATGGCGCGCCCGTGTTCGTCGAAATGGGTGAAACCGCCGCTCATTGTTAAACTCCATGCTGAACTCTTGATGAATCCGGCCATCTTAGCATCGTGAGACGAATCCCCATCCTGCTGCTTGCCATGATGATCGCCATGCCGCAGGGCATGGCCAACAACCTGCCCGATCTCGGCGAAGCCTCCCGCGAGCATTTCTCCGAGAAGCAGGAAAGGGACATCGCGCGTTCCATCATGCGCGACATCCATGCGAGTCCGTCCTACCTCGCCGACGCCGAAACCGAAGCCTATCTGAACGGCCTGGGCAGGCGTCTTGCCGCGGAAAGCTCGGCCAGCGGCCGCAGCTTCACTTTCTTCGCCATGCGCGAGCCTTCCGTCAACGCCTTCGCGCTGCCCGGCGGCTACATCGGCGTGCACACCGGGCTGATCCAGGCCGCGGAAAGCGAGTCGGAACTGGCCGGCGTGCTGGCGCACGAAATCGCCCACGTTTCCCAGGAGCATCTCTCGCGCATGATCGCCCAGCAGGACCGGAACTACCTGCCCACGCTCGCCGCCATCGCGGTCGCGGTGCTGGCCGCGCGCTCGAACGCCAACGTCGGCTCGGCCGCGCTCGCCACCGGCCAGGCGCTCAGCCTGCAAAGCCAGCTGAATTTCACCCGCGAGAACGAGCGCGAAGCCGACCGCGTCGGGCTGGACATCCTGGCCGGCGCCGGTTTCGACCCGCGCGGCATGTCCGGCTTCTTCGGCCGCCTGCAGCGGGCCAACCGCCTGTACGACAACAACGCGCCGGAATACCTGCGCACCCATCCGCTCAACAGCCAGCGCATCGCCGACATCGACGGCCGCCTGGAACGCATGTCTTACAAGCAGGTGCGCGATTCCAGGGAATTCCATTTCGTGCGCGCACGTCTTGTCGCCCTGGACGGCAGCGCCGACGAAGCCGTCGCCCGCCTGCGCGATCAGGTGCAGAACCGGAAGACGCCGCTGGAAGCCGCCAGCCGCTATGGCTTGGCGCTGGCGCTCATGCGGCAGAACAAATTTGCCGAAGCGGAAAAGGAGTTGGCGCTGGCGGCCAAGGCAGGCGAGTCGGCCATGCTGCTCAATCTGCGCGCCGAACTCAAGGCAAGGGCGGGCGACTCCAGGCAGGCCCTGAGCCTCTACCAATCCGCCCTCTCGCGCCATCCGCAGCATCTGCCGCTGGTCTATGGCTACGGCGACGCCCTGATCCGCGCCGGGCAGGCGCAGAAGGCAGCCGATTTCATCTCCCGCCAGTCGCGCCAGCGGCCCGACGATGCGCGCCTGTGGAGGCTGCTCGGCCGGGCGCACGCCGCGCTCGGGCACAGGCTCGCCAGCCACCGCGCCGAGGCCGAGGCGTTCGCGGCGCAAGGCAACCTGACCGCCGCAGTGGAACAGGTCAGCCTCGGCCTCAAGGCCGGCGACGGCGATTTCTACGAGCTTTCCGCAGCCGAGGCGCGCCGCCGCGAATGGCAGGAATCGCTCGCCGCTGAAAGCCGCAAGAAGTAGCGCAGACCGCAGCGCGCACGTATGAAAATAATCGCGGCAGTAGTATTAATCTACTTGCGCAAAACCCGGCAAAAAACGGTCTTGACTATTGCATGGGGAAAACATCCTGCTCTATGCTTGGCACATCCATAAAGGATGACCTGTTGCCAGATAAGGATTTCCGCATGTTTCTGGCGACGCGTTCGACACTTCAATAGCCAACATTAAACGGAGGATGACTATGCGGACAATCAAACTGGCAGTGGCAGCAGGTATCGCTGGCATGATGGTAATGGCCTCGACCGTCCAGGCCGCCGACGCCCCCAAAAAGGAACTTACCGGCAAGGACATCGCCTACGACCGCTCCAAGGGCAACTGCCTGGCCTGCCATGGCATGCCCACCCAGTCCGATGCACAGTCCACCGGCCTTATCGGACCGCCGCTCATCGCCATGAGCGCGCGTTATCCGGACAAGGCCAAGCTGCGCGCCAAGATCTGGGACGCCACCGCCTCCAACCCGGCCAGCCCCATGCCGCCCTTCGGCAAGCACAAGGTGCTGACGGAACAGGAAATCGACAAAGTCGCCGACTTTATTCACAGCCTCTAATCCAAGGAGATATTGCATGAACGCTTTGCGTAGAAACGTCCTCAAAGGCGCCACCGGCGCCGGCGCGGTTGCCGTTGCAGTGGCCGCCGGCCTGATCACGCCCGCCCGCGTGCTGGCCGCCACCCCGCGCTCCGCCTTCGAAGCCAAGGGCATGGCCGACACCATGAAAGCCATGGGCCTTTCCGCCCCGGCCGATTCCAGGGACATCGCCATCAAGGCTCCCGACATCGCCGAAAACGGTGCCGTGGTGCCGGTGGAAGTCACCAGCCGCATTGCCGGCACTTCCGCCATCGCCATCCTGGCGGAGAAAAACGTCTCCCCTCTGATTGCCGACTTCAACTTCTCTGGCGGCGCACAGGGCTTCATTTCCACCCGCATCAAGATGGCCAGCACCTCGCTGGTGCGCGCGGTCGTGACGGCCGGCGGCAAAACCTACACCGCTGCCAAGGAAGTGAAAGTCACCATCGGCGGCTGCGGCGGTTGATAACCCGAGCGCCAATTGATCGAACAGAATTTGAGTAAAGGAAACGAAAATGGCTGAACCAATGAAAATCCGCGCCACCATGCAGGGCGACGTGGCCGACGTGAAAGTGCTGATGAACCACCCCATGGAAACCGGCCAGCGCAAGGACGCGAAGACCGGTCAACTGATCCCCGCCCATCACATCAACACCGTCACCGCCAAGATCAACGGCGCCGCCGTAATGGAAGGCAACATGGCCGGCGGCGTGTCCAAGAACCCCTACCTGGGCTTCAAGGTCAAGGGCGCCAAGTCCGGCGACACCGTTGAAATATCCTGGGTGGACAACAAGGGTGACAAGCGCACCGACACCGCCAAGATTAGCTGACAAGGCATAATCGAGCGCGACACGGCCGGGGTATCCGCCCCGGCCGTGCATGTAGCAAACCGCCAAAATCTCCGGAGGATGATATGAAAAAAGCAATAGTGGGGCTGATCGGCCTGGGTCTGTTGGGAGGCGCTGTCAATGTAATGGCTTCGCCGGAGTCGGATCGTCAGGAAGTGATCAAATACTTCACGACCAAATACCCGAACATCAGCATAGAGGATTACGTCTATGGCGCCCTGGCGTTCGACGCCGACTCCAAGGCCCAGTACGACGCGATCATGGAATTCCCGCCCTATGAATCGGTGCTGGAAAAGGGCAGGAAGATGTGGGAAACCCCGCTCAAGAGCGGCAAGAAATATGCCGACTGCATGCCCAACGGCGGCAGGAACATCGCCGGCAACTATCCCTACTTCGATGAAAAGCTCGGCAAGGTCGTCACCCTGGAAGACGCTCTCAACGCCTGCCGCGTCGCCAACGGCGAGGAAGCCTACAAGCTGGGCGACAAAGGCACCATGGGCACGCTGACCGCCTACATGCGCACCCTGTCCGACGGCATGCTGATGAACGTCAAGGTCGAAAGCCCGAAGGCGCTGGCCGCCTATGAAGACGGCAAGAAGACCTTCTACAGCCGCGCCGGCCAGCTCAACTTCGCCTGCGCCACCTGCCATATCCAGAATGCCGGCGTGCGCCTGCGCTCCGAACTGCTCTCCCCGGTTCTGGGACAGACCGTGCACTGGCCCGTGTTCCGCGGCGGCGACAACCTCGTGACCCTGCAGAGCCGCTACCAGGGCTGCTTCAAGCAGGTGCGCCACGTGCCGGACAAGCAGGGCAGCGCCAAGTTCAACAACCTGGAGTACTTCCACTCCTACATGTCCAACGGCCTGCCGATGCAAGCTTCGGTGTTCCGCAAGTAAGCCTCCCAGCCGTGCATGCGAAAAAGGCCTGGCCAGTCCAGGCCTTTTTTGTTCAGGCCGCATGGCCCATAGCTACTATTTACCTGCCAGTCCGCGCGGCCGACAATTCAGCCATAGCCGTCCCAATACAACCCAGGAGAAAACCAACATGATGAATCGTCGCGAATTCCTGCAAATGCTGGCAGTGGCCGCCGCCTCCGGCATGGCCATCGACAGCAAGAAAGCTCTGGCAGGCGAGATGGACATGTACAACCTGCCGCGCTTCGGCAATGTGTCGCTCATGCACATGACCGACTGCCACGCACAGCTGTTGCCGATTTATTTCCGCGAACCCAATGTCAACCTGGGCATCGGCAGCGCAACGGGCAAAGTTCCCCACCTGGTGGGCGAACATCTGCTCAGGCACTATGGAATCAAAGCGGGCACCCGCGAGGCCCACGCCTTCACCTATCTCGATTTCGTGCAGGCTGCCCGCACCTACGGCAAGGTCGGCGGCTTCGCCCACCTGAAGACCCTCGTGGACAAGGTCCGCGCTTCGCGCCCCGGCTCGCTGCTGCTTGATGGCGGGGACACCTGGCAGGGTTCCGCCACTTCGCTGTGGAGCAACGCGCAGGACATGGTGGACGCCTGCATCGCCCTGGGCGTGAACGTGATGACCCCGCACTGGGAAATGACCTATGGCGCCGAGCGGGTGCAGGAAATCGTCAACAACGACTTCAAGAAGGCGGGTATCGACTTCGTCGCGCAGAACGTCGTCACCAACGATTTCGGCGACCAGGTGTTCAAGCCCTATGTCATGAAGCAGATCAATGGCGTCAACGTCGCCATCATCGGCCAGGCCTTCCCCTACACCCCCATCGCCAACCCGCGCTGGATGGTGCCGGACTGGAGCTTCGGCATCCGCGACGACGGCATGCAGAAATGGGTTGACGATGCCCGCGCGAAGGGCGCCCAGGTCGTGGTGGTGCTGTCCCACAACGGCATGGACGTCGACCTCAAGATGGCCAGCCGCGTTACCGGCATCGACGCCATCCTCGGCGGCCACACCCACGACGGCGTGCCGCAGCCGGTGCAGGTCAAGAACGCCAAGGGCATCACCCTGGTCACCAACGCGGGCTCCAACGGCAAGTTCCTGGGCGTGATGGACTTCGACGTCAAGGGCGGCAAGATCGCCGGCTGGAAATACAAGCTGCTGCCGGTGTTCTCCAACCTGCTGCCCGAAGACGCCAAGATGGCGGCGCTCATCAAGAAGGTCCGCAGCCCCTACGAATCCAAGCTCAACGAAAAACTGGCGGTCACCGAGGACTTCCTCTATCGCCGCGGCAACTTCAACGGCACCTTCGACCAGGTCATCCTTGACGCGCTGATGAAAGTGAAAGGCGCAGACGCCGCCTTCTCGCCGGGCTTCCGCTGGGGCACTTCGCTGCTGCCGGGCGACGTCATCACCATGGACCGCGTGATGGACCAGACCGCCATTACCTATCCGGCCACCACGCTGACCAACATGACGGGCGAAACCATCAAGACCATCATGGAAGACGTGTGCGACAACCTGTTCAACGCCGACCCTTACTACCAGCAAGGCGGCGACATGGTGCGCGTGGGCGGCATCCAGTACACCGTGAACCCGAACGGGAAGATCGGCAAGCGCATCTCCAACATGATGCTGAACGGCAAGCCCGTCTCACCCACCAAGACCTACAAGGTCGCAGGCTGGGCGCCGGTGGGCGAAGGCGTGACCGGCACCCCGATCTGGGACGTCGTCGCCGAGTACCTGCGCGACGTCAAGGTGATCAAGCCGGTCAAGCTCAACCTGCCCAAGGTGGTGGGCCTGGGCAAAAACCCCGGCATGGCCTGAGCCAGTTTGCAGATCGAGAAAAACGGGGCCTCATGGCCCCGTTTTTCATTTTCCACCCGCCTTCGCTATCCCCGGCTGATAAAATGGCGGGCTTACGCTATCCCGCTTCCCATCCATGACCAGCAATGAAATCCGCAAGCGCTTCCTGGACTTTTTCGCGTCCAAGGGCCACACCATCGTCCCTTCCAGCCCGCTGGTGCCGGGCAACGACCCCACCCTGCTGTTCACCAACGCCGGCATGGTGCAGTTCAAGGACGTGTTCCTGGGCCTGGAATCGCGCCCCTATGCGCGCGCGGTGTCTTCGCAGCGCTGCGTGCGCGCCGGCGGCAAGCACAACGACCTGGAAAACGTCGGCTACACCGCGCGCCATCACACCTTCTTCGAGATGCTGGGCAATTTCAGCTTCGGCGATTATTTCAAGCGCAACGCCATCCAGTACGCCTGGGAGTTCCTCACCGGCGAGCTGAAGCTGCCCGCGGACAAGCTCTGGGTCACGGTCTACCAGGACGACGACGAGGCCTACGACATCTGGGCCAACGAAATCGGCGTGCCGCCCGAGCGCATTGTGCGCATCGGCGACAACAAGGGCGCCAAATACGCCTCCGACAATTTCTGGCAGATGGGCGACACCGGCCCCTGCGGCCCCTGCACCGAAATCTTCTACGACCACGGCCCCGAAGTCGCGGGCGGCCCGCCCGGCTCGCCCGACGAGGACGGCGACCGCTACATCGAGATCTGGAACAACGTGTTCATGCAGTTCAACCGCGACGAGGCCGGCGTGCTGCATCCCCTGCCCAAGCCTTCGGTCGACACCGGCATGGGGCTGGAGCGCATCTCCGCGGTCATGCAGCACGTGCATTCCAATTACGACATCGACCTCTTCCAGGCGCTGATCAAGGCCGCCGCGCGCGAGACCGGCTGCAAGGATCTGTCGAGCCCGTCTTTGAAGGTGATTGCCGACCACATCCGCGCCTGTTCCTTCCTCATCGTCGACGGCGTGATCCCCGGCAACGAGGGCCGCGGCTACGTGCTGCGCCGCATCATCCGCCGCGCCCTGCGCCACGGCCACAAGCTCGGCCAGAACCAGCCCTTCTTCCACAAGCTGGTGGCGGACTTGGCGGCGGTGATGGGCGATGCCTACCCGGAACTCAGGCAAGCGCAGGCCCGCGTCACCGAGACCCTGCTGCAGGAGGAAGTCCGCTTCGGCGAAACCCTCACGCATGGCATGAGCCTGCTCGAACAGGCCCTGGCCGGCGGCGCCAAGCTGCTGGACGGCGAGACCGCGTTCCGCCTCTACGACACCTATGGCTTTCCACTCGACCTCACCGCCGACGTGTGCCGCGAGCGCGGCGTCGGCGTGGACGAGGCCGGCTTCGACGCCGCCATGGAAAGACAGCGCGAGCAGGCGCGCGCGGCCGGCAAGTTCAAGGCCGTCGGCACCCTGGAGTACAGCGGCCAGCCCACGAGCTTTCATGGCTACGACAGCCTCAACGTGGACGATGCCACCATCACGGCGATCTATGTCGAAGGCAGCGAGGCCAGCGAAATCCGCGCCGGCCAGTCCGGCGTCATCGTGCTGGACAACACGCCCTTCTACGCCGAGTCCGGCGGCCAGGTCGGCGACACTGGCTTACTGGTCGCGAACGGCGCACGTTTCGAAGTCGCCGACACCCAGAAAATCCGCGCCGACGTGTTCGGCCACCACGGCAAGCTGCTCGAAGGCGCGCTCAAGCTCGGCGACAAGGTCGCCGCGCGCGTGGACAGCCTCACCCGCGCCCGCACCATGCGCAACCACTCCGCCACCCATCTCATGCACAAGGCCCTGCGCCAGGTGCTGGGCGAACACGTGCAACAGAAAGGCTCGCTGGTCGACCCGGACAAGACCCGCTTCGACTTCTCCCACACCGGCCCCATGAGCGCGGAACAGATCCGCGAAGTGGAAGCCCTCGTGAACGCCGAGATCCTGCGAAACGAGGCCACCCAGGCGCGCGTCGTGCCCATGGACGAGGCGCGCAAGCTCGGCGCCATGATGCTGTTCGGCGAGAAATACGGCGACACCGTGCGCGTGCTCGACATCGGCTCCTCGCGCGAACTGTGCGGCGGCACCCATGTCGCGCGCACCGGCGACATCGGCCTGTTCAAGATCGTCATGGAAGGCGGTGTGGCCGCGGGCGTGCGGCGCGTGGAGGCCGTCACCGGCGACAATGCGCTCGCCTGGCTGCAAAACCTCGACAGCCAGCTGCACCAGGCGGCGGCGGCGCTCAAGGCCCAGCCCGGCGAGCTGCCGCAGAAAATCGCCCAGGTCCAGGACCAGGTGAAAGCGCTGGAAAAGGAGCTGTCCCGGCTGAAGGCCAAAATGGCCGCCAGCCAGGGCGACGACCTGGCCGACCAAGCCGCGGCGGTGGGCGGCATCAAGGTGCTGGCGGCGCAAATCGAGGGCGACGCTCAAGCCCTGCGCGAAACCGCCGATAAGTTGAGGGACAGGCTCGCACCCTGCGCCGTCGTGCTGGGCTCGGCAGCCAACGGCAAGGTCAGCCTCGTGGCCATGGTCAGCCCGGACCTGACCGCAAAAATCAAGGCCGGCGAACTGGTCAACTTCGTCGCCGGCCAGGTCGGCGGCAAGGGCGGCGGACGCCCGGACATGGCGCAGGCGGGCGGAACCGAACCGGACAAGCTTGCGGCCGCGCTGGCCTCGGTCAGCGGCTGGGTAGCGTCAAAAACGGGAAACTGAACGAGGTAGCGAAGACTTCGACCATGGCTGGCATCAAACAGGTTCTCTCGGAGCGCTTTGCCCGCATGATGCGGCTGCGCAATCCGGACGACCCGCTTTCCAGCGTACAGGCAACCACGCGCTGGGCTCAGAACCTGCCTATCGGCGACGCGCTGAAGGCCCAGGGCGAGATCCTGGCCGAAGTCAAGCGCTTCAATGACGAGAATGCCCCCCACTCCAAGGAGCGCCTGCTCATCCTGATGCTGCTGGACGAGAAGGGCCAGCACACCCAGGCCGTGCTCAGCCGCCAATATCTGCGCAACCCGCGCATGTCGCGCACCGTGGAAAGCCAGCTCTGGCACGCCATCTACCATCTGAACTGGGAGGTGCTGCGCGCCTACCACAACTACATCATCGAATACTCGCGCAGTCCCGCCAAGTCTCACCTCAAGGCCATGATGCCGGTCGTGACCCTGCGCGCGCTGCGCGGCTTCCGCCGCGCCATCAAGTGGCGCACCATCCGCTACCTGCACCCCGGCGCGAAAACCTGGGCCAGGCTGCACCAGCTCTACCAGCTCGCCGAGACCCAGGGCTTCCAAAAAACCCGCCTGCTGGCCTATCCCGACGATGCGCACGAAAGCACCTGCGAAGGGGAATACCTGCATACGCTGATGCTGGACCAGGCCAATTCCGGTTCCCTCTACCCCCGCCAGATCGACCTCATCGACACCTGGATCACGGGATGGCGCGACATGCTGCAACTGGAAAGGAATCTTGATCCGAAACGGCACGTGCTGACCGTCGACATGACCTGGGACCACGGCGCCAGGCGCATACGCAACAACAACCCCGAACTCTCGACCCGCTACTGGTCAACCCGGGAACTGCTGGAACGGATACGAAGGATACAGGCGGAACTGCACACCGGAACGGCCCCGGCCCGCCTGGGGCTGACCGAGTTTGCGCGCGTGTCGGAAAGCCTCGAACTGCTCGATCATCTTTCACGCCAATGGGCGCCGCTCACCGGGCGCGAGCAGCGCCGCTCGCCGCGCATGGCCGTGAAGAAGATCGTGGAAGTCGTGCATGGCCTGCCCTCGGCCATCGGGCACATCCAGGAAGACCGTGGCACCGGCGCCCCCCTGAAAGGCAGGCTGGGTTTCGACGAACACGCAGACATGGCCTTCTTCGGCTTCGTCACCAACCGCACGCTCAATCGCACTCACCCGGAAGATGCCCCGCGGCGGGAGACATCCGACATCGAGCGCTGGGTGATGGAGGATGAAAGCGAATACGGATTCGGCGCCACCATCGAAACCAGCGACAAGGACTGGCTGCGCATCGGCACGCTGGTCGGCCTGAGGGCCGACAAGTCCGCGGGCTGGATGCTTGGCGTCATCCGACGCCTCTCAAGGCTCTCCGACGCCGAGAGCTCCGTCGGCATCGAAATCCTGCCGGGGAAGCCGCTGGATATCCTGCTCCATGGCCACGAGGGCGTGGCCTACACGGTCAACGGCAGGGACACCCGCAGCGGGCGTGCCGCCATGCCCGGACTGCTGTTCGACGACCACTATGCGCCGTCAATCGTCATCGATCCGGCCTGCTATCAACGCAAGGGCATTGCCGAATACAGCACCGGACAGGAAACCAAAACCTTCCAGATGGATGACCTCGTCGATCACGGCGAGGGCTGGATACGGGTCGGCATCACCCGGCTCGATTGACCGCCCGTCAGGCCTGCTCCAGCAGGCCTGACAGCCAGCCCGACACGTCGCGCAACTCCTGCTGGCAAATCGTGTGCGGCATGGCATACGCGCGCCAATCGACCGCCACGCCGCTTTCCGCGAGCGCATCGCGGCCGGCCTTGCCCAGCGCAAACGGAACCACTTCGTCCTGCTCGCCGTGCGCCATCAACACGCGCACGCTGCGCATGTCAGCAGGGACGGGCAGCAAAAACCGCGGCACATAACCGGACATGGCCGCGACGCCGATCAGGCCCGGCACGCCCTGCGCCGCCGCGGCCAGGCTGACGACCGCGCCCTGGGAAAACCCCGCCAGCACCAGCGGCAATGCGGATTCCCCGCGCAAGGCCCCTGCCAGTTCCCGCACCTGGCGGGCGGATGCGAGGATCCCCTCGCGGTCCTCGCGCCAGCGCAGGTCCGCCGCGGCAATGTCATACCAGGCACGCATGGCCATGCCGCCGTTGAGCGTCACCGGCCGCGCCGGCGCATGCGGAAACACGTGGCGGACATTGCCCGCCCCGAGCATTTGCGCCGCCGGTTCGAGGTCATAGCCGTCGGCGCCGAGGCCGTGCAGCCAGATCATCAGCGCGGCAGGCTTGCCGGCGGCATTCAGTTCGAAATATTCCAGCACGGAAACTCCACTCGCCAAGGCAAGCGAGTTTAACCCGGATTCCTCATGCGGCACGCGGGCACCAGCGCCCCCGAAAACGGCGGCAGCGCATGCTAGTATCTCGCCATGCCGAGGCACATACTCCCCCCCCTTCTGATCCCTCTGCTGAAGCGCATGTCGGACGGGCGCTTCCACTCGGGCCAGGACATGGCGGCGCATTTCCGGGTATCGCGCGCGACCGTCTTCAACCTGCTGCAGGCCGCCGAACGGAGCGGCGTCAGCATCCACGCCGTGCGCGGCAAGGGTTACCGGCTGGCGGAAAGCCTTTCCTGGCTGGATGCGGAAGAACTGCAGGCCATGCTGGCCGCATCCGGCCACGGCTATGTGCTGAAAACGGTTGAGGAAACCCGTTCCACCAACAGCCTGCTCACCCAGGAGGCGCTGGCCGGCGCCCCCCACCGCACCGTGCTGTATGCGGACTACCAGCATGCCGGGCGCGGCCGTCGCGGCCGCAGCTGGCAGTCCCCGCTGGGCGGCGGGCTGACGTTTTCCGTGCTGTGGCGCTTCGAGCGCGGCATGGACCAGCTGTCCGGTCTCAGCATTGCGGTCGGACTGGCGCTGGCGCGCGCGCTGGCGGGGCGCTGCCCTCTCCCCGTCAGGCTCAAATGGCCCAACGACGTGCTGGCCGGCTACCGCAAGCTGGCAGGCATCCTGGTCGAGGTGCAGGGCGAACTGGCCGGCCCCTCCTTCGCCGTCATCGGCATCGGCGTCAACGAGCATCTGCCGGCGCGGCACCGCCAGGAAATCGACCAGGCCGTGATCGACCTGGCCGAAATGGGCGTCGCCGTCCGCCGCAGCGAACTCCTGCACGCCATCCTGTGCGAGCTTGCGCAGATCATGGCGCTATTCGAGCAGGACGGCATCCGCCCCATCCTGGCCGAGTGGCCGCACTGGCATGCGCACGAAGGCCGCGCCGTGTCGCTGCGCACGCCCGACGGCCACCGCCATAGCGGCACCGTCAGCGGACTCGACGAAGCCGGCAATCTGCTGCTTTCCCTCCCCGGCGGCGAAATGCGCAAGTTCAGCGCGGGGGAAGTCAGCCTGCGGCCGGCAAGCGCGAAATGAGCGGCGCCACCCTGCTGCTCGATGTCGGCAACAGCCGCATCAAATGGGCGCTGGTGCAGGCCGCGGAATGGCTTGCCGAGGGCGCTGCCGCGCACGACCAGACGGGCAGGCTGTTGCAGGAGTGGGACCGTTTCCCGCTGCCGGCGAAGGTGATTGCCGCCAATGTGGCGGGCGGGCAGCAGGCGTGCCCCATATCGTCATACTGGCAGGCGCGCAATGTGCCCCTCGTCTGGGTGCGGGCAAGCCGCGCAAGCGCGGGCGTGCGCAATCTTTACCAGCGCCCGGAGCAACTGGGCAGCGACCGCTGGGCGGCCCTGATCGGGGCGTGGACCCGCACGCACGGCGCCTGTCTGGTGGTTTCCGCCGGCACCGCCGTCACCATCGACGCGCTCAACGGGGCGGGCGAGTTCATCGGCGGCATGATCCTGCCGGGCCGGCGCCTGATGCAGGCAAGCCTCGCCTCGGGCACGCACGCGCTCGAGGATTTCGCAGGGCACGTCGTCGATTTCCCGCGCAGCACCGCCGATGCGATCAGCAGCGGCATCGCCTCGGCGCTGGCGTGCAGCGTGCGCTCGGCCTGGCAACGGCTGGCGGCGGCAAGCGCAGCCCCTCCGCCTTGCATCCTCACCGGCGGCGACGCCGGATGGCTGGCCGGGCAATTGCAGATCGGCGTTATCATCGCACCCAGACTGGTGCTGGAAGGGCTGCTGATCATCGAGTCAGGGGAACATGCATAAATGAAGTGGACTGCGGCTGCATTACTGCTGCTCAACCTGCTGGTCGGCGCCTATTTCTTCTGGTCACACAGCCAGGCCGACGCCCAGGCCGGCGCCTACTCGCCGATCAATGCCGAGAAAATCGTGCTGCTGTCCGCGCGCCTCGTGAACAGCCATGCCCCGGCGCCGCCGCGTGCGCAAGCGCCGGCGGCAAGCGAGCCCATTTGCGTGGAATGGCGCGGCCTTGGCGAGGACGATCTGGCACGCGCGCGCCAGGCAATCAAGACGCTGGCGGCGCAGCACGTGTTGTCCGCGGAAGAACTGCCGGTAGACAAAATGTACTGGCTGATTTTTCCGCCGCTGCCCAGCGAAGCGGCCAGCCAGGTGAAGCTCAAGGAAATGGCCGCGCTCAAGGTGCAGGACGCCTTCATCATCAAGGACGGCAGCTGGAAAAACGGCATCTCCTTCGGGCTTTATTCGACCGAGGATTCCGCCCGCCGCTACATGCGGGAACTGGAGGGGAAAGGCGTTTCCGGACTGCGCCTGGAGACCAAGCCCAAGCGGGGAACGGCCTATTACTACCTGGTCAGAAGCGAGGATGCCAACACCCTGCGCGACCTCGACGAGATTCGCGCGACCCTGCCTGCAACCACGCTGACGCGGGTGGCATGCAAGAAATAAAGCTTAAAAATGAACCACGGGGGACACGGGGAAGAACAAATCAAAAGGCAAAAATCAAAAAGCAAAATTCAAAAATGAAAACCGAAGGCAGCCAGGATGTTTTGCCTTTTGCCTTTTGCCTTTTGCCTTTTGCCTTTTGCCTTTTGCCTTTTGCCTTTTGCCTTTTGCCTTTTGCCTTTTGCCTTTTGCCTTTTGCCTTTGAGCCCCGAGCTCCCCGTGGTTAAAATCTTCCAGCAATCACGCGCGTATCAGCCCATCCAGTGCCAACCCGGCGAACACGGCGAAGCCGAACCAGGTGTTGTGCAGGAAGGCCTTGAAGCAGGCGGCGCGCTCGCGCTCCCGGATCAGCCACAGGTGATAGAGCGCAATTCCCGCCGCCGCCACTAGGCCGCCATGAAACGCCAGCCCCGATCCGGCCTGCCAGCCTGCGTATCCCAGCAGGCCCAGCGTTGCGGCGTAGCACAGGCCGACGGCGGCAAGGTCGAATCTGCCGAAGGTGATCGCCGAGGTGCGGATGCCGATCTTGAGATCGTCGGGCCGGTCCACCATGGCATATTCGGTATCGTAGGCCACCGACCAGAACAAGTTTGCCAGCAGCAGCAGCCAGGCCTCCGCCGGCACTTCGCCGCGCACGGCGGCGTAGGCCATGGGGATGCCGAAGCCGAAGGCGATGCCGAGATAGGCCTGGGGAATGGCAAAGAAACGCTTGGTGAAGGGATAGCTCGCGGCCAGGAACAAGGCCGGCACCGACAGCAGGATGACCAGCCGGTTGAGCGGCAGGATCAGCAAAAAAGCCAGCAGGGCCAGGCCGCCAGCCAGCAGCAGCGCCTCCTTGCGCGACACCTCGCCGGTCGCCAGGGGGCGCAGACGGGTGCGCTCGACATGCGCGTCGAAATCGCGGTCGGCATAGTCGTTGATGGCGCAGCCCGCCGAGCGCATGAGCACCACGCCGGCAGCGAATATCAAAAGAATGTGCACGGGCGGCGGCCCGCCGGCGGCGAACCACAGGCCCCACAGGGTGGGCCACAGCAGCAGCAGGATGCCGATGGGCTTGTCCAGGCGCAGCAGGCGCAGGTAAGGATGACTCAACGTGCTCCCTCTCCTCCCAGGATTGCCGGCAGGAAGACTTCCGTCACCATCAAGGGATGCCCCCGCAGGATAAACAGCGAACGCCTCGCCCACAGGGGAGCTCTGGCCGCAGCGAGGCCCGCGCGAGCCGCCTGGCGGGCCAGCGCATGGCGTGCGCCGATGCGGCGATATTGCAGGCTGCCGCGCGCTACCAGCGGGTTGCTGAAGAGGGCCTCGCCCAGCGGGCGGCTGCCCAGCCGGGTCACCGCGGCCCAGGGGCCGCGCAGCGAGCCGGCGGCAACCACGCTGTGCGCGAAGACCACGGCACGACCGTCGCAGTTCAGCACCACTTCGCGAACATAGGCCAATTCGTCCGTGCGCAACTGCAACAGGTCGTTTTCATCCTGGTTGGGTCGGGCAAAGCCGACGCGGACGGGGCGAACTGAAAAATCCCGGCAATGCCCCCTGAGCCTGCGCGTCAACGAACCCTGATCCGTCAGCCAGCGGCGAAATTCGCGCGGCAGAAAGAAGGGGGTTGTGAGCCAGCCTTGCGCGGCGGCCTCAAGTCTGAAACGCAATGCGGCTTACCCGAAAAAACAAACCCGCATTATCCCGGAAACGGCCCCCGGGCGCACCCAATGGCGGGGCCGAGCCCCTTGGGATTATTTTTTGCTCTCGGCCAGCAGCTTCTTCACGCCTTCATAGTCCTGCAGGCTGGCGGCCTCGAAGTTGGGGAAGCCGGTGCGCTTGAAATAGCCGTTCTTCATGCCCGGGTCCTTGTGCGCGGCAAGCAGCGCCTCCCTGACCTTGGCCTTGGTTTCGGCGGGCAGGTCGCCGCGCACGGCAAAGGTCAGGTGCGGCGCGCCGGACGACTGCAGCACCAGGTTGAGGTTGTGTCCCTGGGCGCCCCAGGCGTTGTACAGGCCCGAGTTGGCCACGCCGACATCGATCATGCCCAGCTTCAGGGCGCTGATCACGTCATTGGCGTCGTTGAAGACCATGACGTTGGAAAAATACCTGCGCGGATCGACTTTCATTTCGCGCAGCTTGGAGAAGGCCAGCATGGTCATCAGCGAATTCTCCTCCGGCATGCCGATGCGCTTGCCCTTCATGTCTTCCGGAAAGGCGATGGGGCCGTCGGCCAGGCTCATGAAGGCCGCCGAGAGCAGGCCGGGCACCTTGACCACCGGCTCGTAGCCGGCCAGGGCATTGGCTTCCATGACCATGGAAGGCGGGCCGTACATGAAGTGATAGCGTTTTTGCTTGGCCCGCTCCATGTAGCGCTGATAGCTTTGCACCGGCTCCACGATCACCGGCTGGCCGAGCTTGGCGCTCAGGTATTTCGACATGTCGCGAAACTCCAGCGAGATCATGCGCGGACTCTTGCCGTAATCCTGCACGCCCAGCACCAGCTCGCCCGCTGCCATGGAGGCAGGCACAAACAAACCGAACGCAAAAAGGACAACCGCCCTGACGATGTGAGGGATTTTGTGCATGACTGTCTCCACTTCAATGCTCCAATGGTCAACACCCATATGCTTGGGCTATTAGGAGCTGATACGGCCATGCCGCCCACCCGCTGAAGGGTATGGCACGAAAAAACTAGCCGGCGGCCAGCTTCGCCCGCGTTCCCAGCCAGCGCCCGAGATGCCCCGCGACGGCCTCGGGGTGCCGCCCGATCAGTTCCGGCCCGAGGCGGGCCGCGCGCTCCAGCAAGTCACGGTCGCGCTCCGGATTGGCAAACCTCAGCATGGGCGCGCCGCTCTGGCGGGCGCCCAGCAGTTCGCCCGGGCCACGCAGCAGCAGATCCTGGCGGGCGATCTCGAAGCCGTCGTTCGACTCGTAAATAACCCTGAGCCGACTGCGCGCCTCTTCCGACAGCGGATTCTGGTACAGCAGGATGCACACCGATTCACGCGCGCCACGCCCTACCCTGCCGCGCAACTGGTGCAGTTGCGAGAGCCCGAAGCGCTCGGCATGCTCGATGATCATGAGCGAGGCATTGGGCACGTCGACGCCAACCTCGATGACGGTAGTGGAAACCAGCAGCTGGATCCGGCCGGCCTGGAAGGCGGCCATGACCGCCTGCTTCTCTGCCGGCTTCATGCGGCCGTGCACCAGGCCGACGTTGAGTTCCGGCAGTTGCGCCTGCAGCATGGCGTGGGTATCCAGCGCCGTTTGCAGATCGACCTTCTCCGACTCCTCGATGAGCGGGCATACCCAGTAGGCCTGTCCGCCTTCGATGCAAACAGCACGCACGCGCTGCAGGATTTCGTCGCGCCGCACATCGGCGACCAGCTTGGTGACGACCGGGCTGCGCCCGGGCGGCAGTTCGTCGATGGTCGACACGTCCAGATCGGCGAAATAGCTCATGGCCAGGGTGCGCGGAATCGGCGTGGCCGACAGCATCAGCTGGTGCGGCTCGGCGCCCTTTTCGCTGAGGGCGAGCCGCTGCTTCACGCCGAAGCGGTGCTGCTCGTCGACGATGGCAAGGCCGAGGCGGTGGAACTCAACACCTTTCTGGAACAGCGCATGGGTGCCGACGGCCACCAGCGCCTCGCCGCTCCTGATGCGGGCGAGCGCCTGTTTTTTTTGCGCAGGGGTCAGCGCCGAGGCCAGCCAGGCGAGTTCGATGCCGAGCGGCTCGAACCAGGCCTTGAGCTTCTGAAAATGCTGCTCCGCCAGGATTTCGGTAGGCGCCATGACGGCGGCCTGCATGCCGCCCTCGATGGCCTGCAGGCAGGCCAGGGCCGCGATCACGGTCTTGCCGCTGCCGACATCGCCTTGCAGCAGACGGCGCGTGGGGCGGGTGTCGCCCAGGTCACGGCTGATTTCCTGCCAAGCCCGTTCCTGCGCCGCGGTCAGCCTGAACGGCAGGGCGGCAAGCAGGGCTTGCATGAGTCTGCCGGACGGCTTGAGCGGCGTTGCGTGTTTCTGCGCGCGCGCCTCGCGCGCCAGCCGCAGCGAAAATTGCTGGGCCAGCAGTTCATCGAACGCCAGCCGCCTGAAGGCGGGGTGATCGCGCGCTTCGAGCTCTGCCAAAGGCATGTCCGGAGCGGGGTGGTGCAGCATGCGAACCGCTTCCGCAAAGCCCGGCAGACCCATGCCGGCATAGGTTTCCTGCGGCAGGGTCTCCGCCAGATCAAGCCTGGCCAGCGCCTTGTCGATCAGCTTGCGCAGGCTGGCCTGCGCAAGGCCCGCGGTGGTGGGGTAAACCGGCGTCAGGCTGTCCGGCAGGGGCGTGTCGGACTGAACCGGCTGGCAGCGCGGGTGCACCATTTCCAGGCCGAAAAACCCTCCGCGCGCTTCCCCGGCAATGCGGAACAGCCGCCCGGGCTTGAGCGACTGCACCTGGCTGGGATAGAAATTCAGGAAGCGGATGATCAGTTCGCCGCTGTCGTCGGCGACTGTGGCCACCAGCTGGCGGCGCGGCCGGTAGAGCACTTCCGCCTCTGCCACCCTGGCCTGGACGACTGCCTGCCGTCCGGGAATCAGATCGCGAATCGCGGTGATGCGGGTTTCGTCTTCCCAGCGCAGCGGCAGGTGCAGCGCCAGATCTGCATCGCTGCAAAGCCCCAGTTTTTCCAGTCTGGCTTTGACCGCAGGCGCAACGGGAAACGAGAAGCTCACCGGACAGCCATGACTCCGTCGGCCTCGACCAGCGCGCCGCGCGGCAGGCTGGCCACGCCCACCGCGGCGCGCGCCGGGTAAGGCTGCTGGAAATACTGGCCCATGATTTCGTTGACCTTGGCGAAGTTGCCGAGATCGGTGAGAAAAACGTTGAGCTTGACGATGTCAGCAAGCGACCCGCCCGCCGCTTCGCATACCGCCGACAGATTCTTGAACACCTGATGGATCTGCGCCTCGATGCCGTCGACCAGCTGCATCGACGCGGGATCGAGCCCGATCTGTCCGGAAAGATAGACCGTGCCGTCGACCTTCACGGCCTGGGAATAGGTGCCGATGGCGGCGGGTGCGGCGGCGGTGGAGATGATGGTTTTCATGATAGGAGGCAGGGGTCAGGATTCAGGGGGCAGAGGTTGTGCGGCCTTCGGCCGTTCATTTTATTAGAGAAAAGCGCGAAGCACATTCCCTGACCCCTGACCCCTGACCCCTGACCCCTGACCCCTGATCCCTGATCCCTGCTACTGCCCCCCGGCCCGGCTGTCCTTCCTGCCCTTCATGCGAAAAATCCTCACCACCTCGGGCAGCTGGCGCAGCGCGCGCATGATGCGCGCGAGATGCACGCGGTCTTCCACCTTCAGCGTGAAGTAGAGCACGGTATAGGGACTGCCGTCTTCCTCCTCCATGGCGACGTTGCCGATGTTGGAGCCCTGCTCGGAAATGGCGGCGGCAACATGCGCCAGCACGCCGCGCTGGTTGGCCACCACCAGCTTGATCGACACATCGAACAGGCCGCCGGGGGCGGCCTGCCATTCCACGTCCAGCCATTTCTCCGGATCGGAGCGGAAATTGCGGATGGCCGGGCAGTCGTGGGTGTGGATGATGAGGCCGCGGTCCTTGTGGATGAAGCCGAGGATGGGGTCGCCCGGGATGGGATGGCAGCAGGACGCCAGTTCCACCGGCACGCCTTCGGTGCCGCGGATGGTGACGGTCATCGGATGTGGCGTGCGACCGGTTTCGTCGCCCATGAGGTGCAGGAACTGGTGCGCCACCACCATGGCCGGCTTGCGGCCCAGGCCGATTTCCGCATACAGCTCGTCGGCGGACTTGCTGTTGGTTTCACGCAGGAGTTTCTGCAGCAGCGTGGCCGAGGGCTCAGGCGCTTCCGGATTGAGCGCCTTGATGGCATTTTCCAGCAGGGTCCGTCCGAGTTGCGCTGACTCCTCCGCCTTGGCCGTGCGCAGGAACTGGCGGATGTGCGAGCGCGCCTTGCCGGTGGCGACGAAGTTGAGCCACGCCGCATTGGGCGCGGCCTTGACTGCGGTGATGATCTCGACGTGGTCGCCGTTGCGCAATTCGGTGCGCAGCGGCATCAGTTCGTGGTTGATCTTCACCGCCACGCAGTGATGGCCGACGTCGGTATGCACGGCATAGGCGAAGTCCACTGCGGTGGCGCCGCGCGGCAGCGCCATGATCCTGCCCTTGGGGGTGAACACGTAGACGTCGTCCGGGAACAGGTCGACCTTGATGTGTTCGAGGAATTCGGGCGAGTCCTTGTTGTCGGCCTGGATGTCCAGGAGCGACTGCAGCCAGCGGTGGGTGCGCTGCTGCACGTCCGACAGCGCCAAGTCCGAGCTCTTGTACATCCAGTGCGAGGCCACGCCGGTTTCCGCGAAGCGGTGCATGTCCTGGGTGCGGATCTGGATCTCGATGGGCGTGCCCTGCGGCCCGAACAGGATGGAGTGCAGCGACTGGTAGCCGTTGGCCTTGGGGATGGCGATGTAGTCCTTGAACTTGCCCGGTATCGGCTTGTACAGCCCGTGCAGCACACCCAGCGCCAGATAGCAGGATGGCACGTCCTTCACCACGACGCGGAAGCCATAGATGTCGAACACCTCGGTGAAACCGAGGTTCTTTTCCTGCATCTTCCTGTAGATGCTGTAAAGATGCTTCTCGCGGCCGGTGACCGTGGCCTCGACGCCGGCCTGGTCGAGCTTTTCCTGGAGGGTCTCGCGAATCTTCTCCACCAGTTCGCGGCGGTTGCCGCGCGCGGCCTTGACCGCCTGCATCACCACGCGGTGGCGGGTGGGATACAAATAGCGGAAACCGAGGTCGTCCAGTTCCTGATACAGCGCGTGCAGGCCCAGGCGGTTGGCGATGGGCGCATAGATTTCCAGGGTCTCGGCGGCGATGCGCTTGCGCTTTTCCGACGGCAGATCGCCCAGCGTGCGCATGTTGTGCAGGCGGTCGGCCAGCTTGATCAGGATGACGCGCACATCCTGCGCCATCGCCAGCAGCATCTTGCGGAAATTCTCCGCCTGCGCATGCTCCTCGCTGGCAAAGGACAGCCTGTCCAGCTTGGACACGCCCTCGACCAGATGGGCGACGGCCTTGCCGAAACGCAACTGGATGTCCTCGGTGGTGGCGGCGGTGTCCTCCACCACATCATGCAGGAGAGCGGCCGACAGCGCCTGGGCATCCAGGTGCCAGCCGGCAAGAATTCCGGCTACGGCAAGCGGGTGGGAAATGTAGGGCTCGCCGCTTTTGCGGAACTGCCCGGCATGGGCGTCGCGGCTGACGTAGAAGGCATCGCGCACCAGCTCGATGTCGGCCGGCGCGAGATAGGCCAGCTGCGGCGCAAGTATGGAAAAATCAGCCGATGCGTTGGTGTCGGCTGAATGATGGTGCGAAATCGCGGGCGAGGAGCTAGGCCTTGCCCCGGTTGAGGATTTCAAGTCCCACCTTGCCGGAAGCGATTTCGCGCAGCGCGGTCACCGTCGGCTTGTCGCGGCTCGCCACCAGCGGCTGCGAGCCCTGCGCCAGCTGGCGTGCACGGTAAGTCGCCGCCAGCGTCAATTCGAAACGGTTGCCGATTCTTGCCATGCAGTCATCAACGGTAATGCGTGCCACATTCAACTCCTTTTTTCATCCCCGGCCGAAGCGCTCGAACAGCGAGGCA
Organism: Pseudomonadota bacterium; assembly: GCA_021847835.1. Taxonomy (GTDB): domain Bacteria; phylum Pseudomonadota; class Gammaproteobacteria; order Burkholderiales; family Thiobacillaceae; genus UBA6918. The sequence continues at coordinate 60,946 of JAJZPR010000006.1, forward strand.
AGCCTGCGCGTCTGCCGCATGGTAGCCAGACGCGATGCTCTCACCACCGCCAGAAAATCCAGCAGGGCCTGGTCAAAGTCATCGTTGACAATTATATATTCGAACTCGGTGGCATGGCCGATATCGTCGCGCGCCGCGGCCATGCGTTTTTCGATAACTTCCGCGCTGTCCTGGCCGCGGCCGGAAAGCCGCTCGCGCAGGGCTTCGAGCGAAGGCGGCAGGATGAACAGCGTCACCGCCTCGGGAAAATGCTTTCTGACCTGGGCCGCGCCCTGCCAGTCGATTTCCAGCAGGATGTCGCGGCCGGCGGCAATTTCCCCCGCGATCCAGGCCTGCGAGGTGCCGTAGTAATTGCCGTACACCTCGGCGCTTTCCAGGAACTCGCCGCGCGCGGCCATTTCCCGAAAATCATCCACGCTGACGAAGTGGTAATCGACACCGTTGACCTCGCCCGGACGCGGCGCCCGCGTGGTATAGGACACCGACAGGCAGATGGCGGAATCGTTCTTCAACAGGGCCTTGACCAGGCTGGTCTTGCCCGCGCCTGACGGCGCGGATACAACAAAAAGGCTACCCGACATTTACTCCCCCCTCCTCACTCCTCACTCCTCACTCCTCACTCCTCACTCCTCACTCCTCACTCAATATTCTGTATCTGTTCGCGCATCTGCTCGATCAGCACCTTGAGTTCGACCGATATTCGCGTGGTCTCCGCAGACACGGATTTCGAGCCCAGGGTGTTGGCCTCGCGGTTCAGTTCCTGCATCAGGAAATCCAGGCGCTTGCCCGCCGCCCCGCCCTTGCCCAGGGTGCGGCGCACCTCCTTGACGTGGGCTGCAAAACGCGACAACTCCTCGTCCACATCGATTTTCTGGGCGAACAGGGCGAACTCCTGCGCCAGCCTGTCGTTGGCGGGCTCGCCCAGCGCTTCTTTCAGGCGGCTGGAGAGCTTTTCCCGCCAGGCCGACAGAATGCCGGGCAGCAGTCCGGCGGCCTCGGCGATCAGGGCCTCCGCCCGGTCCAGGCGTTCCGCAATGTGTTTTTCGAGCTTTTCGCCCTCGCGCCGGCGGCTGGCGGCAAGGTCATCGAGCGCCGCGCCGACGACCGCAAGCAGGTCGCGCGACACGTCCGCTGTCCCGCCTTCGGGCAAGGCCAGCACGCCGTTCCAGCGCAGTATGTCCGCCACACCCAGCGGGGCGGCGTCGGGGAAGCGCTCGCGCACCTCGCTCTGCCAGCGCGCCAGGGACTCAAGAATCGCCCCGTTCAGGCCGATATCCTGGGCAGCCTCGGGCAGTGGCGTCTGGCTGATGCGGCACTCGACCTTGCCACGGGACAGGCGCTGCGCAATGGCCTCGCGAATGGCGGGTTCCTGCGCGCGCAGTTCGTCGGGCAGGCGGAAACCGATTTCCAGGTAGCGCTGGTTGACGGAGCGCAGGTCCACCGTCACCAGCGCCCTGCCCACGGCGGCGGTATGGGTGGCATAACCGGTCATGCTGAAAATCATTGAGGGGTGTTCCAGTGTCTGAAGTCCAGGATTTAAAGTAGTTTCGCACCGCGACAAATAATAGCAGTTAGACTTCACTTATGGCGACCCAACCCAATCAGGCTCTGCCCAACGGCTACCGGCTGAACGAGTACACCATCGTGCGCAAGATCGGCGGTGGCGGCTTCAGCATGGTCTACCTCGCCACCGACGACCACAACAATCTCTACGCCCTCAAGGAATACCTGCCCGGCGCCCTGGTGCTGCGCACTGCCGGCTCGATCGTCGTCGAAGCCAGCTCGGAAGAAAACCGCAACATCTTCCGTCACGGCATGAAGTGCTTCTTCGAGGAAGGCCGCACGCTCGCCAAGATCAACCACGCCAATGTCGTGCGCGTGACCAATTTCTTCCGCGCCAACGAGACCGTGTACATGGTCATGCAGTACGAGCGCGGCCGCACCTTGCAGCAGTATATCCAGACCCATCGCGGCAACATCCGCGAGAGCTTCATCCGCCGCGTGTTCGCGCAGATGCTGACCGGGCTGCGCGAGGTGCATACCCACAAGCTGCTGCATCTGGATATCAAGCCTTCCAACATCTACATCCGCCAGGATGGCTCGCCGGTGCTGATCGATTTCGGCGCGGCGCGGCAGACCCTCAACCAGGAGGAAATCCGCCTGCAGCCGATGTACACGCCGGGATTCGCCGCACCCGAGCAGTACCACAACCGCGAGCGCCTCGGCCCCTGGACCGACATCTACAGCACCGGCGCCAGCATCTATGCCTGCCTGGCAGGCCTGCCCCCGCAAGCCGCGGACGCGCGCCTGCTGAACGACAAGCTCACGCCCGCGGCCAAGGCGTGGGCGGGAGAGTATTCGAGCCAGTTGCTGGAAACCGTGGACTGGTGCATGCAGCTGAACTACATGGAGCGCCCGCAAAGCGTGTTTGCCCTGCAAAAGCGGCTGCTGGACGATTCCACGCAGCAGCAGGACAAGCCTTCGCTGCTGAATTCCATCAAACGCTCGCTGAACAAGGAAATTTTCTGAGCGCCGTATCATGAAATTCACTATTTACCAGGCGTCCCGGCAAGGCGGGCGCAAGAACAACCAGGACCGCGTGGCCTATTCCTACAGCCGCGATTCGCTGCTCATGGTGGTGGCGGACGGCATGGGCGGACACATGCACGGCGAACTCGCCGCACACCTTTGCGTGCAGGCCCTGGCCGATGAGTTCCAGCGCGCCGCGAGCCCCAGGGTGGACGATCCGCTGCGCTTCCTGACCGAAACGATCGAGCGCGCCCATTATGCGATCAACGACTACGCCGTCGAGCACGATCTGCTGGAAATCCCGCATACCACCTGCGTCGCCGCCATCGTGCAGGACAACACCGCCTACTGGGCGCACGTCGGCGACTCGCGGCTGTATTTCTTCAGCGATGGCAAGCTGATCTCGCGCACGCTGGACCACACCGCGGTGGCGCGCATGGTCAAGGACGGCCTCATCAGCGAGGAGGAAAGCCTGCACCATCCCAACCGCAACCGCGTCAGCAACTGCCTGGGCGGCTACGTCCCGCCCGAGGTGGATTGCGCGCCGCCCATGCCGGTCACGGACGGTGACACCCTGCTCCTGTGCACCGACGGCATCTGGGGCTCGGTCAGCATTCCCGAGATCGCCGCCATCCTGCACTCCTACACGCTGGAAGACGGCGTGCGCCACCTCATGGACCACGCGGAATTCCGCGGCGGCGAGAAAGGCGACAACCTGTCGCTCGTGGCCATGACCTGGGGCGAATCGCGCAGGCCCGGCTCGGAGGTGATTTCCACCCTGTCGCTGCCCGAATACGCCTTCACCACCGAGATCAAGAAGCCCGAACCCAGCCGCGCGCCCGCCATCTCGGATGACGAAATCGAGCGCGCCATCGCCGAAATCCAGGAAGCCATCAAGAAAATCAGCAGCGGCGGCAATCCCTGATCAAGCCGGGAATTCCCGCAAATCCATTAAAATCTCCTCTTTCCACGAGGAGTCCACAGTGAGCCATCGCCCCAGCGGGCGCAGTCCCGACGCATTGCGCCAGATCCGCATCACCCGTTCCTACACCCGCCATGCCGAGGGATCCGTGCTGATCGAGTGCGGCGACACCAAGCTCATCTGCACCGCCAGCGTGCTGGAGAAAGTCCCGCCGCACAAAAAGGGCAGCGGCGAAGGCTGGGTCACCGCCGAATACGGCATGCTGCCGCGCTCCACCAATACCCGCACCGACCGCGAGGCCGCGCGCGGCAAGCAGTCCGGCCGCACCCAGGAAATCCAGCGCTTGATCGGGCGCAGCCTGCGCGCCGTGGTGGACCTCAAGAAACTCGGCGAGCGCAGCATCCACATCGACTGCGACGTCATCCAGGCCGACGGCGGCACCCGTACCGCCGGCATCACCGGCGCCTGGGTCGCGCTGGCCGACGCGGTGAACTGGCTGCTCGGCCAGGGCAAAATCAGCGAATCGCCGCTCACCGGCCAGGTGGCCGCGGTGTCGGTCGGCATCTACCGGGGAGTGCCGGTGCTCGACCTCGACTATGCCGAGGACTCGGACTGCGATACCGACATGAACGTGATCATGACCGGTAGCGGCGGCCTCATCGAAGTGCAGGGCACGGCCGAAGGCGCCACCTTCTCGCGCCAGGAACTGAACGCGATGCTGGACCTGGCGGAGGCCGGCATCCGTCAATTGGCCGCGGCACAGAAAACCGCATTGGAGGCCTGATGAAAAAAATCGTGATCGCCTCGGGCAACCCCGGCAAGCTCAGGGAAATCCGCCGCATCCTGGAGCCGCTCGATTTCAGCGTGGTGCCGCAATCCGATTTCGGCGTGCCCGAATGCCCCGAGCCGCATGTCACCTTCATCGAGAACTGTCTCGCCAAGGCGCGCCATGCCTCGCTGCACACCGGGCTGCCGGCGCTGGCGGACGATTCCGGCATCTGCGTCGATGCGCTCAACGGCGCGCCCGGGGTGTATTCCGCGCGCTACGCAGGCGAGCCCAAATCCGATGCGCGCAACAACGAGAAACTCATCGCCGCGCTCGCCAACGAGGCCAACCGCAAGGCGCATTACTATTGCGTCATCGTGCTGGTGCGCCACCCCGACGACCCGCAACCGCTGATCGCCGAAGGCAGCTGGCACGGCGAGATCATCGACACGCCCAGAGGCGAAAACGGCTTCGGCTACGATCCGTATTTCTTCCTGCCCGAGTTCGGCAAAACCGGCGCCGAGCTCGATCCCGACCACAAGAACGCCATCAGCCATCGCGGCCAGGCGCTCGACATCCTGGTCAGCAAGCTGCGCAACGCCTGAACATGTGAACTACTGGCTGCTGGCAAACGCCCTCGTCCTGCTGCATCTGGCCTTCATCCTGTTCGTCGTGGCCGGCGGCCTGCTGGTGGCGTGGAAGCGTAAAATCGTGTGGATGCATCTGCCCGCCGCCGTCTGGGGGGCGCTGATCGAGTTCATGGGCTGGATCTGTCCGCTGACCCCATTGGAAAACTATTTCCGCAGGCTTTCCGGCCAGGCCGGCTACGCAGGCGGATTCATTGAAAATTATCTGCTGCCGCTGATCTATCCCGAAACGCTGACGATTGCCACCCAATATGTGCTTGGCAGCATGGTACTGACCATCAACTTTATGATCTATTTCTGGCTGTGGCAACGAGGCACGTGGAAAGCAAACCCCTGATGCGCGCGGGTGCGGGGCTGGCCGTGCCGCCGCCGCTCACGCTCTACATCCACCTGCCCTGGTGCGTGAAGAAGTGCCCGTATTGCGATTTCAATTCGCATGCGATCAAGGACAGCATGGCCTCGCCCCTCTCTCCCTTGACGGGGCGAGACGGGGAATTCGCGGAGCATGCTCCGCGCCCGTCGAGCGGTTCCGGCGTGCAAGCCGGAACGCGCCCTGCAAGGGAGGGCCGGGGTGAGGGTGAAATTCCAGAAGCCGCCTACATAGCCGCACTGACACGCGATCTCGAACTCGCGCTGCCGCAGATCTGGGGCCGCAAGATCCATGCGGTGTTCTTCGGCGGCGGCACGCCCAGTTTGTTCTCGCCCGATGGCATAGACCGCATCCTCGCCACGGTGCGCGCGCTGACCCAGCTGGAGCCATTGGCCGAAATCACGCTGGAAGCCAACCCCGGCACCGTGGAAGCAGGGCGCTTCAGGGGCTACCGCGAGGCCGGCGTCACCCGGGTGTCGCTGGGCATCCAGAGCTTCGACGACGACATGCTTAAACGCATCGGCCGCATCCACGGCGCAGCCGAAGCCCGCCATGCGGCTGAACTGGCAGCGCGCACCTTCGACACCTTCAATCTCGACCTCATGTACGCCCTGCCGGGGCAAACGCCGGACATGCTGCGCGCCGACATCGAAACCGCGCTGACGTTCGCGCCGCCGCACCTCTCCTGCTATCACCTCACGCTCGAGCCGAACACCGCCTTCGGCCACACTCCGCCGCCCAGGCTGCCGGACGACGACACCGCCGCCGCCATGCAGGAATGGCTGGAGGAACGCCTGGGCACTGCCGGCTTCGAGCACTACGAGACCTCGGCTTTCGCGAAGCCGCGCCACCGTTGCCGCCACAACCTCAACTACTGGACCTTCGGCGACTACCTCGGCATCGGCGCCGGCGCGCATTCCAAGCTGTCGTTCCACGACCGCATCGTGCGCCAGATGCGGGTGAAGCATCCCGCCCAATACATGCAGAGTGTCGAGTTGGACAGCCACATTGCAGAAACCCGCGCCCTCAGCCCCAGGGAACTGCCCTTCGAATTCATGATGAACGCGCTGCGCCTGAACGAAGGGATACCGCTTTCGCTTTTCAGCCAGCACACCGGCCTGCCGCTCACGGCCTGCCTGGGCGGCCTGCAAAAGGCGGAACAAAAAGGCCTCGTCGAGCGCGATGCCGATTTTCTGCGCCCCACCCTGCAAGGGCGGCGTTTCCTGAACGATCTGCTGACCCTTTTTCTCTGAGATAGGCACGGCCGCCGTCTGGTGCTATCTTTCTTTCACCACCGACAAAAAGGAGAAGCGCGATGAAGTGGATAGCGTCCCTGTGCCTGCTGCTGCCGCTGGCCGTGCAAGCCGCCGTGGTCGGCAAGACCGTAGAATACGTCGCCGACGGCGTGAAGATGAAGGGCTACATGGCCTATGACGACGCCATCAAGGGCAAGCGCCCCGGCGTGCTGGTGGTGCACGAATGGTGGGGGCTGAACGACTATGCCAGGAAACGCGCCAACATGCTGGCCGAAGCCGGTTACGTGGCCCTGGCCGTGGACATGTACGGCGACGGCAAGACCGCCGACCATCCCAAGACCGCAGGCGAGATGGCCGGCGCGGTGAACAAGAATCCGCCCCTTGCGCGCGCCCGCTTCGCCGCCGCGCAGAAATTCCTCGGCGTGCAGCCCATGGTCAAGCGCGGCCAGATCGCCGCGCTGGGCTACTGCTTCGGCGGCGCCGTCGTGCTCAACATGGCGCGCGCGGGCGAGCCGCTGAAGGGCGTGGTGAGCTACCACGGTATCCTCGCCAGCGACGTGCCGGTGAAACCCGGCGCCATCAAGGCCAAGGTGCGCGTGTTCACCGGCGAGGCCGATCCCATGGTGCCGCCCGAGCACGTCGAAGCCTTCAAGACCGAGATGAACAACGCCAAGGCCGACTGGCAGCTGGTGTCCTATCCCGGCGTGAAGCACACTTTCACCAACCCGGACGCCGACGTGTATGCCGCAAAATTCGGTCTGCCGCTCAAATACGACGCGCATGCCGACCACAGCTCCTGGGCGCACACCCTCGACTTCCTGAAATCGGTGTTCAAGTAATGGCCATTGATCCCGCCTGCTGCGGCGAAGACGACCACCACGGCGGCGCGCACCCTGCGGGCTACGGCATCACGCAGACCGGCAGCTTCGACGCCGAGGCCTTCGAGCGCGCGGTGAAAGACCTGCTCGCCGCCTGCGGCGTGCCCTCTGACACCGTGCACACCGGGCGCACCGCCCAGCGCGTGCGCGAGCTTTGGCAGAAGCGCCTTCTGGGCGGCTACGCCCTCGATCCCGGCGAGGCACTGGGCGAGGGCTTCGAGGACAGCCGCCGCGACATGGTGGTGGTGCGCGGCATCGCCATCCACGGCGTGTGTCCGCACCATCTGGTGCCGTTCCGCGGCGTGGCGCACGTCGCCTATATCCCCGGCGGCCGCCTGCACGGCTTCGGCCGCATCGCGCGCCTGGTCGACGCCATCGGCCACCGCTTCACCTACCAGGAATGGATGACGCGCGACATCGCCGAGGCCATGATGGAACACGGCAAGGCCGCGGGCGCCGCCTGCATCATCGAGGCCGAGCAGCTTTGCCTGCTGCTGGGCGAAGACCGCCGCGGCGACGAGCGCGTGGTGACCCAGGCCTTTTCCGGCTGCTTCGAAACCAGCGATCAGTTGCGCAACGAATTTCTGCGCGCCGTGCAGGGTGCGCGGATTTGAGATTGCGCGGACTCAAGCCTGCCTGCCTGCTGGCCTGCCTGTCCGGTCCCCTCGCCGTGCAGGCGGCGCCTGTCCGGGAGGGCGTCACGCGCCACAGCGTCGATCCGGATACCGGCCTCTCCACCTGGGAGGTCGATACCCGGGGTGTGCACCTGAGGTTCACCCAGATCAGTCCCGAGCAGGCGCGCGCCTTCATGCTGAACCGCGGCATGGACAGGCAATCCGTCGAGGAATTCGCCCGCACCTGCGTGTACATGACGGTGGTGCGCAACGACAGCAAACAACCCATTGAGCACAAGCTCGCGTATTGGCATTATTCACCCGAAGGCAACCAAACGCGGGCCATGCTGACCAAGCACGACTGGCTCGACCGCTGGCAGCCGCGCAGTCTTTCAAGAACCGTAAAGCTGGCGTTCGACTGGTCGCAGTTCCCGGTGGAACAGACCTTCTTTCCCGGCGACTGGAACCAGGGCATGACCACATTCGAACTGCCGGCCGGCAGCCGTTTCGACGTGCTCTACCGCTGGCGGCAAAACGGCAAACTTCATGAAGGGAAGCTGCAGCATGTTCAATGTCCGGCATCTTTTGACTAGCCTTCTGTTTGTCGCCTTGGCCGGCCCGGCGGCTGCCGCCGAACCGCCATTGCAGTTCTCCTACACCCCTTTCAAGCCGCGCATCGCAGCACCGGCAATGAAACTGAAGGACATGGACGGCCAGACGGTGGAACTCGCCAGGCTGCGCGGCAAGGTCGTCATCGTCAATTTCTGGGCGACCTGGTGTCCGCCCTGCCGTCGCGAATTCCCCTCCATGGAGCGTTTGCGGCTGAAAATGGCGGGCAAGCCGGTGGTGATCCTGGGCGTCAACGAAGGCGAAACCGTCGACATGATCGAGCAGTTCAATTCCACGCTCGACGTGCAGCCGCAGTTCCCCATCCTGCTCGACCCCGAAGGCGAGGCCATGGCGCCCTGGCCGGTGCGCGGATTGCCGACCACCTTCTTCATCGACAAGCGGGGCCGTCTGGCCTACAGCGCGATCGGCGGCAGGGAATTCGATCATCCGGAAATGGTGCGGCTGATCGAAACCATGATCGCAGAGAAATGACCCGGGACAACCACAAGCGCCCCTCCACCCTGTTGCCGCCGCCGCTGGTTTACGTGGCGGCATTGTGGGCGGCATGGGAACTGCACGAACGGCTTCCGCTGCCTTTCCCCAAACTTTCCGGTATCGGCTGGCTGCTGGTCATACTGGGCTGCATGCTGCTTCTGTGGGCGGCATTGACCATGTTCCGCCACCGCACCACGGTCAATCCCTACAAAGGGGTGGCGTACCTGGTGCAGGACGGGCCCTTCGCCTTTTCACGCAATCCCATCTACCTCGGCGACAGCGTGATCTATTTCGGGGTGATGCTGATCTGGGGCAATCTCTGGCCGCTGCTGCTCTACCCCGTCGTGTGGGCCGCGATCCGCTACGGGGTCATCCGCAACGAGGAAGCGCATCTCGGCGCAAAATTCGGCGAAGCCTACCGGGAATATTGCAGGCGCGTCAGACGCTGGCTCTGAGCTTCAACACCGCTTCCGCGTTTTCGGTGGTGCGTGCGGCCACTTCCTCCGCGCCGATGCCGCGCAGCTCGGCCAGCACCTGGGCGATCCTTGGCAGTTCCGCCGGCTCGTTGCGCTGCCTGGCGATCCATTCGGGCGGGATGTCCGGCCCGTCGGTTTCCAGCACGATAGATCCCAGCGGCAACTCTGCCGCCAGCCCGCGCAGGCGGGTGGCGCGCGTGTAAGTCATCGCGCCGCCAAAGCCCAGTTTGAACCCGAGCTTGAGATATTCCTGCGCCTGCTGCACGGAGCCGTTGAAGGCGTGGGCGATGCCGCCCGGCACTTTGATGCGCCGCAACTGCTTGAGTATCTGGTCGTTGGCGCGTCGGATGTGCAAGAGCACCGGCAGCTCGTATTTGCTCGCCAGCTTCAGTTGCTCGATGAAAAAGAATTCCTGACGCTCGAGATCCTCTTCATGCACCCCCGGGCGGTCGATGCGCGACTGGAAGCGGTCGAGGCCGATTTCGCCCACCGCCACCGGGCGTTCCTTCCGGATCGCCTCGTCCAGCAGCGCCAGGTGTTCTTCGCGGTGCACGTGCACGTACATGGGGTGCATGCCCAGCGCGATTTCCACGCCGCCGTAGCGGCGGCAATCGACGGCGGACTGGAAATTGAACGCCGCCACCGCCGGCACGATGATCCCTTCCACGCCCGCAGCCTGCGCGCGCGCGGCGACCGCGTCGCGGTCCGCATCGTATTCCGCGGCATCGAGATGGCAGTGCGTGTCGATCAGCATGAAAGGGATTATGCCGGGAGTTTTTCCAGGATGGCCTTCACCGGTTTGGGAATGGCGGCCCCCAGAGCATCGGCATGATCCATCCAGACCGTGCCCGGCTCGCTGGCCGCGGAGACACGCCCGTCAAGCGAAAGCAGGAGCGGCAGTATGGACAGCCGGAAATGCGTGAACGTGTGGGTAAAGCCTTGCAGTTCTTCAATGCTTGCCGGCACCTGGCCGGTCAGCCGCAAACAGGCGGCTGCGCTGTCGCCTTCGGCCTCCGGCAGGCTCCATAACCCGCCCCAGATGCCCGGTGCGGGGCGCCTGACCAGCAGGACGTCGCGGCCATGACGGATGACCATCAAGGTGGCGCTGCGCTCGGGCAGCGCTTTTCTAGGACGTGGCGCCGGCAGGCTGGCGGTACGGTTTTCCCTGAGCGCGAGACAATCGGCAGCGAGCGGGCATTGCGCACACCTTGGTTTGCCGCGTGTGCAGATTGTGGCCCCAAGGTCCATCAATGCCTGGGTGTAGGTTTCGATGCCCGTTTCCGGCAAGAGGCTCTCGCTCAACCGCCACAGCCGGCTTTCCACCGTTTTGTCGCCCGGCCAGCCGTCGACGGCAAAGACACGGGCAAGCACGCGCCTGACGTTGCCGTCGAGAATGGCACGGCGCTCGCCGTAGGCAAAGGCGCCGATGGCGGCGGCGGTGGAGCGGCCGATGCCGGGCAGGCCGACAATATCGTCGAAGCTGCGCGGGAAAATGCCGCCATGCCTTTCCATGATTCTTCGCGCGGCGCGATGCAGGTTGCGCCCGCGCGCATAGTAGCCAAGGCCTGCCCAGCAAGTGAGCACTTCTTCTTCGCTCGCCGCGGCGAGGGCGGCAACATCGGGGAAACGCGCCATGAAGCGCTCGTAATAAGGGATGACGGTGGCGACCTGGGTCTGCTGCAGCATGATTTCCGAAACCCAGATGCGGTAGGGATCGCGGCTTGCCTGCCACGGCAGGTGATGGCGCCCGTGCCGGCGCTGCCAATCGGTCAGCTTTGCGGAAAAACTCATGCCCGCATGGTAACAAAACGGGAACGAGCCGGCGCAGGCAGCGCCTTGCGGCAGGCACCGGGCCGGGGCGGCCTCAAAAAGCCGGCCCGCCGGCAACCTGTGCGACGGGGAAATCAGGCGCCCATGACGCGCTGCTTGAAGAAGGCGATCAGCTTGCTGAAAGCCGACTCGGTCACGGATTCGCGCCCCATCAGCACGGCACGCCCGGAGCGCATCTTGTCCGCCAATCGAAGCGGGCTGACGGAAAACATGTTGCGGCCGTTCAGGTCGGCCAGCAGGTAATTGCCCTTGAGACCGCTCACCCACACCACATGCACCCAGTCGGAACTGCCGTCATCGTGATGGAATTGCAGCCTGTCGCCCTTTTTCAGGGATTGGGCGCAAAGCGTGTATTCGTCCTCGATTTCAGGCAGGGGTTCGGCGTAGCGGGGATCGCCCAGGCCGGCATGTTCGGCGGCTTCCGCCTCGTCCGGCGGCAAGTCGTCCAGCAGCGCCTCGGCCTCGGGCAGCGGCACCGTGAGCGAATGCGGGCGCACGGCATTGGCATGCAGGGTCACCAGGCCGGCAAAGAACTTTTCCACGGCATCGCCCGGCATGCCGACCTTGTCCACGCCTTCGCGCAGGCGCTTGAGCAGGCCCGGCAGAATCCGCACCATCATCAGGCGGCTATCCATGTCCGGCTTGCTTTGCACGCTCCACAGCAGCTCGCGCATGGTTTCGATATGCGCGGAAAGGCGCGGCGAGATCTCGCCCCCCTCGACATATTCTGCAACCAGCAAAGGCGCCCAGCGATCGCGCAGGAAGACTGCAATGGTTTCCGGCGCGGGCTGCTCGGCAAGGGCGCGGCGGATGTGCTCGCGCACCACGGATTCGGCCATTTCGCTGCGCTCGGTGCGCTGGATTTCGGCCACGCTGTCGGCCATGCCGGCTTCCATCTCCTGCTCGCGCCTGGCCTGCAGTTCGGCCAGGGCGGTGCAGGCCTGCTCGAACACGCCGGCATCCTGGTCGAACTCGCTGATGATTTTCTCGATGATGGTTTCGACTTCCGCCTGCAGGGGATCGATCTTGCCTTCCTGGCCGGCCGGCTGCACGGCGAGCGATGCGATCATGTCGAGCACGCGCCGCGCCGGATGATCGCGCTGCGTGAAGAAGCCCCGATCAATGATGGCAACCTTGAGCACCGGCACCTGGAGCTTGGCGATCAGCTGCTTGAGATGCTCGGGGATGGCCTGGTCCTCGAACAGGTAGTCGAACAGCATGGCCACGGCATCGATCATCACCGTCTCGATCTGGCTGGCCGACAGCATGGCCGGGCTTTGCTGCAATTCCCGCACTACATTGGGGAATCCGTCGCCGCCGGCGAGAGAGCTGCGCAGATCGATCGTCACCCCGCCGGGCAAGCTGAGCGCCCCGACCTGGAGCCGGTTGAGCGCTTCCAGCATGCTGATGCCAAGCAGGGTGGCGCCCGCCCCGGCCCCGGCCGCCTGTCCCGAAGCCGCCCCGCCAACGCCGCCGCCCGCGCCTTGCCCGGCGGCCATTTTCTCGAACAAGCCCAGAAGCTCGGTCTGCTCGGGCTGGCGCGACTTCACGCGGCCGGCCTGATCGGGACGGCTGCGTATGCCGGCCTTGAAATCGGGCAGTATGCCCCTGCTTAGAAGGAAGCGGTTGATTTCCTGATAAATGACCGGCAGTTCGGGATAAAGCACCAGGTCGAACTGGTTGAGCAGCACCAGCTGAGCTTTCTGCTCGATCCTGATCTTTGCCATGCCCTCCAGCAGGGCCTCGCACAGCAGCTTGGGACCGAGCGGGTTTTCGTCGGCGGCAAGTTGCTGGCGCCCAAGCAGGATGCCCATGCGCGCATCCAGGCCAACCAGTTCCTCGGCGCAATTGTAGCGCAGGCGCGAACTGGATTTGTTGACGGCAAGCGTGGCTTCGTAAGCGGTGTCATCCATCAGCGAAAGCTCGGCCGGCATGGCTTGTTCGCGGCGGCGGGTCTCGCCGCATTCGGCGTCTATCGCCTGGATCAGTGCCTGCTTGCAGGTCTGGAAAAGCTCGGTGCTCTGCCGGTTGAGGAGGCCCAGGGCCTGAAAATAGATATCGCGCGTCTCGGCCAGAGGCGCATGGTCGGCCAGTCCAAGCAGGCTGTTTTCCATGGCCTCGGTTTGCGCAGTCAATTCCCGGATAACGCCGGCAGCCAGCCTGTCCCTGCTTTCTTGCAGGAGCGCGAGGTGCTCGGCGCTGATGGAATTGCGTCGGCCCTTGCTGTAATCACTCAAATTGACTATGCCGCTGTCCGACATTTTCTTCTCCTTGGCATACCTTGGGGTGCCATACGCCGGAAAGCTAGGAAAAGGGCACGAGATGCTGGCTGGAACATGAGGCCTGCGTTCATCCGGCAATCCCGCTATCTGGCTTCGGCCAGACCGGAGATTTTGCGTCCCCGCCTCGCGACGGGTTTGCCCTTCGGCGGTGCATTCCGGGTGTCTGGTCAGCCCATTCCCCGATGTTTCGATTTACGGACATTTGCGCTAAAACTTGAAAAAAGCCAGTTGCTTGATTTCTGTCGCGAAAAGCTTGGGAAATTTCTTCCGGCTCACGAGGCTTCATTCTTGCCGCATCGCCTGGAATTCCTTCGGAAAACCGCGCTTGAAAAGCCCGTAGTGCGCAGGGTTTTATTGGAGCGGGCGAAGGGAGTCGAACCCTCTTCATCAGCTTGGGAAGCTGAGGTAATGCCGTTATACGACGCCCGCATGGTAAAATTGCAAACTTTGCGAGTCTCCGCAACCGAGAGCGCATTCTAATGCTTGTTTCTTGCCATATGGAAGCATTTTCCCTGGTCATCAACGGCGAAAGCCGCAATTTTTCCGCGCCGATGACGGTAACCGGGCTGGTCGATGCCCTGGGCTATGCGGGGAAACGCGTGGCCGTCGAGCGCAACGGAGAAATCGTGCCGCGCAGCCGGCATGGCGAAGTGCAGCTTGAAAATGGCGACAAGCTGGAAATCGTGGTTGCCGTAGGCGGCGGCTGAACCGGAAAAGTCATGGATCAACTGATCATTGCAGGCAAACCCTATTCCTCGCGCTTGCTGGTGGGCACCGGCGCATAAAAGACCAACATTTCCAGGTGTAAGTGCCGCCGCAATACCAATGGCAACTGTTATACACATAGGAATGGGCTTGGGTTTAGCTGGCATTGGTAAGTCTGGGGCAGGAGTCTTCGGTTTAGGAAAATTTTTTTCTTGTGGAGCCTGAGGTTTCTGGGGACTCTTTTGATGAGGTTGCCTTTCGCATCGTAGGCGTAGCGTTCGACGGGGTTGCCGTTCTGGTCCCAGACGGAAACCAGGCGACCGGCTTCGTCATACACCTGTTCGACCTTGCCGCCGGTGGGGTCGGTGTTGACGCGGGGCTGGCTCTTGCCGTTGTAGCTTTGTAGCCAGTCGAAACCCTTGGGGGTGGTGGTCTTTGTGGTTCTGCCCGCGCCGTCGGTGGATATGCGGGAAACGTTGCCCAGGGGATCGCGGGTTTCGGCCAGGTCGCCGGCGTGGTTGTAGGCCAGCAGGGCGCTGTGGCCCAGGGGGTCGGTGATGCGTTCGAGGGCATTTTGGTGTCTGACCCTATTTCTCACCCTCGCTATTTCTCACCCTCGAGGGCATTTTGGTGTCTGACCCTATTTCTCACCCTATTTCTCCGCTATTTCTCCTTTTGCTGGCCGGCATCGCGCATTTGCGATTGCCGGATCGACCGGGACGGATCGAGCCTCGCGCGGTCAAGCGACGACCAAACCATCTCGCGCTCATGACGCAACCCCGCCATATCCTGAAAGCAGCCATCCTCAAACAGCGGCAGGCGCTTTATGCCGAGGGCTTATGGTAGTGCCATTGGTGTCTGACCCTATTTCTCCCTATTATTGGTGTCTGACCCTATTTCTCCCTAACCCTATTTCTCCCTATAGGGCTACGAATTTATCCTATGCGTCCTCTTCCACTTCTTGAGCAGAACCAACAACGCAACTGCAGTTAATGTCGGAAGCGCTGCCTGTACTGCGTCAATGGGATTGAAATAGGACAGCAGAGATAAGCCGCTATCCCGCCCTATGGCAAATAGAATCGCGAGCGGTAACCCCACAGTCAGGACAGCGACGAGCCCGCCAACAACCATCACTGACAGCGACTCAACGAAGCGAATAGCCGCCGCAATGGCAAGGGCTGCGGCCACTGTATTCAACCATGGCGAAGCTGCCAGTTGCGATAACACGAACATCGCGATAAGAAGCACAACTGCGATAATTGAATACCCGGATAGCGCATGTGTCTTGCTCATCATCGCCCCCTAAATGCACAGGCTGCCCGCTTCGCATTGCACTCAGCCAGCTTTTCCGGATTCTCGATCGCGTTGGCAAAGCAGTCTCGGAAATCAACATCGCAACAAAGCTGGCGCGTCCCAGTCGAGACATTGCACGCAATATCAACACAGGTCTTGCACGGCTTCTTTAGAAGGTCGAAGTCTTGGCATATGTCATAGCGCGCTGGTGACCCTGGTTCACGGGGCGGTTTTCCGTCTGGACGTGGTTGAGGACTCGGCCTTGGGCCGCCCGGCGTCGGATCGTATGGCGGACTCACACAATCCGGCCCATTGCAAATGGGAGGTGGCGCAAGCCCCAGCGGATCAGTATACATCGTAGGAGCAGCATTGGCGTAGAGATACGGGTTAATGCCCCCGGCGATGCCGATAGGGTCTACTGAGAGCCACCGCTTCAACACCGGATCGTAATATCGCGCCCGGTAGAAATACAGCCCCGTCCCGTCATTCTCCCGCCCGGTGTATTCCGTATTGTTGCCCTGACCATCACCCGTGGTCGTAGCCTCCCCATATGGACTATACGCCGTCGCACTCTGCGTCGCCCCCGCCTCGTTGATCTGCCGGATCACGCTGCCCAATTGATCCGTCAGTTGCGTGAGCCTGCCGCCCGGCGCATAGCGCGCAATCGCCTCGTCGATGGCAAGCCCGGTCAGCAGCGTCGTCGTCTGCCCCGCCCTAACCTCGCCGATGGCCTGGTTGCCGTCGTAAAGATAAGCCGTGGTCGTGCCGTTGACGGTGCGCTGGACTCTTCTACCCAGCGGATCGTAGGCGAAGCTGGCATCGACGCCGGGGCTGCTTAGCTGAACCAGGCGGTTTCTCGCATCCCAGGTGTACAGGCTGCGGTCCAGCGGATCGGCGGTGTTCTGCTTGCTCGTGAGGTTGCCGTTGGCATCGTAGGCGAGCGCGTAGGTCTTGCCGTTGACGGTGATGCTGCTCATGCGGTTGGCGGCATCAAACTGCGCGGTCATCGCGGTGTCGAGCTTCATGCTGCCGTTGGCCAGTTTCTTGCCGGTGATGTTGCCCTCGGCGTCGTAGGCAAGGTCGAGCTGGTCGATGAGGGTGGTATCCGAATCCCGGTATTGAACCTGGGTGAGCCGGCTGGCCGCGTCATATTGGTAAGCCTGGGTGATGCCGCCGGGCAGGGTTTTCTGGAGGAGGCGGCCGGCGGGGTCGTAGGCGTAGTTGGTGGTCTCGCCGCGATATTGAATCTGGGTGATCTGCCCGGCCTTGTTGTAGGCGTATCTTGTTTCGTCGCCGCCGTTGACCTTGCGCGAGATGCGGCGATCCAGGTTGTCGTATTGGTACTCGATGCTGTTGAAGCCGGCGGGGGTGTCCTGGATTTCGCGCGTCAGCCGGTCGGCCGGGTCGTATTCGTATTGCAGGCGGATCGAGCCTTCGCTGACCTGGATCAGCCGGCCGGCGGCGTCGTAGCCGTAGGTGGTGGTGCCGTCCGGGCGTGTCACCTGGATGAGCCGGTCCTGCAGGTCGTAGGCATAGGTGATGACCTCGCCTTTGCGGGTGGTGGTCTGGATCAGCCGGTTGGCCTCGTCGTACTGGTAGGTCTCGCTGCGGTTGTCGGCATCGGTCTTGGCTACGAGGTTGCCTCGATCATCGTAGGCGTAGCGTTCGACGGGGTTGCCGTTCTGGTCCCAGATGGAAACCAGGCGACCGGCTTCGTCATACACCTGTTCGACCTTGCCGCCGGTGGGATCGGTGTTGAGCCTCGGCTGGCTCTTGCCGTTCCAGCTTTGCAGCCAGTCGTAGCCCTTGGGGGTGGTGGTCCGGATGGTGCGGCCGGCGCCGTCAGTGGAGAGGCGGGTGGTGTTGCCCACGGCATCCTGGGTTTCGGCCAGGTCGCCGGCGTGGTTGTAGGCCAGCTGGGTGCTGTGGCCCAGGGGGTCGGTGATGCGCTCAAGTTCGCCGCGCGATGTGTAGGCCAGGGTGGTGGCGCGGTTTTCCCGGTCGATGAGTTTGACGGGCTGGGCCAAACTGGCGTGGTACTGGATTTGGCTGGTGACCGGGCTGCCGTCGTCAAGGTATTCGGTGATAAGGCTGGGCAGGTTCCACTTGGGGTCGTACTGGGTGTCGGTGATGCGGCCCAAGGGATCGATCTGGCTGACGAGGTTGCCATTGGCATCGCGGGTGAATCGGGCTGTGCGGTTGAGGTTGTCGGTGCTCTTGGTGCGGCGTCCCTGGCTGTCGTACTGGTTGCGTGTGATCTGGCCTTCGAAGTCTTCGTCTTCGAGGATGCGGCCCTGGGAATCAAAAGCGACGCGGCGGCTGCGGCCCAGGGGGTCGATGACGCGGGCGCCGGTAACCTGGCCACCGTAGAAGCGCCAGCCGGCCTGATAGTTGTCCCAGCTGTCTTCGGCCGGGCAGTTGGCGGTGCACATAAAAAGGGTTGCGTCACCTTTAGCGCGAGAAAGCCGGGGCAATTCAGCCTGGCCCCTTAGGATTAGCCCCTGTATCGGCCTTCGTTGGATCAACTTGCTCAATACCTGTTAGTTTGGCCAGATTTTTTGCCATTTCAAATGCTGGGGAATATTTCACCGCATCATCAAGCGACTTTGCAGAAAACCAATAGCTAACGAACAAAAAATCAGGAACCTTCTGTTCGTTCGAAACAAAATAAATATCAATGCGAAAATCTCGGTCAGTTTCTCCAATGCATTTCAATACTCTGATTATTCTTGAGAAACTTGAAAGTGAATAGCCCTTCACTACGATACCTAGAAAGCAACGATCTACTCGTCTATTTAATAGGTTTAAGCACGACCTCCGCGTCAATGTCGACAATGCCAGAAATAATGATGTAATCGATATAGCTAGCAGTGAAGTTGCAAATTGAGCATCTGACTGTTTATTAAGAAGCCAACTTACTAATGCGATACTTGATATTCCCAGAAAGGCCAATAAAAAAGCCAAGGACGATGGCTTCCCTTTGAGGACACACTGCTCGCTCATTTGCAGGTGCATGGTTTTTTTTGCTTCCCTGTCAGGGAAATACCAGCCGCTAGTGTCCCTTGTCGTAAGGCGTTGGGGATTCCTATCAGCAGTCTCCCACCTATGCCACCCGATATAGCACCTTGGGAAATCGCCGCCCCTGTTAGTAGTTGGTTCCCTAATCCAATTGTCCCTGCACCAAGAGCAGCCCCAATGGGTGCCATTGGATTCATTGGATGACATTCATCAAAAAGGACTCCCTGACCGGCAATATTAGATACAGCACCAGCCATAGCTCGTGCTAGCCCTGTTAACGCTGGCCCGGCTGTACTGAGGAGAGGCCCACCAACAATGCCAAGTAAGGCACCTGTCCCTGCACCAGCCAATGCACCAGTAGCTATCTGCCCAAGGTCGCCTCCTTGTATTGCTGCGCCGTATCCGCCTGAAATAGCACCAATAATAGCTCCGGCAATAATTGGGGCAATCTCCCCTGTCGGATCGGTATATCTGACCGGGTTTCCGTAGACATACCCCATGAGGTTCACCCCTCCCGCCGTCCCAATAGGGTCCTCCGAATACCAAATCTTTAGAGCAGGGTCATAATACCTCGCCCGGTAGAAATACAGCCCCGTCCCGTCATTCTCACGCCCCGTGAATTCCGTGCTATTCCCCTGATCGTCCGCGCTGGATGTCGCCTCACCATAAGGGCTGTACGCATAACGGTTTTGCATCGCGCCGTCCTGCGTGATCTGGGCAATGACGCTGCCAAGCTGATCGGTGAGCTGCGTGAGCCTGCCTGTTGATGTGTACCGCGCAATGGCTTCGTCGATATTGAGTCCGGTCAGCAGCGTCGTCGTCTGCCCTGCCCTCACCTCGCCAATGGCCTGATTGCCGTCGTAAAGGTAGGCCGTGCTCTCGCCATTGACCGCGCGCTGGATTCTTCTGCCCAGCGGGTCGTAGGCGAAGCTGGCATCGACGCCGGGGCTGCTTAGCTGAACCAGGCGGTTTCTCGCATCCCAGGTGTATAGCGTCCTGTCCAACGGATCGGCGGTGTTCTGCTTGCTCGTGAGGTTGCCGTTGGCGTCGTAGGCGAGCGCATAGGTCTTGCCGCCAACAGTGATTTGAGTCATGCGGTTGGCGGCATCAAACTGCGCGGTCATCGCGGTATCGAGGCTGAGGCTGCCGTTGGCGAGTTTCTTGCCGGTGATGTTGCCCTCGGCGTCGTAGGCAAGGTCGAGCTGGTCGATGAGGGTGGTATCCGAATCCCGGTATTGAACCTGGGTGAGCCGGCTGGCTGCGTCGTATTGGTAGGCCTGGGTGATGCCGCCGGGCAGGGTTTTCTGGAGGAGGCGGCCGGCCGCGTCATAGTCGTAGCGGGTGGTCTCGCCGCGATATTGAATCTGGGTGAGCTGCCCGGCCTTGTTGTAGGCGTACCTTGTTTCGTCGCCGCCGTTGACCTTGCGCGAGATGCGGCGATCCAGGTTGTCGTATTGGTACTCGATGCTGTTGAAGCCGGCGGGGGTGTCCTGGATTTCGCGCGTCAGCCGGTCGGCCGGGTCGTATTCGTATTGCAGGCGGATCGAGCCTTCGCTGACCTGGATCAGCCGGCCGGCGGCGTCGTAGCCGTAGGTGGTGGTGCCGTCCGGGCGTGTCACCTGGATGAGCCGGTCCTGCAGGTCGTAGGCATAGGTGATGACCTCGCCTTTGCGGGTGGTGGTCTGGATCAGCCGGTTGGCCTCGTCGTACTGGTAGGTCTCGCTGCGGTTGTCGGCATCGGTCTTGGCTACGAGGTTGCCTCGATCATCGTAGGCGTAGCGTTCGACGGGGTTGCCGTTCTGGTCCCAGATGGAAACCAGGCGACCGGCTTCGTCATACACCTGTTCGACCTTGCCGCCGGTGGGATCGGTGTTGAGCCTCGGCTGGCTCTTGCCGTTCCAGCTTTGCAGCCAGTCGTAGCCCTTGGGGGTGGTGGTCCGGATGGTGCGGCCGGCGCCGTCAGTGGAGAGGCGGGTGGTGTTGCCCACGGCATCCTGGGTTTCGGCCAGGTCGCCGGCGTGGTTGTAGGCCAGCTGGGTGCTGTGGCCCAGGGGGTCGGTGATGCGTTCGAGTTCGCCGCGTGCAGTGTAGGCCAAAGTAGTAACGCGGTTCTCGGCATCGATGATCTGGACTGGCTTGCCGAGCGTGGCGTGGTACTGGGTCTGCGTCGTCACCGGGGTGGCGTCATCCAGGTAGCGGGTAATGCTGGTGGGCAAATTCCACTTGGGGTCGTACTGGGTTTCAGCAACACGGCCCAATGCGTCGGTTTCACTGATCACGTTGCCCTTGGCGTCGTAGGCGTATTGGGTCACGCGGCCCAGGATGTCGGTTTTCTGGGTAAGCCTGTTCTGGGCGTCGACCACCTTTCTGCTTTGCAGGCCATCAATGTCGATCTTTTCCAGGACGATGCCTTTCGCGTTGAAGCGCCGCAGCGTTTCGCGGCCGGATGGCTCGATGTGCCGCGTAGCCACGACCTGCCCGCCATAGAAGCGCCAGCCGTCCTGGAAGGCTTCCCAACTATCTTCCTGGGGACAGTTGGCTGTGCACACCTTGGTGGGGTTGGAGACATGGGTGATGCAGGCGCCGGTGACGGTATAGGCGAAGCGGGTTTCGCCCAGATAGCTGGTCTGCCTGAGAACGCGGCGGCTGGTGCCGTGGAAGTTCTCGGTGGGAATATCGATTCCCGGATACTGTATGGTCTTGATGCGCAAGCCGTCCGTGCCCTGGGAACAAACCGACGAAGCGGGATACTCGTTGTCGCCGACATAGGTGTAGCGGGTCACGCCGCCGTCGGGATCGGTGACGGTTTCGATGCGCTTTTGCGTGTTGTAGGTAAAGCGCATTTCCCGACCGGCCGGGTCGGTGATCTTCTCGACCAGGTTGTTGGCGCCGTAGCTGTAGGTGTGGGCGCGTACCGCTGTGCCGATGCTGGTGATCTTGTAATCCGGACGGCGATTGATTTGTTTGGAGTTGCCTTGCGGATCCCTGATTTCGGTCAGGAAGGCAGCGGTCACGCCGATTTCGTCGGCCATGCCGAAGCGCCACAGTGTGCCGTCCTTGTGCTTGAGTTCCCAGACATTGCCAACTTTCCTGAGCACTGCGCCATCGAAGGCCGCAAAGCCGGGTGCGAGGTAGCTGCCGTCGGCCTGAAGCGCAAAGTTGATGCGCGAACCGCCCGGAAGGATGAGGCGCTTGCTGCCCGGCACGCTGGCGCTGGTAGCCAAAGTGATCTCGTAATCCGAGAACCAGCCCTGACCGAAAATCCCCTCCAGTCCTGAACGCCCCTGGTAAAGATCGACAGGGTTGTAGGACAGGCCCACCTCGACCGGCACAATGCCGGAGCATGACAGGCCGCCGATACTGGGCTTCTCGTAGCCGGTATAGTATTCGACAGGCTGCCTGGTCTTGTCGCAATCATCCGGCGGAGGAAGCGGGGGCGGCGGCGGGGGCGGTGGATCGCCTTCCGGCAGTTGCGGACATCTTGCACTAAACAAGCCGCACACACCGCAGAAGCGCGGGATGCCTTGTCCGGGGTCAGTAACGACCTGTTGCCCATCGGCAGAAACGGTGGCGGCGCCGGCGACCTTCCACTCCCCTACCCCGTTCATGGGGCTGCCGTCGAAGTACCAGATTTCGGTCTTCTCGCCGGGCCCCAGGCCGGTGACATTGGGTACGCTGACCGGAATGGGCTGGTCGGGAATGCCGCCCATGGGCGTGCCGAAATACAACTGGTAGTGTTCCTTGGTGGGCACGGGCGGCATGGGTACCGGCAGCTTGTTGGCTTCGATGCGCTCCACCGCCATGCGGGTTTTTTTGACGCCGTCCCAACCGATGATGGAGACCCCCGCTGGCAGTTTGACCTCGACACCTGGATATCGGGGATCGGTGATGACTTGATCCTGCGCGGCATTGCTGATGGCAGTGAACTTGTCGTCGGCCGGCGGC
Source organism: Pseudomonadota bacterium (assembly GCA_021847835.1). GTDB lineage: Bacteria > Pseudomonadota > Gammaproteobacteria > Burkholderiales > Thiobacillaceae > UBA6918. The sequence continues at coordinate 83,581 of JAJZPR010000006.1, forward strand.
GGGTTGATGGGCCAGTCGGGCAGCACGGTGAGCTTGCCCGTCTCCAGTTCCATAATCGCAGGCCAAATGGGATAGAGCGGATGCGCAGGGGTGGCATCCATGCGCAGCGTGACCTTGCCCGCCGGCAGGTTGACTAGCAGGAAGTTGCCGGCGGCATCCGACACGGTCTGGTTGGCATCGACATTGACGCGCACGCCGGCGATGCCCAAGCCTTCGGGGGTGACGAAGCGGCCTTTGACGCCGATGATGCCGGCAGCGGACTGCACGTTTGCCTGTACCTGCGCGGTGCGGGTCTGCGGCACGCCGGAGACGAGCGCGGTGGCCTCGATGGTGACGACGGCGTTGCCGGTCTGCGCGCCGGGCGCGGCGGTCAGGATGAGGCTGCCGGGCTGGTTGAGCGCGAGATTGGCCGGGCTGAATTTGGCCGTTACTCCAGGCGGCAAGCCAAGTGCGTTAAGACTGGCCAGGCCGGTGAAGTTTTGCACACCCAGGCTGGAAAGGCTCAGGCCGAAAACGGCCTGGCCGCCGGTGAGCAATACCTGGCTGGAGGGGCTCGCGGTGATGGCGAAGTCTTGCTGGCGGATGACGGTGAAGACCGGGCTGATCACCGTGCCTCTGGGCGTGGTGAGCGCGATGCCGCCGGTCTGTGCCGTGGGCGGCACCTTGACCAGGAGGCGGGTGGCGGAGGCCTCGACGACCGTGGCCGGCGCATTGCCGAAGAAGGCAACGGTATTGGCGCTTGGCGTCGGTTCGAAATACTTGCCCTGGATTTCGACCAGGCTGCCGGGCTCGCCGCTTGCCGGCGCGATGCCGGTGATCTCCATGCCGGAAAGGATGTTGAAATCGAGGCTGGCGCTGCTGCGGCGCGGCGCGTCGGCGACGAGGGTGTACTGGCCGATGCGCTGGCCGGTGACGGTAAAGCTGGTGCTGCTCTGCCCTGCAGGAATGCTGACGCTGAGGGGAAGTTGCAGGCTGCCAGTGCCGCCGCCGGAGAAGCTGACTTCCAGGCCGGCGTCAGGTGCAGGCTCGGCGGAGGTGACGGTGACGTTCGCGCTTTCGCCTTCCTTGAGCGTAGTCTTGCCGGCGGACAGTCTCAACGGGGGCGGCGTCAGCACGGTCAATCCGGTCTGCTGGCTTGCCTCGTCTATCGCGGCGCCGATCTGGGCGCTGCCTGCGGCGTAGGTGTCCGCCATGCCGGTGACACCGATGGTGGCAACGGCTTCGTTGCTGGACGACCACTGCGCTTCATTGGTGACATCGCGCTGGCTGGCGTCGGTGAAGGTGCCGTGCGCGCTATACGGCACGCGGTCGCCGATGTAGACGGTGTGCTCGATCGGCGAGAGCGCGACGGCCACGACCACGGCCGGCGTGACGCTGACGCCGGCATAGGCCGTCGCGCCGTTCAGGCTGGCGGAAATCTCTGCCTGCCCTTCTTCTGCAGCAGTCACCGCAAAATCGGCTTCGCTCGATCCGGCCGGCACGGTGACGCCGGCCGACACATTGGCCACGCTGGGGGTGCTGCTGGCGAGCGTTACGACCTGGGGCGAGTTGGGCACGCGGTCGAGCTTGACCGTCAGCGTGACCGGGCGGCCCTTGGGCGTGCTGGCCGATGCGGGCGCAATCTCCTTCACCGTGGGCGGCGGCGGGGTGACGGTTACCTCGGCCGACACGGCGGTGCCGTTGTAGCTCGCGCCGATGCTGGCCACGCCTTCCGCCAGGCCGGTAACGGGAACGGCAACGCTGGTCTGCCCGGCAGGCAGGAGCACGGAGGCCGGCACTTGGGCAATGCCTGCAGGGTTTGCGGAAAGCGGAATCGCCGTGGCCTGCGGCTGCGCGGCATTGACGTTCAGCGTCAGGCTGCCTGCCGCGCCTTGTTGCAGGCTTAGTTGCGCAGGCAGCAGGGATACCAGCGCCAGCGGATGCGGGATGACATTGACCGTGGCCGTCTTGTTCTTGCCATTGAGCGTGGCCGTGACCTGAGCCTGACCAAACGCCAGCGCCTGCACCTGGAAGCTGATCTGGCTTGCGCCGGCCGGAACGATGACGGTAGCCGGCACGCTGACGATGCCCAAAGGATCCGCAACCAGCTGGATTTCGACCGCCTCAGGCTGGGCGGTATTGAGCTTGAGCGTGAAGCTCGCCTCGGCATCGTTGTAGATGTCCAGGCTGGGCGGTTCCAGCGCCGCGATTTCAACCGGCGGCGACGTCACCTGCACGACGGCTTCGGCAGAACTGTTGTTGTAGTCCGCACGCACGGTTGCAGTGCCGGGCGTTTGCCCCTGCACCGGCACTTGCGCCTGATTCGTTCCCGCCGGCACGGTCACGCTGGCGGGCACCGCCACAATGCCGGCAGGTTGCGCAGACAGGTTGACTGCTGTGGCGGCACTGACCGATTCGGTCAGCGACAGGGTAAGGTTTTGCGTGGTGGTGGCGGCGATCTGGCTGGTGGCGGGCAACAGGGATGCCACCCCCACCGCCTGCGACAGCACGGTGAACTGGTTGGTGGCCTGAGTGCCATTGAGGCTGGCAGTCAGCTGCCCGCTGCCTACGGCGTATCCCTGGATCGTGAACGAGGCGCCCGGGGTATTGGCGGGCACGGTCACCGTGGATGGATGCGAGATCAATCCGGCAGGCGAACCGGAAAGCGTCACATACACCGGCGTCGGCAGCACGGATTGCAGCGCCACCGTGACCGTGGCATTGCCGCCGGTGCCAAGCGTGGCCAGCGGCGGCGAAAGGCTCGCGACCCCGGCATTGGACGGAATGACGTTGACCGGCACTTCGACAGTCCGGCCGCGCAGTTTGGCCTTGAGGCTGTCGAGGCCCAGGCCGAGGCCCTTGACCGGCACCTGCACCACGGTCTGCCCGGTTGCGAACGACACCTGCTTCGGTGCGCTGGCGTAGCCGCTGGTCATCTCCACCAGCAATTTGCCGGCCTTTTCCGGGGCAGGGTACAGGGTCACGGCAAGGCTGGCCGTGGCGCCCACGGCGATCTGCATCGGCGAAGGCGTAGCGCTCACCGGGATGGGCAGGAGCTTGCGGCCGGTGAGCGTCAGCTTGATGCCGCTGCTGGCGGCGCCGCGCAGGACGACGCGAAGCGTATGCGCGCCCTGCCCGGCATCCACGTTGCGGGTGAAGCCAGTCTGGCCTGCGCGGAAATCGTTGGGGCCGGCGATCTGGATGTTGTCGAGCCAGATCGTGCCCTCGACCACTGGCGGATTGGTCGTGCCCACGCCGTTCTGGACGCTGAGCGTGAACGGGCCGAGCACATCCTTCGGGGTGGTAAAGGCGAAAATCTGTTCCATCTGGCCGGATGGAACGGCGACGACGACCGGCCCGACCAGATCATAGGGTTCGCCGGGCTGGCGGAAGTCCGCCCGTGCAAAACTGGAAAGCACACCCAGCAGCAAAATCATCAATACGGCCAGCCAGTAGCGGCCCATCATCTTTGCTCCAGTGCATGCCTTTGTCCCCATCATCCCGTTCCCGTCTTGTTGTTATGTCTTGCCGCGTCAGCCTTCGTGGCTCGGAATCGTCGCCAGCGCCGCATAAGGCACGTCGAACTCCTTGCCGGAAACGGTGATCAGCGTCGCCTGGGTCTGGCCGCCCATGGCTGCGGAGAGACGGACTTTTTCCACGCGTTCGCCCTGGGCATAGACCGACAGCGCTTCACCCATGGCCAGGGTCAGGGTGTAGGTGGTCGACGCCATCAGCACGGTTGCGCCGGGCGGGATATCGATGCTTGCCGTTGCGGTGGAAGACTGCAGCGTGCCGGACAGTGGCGAGGAATTCGCCGTGATGTTGGTACCGTAGGGCTGGTTGAGAATGACCTTGACTACGGTGCCGACCGGGATGCCGGAAGCGGCGATGTTGACGGTAACCGGGTTGGTTACTGTGTTGGGCAGTTCCACATCGCCCGCCCCCGTCGGGTTGGGCGGCACGGCAACGCCGCCTATGCTGGTGAAGGCCAGGCTGGGTAGGGCGCTGATGTTGAAGGTGCCGCCGGTGACGATTTCGACGCTGGAACGGCCGGGGGCGCCCGCGCCCCCATCATGCCTACCCCCGCCACCACACCCAAATTTACCGCCCGCTACATTGATGGTACCGTTGCCGGTAAATGCAGACGCTAGGATGCGCACTGCGCCGCCTGCACCACCGCCACCCGTGCCTCCATAACTAACACCACCTGTACAACTCGTACCATTATTATTACCAGGATTGCCGCCGGTCGCCTTGATGGCACCGGTCAACTCCACCGTACCGGAGGACACCAGCAGCAGCGCGCCACCACCACCGCCGCCACCACTTCCAGGGCCACCGGTACCGTTGGGTGAGCCTGCTCCACCGCCACCTCCGGATCCGCCCACGAGTGGCAGCATGGTAATGGAACCGTAGCCGGGACCGCCAAAGCCAGTCTTAACGCCCGCTTGATAACCTTCACCTTTCACGCAATTTGACGCCTCGCCGTTCCCGCTAAACCCACCACCGCCGCCACCTTGTGGCACCGAAGCGCAAACGGACCCGTTATAGGTTCCCCCGCCACCCCCGCCAGGGCCGTAGCCTGTACCGCCTGTGCTCGTGACCGGCTGCCCGCCCCAGCCGCCATCGTAGCCGCCGGGGCCACCCTTGCCGCCCTGGAACTGGAAGGAGCCGATCGTCACGTTGAGCGAGGGTGCGCCGCTGATGTCAACTGTGCCTGCGATCTTGACATCGCCTGTGGCCAGCATCACCACCGGAGCCTTGTTGGTCTGCGCGAACCTGACCGTCACCCCCGCGGGAATATTCACCGTGGTGTAGTTGAGCACACCGCTCGTTGGCAACTGCACCGTGGTATCAGCGTTCGGCGCGAAGGCACCGTCTGCGCCAGTGCTGCCGCTGCTGAATCCGGCAGCCGCGAGCGGGCCTGCGCAGCACACAAGGGATAGGGCAGCGATCAGGCGAGTGAAGGAAGGGTTTTTCATCTCATGCTCCTTTTGGAAAGGTTCCAACTTCGATTCTCATAGCAGGATTCAAGGTTTGGTGACGCCGACCGACGGCGAGACCACCATGTTCTGCGCGGGCAATGCAAACGGCACGCCGCGAATAATGCCCACGCTCTTGCTGAAGGTTTCGGCCTGTGCCGGCAGCGACCAAGGCACACCGCGCACGACTCCGACCGGCATGCTGGGGGTGATGTAATCCGGGGCATACGTCCAAGGCACGAAACGCATCACCCCAACGTTTTGGCTGAAGGTGTAGGTGGGCTTGTCGTTCTGGATCGCCCAAGGCACGATGCGCGTGATGCCGACAGGCCGGCTGTAAACCAGTTGGTTGCCCGCTCCGGAAGCCACGGTCACGATAGTTTCTTCCGGCTCGACCAAACTTGCGCTGCCCAAGCGCAATGTCGTGGTGCCGGTTGCTACACCGATCACGCCAATATCTGCCGTTGTCTGGCCGGCAGCGAAGCTCACGCTACCCGTCTTGGTCTTGGCAATGGAGGGGGTTGTGGTGCCCAGGCTGAATATCTGATTTTCTGTCGCAGGCTCGGCCAAACGCACGGTGTACTTGCGCGCCTGGTTGTCCGGCGGCACGGCGATGGGCAGGGGTTCGAACGTGATGGCCAGGCCCGGCACGACATTCAGCCCGACACTGGCCGAACCCGCAGCCGTCTCGAAAATGAGTTGATGCGTGCCCAGCGGCGTGTCCGGCGCCACGCCGACGCGAAAGCTGATGGCCGTGGAAGAGGCAACTACATTATCGATGCGGATGCCGCTGTGCGACGGCCGGATGGTGGTGCCCGTGAGATTGTTACCGCTGACCGCAACCTGGCGATATGCATTGCGGCGAAAATCGCCAAGATCACCGGAAGTGATAATGGGAGGCTGCACCACGCCGCCGGTGACCTGGAGCAAATTGCCCGCAGGATCGTAGATGTACTCGTTGGCTTGGCCGCCTTCGACCGCGCGGATCAGCCGGCCCAACGGGTCATAATCGTAGCGCTGCTCGGCCGCTTGCGATGCAAGGCCAGCCGCGAACGGCAACATTGCGAAGACGCGAACGAGACGCGCATGGCAAGTAACAGCCAACTTCCCTCCCTGTCTGTCGGCATTTCTTCTTGGCTCTGTGGGGCCGCTTCTATTTCCACCTACCGTCTGGCCAGCCCGGTTACTTGCGACGAATCCCGAATTGTTTTCTTATGGCCGCGCCCATCATAATCACGTCTGGAATCGCATTGCAATCGCAAAAATATGACAAACGTCAATATCTCCATCCCTATGGAAACTAGGCCATGCCGCTGGGGGCTCATTTTGTTAATGACCATGTTTCTTGCGCTGCAAGCCAATAGCTATGCGGCAGCGCTCAAGTACTGGCTTCCGGATGCAGACGGCATCCGCGCCGAAAATGTCCAGGTATACGGAACTGGTCACCAGACCGGCATCCAGGCCCGGAAGGTCTCCTGGTCAGGCCGACAGGCGACGGAGATGTGGAACGACGAAGCCTTGAAGCTTGTCGTCAAATACCGGTTGAACCCACTGCGCGCGAGCCGTGTGCTGAGCTATCTGCATGTGGCGATGCAGGATGCCGTCACGCGCGCTGAAAATGCCAGGCTCCGGCAAACCGGCCAGATCGCCTCCACGCACGCTGCCGCAGCCGCGATGCTCGGGTATTTCTTCCCGCTTGAATTGCCCGGCAGGCTCGAAGCGATGGGCGAATCCGCGCTTGCCACACTGACGGCAAGCCAGTCCAAGCAGGCGCAGGACATAGCGGCGGGCGCCCGCATGGGAAGAGATATTGCGCATCTGGCCATTCTCCGCGCATTCGATGACGGCGCGGATGAAGTATGGGATGCCAGGACAAAACCGGCGATGCGGCAAGGCATGTGGCGCGGCACCCCGCCGCTGGATTCCGCCCAGCCGCAGGAGGCCCTGGCGGGCGAATGGCAAACATGGATTCTGAAGAATGGCGGTGAAATTCAGCCGCCGGCGCCGCCCGCATACGACTCGGAAATTTACTTGCGCGGTGCCAAGGAAGTATTGGATGTCAGCCGCAGTTTGACGCCGAAGCAAAAGCAGATCGCGGATGACTGGCATCTGGATCAGGGGACGGTCACGCCGCCGGGCTCATGGAACCTGAAAGCGATCGAACTGGCGAATAAAAGGAAACAGACAGAAAACGACCGGATCAGGATGCTGGCTGCGCTGAATGTCGCCATACAAGACGCATCCATCGCCTGTTGGCATGCGAAATACACCTGGTGGGTGCAGCGTCCCGTTACCACCATTCATGAAGGCATGGACAAGAGTTTCATGCCCTATCTGGTCACCCCGCCCCACCCCAGCTATGTTTCTGGCCACGCAACGGCTTCGGGCGCCGCGGCTGAAATATTGAAACGCTTTTTTCCCAAGGACGCACGCCAGATCGACGCCTGGGCGGAAGAAGCCGCCATGTCCCGGTTGTATGGAGGCATCCATTACCGCTTTGACAATGAGGCCGGGCTCGCGCTTGGCCGGCGCATCGGCAAGGCCGTGCTTGAGCGTGCGCCGGAACAGGGAAAGAAAAGAAGTGAACGGTAGACTCAATTGACGCCCACGGTCAGCCAACTGCTGGCGCCTTTCAGCCCCTTGCATTGGGGCTGCACGGCAAGCAGCCATGCCCCCGGCTCCAATCGGCCCAATTCTGCCGCAGTCCCCTTGCTTTCGCGAGTGGAAACCGGTTTGCCATCCTCCGGAGAATGCACGCGGATTTCATAGCGCTGCGCTGCCTGGAGCGCTTCCCAACGCACCCGCCACACTCCGTTATCCGATTCGGCCTGCGGCGTAGCCGCCAGCCTGCATGTGCTGTCAGCATCTATCCGGAATCTCGCCGACAGGACAGTTTGGGTATTGTCCTTGCATACCGCAGTCACTCTTACCCTGACGGTGGCCTTGCCGCTTGTCAGCGGCCGCGACGGAACCAGATACGTCGCGCTGGTCCGGAACTCCTCGGAGTACAGCACCCTGCCCTCCGGCACCCGGCTTTCCAACCACACAAGATAGTGGCTGACATCGACTACCGGCGTCCATTCGATTCGTGGGGAAGCTTCGCTGATTTCAATTTGCGCAGGTAAGGCCAGGGCTGGCTGCGTACACGCGGCCTGCGACTGAAGGGAAATCATGCTGCTTGTGAACAGGAATATTGTTGCGCGTTTTTTTATTCGGCATCGGTAATGCATACATCGAAACGATCTCAAAAATTTTTCGGCTCATGGCGCTTTGCTCTTCGCACCAGCATTGCCTGAAGTTTTCTTTGGAAATCCATGCTTGAAAAAACCCGCGGATTGGCGGGTTAGCTCATTGGAGCGGGCGAAGGGAGTCGAACCCTCTTCATCAGCTTGGGAAGCTGAGGTAATGCCGTTATACGACGCCCGCATGGTAAAATTGCGAACTTTGCGAGTCTCCGCAACCGAGAGCGCATTCTAATGCTTGTTTCTTGCCATATGGAAGCATTTTCCCTGGTCATCAACGGCGAAAGCCGCAATTTTTCCGCGCCGATGACGGTAACCGGGCTGGTCGAGGCCCTGGGCTATGCGGGGAAACGCGTGGCCATCGAGCGCAACGGGGAAATCGTGCCGCGCAGCAGGCATGGCGAAGTGCAGCTTGAAAATGGCGACAAGCTGGAAATCGTGGTTGCCGTAGGCGGCGGCTGAATTCTGAGTGAGGCGCCTGGTGTAAGGCGCAACATCCCTCACTCCTCACTCCTCACTCCTCACTCCTCACTCGAAAATGGATCAACTGATCATTGCAGGCAAACCCTATTCCTCGCGCTTGCTGGTGGGCACCGGCAAGTACAGGGATTTCGACGAGACGCGCCGCGCCGTGGAAGCGAGCGGCGCGGAAATCGTCACGGTCGCCATCCGCCGCACCAATATCGGCCAGGACGCCGGCCAGCCTTCGCTGCTGGATGCCCTGCCGCCGTCGAAATACACCTACCTGCCCAACACCGCGGGCTGCTACACGGCGGACGAGGCCATCCGCACCCTGCGGCTGGCGCGCGAACTGCTGGACGGCCACAGCCTGGTCAAGTTGGAAGTGCTGGGCGATCCGCAAAGCCTGTATCCAAACGTGGTGGAAACCCTCAAGGCCGCGGAAGTGCTGGTCAAGGACGGCTTCCAGGTCATGGTCTACACTTCCGACGACCCCATCGTCGCCAGGCAGTTGGAAGACATCGGCTGCGTGGCCGTCATGCCGCTCGCTTCGCTGATCGGCTCCGGCATGGGCATCCTCAATCCCTGGAATCTGCAAATCATCATCGACCGCGTCAAGGTGCCGGTGGTGGTGGACGCCGGCGTGGGCACGGCCTCGGACGCCGCCATCGCCATGGAACTGGGCTGCGATGCGGTGCTGATGAACACCGCCATTGCCGGCGCGCAAAATCCCGTGCTCATGGCCGAGGCCATGAAGCAGGCCGTGGAAGCCGGGCGCAAGGCCTATCTGGCCGGGCGCATGCCGAAAAAGATCTACACCGCCAGCCCCAGCAGCCCGACTTCCGGCCTGATCGGCTCCTGAGCTTGGAAACGCTTGACCAGGACGCGCCTCAGCGGCGCATCAGAAGCTACGTCCTGCGCCAGGGCCGGATGTCGGATGCGCAAAAGCGCGCTTACGAGGAGGGCCTGACACGCTGGGGCATTCCCTATTCGCCCGCGCCGCTCGACCTTGCCGCGGCCTTCGGCCGCAATGCGCAGACCATCCTGGAAATCGGTTTCGGCATGGGCCGCACCACGGCGGAGATCGCCGAGGCGCATCCGCAAAACAATTATCTCGGCGTGGAGGTGCACACCCCCGGCGTGGGCAGCCTGCTCAGGGAAATCCAGGGCCGCGGCCTGTCCAATGTCCGCATCATCCAGCATGACGCGGTGGAAGTGCTCACCCACATGCTTGCCGACGGCGCGCTTGCAGGCATTCATATCTACTTCCCCGACCCCTGGCCCAAGAAGCGCCACCACAAGCGGCGCCTGATCCAGCCCGAATTCGTCGCCCTGCTCACGCGGAAACTCGCAAGCGGCGGCTATCTGCACTGCGCCACCGACTGGGAGGACTACGCAGTACAGATGCTGGAAGTGCTAGGCGCGGAACAGAAACTAAAGAACACAGCCTCCGCTTTTGCCCCGCGTCCGCAATGGCGCCCCGTCACCAAGTTCGAGCAGCGCGGCCTGAAGCTTGGGCACGGGGTATGGGACCTGCTGTTCGAGAAACCGGGCGCACGCCGCTGACCGCTTCCACGTCCGTCAAGCCGCCGAAACGCGGAGAACCGGCCGCTCAGGGACGCACGTAGGAGTAGCCTGCCTGCTGCCTTTGCATGATTTCCACCACGCCCGACACCGCATAACCGATACCCGGCAGCATGTCGGCATCCGTAAGCTTCGCGCCCTTCATGCTGTTTTGGCAGGCGATGATCTTCACGCCGTTTTCGATCGCCTTGGCGACACCATTGCCTGCCTCCGAATCCATTTCCAGCATGGCGACGCCGGGCCCGTAGGCCACGATTTCTATGTCCACCTTGTCCGCGCCAAGGGCGGCCTGGACGTTCCTGGCATTATTGAGCGCCAGATTCCATTTGCCGGGATCCTTGTCGCTTATCTGGATGACCAGTTTCTCTTTTTTTACGGCAGCACCCTGGCCGGCCAGGATGGCGCCCGCGCCCGCCCCCGCAGCGGCGAAAGCGGACACGCTCAGCCCCGCGAGCACGCAGGCGGCGGACAGCAGAACGGTCAGGACAAAAGAGGGCTTGTGCATGGTTTGTCTCCTCAGGTTTGAAAACATTCCACTGCCTCGGGCAGCGGAGGAGACAAGCCTACAATATTTATATATTGTAGATATTTAAATATTTTTATGCGTGCAAAACAGTTTTTGCTTCATCGTCCGTCGCCCCCTGCCGGCGGGCGCGAAGCCGCGAAAACTCATTGCGGTTCGATCGCGCCGTAGCGCACTGCGAGGATTTCCAGTTCGCGCCGGCCCGCCGGCGTCATCAGCATGACCGTGTCGCCCTCGCGCGCCTTCATCAGCGTGCGCGCCATGGGCGACACCCAGGAGATGCGGTTTTTCGACGGCTCGGCCTCGTCGATGCCGACGATGGTGTAGGTGGCTTCCGCGCCCAGATCGTCCTGCACGGTGACGGTCGCGCCGAAGAACACCTGATCGGTCTCTTCGCGCACGGCGGGATCGACGACTTCGGCGTTCTCCAGCCGCTTGCCGAGATAGCGCAGACGGCGGTCGATTTCGCGCAGCCGCTTCTTGCCGTAGATGTAGTCGCCGTTTTCCGAGCGGTCGCCGTTGCTGGCCGCCCAGGCGATGGTTTCCACCAGCCTGGGGCGCTCCCGTTTCCAGAGGCGATCGAACTCGGCCTTCATGCGCGCATGGCCGGCGGGCGTCATGTAATTCTTGACGCCCGCCGGCAGCGCATTGACGCCTTCTTCCTCGTCGTCTTCGTCTGGGGCGGCGTCGTTTTCCCGGGTAAATGCCTTGCTCATTGCGTTTGGAGTCAAGCCGAAAGACAAATCAAAAGACAGGAATCAAAAGGCATAATTCCAGGAAATGGCAACATGGCCGGGCAAAGTTCGTTTTGCCTTTTATCTGGCGTTCTGCCGCAGGAACTGGTCGATGATGCGCAGGCGCATGACACTGTCGTTCATTTCCAGCAGGTCCTGCCTGACCTTGAGCTTGAAGGGCAGCAGTTCGGACAGGCGATAGCCCACCCACACCGCATCCTCGTAATGCGTTTCCGCAGGCTCGATCTGATGTTCCGTCAGGAGGTGCTCCAGCACCTCGGCACCGAGCCTGAGCTCATCCGGAATTTCGCATGGCTTTTCCTCGCTGACGCTCTCGGTTTCCGCAACCAGCAGACCGCTTGGCAAGGTCTGCCAGCTGCGCGCGATGTAGCGCTCGAGACCCTCGACGATGACATGAAAAATGCCGGGCTGCGGCATGTCCCATTCGACGATGCGTGCCTCGGTGCCAAGCTCGTAGGGAATCGCCGGCGCGCCGACTTCGCCACCCTCGCGGATGCCGCATACGCCGAACGTGCCGTCGTCCGCGAGACAGCTTTTGGCGAGATCGAGATAGCGCTGCTCGAAAATTCTCAATGGCATGCGCCCGCCCGGAAACAGCACGGTGGAAAGCGGAAACAGCGGCAGGCTTCGCACTGCCGGCGTGAACAGATTGCTCAGTTTTTCAAACATTGATTATTGCGCTTCGCCCCAACGGGCAATCAAGTCGTTTTGCATGCCCAGTTGGTCGAGGATGCGCGCAACGATGAAATCGACCAGGTCTTCGATGCGCCTGGGGTGATGGTAAAAACCCGGATTGGCCGGGAGGATGACGGCGCCCAGGCGGGCGAGCTTGAGCATGTTTTCCAGATGCAGCGCGGAGAATGGCGCCTCGCGCGGCACCAGGATGAGCTTGCGGCCTTCCTTGAGCGTGACATCGGCGGCGCGCTCGATGAGATTGTCCGACAGCCCCTGCGCGATCGCCGCCAGCGTGCCCATGGAACAGGGACAGACCGCCATCGCCTCGCTCACTCCGCTGCCCGAGGCGACCGGCGCGAACCAGTCCTCGCGCCCGTAAACATGCAGCGTGCCGGGCTGATCCGGATAACGCTCGGAGAGCCAGCTTTGCAGTTCCGCCGGGCGGGAGGGCAGGGTCAGCCGCAATTCCTGCGCCGCCACCACATGCGCCGCCTGGGATGCCAGCAAGCGGACATGTGCGCCCTGCGCCAGCAGGCATTCGAGCAGGCGCAGGCCGTAGGCCAGGCCGGAAGCGCCGGTCAGCGCAAGCGTGATGGTTTTAGGCATGAGTGGATTGTGCGTCAGGCATGCCGTCTTGCGCAATCAGCCTGGCGACGATGAGGCCGTTCACCGCGCCGAAAACCAGCGCGGCCAGCGCGAACACGGGCATCAGCAAACTGATGTCGGCATCCGCGAAAAGCCACAGCTTGGCCAGGACAAGCTGGCCGCCGACATGCGCAAACGCCATCAGCACCGAGAACGACACCGGCCCGAACAGCCTGCGCGGAAAATAACGCACGGCGTAAAGCACGCCCATGCTGGCAACCGCGCCCGCGGCGGCGAGCCAAAAGCCGGGGGAAAGAAAACTTCCCAGCATCAGGCTGGCGGCCAGCAGACGGATGGCCATGACCCACACCGCCGTCGCGAATCCGTAGCGCAGCATGACCAGCAGGATCACGATGTTTGCAAACCCCGGCTTGACCCCTGGAATCGGCGAGGGCAGCGCCGCCTCGGCCAGGGTGAGGCCGACGGCCAGTGCCGCCAGCGCGGCGATGCGGCGGTCTTCCGCAGTGACGGCGAGGCGGATTTCGTTCACGTTCTCAGTAACTGACCGTGTCGAAGGCGCGGTTCGCGCCTCCGATTTCCAGGCTCACCTGATTGGCGAGGCACAGCGCCGCTTCACCCGCGCGGCTGACCCAGCCCTGCCTGACGCATATCTGTTTGGGCCCAGGGTCGGCGGCCACCCGCGCGCGCCCCTGCCGCACCTCGATCCGGCTGATGCCGAGCGCGCCCGCCACCGAGTAATCGGCATCGCGCGACAAGGCCGCGCGGACCATGACCTTGCCGTGCGCCCGCACGACAACGGTGTCGCCCGCGGGCTTCGTCCAGGCATGGACGAAAAGCCCGGCGGTGACGAGGCCCGCCGCCGCCAGCACCAGCAGGTCGCCGGGCTTGAGCCATGGCCTAGGAAAGCTCACGATGCCGCACCAGCGCCTGCTCGGCGCCGCGAAAGGCGCGAGCGAGCGATTCGACGAAATACACCGAGCGATGCTGCCCGCCGGTGCAGCCTATGGCCACCGTGAGGTAGGCGCGATTGTCGCGGATGAAGCAGGGCAGCCAGCTTTCGACGAAGGCGCGGATGTCGGCGAGCATTTGCATGGACTCCGGGCTGGCTTCGATGTAGGCGCGCACCGCCTCGTCCTTTCCGGTCAGCGGGCGCAACTCGGAAACATAATGCGGATTGGGCAGGCAGCGCACGTCGAAGACCATGTCCGCATCGAGCGGAATGCCGTGCTTGTAGCCAAAGGACTGGAACAGCAGGGTGATGCGCGAACGGTCCTGCGCGACCAGATCCTTCACCCACAGGCACAGGGCGCTCGGCGCGAGATCGCTGGTGTCGATGCGGTGCGCATGGCGCATGACGTCGACCAGTTTTTCGCGCTCCAGGTCGATGGCCTCCGGCAGGGAAACCGAGCCGGAAGTCAGCGGATGCTTGCGGCGCGTTTCCGAAAAGCGCTTGACCAGGGTCGGCGTCTTGGCCTCCAGGAAAATCACGCGCACATCGAAGCCCGCCGCCTTGAGCCGCTCCAGCAGCGCGGGAAAGGCGGCGAAATCCTCGCCACCGCGCGCATCCACGGCAATGCCGATTTTCTCCTGGCCGGCACGGGACAAATGCTGCGCGACTTCCTCGACCAGCGACAGCGGCAGATTGTCGATGCAGTAATAACCCTCGTCCTCGAGCACCGCGCTGGCGATGCTTTTCCCCGAGCCGGACAGGCCGGACACCAGAACGAGCTGCATCAGGATTCCTCCTGCATGTAGGCTTCCTGACGCGCCATGAGTTCGGCAACCGGATCGATGCCGCGGCTCCTGAGGATCTGGTTGCGCACGGCGACTTCCACCAGCACCGCCAGGTTGCGCCCCGCCGCGACGGGAATGCGCACCGTGAGCACGTCCACGCCGAGGATGGCGGTCTTGGAAGCCTCCATTTCCAGCCGGTTCAGGGGTTCGCCGTCCTGGCCGGGCCTGACGAGCTCGACGATGAGCTTGAGGTTTTTCTTGAGCTTGACCGAGGTCTCGCCAAACAGCGACCGGATATTGAGTATTCCCAGCCCGCGCACTTCCAGAAAATCGCGCAGCATGGACGGGCAAGTGCCTTCCAGGGTATCCGGCGCGACATGGCGCAGCTCGACGGCATCATCGGCGATCAGGCGGTGTCCACGCGTGACCAGTTCCAGCGCCAGTTCGCTCTTGCCGACCGCGGCTTCGCCCTTGATCAGCACGCCCACGCCGGTGACCTCCATGAACACGCCGTGCACCACCGTGGATTCCGCCAAATTCTGCATCAGGTAATGGCCCAGGTGCGAAACCACAGCCGAGCTTGAATGCCTGGAAGTGAACAATGGCGTATTCGTGTTGCTGGCGGTATCCCGCAGAACCGGCGGCGGATTTTCGTCATCCGCCACCACGACGGCGGCGAGCTCCTCCGAAAAAAGATGATGCAGCGCCTCTTCCAGCGCATCGGTGCTCAGCTTGCGCAGATAGTCCATTTCCGGGCTGCCGAGCACCTGCACGCGGTTGGGATGCACCAGGTTGAGATGGCCGATGGGCGCGAGGTTGGTCTTGTGCAGGGCTTCCGAGGTAAGCGCGCGCCTGCCGCCCTCCCGCCCGATGAGCCAGACCAGACCAAGCGCACCGGCATTGTCACGAAACAGTTTGTCTACCGTGACAACGCTCAGGGCTTCCATGTGGTCAGTAGCTTGTGCAATTCGGCCGGCTCGGCGGCGAGCAGCCGCTCGCGCACGCCGGCATCGCCCAGCATCTGCGCAAGCTCGCCCAGGATCTGGAGGTGCAGTTCGTTGGCATCCTGCGGCACCAGCAGGATGAAACAAAGGCCTATCGGAAGGCCGTCGGGCGAATCGAATTCCAGCGCAGGGCTGAGGCGGTAGAACGCGCCTGTCGCTTCCTTCAGGCCCTTGATGCGGCCATGCGGTATCGCCACCCCGTAGCCCAGCGCCGTCGAGCCCAGGCGCTCACGCTCGAACAGGCTGTTGAACACCTCCTGGCGCTTGAGACCGGCCAGCTTCTCGAACAGCTCGGCGGCATGTTCGAACAGTTTTTTCTTGCTGGAAAATGCCTGGTCGGTAACGATGCCGTCCAGGCTCAGCAGCGGCGCAATGAGGTTCATGAAAGGACGCGGGCCGGATACCCGGCCCGTCTGGCGTGCATTATAAGCCCGACACCTGGCGCTTTGCCGCGTCCTCGGCATGGTGGTCGGTGTTCTTTTCCTTGTGCCTGACGATCTGGCGGTCGAGCTTGTCGGCCATCATGTCGATGGCCGCATACATGTTGCCGTCCTCGGCATGGGCATGGAAATCGCGGCCGCTGACGTGCAGGCTGACTTCCACCTTGTGCACGAGCTTTTCCACCTGCATGATCACTTGCGCATCGATCACCTGGTCGAAATGGCGCTTGACGCGGCCGAGCTTGTCGGCCACATAGTCCCGGATGGCAGGAGTGACTTCGAGATGGCGGCCGGAAATGTTGAGATTCATGGTGTCTCCTGAGAAAGACTTGAACAGACTACCCTCCGCGAGGGCAGGATAAACGCTTGACTATGGAACCCGAAAGGAAACCCACGCCGCTAAGTTAGGGGAATTCGTCCGAATTTTCAAGTACGCGGCCAAGGGAGCGTCATGCGGACTTGCGCATATTGGCGGTGGGAATGCGCATGGATTCGCGGTACTTGGCCACCGTGCGCCGCGCCACCACGATGCCCTGCTGGGCAAGGATTTCCGAAATCCGCCCGTCGGACAAGGGCTTTTTCGCATCCTCCGCCGCGATCAGCTGCTTGATCAGGGCGCGGATGGCGGTGGAGGAGCATACCCCGCCCGCTTCGGTGGCGACATGGCTGCCGAAGAAATATTTCAATTCGTACAGGCCGCGCGGCGTCATCATGTATTTTTGCGTGGTAACGCGGGAAATGGTCGATTCGTGCAGATCGACCGCCTCCGCGATTTCGCGCAGCACCAGCGGACGCATGGCGACTTCGCCGTGTTCCAAGAAATTCCTCTGCCGGTCGACGATGGCCTGCGAAACGCGCAGGATGGTATCGAACCGCTGCTGCACGTTCTTGATCAGCCATTTCGCCTCCTGCAGCTGGTTGGCCAGCTGCCCGGCATTGTCGCGATGACGCGAAAGAATGTCCGCATAGACGCGGTTGATGCGCAGCTTCGGCATGGCGTCGGGATTGAGGCTGGCAACCCACGCCCCCTTGTGCCTGCGGACATGGACGTCGGGCATGACGTACTGGACGTCGCCCGCGCCAAACTGCGCGCCCGGCTTGGGATTGAGCTTGAGGATGAGCTGCCTGGCCGTGCGCAGTTCTGCGTCGTCGATATGCAGAATCTTCTTGAGCTTGCCCACGTCGCGCGCGGCCAGCAGGTCGAGCAGGCCGTCGGTGATCTTGAGGGCGGTTTCCCGGCCCGGCGCCGCCTCGGGCAGCGCCTTCAGCTGCAAACCCAGGCATTCGCCCAGGTTCCGCGCACCCACGCCGGCAGGCTCCAGGTTCTGCAGATGCCTGAGCGCGACTTCCATTTCCTCCGGCTCGATCGGCGGCTCGGCCGCAAAGCCCGCGGCGATTTCCGCGAGCGGCTGTTCCAGGTAGCCATCCTCGTCAAGCGCATCGACCAGCGCGCTGACCAGCGCACGGTCGCGCAGGGACAAGGACAGCAGGGCGATCTGGCCGAGCAGGTGTTCCCGCAGCGTGGCCGAGGCAGCCGGCGTCTGCATGCCGCCCTCCTCATCCTCGCCGCCGCCTCCGCCATAGTCGTTCCAGTCCATTTCATCCGGCGCAGAAGAGGCTTCATCAGGTTCTGCCGCGGTTTCGGCCGGCGCGGGCGCCGCCTCGGCCGCACCCTCCAGGCTGCCCGTTTCCGGGCCTGCCTCCGGCTCTTCGCCGCCCCGCTCAAGCAGTGGGTTGTTCTGCAGGATTTGTTCGATTTCCTGATCGAGCTCCAGCGTGGACAATTGCAACAGGCGGATGGACTGCTGCAATTGCGGGGTCAGCGTGAGATGCTGGCCGAGTTTGAGCTGGAGATGGGGTTTCATTCGGACAAATCGGGGATAAAGGTCTGCTTCCTGACATTCAGTATGCCACAGGCGCCAAAGCCTGTCGGAAGCAGCGAAACAACGGTGCGGTCGGTTATAGCCTGAAATGCTCGCCCAGGTAAACCTTGCGCGCGGTTTCGTCGCGGATGATTTCGTCCGGGCGGCCGGAAATCAGCACGCTGCCGTCGTTGATGATGTAGGCACGATCGCAGATGCCGAGGGTTTCACGCACATTGTGGTCGGTGATGAGCACGCCGATGTCGCGCTCGGTCAGAAATCGTATCAGCTTCTGGATATCCAGCACCGCGATCGGGTCGATGCCGGCGAACGGCTCGTCGAGCAGGATGAAGCGCGGGTTCATGGCCAGCGCCCGGGCGATTTCGACGCGCCGGCGCTCGCCGCCCGACAGGCTCATCGCGGAGGCGTCGCGCAGATGGCCGACATGCAGGTCTTCCAGCAGGTTGTCGAGGTGGCGTTCCACCTCGTCTTCGTCGTAGCCCTTGAGCTGCAGGACTGCGCGCACGTTGTCCGCCACCGTCATCTTGCGGAATATCGAAGGCTCCTGCGGCAGATAGGAAAGGCCCAGGCGCGCACGCTGGTGGATGGGCATGTGCGTGACGTCGTGCCCGTCGAGATGAATGGCGCCGCCGTCGGCAACGACCAGGCCGACGATCATGTAGAAGCAGGTCGTCTTGCCGGCGCCGTTTGGCCCCAGCAGGCCGACGATCTCGCCGCTGCCGACTTCGAGCGACACGTCATGCACGACCGTGCGCTTCCTGTAGTTTTTCCGCAGGTGCTCTGCGACCAGCCGCTTCATGGTTGAGGTGCCTGCGCCTTGCCGGCTTCCCCGCTTTTCGGCTTGGGCCGGATGATGACCCTTACCCTGCCGCTCGGACCGGTTGCGCCTTCCTGGCCCACCACCTTGTAGAACTCGGTTTTGGCATCGTAGGTGATCTGGGCGCCGCGGATTTCATCCCCGCCCTTGCGCAGGCGCGCATTGCCGGTCAGTCGCAGCAGGCTTTGCACATTGTCATAGTCGGCCTGGCTGGCATATCCCTCGACATATTCGTCGACGCCGTCGCGCTTCTGCCTGAAGCTGACCGGGTTGCCCCTGGCCGAAACGTTCTGCAGGCCGTCGTCGCTCTGCCTTGCCTCCACATATTGGGCGCGCAGCGTCAGCGTGCCCTGGATCAGCAGGACGTTGCCCTCGAACACGCTGATTTTCTTCATGTCGTCCAGGGTGACGTTGTCGGCTTCGACGTGAACGGGCTTCTCGCGATCGGCCTTCTCGGCGAAGGCCGGAAGCGACAGCGCCGCGAGAAGGGGGAAGAGCAGGAATTTAGGCTCGATTGGCATTCTGGTATTGGGCCTTGACCCGGCCTTTCAGTTTAAGTATCCGCGTGTCGGCAAACAAGTGCAGGCCGGCCGCGGTAACCTGCATGCCGGGCTGACGTATGACAACCGGCTTGGCAGTGTACGCTTCATTTTTCTCCGTCAGGACTTCCAGATGGGAAGTCTGCATCGTCATCTCGTTCCTTCCCGCTCCCGCCGGCCGCAGCAGGTTCACCTGCCCGCTGAATACAACTTTTTCGCCTTCCGCGGTGACGCTGGCCTTGCTGGAGGAAATCCGCATCTCGCCCTGGCTTTCATGGAAGTAGGTAAGCCTGGGATTGTCCAGCAATGTCTCCTTGTGGCCGGAGAAGTGTCTCAGCTTCTCGGCCGCCAGGCGGTAGCGCGGCACCCCGGCGGCATCGGTGCTGTCCGCCAGAAAATTCTCGACGATCGAGTCGGGCTCGTCCAGGTTGACCTCGTTGCGGCCACCCGCTTCCCTGACGCTCAAGTCAATCCAGAACGTGAGCATGGCGAGCAGCGCCAGCAGAACCATCGGCAGCCACAGGGCGAAGCGGTCGATCATGACAGGTACAGCGCCATTTGCGCATCGAAAGTGCCCTGCGCGCGCATGATGAACTCGCAGGCCTCGCGCACGGCGCCACGCCCGCCTTCGCGCCGGGTAACGTAATGCGAATGCGCCTTGACGAGGTCCGGCGCCGCCGGCACCGCGATGGCCAGCCTTGCCCTGCGCATTACCGGCAGGTCCACCACGTCGTCACCCATGAATGCGGTCTGTTCCGGGCCAATGTCCAGATCCTCCAGAAGCTGCCGGTACACCATGAGCTTGTCGTGCGCGCCCTGGTGCAAATGGCTGATGCCGAGGTTGCGCGCGCGGTGGACGACCACCTGGGAATTGCGGCCGGTGATGATGCCCAGCTCCACGCCCGTGTTTTTCAGCATCTTCAGGCCGTGCCCGTCCAGCGAGTTGAAGCCCTTGTACTCCTGCCCGTCGTCCGCAAGGTAGAGGCTGCCATCGGTCATGACGCCGTCCACATCGAAAATGACGAGCTTGATGTCGCGCGCGCGTTCGATCGCGTCCTGGGTCATACCACTCCCGCCTTCAGAAGATCATGCATGTTCAATGCGCCCACTGGTTTCTGCCCGGCATCGACCACCAGCAGACCGTTGATTTTCAATTCCTGCATTCTTTCCACGGCCTCGACCGCCAGTCGGTCGGGACCGATGCTCTTGGGATTGCGCGTCATCAGATCGGCGATCTTGGCCATATGCACATCGACGGATTTTTCCAGGGTGCGCCGCAAATCGCCGTCGGTAAAGATGCCGGTCAGCCTGCCCGCGCCATCGACGATGGCCGTCATGCCCAGGCCCTTGCGCGTCATTTCCAGCAGCGCGTCCTTGAGCGAAGCCGACTCGCCGACAACCGGCAGCTTCTCACCCTCGTGCATGACGTCGCGCACGTGCACCAGCAGCTTCCTCCCCAGGCTGCCGCCGGGATGGGTGCGGGCGAAATCCTCCTGGGTAAAGCCGCGCGCATCCAGCAGCGCGATCGCCAGGGCATCGCCCATGGCCAGCGCCGCCGTGGTGCTGGCGGTCGGCGCCAGGTTGTATGGACAGGCTTCCTTGTCCACCGCTGCATTCAGGTGCGCATCGGATTCGCGCGCCAAAGTCGACGCGGGGTTGCCGCTCATGCCGATGAGCTTGGCGCCTCTGCGCTTGATCAGGGGCAGGATGGTGGTGATTTCCGCGCTCTCGCCGGAATTGGACAGTGCAATCACCACATCGTCCTGCGTGATCATGCCCAGGTCGCCGTGGCTGGCTTCGCCGGGGTGCAGGAAAAACGCCGGCGTGCCGGTGCTGGCCAGCGTGGCCGCGATCTTGCGGGCGATGTGGCCGGACTTGCCCATGCCGCTCACCACCACTCTGCCTCTGCAGCCGAGGATCATCGTCATGGCGTGCTCGAACTGGCCGTCGATGCGGTCGGCCAGACGGCGCACGGCATCCGCCTCGATGGTCAATACCTGTCGAGCCAGCGCAAGGGAACGGGAAGAATCTGCAGAATTCATTTGGTTCGTAAGTATACTAGTTAAGCCCATGCAAACCACCCTGGAACTCGTCCTCATCCTGCTGGCCGCCGCGGTTATCGTGGCCGCCGTGGCACGCGCTTTCAAGCTGCCCACCATGCTGGGCTACCTGTTGACCGGCATCGCCATCGGCCCCCATGCCCTGGGCTGGCTGCCGGACACGCCGCAGACACGCTATCTGGCCGAGTTCGGCGTGGTCTTCCTGATGTTCTCCGTCGGGCTGGAATTCAGCCTGCCGCGCATGCTGGCGATGCGCGGCATCGTATTCGGCTTCGGCGGGGCGCAAGTCGCCCTGGCCATGCTGGCCACCCTGGCACTTGCCGCTCTCCTGGATCTGTCCTGGGCGGCAGGCGTCGCCCTGGGCGGCGCGCTCGCCATGTCCTCCACCGCCATCGTGTCAAAGCTTCTGTCCGAGCGCGTCGAACTGCAATCGCCTCACGGCCGGCTCGCCATGGGTACGCTGCTGTTCCAGGATCTGGCCGTCGTGCCGCTGCTGATCCTGATCCCTGCCTTCGCCATGCCGGCCGATTCCCTGGCCAGAGAACTTTTCTCGGCCCTGCTCAAGGCTGCCGTGGTGCTGTTCGTCCTGCTGTTTTTCGGCCAGAAGATCATGCGCGCATGGTTCCACCGCATCGCCGAAACGAAATCGCCCGAGCTGTTTACGCTCAACCTGCTTTTCATCACCCTCGGCCTGTCTTACCTGACCGAACATGCGGGACTGTCGATGGCCCTGGGCGCCTTTCTCGCGGGCATGCTGGTGTCCGAAACCGAATACCGCTACCAGGTGGAAGACGACATCAAGCCATTCCGCGATGTCCTGCTGGGCCTGTTTTTCGTCACCATCGGCATGCGGCTCGACATGGCAGTGGTCTGGAACCACATATTCCTGGTCATCCTGCTGCTGTTCATCGTCATCATCGGCAAGGGTCTCTCGATCTGGGGGCTGACGCGACTCTTCGGGCATGGGCAGAACACCGCAATGCGCACCGCGCTGTCCCTGTCGCAGGGCGGGGAGTTTGGCCTGGTGCTGCTGGCCCTGGCCGCCGACGGCGGCCTCATGGCGCCGCAGATCACGCAGCCCGTGCTCGCCTCGCTGGTCATTTCCATGCTGCTGGCGCCCCTCATCATTCACCGCATGGAGTGGCTCACCCAGAAACTTGCCGCCAGCGAGTGGTCCAACCGTGCCAAGGAAGTGCACGACATTGCGCTCAAGAGCTTCGGCAAAAGCGGCCACGTCGTGCTCTGCGGTTACGGCCGCAGCGGCCAAAGCCTCGCGCGCTTCCTGGAAGCCGAGAGCATCCCCTTCGTGGCGCTGGATTCCGACCCCACCCGCGTCAGGGCGGCTGCCGCAGCCGGCGAAAGCGTGGTATTCGGCGATCCCTCCAAGCGCGAAGTCCTGATCGCCGCCGGCATTTCGCGCGCGCGCGCGATGGCCATCACCTTTTCCGACCTCAACGCATCGATGTCCATCCTGAGGCATGCCCGCGCACTCAGGCCCGAGCTTCCGATTGTCGTCAGGACCGTGGACGACACCCACATCGACAAGCTGAAAGACGCCGGCGCCACCGAGGTCGTCTCCGAGGTCATGGAGGGCTCCCTCATGCTCGCCTCGCACGCGCTCATGCTGCTTGGGGTGCCGCTGTCGCAGGTGCTGAGGCGCATCCGGGACGTGCGCGAATCGCGCTACGCGCTGATGCGCGGCTTCTTCCGGGGCGCAACCGACGTCAACGAGGATTTGAGTGACGAAGCCCAGCCCAGGCTGTATTCGTTGCTGATCACCCCGCAGGCCGCCGCTGTGGGCAAATCGCTTGCAGAGCTCGCCCTGGACGATCTGTTCGTTGAAGTTGCCGCAATCCGCCGCCACGGCATCCGCGGCGTCAACCCCGTCCCGGAAACGCGCATCGAGACCGGTGACGTCATCGTCCTGCGCGGCGCTGCGGAAAACCTCGCAAGCGCCGAAATCAGGCTGTTGCAAGGCTGATCCGGCTGTTTTTTCGTGGCTTTTCCAGTTGCGGGATCAAGGCCGGGCGCATGGGGGTTTCTGAAGAATCCCGCCGGTTTTCTTGAGCGACGGGCATGATCACCCGCGCGGAAGCAATCCCACCATACGCTCCCCACGCCGCGGCTCCGCCATCATGTCGGCCACGGCATCGCGCCAGGCAGCGTAATGAACCGTCTGCTTGTGCAGGGCGGCATCGTGCTCGCTGCGATAAGCCTCATAGAAAATGAAGCGGGTGGGCTCTTCGGGATCCTGCAGAAAATCGAAACGCAGGTTGCCCGGCTCGCGGATCGAGGCTTCGTGGTTGAGCCGGCAGGCCTCGATGAAGGCCTCGACGTGTTCCGGCTTGACGCGCATGTGAACCAAAGTGGTATGCATGGCTCTCCCTCGCTGGATGAACTTTCACCCTCCCTTGTCGGGCGCGGAACATGTTCCGCGAATTCCCCGTCTCGCCCCTGCCCCTCTCCCGTCAGCCGAGGGGGAAAGTCAAGTGTCATTTCACGTAGTAATTGAAGTTCTGGTACGGCGCCTCGGCGATCTTGAACCACTGGTTCTGCATGTCGCGGAACGGCTTCCATCTGTCGTACAGGGTCTTGAAGACCGGATTGTTTTTGGCCTCGTCGGCGTAGATATCGAACGCGGTGCGGCGCGCGGCGAGCATGACGTCCTTGGGATAGGCATGCAGCCTTACGCCCTGCTGCACCAGGCGCATCAGCGCCGGCGGGTTCTTGGCATCGTAGTCCGCCAGCATGCGCACATTGGCCTCGGCGCAGGCGGCCTGCAGCGCAGCCTGATAGGGCTCGGGCAGGGCGTTCCATTTCTGCCGGCTGAACAGGAAACTCAGTTGCGGGCCGCCCTCCCACCATCCGGGGTAGTAGTAGTGCTTGGCGATACGATGGAAGCCAAGCTTCTCATCGTCGTACGGCCCCACCCATTCGGCGGCGTCGAGCGCGCCGCGCTCCAGCGCGGGATAGATGTCGGGGCCGGGCAGGGTCTGCGGCACGCCGCCCAACTGTGAAATGATCTTGCCGCCGAGGCCGGGGATGCGCATTTTCAGGCCGCGCAAATCCGACAATGATTTGATCTCGCGGCGGAACCAGCCGCCCATCTGCGCGCCGGTGTTGCCGCCGGGAAACTGCACGATGTTGTAGTCCTGGTAGAGCTCGCGCAAAAGCGCCAGCCCGCCGCCTGCATACATCCAGGCATTCTGCTGCCGCGCCGTGAGGCCGAAGGGCAGCGCGGTGTCGAAGGCGAAGGCCATGTTCTTGCCGACATAGTAGTAGCCGGCAGTGTGGCCGGCTTCGACCGTGCCGGCCTGTACCGCATCCAGCACTTGCAGGCCCGGCACCAGTTCACCGGGCGGGAAGACGCGGATCTTGAAGCGGCCGCCGGTGATCTGCGCCACGCGCTTCGCCAGGGTTTCGGCCGCGCCGAAGATGGTGTCGAGACTCTTGGGGAAGCTGGAGGCAAGACGCCAGCTGATCTCGGGCAGGTCCTTGGCCATTGCTGCCGGCAGCGCGCCTGCAACCAGACCTGCCGTGGCACCCTTGATGAAGTCTCTTCTGGACATCGCTCTTCCCCCTTATTCAGGGAGAATTATACGGGCGCCAGCAAAAAGGGCGGCTTGCGCCGCCCTTGCACCCGCCTCTCTTCCCCGCAAGAGGAGAAAGGCGGCAAACAGTTCGGTAACTCAGGCTGCCTTGGAGTATTTCTCTTTCACGGCCCTGGCTTCGGCCGCCTCCTCCGGGCTGCCACACAGCCCGGTGCGGCGAAAAGCCGTTTTGGTGTCGGCCGCTGCGCTTAACCTGGCCTGCGGCCAGGTTAGCCTCCCCCAACGGCAACTCAGGCTGCCTTGGAGTACTTCTCCTTTACCGCGCGCGCCTCGGCCGCCTCCTCCGGGCTGTAGCCCTTGCCGCTCCACAGCATGGTGTAGGCGATTTCCTCGTTGCCGTTTTCGCACAGTTCCAGAACTTGCTGGAACAGGGGCTGGAAGGTCTCGGAGCGATGCGATTTCTCGTGCTCTTCGAAGGACTGCCAGAAGGTGACGATCAGGGCCTCCTTGCCGGCGAGCGGGCTTTTGACCGCCTGGCCGATGGTGGAGCCTTCGTTGGAGACCGCGCCGGAGTTCAGCGCGACGAAGCCGCCGACGAAGCCGGTGTCGGAATGGTAGGTCTTGACGTTCTCGCACAGGAAGGCGACGCGCTCCTGCAGATCGTCCACGCTGTACTCGGGCTTGAGGATGACGCGGTTGATGGTGACCACGCCGTCGTTGTTGAAGCCGGGAATCAGTCCGCTCATGTTGCTCTCCTTAACTGGTGTCAAAACTTCAGATTAAATGGGCTTATGGTTTCATAAGCATTACAGCAATATCTAATATATATACCCGAGTAAAAAAGTCAACCATTCCCGCCCCATGGCCAGGGTTTCTGTGCGGGTTTTTAATTTCACCTACTCGGCTTGGTAGAATTCGTCTTTCTGCAAACCCGTCAGGTTCCGATCCCATGTTTTCCCGCAAGCAAACCCTCGCCCTTACCGACCCCGAGCTGTGGGCCGCCATCCAGAACGAAGACAAGCGCCAGGAAGAGCACATCGAGCTCATCGCGTCGGAGAACTACACCAGCCCGGCAGTCATGGAAGCGCAGGGTTCCCAGCTCACCAACAAATATGCCGAGGGCTATCCCGGCAAGCGCTACTACGGCGGCTGCGAAAACGTGGACATCGTCGAGCAGCTGGCCATCGACCGCGTGAAGGCGCTGTTCGGCGCGGAAGCCGCCAACGTCCAGCCCAACTCCGGCTCGCAGGCCAACCAGGCCGTGCTCATGGCCTTCCTCAAGCCCGGCGACACCATCATGGGCATGAGCCTCGCCGAAGGCGGCCACCTCACCCACGGCATGGCGCTCAACATGTCGGGCAAGTGGTTCAACGTCGTGGCCTACGGCTTGAACGACAAGGAAGAAATCGACTACGAGGCCATGGAAGCCAAGGCGCGCGAGCACAGGCCGAAATTGATCATCGCCGGCGCCTCCGCCTACGCCCTGCGCATCGACTTCGAGCGCTTCGCCAGAATCGCCAAGGAAATCGGCTCGATATTCATGGTTGATATGGCGCATTACGCCGGCCTTATCGCCGCGGGCGTGTACCCCAATCCGGTGCCGCACGCCGACATCGTCACCTCCACCACGCACAAGACCCTGCGCGGTCCGCGCGGCGGCATCATTTTGATGCGCGCCGAGCACGAGAAGGCCATCAACTCCGCCATCTTCCCCGGCCTGCAGGGCGGCCCGCTCGAGCACGTCATCGCCGGCAAGGCCGTGGCCTTCAAGGAAGCCGCCAGCAAGGAATTCAAGCACTACCAGGAACAGGTCTGCGCCAACGCCATCGTCATGTGCAAGGTGCTGCAGGAGCGCGGCCTGCGCATCGTCTCCGGCAGGACCGAAAGCCATGTGTTCCTGGTCGACCTGCGCGCCAAGAACCTCACCGGCAAGGAAGCCGAGGCATTGCTCGGCCGCGCCCACATCACGGTGAACAAGAACGCCATCCCCAACGACCCGCAGAAACCCTTCGTCACCAGCGGCATCCGCATCGGCACCCCGGCCATGACCACGCGCGGCTTCAAGGAGCTGGAAGCCGAGCAGCTCGCCAACCTCATCGCCGACGTGCTCGACGCGCCCAATGACGAAGCCGTCATCGAGCGCGTGAAGGGCGAAGTGGCGAAGCTGACGGCGAAGTTTCCGGTGTATGGAAACAGGTGACAGGAATCAGGAAACAGGAAACATGTCCAGCCTGCATCGCTTACTGTTACCTGATCCCTGCCCACTGATCCCTAACGTATGAAATGTCCCTTCTGCGGCCACCTCGACACCCAGGTCATCGACTCGCGGGTGAACGAGGCCGGCGACAGCATCCGCCGGCGCCGGCGCTGCCCGGCCTGCGAGAAGCGCTTCACCACCTTCGAGACCGCCGACATCCGGCTGCCGCAGATCATCAAGAGCAACGGCACGCGCGAGGAGTTTTCCGAGGCCAAGCTCTCTGAAGGCTTCCGCCGTGCCCTGCACAAGCGGCCGGTGCCCACCGAACTGGTGGACGAAGCCATCCAGCGCATCCGCCAGAAACTGCTGACGCTGGGTGAGCGCGAAATCCCCTCGCGCCAACTGGGCGAGCTGGTGATGCAGGAATTGAAGCGCCTGGACAAGGTGGCCTACATCCGCTTCGCATCGGTGTACAAGAGCTTCCAGGACACGGAAGACTTCCGCGACGCGCTGAAAGACCTGGAAAAATCCCCGGCGCCCGGCGTGGACGATTTGTTCAAATAAATCTTGAAAAACTTTGCCACAGAGGACACAGAGATCACAGAGCGCAAAATTCGGGTTGTTTGCACTTCCACGTCCATGAAATGTTTGTGGTTTTCCTCTGCGTTCTCTGTGCACTCTGTGGCTTGATTTTAAGGTTTCTGAATTGACCTACTCTGCCGACGATCACGCCTACATGGCCCGCGCCCTGCAGCTTGCGGCGCGCGGCATCAACTCCACCTCGCCCAACCCGCGCGTGGGCTGCGTCATCGTCAAGGACGGCAAAATCATCGGCGAAGGCTGGCACCGGAAAGCCGGCGAGCCGCACGCGGAAATCCACGCCCTGATGGAGGCCGGCATGGCTTCGCAGGGCGCCACCGTGTACGTCAGCCTCGAGCCCTGTGCGCACCACGGCCGCACCCCGCCCTGCGCCGGTGCGCTCATCGGCGCAGGGGTGGCCAGGGTCGTCGCCGCCGTGCAGGATCCCAACCCCAAGGTTTCCGGTGCAGGCTTCGCGCGCATCAAGGCGGCCGGCATCGAAGTCCAGTGCGGGCTGATGGAGGCGCAGGCGCGCGAACTCAACGAAGGCTTCTTCAAGCGCATGGCGCTCGGTCATCCGTTCGTGCGCATCAAGACCGCATCCTCGCTCGACGGCAGGACCGCGCTGTCCTCCGGCGAATCGAAATGGATCACGGGCGAAGCCGCGCGTCTCGATGTGCACCGGCTGCGCGCGCGTTCCTGCGCCATCCTCACCGGCATCGAAACCGTGCTGGCGGACAACCCGCAGATGAACGTGCGCGGCATTGAAACCGTGCGCCAGCCGATGAAAGTCATCGTCGATTCCAGCCTGCGCACGCCGCCCAACGCGGAAATTCTCAAAGGCGCGAAAACCCTCATCGCCTGCGCCGCACCGGATGCGAAAAAAGCCGCTGCGCTGGAAGCCGCCGGCGCGGAAATCCTCTGCCTGCCCGGCGCCGACGGCAAAGTCGATCTGCCCGCCCTGCTCTCGCGCCTGGCGCAAAAGGGCGTCAACGAAGTGATGACCGAAGCCGGGCCAAGATTGAACGGCGCCCTCCTCGCCGCAAGACTCGCGGACGAATGGGTGCAGTACCTCGCGCCCTGCCTGCTGGGTTCCGCCGCACGGCCGCTGTTCGAACTCTATGAACCCGCGTCCATGCAGGAACGCCTGAACTGGAAACTGCATGACCAGCGCATGCTGGGCGCCGACCTGCGCCTGACCTGGCGCAAATGAGTTTCAGGGACCACTTCTCCGACGCATCCGGCGCTTACGCCGAATTCCGCCCCACTTATCCCGAAGAACTGTTTGCCTGGCTTGCCGGCCTTTGCAAAGAACATGAAGCAGCCTGGGATTGCGCCACCGGCAGCGGCCAGGCAGCCGCCGGACTGGCCAGGCACGTCAAGCAAGTCGTTGCCACCGATGCCAGCAGCGAGCAGATCGCCCATGCTGATGGCCCCTCCAATGTTTACTTCCGCGTGGCCCCGGCCGAAGCCGGCGGGCTCGCGGACGACAGCACCGACCTCGTCACCGTGGCGCAGGCGGCGCACTGGTTCGATCTGCCGCGCTTTTACGCCGAAGTGAAGCGCGTGCTGAAACCCGGCGGCGTGCTGGCGCTGTGGGGCTACGGCCGCCTCGACCTGCCTGCCGGCATGGACGAGATTTTCCAGCGCTTCTACAGCGGGATTGTCGGCCCTTACTGGCCGCCGGAGCGCCGGCTGATCGACGACGCCTACCGCTCGCTGGATTTCCCCTTCGCCGAAATCGCGGCGCCGGAATTTTTCATCGAGGTGGAATGGAGCCTGCCGCGGCTGCTGGACTATCTTTCCACCTGGTCGGCGGTGAAGCGTTATCGCGCCGACCAGGGCAGCGAGAACCGGACCCCGAAATTCGGACAGCCCGATAAGTGATAGCCTTGCTTTATGAATCGGCCCGCAAGGGCCAGACAATGGAGCAAGCGCATGGCAAGACGCAAACGGCGGAATCACTCGCCTA
>JAJZPR010000063.1 GCA_021847835.1 Pseudomonadota bacterium
CTTCGGAGATTGAATAGAGGAATACGAGCATCGCCGCTTCGGCCCATTGCCCCATGACTCCGGCAACGATCGCGGCGGTGAGCATGAGCAACTCGATACCGATTTCCCGTTCCTTGATCAGATCCTCTAGTGCCTCACGACCGAAGTAGTAGCCACCGATCAGTACCGCCACAACATAGATAACGGTTTGAAGTTCGGGTGACAATCCTGCGTAACCGCCCACGAAACCGGCGACGAGCAGCAATCCCGAAAAAGCCGACGTAACGACCTTGGCATTCCGCCAGGGGCGCGGCAGGGGAGCCGATGCATCGACTGTGCATGTGGCGCAGCCCATCACTCGCCTCCCGCCGCCAGTTCAGGCGTCTGGATGCCGATGCGGCAGCGGCCGGCTTCCCGCAGGTACATCCGCCTGCGGAAATTTTCCAGATCGCGGGCGAACAACCCGTCAACGTCCGGCAGTGCCTTGAGCGCCTCATGCACCCGGTCGAGATAGGGGATGCCCTCGACCAGCCGGTGATAGACCCACCGGCCTTCCTTTTCGGTGGTCAGCAAACCGGCCTGACGCAGCATTTTGATATGGCGCGAGAGCTTGTATTGGGGCTCCTGAAGGCTGTCCACCAGTTCGCAGAGGCACGCTTCCTCTCGCGTTTCGGCGAGAAGACGCACGATTCGGATCCGCGTCGGATCGGCAAGGGCCTGAAATACTTCGGATGGTTTGATGTTTACGGAATGCATAGTTGCACAATAATACAACTATGTATTCACTACAAGTCCGAGGCAGAGGAATACCGCACCCTCAGGGCTGCGCTGGGTCGGTCACGAATCCGATGCGCACCAAACCTACCTTGGCGGCGGCCGACATCACCTGGGCCACCGTTTCATAGTGCGCATGGCGGTCGGCACGGATGTGCAGTTCGGGCTGCGGCTGTTTTCTGGCTTCCGCCGCAAAACGTGCATCGAGTTCCTGCCGGCTGATTGGCGCGCCGTTCCAGTAGAGGGTCCCGTTCTCGCGGACGCCGAATTCGATATGCTCGGGCCGAGTGATGTTGGGCGCGCTGCTGGCCTTGGGCGGCGGTTCCGGAGACCAGCCAGGTCTCGTAGGTGTGCTTGGCATACGACAGGCTGGCATCGACTTGCCAGTCCTGCGCCAGCGGCAACCCCAGGCCCAGCTCGATGCCGCGATGCAGGGTCTTGCCCGCGTTGACCACGGTTCGCTGGGTGGTGAGTGGATCCGTATAGCTGACGATGTCGTCCTTCTTGGTCATATGATAGACAGATGCCTCGTAACGCATCGTCCCGGCTTTGCCGCGCAGGCCAAGCTCCAAGTTGTCGACGATCACCGGCTTGAGGTCCAGTAGGGATTCGGCGGCCGCCTGCGCCTTGACCGCCGTAGACTCGCGGCTGCCGCGGAACACCTGACCTTCTGAGGGTGTGCGGAAAGAATTGCTGTAGACCGCGAAGCCGTTCAGCGTGTCGCTGAAGGCGTAGGTTGCCCCCAGCTTGGGGCCCCAGTGGCTGTAGCCGATTTGTGTGCTGGCGACGTGGCCGTACCATCCATTGGCCGGGAAGGCGCCCGCCACCCCCTGGGTCGCGCTCGCCGCCCCGCCGTTGAACCTGTTCTCGTAGTCGTACTGCATGTCGTCGTAACGCAACCCGCCGTTCAGGCGCAGCTTGTCGGTCACAGACACTTCGCCGTGCACATAAGGCGAAATGCCGCGGAAGCTCACGTCATAGTCGTATATCTGGACCGGCGCGGCAGCATTGAGACTGTAGGTGGTCCCGCCGTAGGCGTTCGTCACCTTGTTGAGACGGATCGAGTCCTCGTCGCGCGACCCAGGGCTGTAGTCGAAATCCAGGCCTACGATCACGCGCGCGCATGGGCTCGAAGTCGCGGCGGTATTTGCTCAGGAAGCCGAAGGATTGGTTCTTCGTTACGTACTGGCTCGGGGCATAGCCGACACTCCAGTTGGGGAGGATCTCCATGCTGTTGTCGCGGAAGTATGGCGTGATGGACAGCAGCGAGTGGGCGGTTTTCTTTTCGTAGGCCGTCGACAAACGGAAGGCGTCAACCTGGCGAAAGGAGAACAGAACGTTGTTGGCGCGCGGCGTGGCGTCGAATTCGCCCGCGCTCAGCTTGCCGACGTGCTGCTGGTCGACCCGGAAAAGGACAGCACCGTTTTCATGAGCGCGTCGTCGCCGAGCGCGCGATCCCAGCGCGCCGTGCCGGTCTGGCGGTCGTAGCCGGCGTTGTCCTGCCAGCCGTCGGTGCGTGTCAGGTTGAGGCTGGCGCGCCAGGCATCGTCGCCTTTGGCATTGCCGCCGCCCATCAGGATGCGGCCCCAGCCATGCGATCCCGCTTCACCGCTCAGTTCGAATTCGGCCTGCTTAGGCGGCGTGCGAGTCAGCACGTTGATCGTGCCGCCGATGGCATCGGAGCCGTACAAGGCGCTGCCCGGGCCTTTCATGACTTCGATGCCACCCGAATGGGGGACGTTGATTCCGTACAGCGCATTGTGGTTGAAAAACCGCGCCGGACAAGTTGCTGACCCACACGCCGGGCACCTGGTTGAGGACATCCTTGGGGTGGGTGGGGCGGGTTTCGCGCAGGGTTTGGTCGCCGATGATTCCGATGGTCGCCGGCGTTTCGCTCAGCAATTCGCCTTCGCGCGTGCCGGTCACGGTCATTTCGGGCAGGGCCGCGGCCGGATCGGCGGCCCAGGCAGCCGCGGTGCACAGCAGGCTCGCCGCGAGCGGGATGGGTTTCAGTCTCATGTGTTCTCCTCCGTTATTTTTTGTTGGTTCAATTGGCCAGCCCTTGTTTTTCAAGCCAGTCCCGCAGGTGTTTCTCGCTCAGTTCGCCGACGACCGCTTCCCGCCGATGTTGGGCGTCATACAGGTAGGTGCGGGGCAGTTCGCCGTACCAGGTTGGATCGATCGCATGGCGCAGGCGCTCGGGAATGGCGTCGTCGAACACCCAGCTGTCGGCATGGGCCAGGCCGAGGCGATCCAGCGTCTTCTGCATGGCCGGGGCCAGTTCGGGCGAGTCCGTCGCAACCAGCACCAACGGCAGCTTCCGTGTCTTCGCCAGCCGGCCGAGCATGGTCAGTTCGGCGATGCAGTAGCTGCAGTCGCGCACCGACCACAGGCTGAGGATGAACGGCCGGCCGGCGTATTGCGCCCTGATTTTTGCCAAGCTATCCGCGGTGAACGGGAGCGGCCCGCCCGCCCAAGTCGTCGTTGCGATAAGGAGTCCCGCCGTCATCCCAAGCATGAGGCGCCGAATCATTTTGGCGCGCCCCATTCAAGCGGCAGGATGCGCACGCCTCCGCTTCGCTGTTCCATACCACCAGCGCCCGCTTGCCATCGGTCAGCGGCAGCGGATAGTCAGTAGCCCCGCTGGACTCCGCCAGGCGCTGCGGTGCGCTCCAGGTCGTCCCGCCATCCGTCGAGTGCATGGCCTGCAGAACATACGCGCGCCCGTCGAATTCGCGCCCGGCGATCAGCACCGTGCTGCCTGCCGCCGCAACGGCTGCATGCCCCGCCTGCGCCGCGGGATCGCCAAGGGACATGGGCGGCGACTCGCTGCCGGCGGCGATGCGTTTGTAGAACAGCCCTGGCGCGTCTTGCCCTGGGTAAACCAGACCAGATGGAGGGCGCCGCGGCCGTCGGCCGCGAGGCCGCCGCCGTGATGCGGACAGGCATCGATCTGCCATTCGTCGTCGGTGGCACGGCGCACTTCGCCGGTGTCCAAATTGGCGAGGGCGAAATCGCGCGTGTTGGTGCCGTAGAGGTTGCGCCACAAGGCAAGCGGATCCTTGGGCGTCCAGGCCAGCGACGTGCGGCAGCATTCGCAGGTATGAGCGGCGAGGGCGCGATTGGCGCTGAAATGGACGCCGTTGTCAGCGGATTGCGTGAAATAGACCGACGATCCCGCGAAGGCAGCGCCGTTTTCCCCCGCAGTCTCCCGGTCGCGCGCGTCCAGCCACAGCACTGCCACGCGGCCTGCGCCGTCGGTCGCCAGCGAATCGAAACGATGGCCGGTAACGCGGCCGTCGTCGTTCAGCGTGTTCGGCACGGAGAAATGCAGGCCGCCGTCAGTCGAGCGCGCAAAGCGGATATTGCCGGCGTACTTCTGGGGCAGCGACTCGGTCCAGCTCAGCAGCAGCGTTCCGTCTCGCGCGACCGCGATCTTGGGACGATTCTCGGCGTCGGCCACAATCTCTTCCGGCTCGGGCGAAACCGCGACTGGCTGCGAGAAATGCCGTCCCCCGTCGTCCGAGCGTGAAACCCACAGCCGCTTGTTCTCCACACGGGCCAGCCACAAACGGCCGCCGCCATCGAGCGCAGCGCCGACCGCGAGCGTCGGTTTGGCGTGCTGCACCTTGGCGTCATGCTGATGTTCCATGGCCGCAGCCGGTTCATATGCCAGTGTTGCTGCCAGCACCAATGTAAATGCGATATTGCCCATACACTCCCTCCGTCTCTCTCATCGTAGAGTCCGAGACTAATTTCCATTGATCCCCGCGGGAATGTGGCAAATTGTCGCGGCGCTGCGGACTACTCAATGAAACGAGGCCATCTTCCGGGGGGCTCGACCTGCTCGACCGACTAGAGGAGCTGGTCGTCGCTGAAGTCAGTTGCGATCCGCAGTTTCCATTTCTTCCTCTTTCCAGTGCGCCAGCCTGTACAGGAGCGGCAGAATCAAAAGCGTCAGTGCGGTAGAAGACAGGATGCCGCCGATGACGACGGTGGCGAGCGGGCGCTGCACTTCGGCGCCGGTTCCAGTCGCAATCGCCATCGGGATGAAGCCTAGGGACGCTACCAGCGCGGTCATCAGCACCGGGCGCAGGCGGGTCAGCGCGCCATCGACAATCGCCGCGTCGAGTCGTTTTCCGTCTTCGCGCAGGCTGCGGATGTAGGCGATCATCACCAGGCCGTTCAGCACGGCTACGCCCGACAGCGCAATGAAGCCGACCCCTGCCGAAATCGACAGTGGAATATCGCGCAGCCACAGCGCAAGGATGCCCCCGGTGAGCGCGAACGGCACGCCGGTGAATACCAAGAGCCCGTCCTTGACGTTGCCGAACATGGCGAACAGCAGCATGAACACCAGCAGCAGCGCGACCGGAACGACGATTTGCAGGCGCTTGGCGGCCGATTGCAATTGCTCGAAGGTGCCGCCCCAGGTTGTCCAGTAGCCGGCTGGGACCGGCGCGTCGGCCTGGATTTTCTGTGTGGCTTCACTGACGAACGAGCCGATGTCGCGGCCGCGTACGTTGGCGGTGACGACCACCCGACGCTTGCCGTCTTCGCGGCTGGTCTGGTTGGGGCCGGGGGCAACGTCGATGTTCGCCACTTCGCCCAGCCGCACGAAGTTGGCTTGCGCATTGTCCGCTGTGGATGGCAGTGGGATCGGCAACTGCCTTCGATTTCGGCGGCGGATCGATGCGCCTCGGCCAGTGCGCGCAGATATTGGGATTTGGCCTGGAATGAAGTGCGCTGGGCGTCCAGCACTTCAAGGAAGCTGAATTTTCCCAGTTCGAAGCCCTTGGTTGCGGCGTCGTAGGCGCTCTGCGCGCCCGGCATAATGTCCCGCTGCAGCAACGCCACCTCTTGGCGTGCCGTATTTAGGTGCGTTCATGCGCAAAAGCCAGTTCATTGGATAGACGGGTTCCGGCGGCGGCCAGTTCGTCACGCGCCTTGTCGGCCCTGTGCAGCGCTTCAAGCAGGTTGCCCTGATTTCGATTGAAAACCGGAATCGGCATCGAAACGCCGAGGATTGCCTGATCGCGCCCCAACTCTTCGTTGCGCTTGGCGCCAAGGCTGACGGTCAAGTCCGGAATGCGCCGGCTTCGCTCGACCTCCGCCAGCGCTTGCCGGCGCTCGACCTCGATCCTGGCCCTCAGCAAATTAGGCGAGGTGGCGAGGCGCATGTTCAGGTCGGCTAGGGCGGGGAGCGGTGGCAAGGATTCGGGGTCGCCTTCGGCGTGCTCGAAACGCGGTGACGAATTGCCCCAGGTGGCAGCCAGTCGGCGGCGTGCGGTCGTGACCTCGCTTGCTGCCTGCGCCTGTTCAACGCGCACGG
>JAJZPR010000007.1:0-108196 GCA_021847835.1 Pseudomonadota bacterium
ATCAATTACTTCTTCAAGTGTGAGCAGCTTCAATTTATCCCCCAGCCAGATACCCCAGACTCGCGTCCAAAATACCCAGCCAGGTAACCAAGATGCCCACACCTATCGGCTGTTAGATTTTTAAAGAACAATGCGCTTGCGCGACTTTTGAATCCTGCTGGTTGCGGGGGCAGGATTTGAACCTACGACCTTCGGGTTATGAGCCCGACGAGCTACCGGACTGCTCCACCCCGCGTCCGAAGAAGCGAGACTATAGCAAGGATTCGGAAACCGTGTCAACAAAATGCGACGCTAAAATTTCCCGGCTTGCCCTTCTTGTCCGGTTGCCCGAATAATCCTCATATAACTGACAGCCCGTTTTTGCGCGAGGTTCCGCATGTTTCCTGCCTTCACTCTCGCCCGCCTGCCCCGGATCATTTTCGGCCATGGCGTGCGCACCCGGTTGCCCGCCCTGGCTTCAGCCTACGGCAAGCGCACTCTGCTGGTCACGGGCGCCCGGCATTTCCAGTCTAGTCCGCATTGGGCTGAAATACAGGCCGGCTTGCGGGCAGCCGGCGTTGCCTGGGAAATGCTGGGGGTAGACGGGGAGCCCTCACCCAGCCTGGTCGACGAGGCCGTACGGGCCTACCGCAACGCAGGCTTTGGCAGCGTCGTCGGCCTCGGCGGCGGCAGCGCGCTGGATGCCGCCAAGGCCATCGCCGGACTCTTGAAGCCCGGTAATTCGGTCATGGATCATCTGGAAGGCGTGGGGCCGGAACTGCCCTATCACGGCCCCGCCACTCCCTTCATCGCCATGCCCACCACCGCCGGCACCGGCTCCGAGGCCACCAAGAATGCCGTGCTGTCGGTGCATGGCCAGGAGGGCTTCAAGAAATCCTTCCGCGACGAGAAGCTGGTCGCCGAAGTCGCCCTGGTCGACCCCGATCTCCTCGCCACCTGCCCGCCGCACATCATCGCCGCCAACGGCATGGACGCCTTCACCCAGTTGCTCGAATCCTATGTCTCCAGCAAGGCCAACCGCTTGACCGACGCGCTGGCCTGGTCGGGCATGAAGGCGGCACGCAACTCCCTGCTCGATTGGTACCAAAACGGCCCCGAAGCCAGGGATGCCCAAGCCGGCATGGCCTATGCAGCCCTGATGTCAGGGATTACGCTTGCCCAGGTCGGCCTGGGCTCGGTGCACGGTCTGGCCTCGCCGCTCGGGGCGTTTTTTCCGATCCCGCACGGCGTGGTGTGCGGCACCCTGGTCGCGGAAGCCACGACCATGAACGTCCGGGCCCTGCGGGAACGCGGCAACAGGGAAACCCTGCTCAAATACGCCCAGGCCGGCCGCATGCTGGCCCGCGATACGCATCTTTCCGACGAGGAAGCCCTCGGCCGCCTGATCGGGGTCCTGCACGACTGGACCGGGCAGATGCAACTGCCCAGGCTGTCTACGTTTGGCGTGAGTTCCGCCGACATTCCCAAAATAGTCGGCAACAGCCGCGGCAGCAGCATGAAAACGAATCCTGTCGTCCTGACTGATGAAGAAATCGGAAAAATCCTCGCAAGCCGCATCTAGCGGAGGAGTTCCAGTAGCCGAGGCTACTGTATCAAGAACATGCGGGGTCGGCGGAATGCCGCTGGCCGTGGTATGGTGAAGTTCGTGTTACGCGGCCGGACGGTTTGCATGACAAACACAAGACTGCTGTAGAATTTCCTGACGCACCGCTGCGTTAGTTCTTATAGAGTGAAGCAAGGAGGCATGCAGCATGAGCCCGCAAATGATTCCCGAGACCCCGCCGGAATACGACCACACCCGCATCATCGAGAGGCCGGACGGCTTCTACTGGCTAGACAAGGACACCAATGCCGAATACGGCCCGTTCGAGACCCTGATCGCCGCGGTCGAGGATATGGAATACAGGGCCGACAGCGACTATGAGCCGGTAGAAACGCTGCAGGAGGCTGAGGAGGAACTCGGCATTTCAGGCTGGATCGACCCCGACACCGGGCTGCCGGCCGAAGAGTCCCACACTCACCTGAACGACCAGTAGCCCTGCAAGGCTTGGCGCATCAATCCTTGCCCTGGAACGCGAGCCCGCGTTCGTACCAGCCCTTGCTGCGGTTGACGAGCTTGACCACCAGCAGCATCACCGGCACCTCGATCAGCACGCCGACCACGGTGGCCAGCGCAGCACCCGACTGAAAGCCGAACAGAGCGATCGCCGCCGCCACCGCCAGCTCGAAGAAATTGGAGGCCCCGATCAGCGCCGAGGGGCAGGCCACGCTGTGCTTCTCGCCTACCTTGCGGTTCAGCCAGTACGCCAGGCTCGAGTTGAAGAACACCTGGATCAGGATGGGCACGGCCAGCAGCGCGATGATCAAGGGCTGCTCGATGATCGCCTCGCCCTGGAAGGCGAACAGCAGCACCAGCGTGGCCAGCAGCGCGAGGATGGACAGATGGCCCAGCGTGGCGAGCGTGGCGTCGAGCGCCGCCTGGCCGCGCCTGAGCAGGGCCTTGCGCCAGGCCTGGGCCAGGATGACCGGGATGACGATGTACAGCACCACCGAGGTGAAGAGCGTATCCCACGGCACGACGATCGCCGAAAGCCCGAGCAGCAGGCCGACGATGGGCGCGAAGGCGAAGATCATGATGGTGTCGTTCAGCGCCACCTGCGACAGCGTGAAATACGGGTCGCCGCCGGTGAGCCGGCTCCACACGAAAACCATCGCCGTGCAGGGTGCGGCGGCCAGCAGGATCAGGCCGGCAACGTAGCTGTCGAGCTGCTCGGCCGGCAGATAGGGCGCGAACAAATGGCGGATGAATATCCATGCCAGCAGCGCCATGGAAAACGGCTTCACCGCCCAGTTGACGAACAGCGTCACACCGATGCCCTTCCAGTGCGACTTCACCTGGTGCAGGGCGCCGAAGTCGATCTTCATGAGCATGGGGATGATCATCACCCAGATCAGCAGACCGACGGGAATGTTGACCTGCGCCACTTCCATGCGTCCCAGCGCCTGGAAGGGTGCCGGCAGCGCCTGTCCCAGCAGCACGCCCGCGACGATGCACAGGGCCACCCACAGCGTGAGCCAGCGCTCGAACACGCTCATGGGCGCGCCGGCCGCCTGCCGGATGGCGACTTCGCACTGCGCGCTCATGCCAGCCCCAGCGCTTCGCGCACTGCCGGCACCAGACGGCTGCGGATATCATCGCGCACCGCAAGGAAGCTTTCCAGCGGTTCGCCGTGCGGATCGTGGAACGGCAGATGGATGCTTGGAATCGGCTTCGGGAAGATCGGGCAGGCTTCCCTGGCGTTGTCGCACACCGTCACCACCAGGTCGATGTCCTCGTTCATCACCGCGTCGATATCCTTGGGGTGCAGGCCGTCGGTATTCAGGCCGGCAAGCCTGAGCGCCTCGATGGCGCCGTCAGCCACTTTGGGCTGCGGCCGGGTGCCGGCTGAAAGCGCATGCACCTGCCCGGCGAGATCGTGATTGAGGAGCACCTCGGCCATTTGCGAGCGGCAGGAGTTGCCGGTGCACAAAATCAATACCGTTTTTTTCGACATGACCTTCTCTTATTTGCTGTGTGAAAAATTCTTTTGAAGCTGCGCGAGGGAGATCTGCGCCGGCATGGGCGCGCAGCAGGCGCTGCCTTCCGCCGCCTTCCCGCCGAAGACGGGCACGCGCCCCAGGGTATGGAAGCTTTCCCAGGCGATGCCCGCCGGGTCCACGGTCCAGTACTTGTCGGATTCCGCGTAGCAGCAGGCCGCACCTTTCTGCTCGACGACCGGGCCGGCGGCGGCCTGCACCCTTTGATGCAGCTCGTTCAGCTCTTCTTCGCTGTCGGCCTGGAAACCCAGGTGATCGAGGCCGGTCTTGCCGGCGCGCGTGGAGACGGCAAAGTTGATGCGCGGCTCGTCCAGCATCCATTTCGCGTAATCGCTTTCCACCACGGCGGGTTCCGCATCGAACAGCCTGGAATAGAAGGCGACTGCGGACGCAATGTCCGTCACGCCCACATGCACATGAAATCTTTTCATCGTTTCGCTCCGGGTTTGCACGCGCTGCCCGGCAGGCAGGGCTCGCCCTGGCAGCAGTTTTCCGTCAGATAGGCCAGCAATTCGTTCATGGCGGCATAGTTGGCCTGGTAATAGACGAACCGGCCCTCATGCCGGCTGCTCACCAGCCCCGCGTTTGCCAGTTCCTTGAGATGGAACGACAGGGTCGGCGCAGCGATTCGCATGGCATGGTTGATCTCGCCCGCCGCCAGGCCGGAGGTACCGACCTGCACCAGCAGGCGGAAAATGCCCAGGCGGGTTTCGTGCGCCAGCGAGGACAGGGCCTTGACCGCTTCGAATATTTCCATAGTTTTATAATTATCGAAATATATGGCAAGGACGTCAAGCCGGCCGTGCAAATAAAGCGCACGATGCGCTAAAGCCAGAGCATCAGGCCGGTTTCAAAGGGGTGCGTGAGATATTCGTGCCAAGGGTAGATGCGGACGCGGTAATCCAGCTTGCCGCACATTTCCGGCGTGATTTCCAGTTCATACAGCGTGCTGCCGTCCTGCAGGGTCTCCCTGCTTTCCATGCACAGGCAGCCGCGATTCCTGGCGGCGCTGCCCGGCCGGTGCAAGAGCACCTCCACCCGCACGTCCGTCGGGGCAAGTCCGCCCAGATTGGCCGCAACCCTGAGGGTGAAACCTTCGCCGAACACGATGGTTTTCCGGGCGGTATCCAGGCGGCGCAGGGAAACCTTGTCCCAATGCGCGCGCACCCTGGACTTCCAGGCCGCCAGGCTTTTTGCCGGCGCGTACTGGCCATCCCGGAACTTGCGTCCCTGTTCGCTTGCGGACAGATAAAACTTCTCGACGTATTCTCCGACCATGCGCGCGGAATTGAATCGCGGCAGAAGGCTGGCGATCGAATGCTTGGCCATTTTCACCCAGCCCTCCGAGTACCCCATGCCGTTGCGCTTGTAATACAGCGGAACGATCTGATCCTGCAGCAGTTCGTAGAGCGTCAGGCTGTCCTCGGCATTGCGCCGCGCATCGTCAAAGTGCTCAGGGGCCGGCTTGATGGCCCAGCCGTTCTTCCCATCCCAGCCCTCGCCCCACCAGCCGTCCAGCACGGAAAGATTGAGCGTGCCGTTCATGGCCGCCTTCATGCCCGAAGTGCCGGAGGCCTCTAGCGGGTAGATCGGATTGTTGAGCCAGACATCGACGCCGGCCACGAGCCTGCGC
The DNA here is from genome assembly GCA_021847835.1 of Pseudomonadota bacterium. GTDB lineage: Bacteria > Pseudomonadota > Gammaproteobacteria > Burkholderiales > Thiobacillaceae > UBA6918. The sequence continues at coordinate 5,231 of JAJZPR010000007.1, forward strand.
GCCAAGCCCATGTCATAGCCCTCGACCAGCAGCAGCCTGCCCTCGAGATCAGGCAGATGCGACAACTCGTGGATACGGCGAATGAGCTCCTGGCCAGGCTGGTCGGCGGGATGCGCCTTGCCGGCAAAAATGAACAGCACGGGCCTGGCCTCGTCGGCAATGATCCGCTTCAGCCAATCCAGATTCTCGAACAGCAAGGTGGCGCGCTTGTAGGTGGCAAAACGTCGCGCGAATCCGACCGTCAGCACCTTGGGGTCGAGCGGGTTGGCCAGCTTCAGCAGCCGGTCCAGATGCGCCTGCGAGCCATGGTTGCGCGCATGCTGAATGGCGTAGCGCTGCTTCAGGGTGAAGAACAACTGTGCCTTGAGCGTCTGCCGCACGCTCCAGAACACGTGGTCGGGAATCCTGTCGATGCGCTCTTCCCAGAACGCGGTGTCGTTCAGCTTGTGACGCCACTCGTAACCCAGGCGATTGTCGAACAGCTCGATCCACTCCTGCGCCAGGAAGGTGTTCACGTGCACCCCGTTGGTGACGTAATCCATCGGGTTTTCGTCAGGTTCGATTTGCGGCCAGTGCTCGCCGCAGATGTCGGAGGACACGCCGCCGTGGATGCGTGAAACGCCGTTGTGGTAACGCGAGCCATGCAGCGCCAGCGCGGTCATGTTGAAATCCGGGCTGCTTCGGGTATGTCCCAGCTCGTGCAGGCTGCTCAGCGGAATATCCAGCTGCCGGCAGTAATCCTGGAAATAATGCTCGACCATGTCGCTGGAAAAATGATCGTGGCCGGCCGGCACCGGCGTGTGCGTGGTGAACACCGTGTCCACCGCCACGGCTTCCAGCGCGCTGTTGAAATCCAGCTGCCTGTCCTGCATCAGCTGGCGGATGCGCTCCAACACCAGAAACGCCGCATGGCCCTCGTTGATGTGCCAGACCGTGGGCTTGACGCCCATGGCCGCCAGCGCGCGCGCGCCGCCGACGCCGAGAATGATTTCCTGGCGGATGCGCATTTCGCGATCGCCGCCATACAGCTGGTGCGTGATGTAGCGGTCCTCGGCGTTGTTTTCTTCCAGTTCGGTGTCGAGCAGCGTCAGCCAGACATGGCCCGCCCGCACCACCCAGACCTTGACCGCGACATTGCGGCCGGGAAACTCCACCTGAACTTTCAATTCCTGGCCGCCGTCGGTATAGGCGGGCATTACCGGCAGGTCATCGAAATCGGAATCGTGATAATGGGCAACCTGGCGGCCGTCGCCATCGATGGTCTGGGAAAAATAGCCCTGCCGGTACAGCAGGCCCACACCCACGAAAGGCAGGCGCATGTCGGATGCGGCCTTGCAATGATCGCCGGCGAGGATTCCCAGGCCGCCCGAATAGATCGGGAAGCTTTCATGGAAGCCGAATTCCGCGCAGAAATAGGCCACCATGTCGCTGTGCTTGAGCTGGGCCGGCTGATCGCGCTTGAGCGGTTCGTTGTGGTAAGTGTCGTATGCCGACAGCACGCGGTTGTAATTGGCCAGGAACACGTGGTCTTCGGCGGCCTCCACCAGCCGCTGCTCGTCCACGCGCTTGAGAAAGGCCTTGGGATTGTGGCCGGTCGCCTCCCACAGGCCGGAATGCAGCCTGGCGAACAGCGTGCGCGTCGGCTTGTCCCAGGTGTACCAGAGGTTGTTCGCCAGCTCCTCCAGACGGATCAGCCTGCGCGGGATCTTGGGATTGACCTCGATCGTATAGGAAGTGCCCTTGGCCATGCTGTTTCTCTCCGCTCACTAAGCTGTTGCTACAAACTAAGCAAAAATCATGCAGGCTGCTTGTCCTGGATGAAATGCTCCCGGTAATACTTCATCTCTTCGATGGACTCATAGATATCGGCAAGCGCTTCATGCTTGCTGGCTTTCTTGAATGCTTCCGACAGCCCCGGGCGCCAGCGCTTGGCCAGTTCCTTGAGCGTGCTCACGTCCAGGTTGCGGTAATGAAAATATGCCTCGAGCCTGGGCATGTAGCGCGCCAGGAAGCGGCGATCCTGGCAGATCGAGTTGCCGCACATCGGCGAGGTGCGCTCGGGCACGTATTGTTTGACGAAGTCCAGCATCTGCGCCTCGGCCTCGGCCTCGCTCAATGTCGATGCCTTGACCCGGTCGATCAGGCCGGATTTGCCATGCGTGCCCTTGTTCCAGCTGTCCATGCCATCCAGCACGGCATCGGGCTGATGCACCACCAGCACCGGACCTTCCGCAACGGTGTTGAGATCGGCGTCGGTCACCACGATCGCCACTTCCAGAATGCGGTTGTCGTCCGGCGACAAGCCGGACATTTCCATGTCGATCCACAGCAGGTTCAAAGGGTTTTGTGCCATCTCGTTTTCCAATGCTTGAAAGGCCACATTGTCTCAGTGGTGGAGAATTTAACAAACTCCGCCATAATTGGCGTTATCGATCCGCTTTCCGGAGGCACGCCATGAAATCCGCGATTGTCCTGATGTTCGGGCTGGCGCTCGCGCCGGCCCATGCCGCGCCCTTCGACAAGGGCGACCCCAGGGCCGGCAAGGCATTGCACGACAAATCATGCCAGACCTGCCATGACAGCAGCATGTATACCCGCGCTGCCCGCATCGTCAAGACGCCCGCGCAGCTGGCCGCGCGCATATCCGGCTGCAACGCCAATACCGGGGCCGGCTGGTTTCCGGAGGAGGAACGGCATGTGGCCGCCTACCTCAACCACAATTTCTACCATTTCAAATAGAGTAAGCCATGTCTGACATCGCACAAGACCTGACCCGCAAGAAATGCGCGCCCTGCGAGGGCGGCATCGCGCCGCTGACCGACGCGCAAATCGCCCCGCTGCTCAAGGGCCTGCCGGGCTGGGGCCGCGACGGCATCAAGATTTTCAGGGAGTACAAGTTCAAGGACCACTACCAGACGCAGGCCTTCACCAACGCCGTGATGTGGGTATCGCACCGCGAGGACCACCACCCCTACCTGATCGTGGGCTACAACACCGTGCGCGTGGAATACTGGACCCATGCCATCAACGGCCTGTCGGAGAACGACTTCATCTGCGCGGCCAAGGTCGATGCGCTGTTCGAAATCTAGGGCCGAACTCGCAAGGCTGTTGAAGGTCGATCCTTGATCTCCGGCCAGGTAGTGGCGGCGCATGGCCGCCATTTTCTTGTGCAGACCGCGCAAGCAGAAGCGCTGGACTGCATCACGCGCGGCAGAAAACTGGATGTGGTGTGCGGCGACCGCGTCGAATTGAGCCTGACCGCACAGGGCCAGGGCGTCATCGAAAAAGTCTTGCCGCGCAGCAGCCTGTTCAAGCGCGCCGACGCCTTCCGCAGCAAAGCCATTGCCGCCAACGCCACCCAGATCGCCGTCATGGTGGCATCCCGGCCGAGCTGGTCGGAAGACCTGCTGCAGCGCTGCCTGCTGGCGGCGGAAAGCCAGCATCTGCCGGTGCTGATCCTCGCCAACAAGGCCGATCTGCCCGAGCACGCCGCCACGCTCGAAACGCTCGCTTTGTATGAGTCGCTCGGCTACACGGTCATCTCGCTGTGCGCCAGGCAGGACATCGGCGCGTTGCGCGAGCGCCTGCACGGCCATCTCACCCTGCTCGCCGGGCAGTCGGGCATGGGCAAGTCCACCCTGATCAACGCCCTCTTCCCGCATGCCGATGCGCGGGTCGCAGCCTTTTCCGAGGCGCTCGACAGCGGCCGCCACACCACCACCCACAGCCGGCTTTACAGGCTGGACGAGAACAGCGCCGTCATCGACTCGCCCGGCTTCCAGGAGTTCGCGCTGGCCCATCTGTCGCGGCAAGATGTCGAGGCCGCCATGCCGGACTTCAGGCCGTATCTCGGCCGCTGCCGCTTCCGCGACTGCCGCCATGACAGCGAACCCGGCTGCGCCTTGCGGCAAGCCGTCGAAGAAGGCCGCATTGCACAAAAGCGCCTGGGTTTTTTCCATCAGCTGCTGGCCGAAAACAGCCGCTGAATCGCCTATATTGAGGTCAGCCCGCTCTCATTTGGCATCATGAAAAAGACCCTTGGATTATTGCTGGCATTGCTGCTCGCGCTGCCCGCGCATGGCGCGGGCACCTGGGTACAGACACCCTACAAGCCTGCCAAGGTGCTGTTCGAGTTCTACTTCGACGACCCGGCCAAGATGGGCAGTGCGCTTTACTGGGTGCGTTCGCTGATGAATCCGCTGATGGAAGCGCCTTACAGCTTCGCGCCCGAGGAATTGAGCGTCAAGGTGGTGATCCACGGCACCGAAATCGTCACCATGGCCAAGCACAACGAGGAAAAATACCGCGAGTTCGTCGACCGCATGCGCTACTACGCCGCCCTTGGCGTCGAGTTCAAGGTCTGCGGCCAGGCCGCCGAAGACTTCGGCTATTCAGTGAATGACTTCCAGGACTTCATCCAGGTCGTGCCCAACGCCATCACCGAACTCGCGCACTGGCAGCAGGAAGGCTATGCGCTGATCACGCCGCACATTTACGAGAAGCGCTTCCCCATAGAGGAAATTCGCTAGGGCCTCAAGCCTCCTGTTCGGGCCAGTGCTTGATGTAGCGCTTGAGCAGGCTGTTCTCGAAATTGGCTTCGCGCAGGCAGGCCTTGGCCACGTCGTAGAAGGAGATCACCCCCACCAGCTTGTTGCCGTCCAGTACCGGCAGATGGCTGATGCGCGCCTTGGTCATGGCATCGCGCGCGTAGTCGATGGTGTCGTCCGGCGTGGCCACCACCGGCTCGGTGACCATGAGGTCGGATACCTTGGTGTCCTTGAGCGTGCAGCCCTGGCGACGCAGGCCTTTCATGATGTCACGCTCGGTCAGAAAACCCACCATCCCGCCTTTTGCATTCTTCACCACCAGTGAACCCACGTCGTTCGCCACCATGCGCTCGACCGCCAGCGCCACGTCGTCGCCGGGGGTGATGCTGAAAATTTCGTCGCCGCCCTTGAAGGACAGGATTTCGCGGATAAACATGCATCGTCTCCTTTAATTATCGAGCCAGCATACCAAAGCGGCCGGCCCGGCGGAAGTCACGGCCTTACCAGGCCCGCTTCCACCTCGTCGCGCCTGGCCTTGCCCGCAAGCGCCTCGATCAGGGCCAGCGCGAAATCCATGGCCGTGCCCGGTCCGCGCGAGGTGAGTATCTTGCCGTCCTTGACCACGGCGTCTTTCAGATAGGCCATGCCCGGCACATCGAGCTTGTCCAGAAAACCGGGGTAACTGGTGACGCGCTTGCCAACCAACAGGCCCGCTTCCGCCAGCACGGTGGGCGCAGCGCAGATGGCGGCGGTGTATTTGCCCTGCTCCGCCATTTTTTTCAGCAGCGCAATGATGCGCGGATCTTCCCTGAGATGCTGCGCACCCGGCATGCCGCCCGGCAGCACGATCATGTCGAACTCGACCCTCAGCACCGCATCCAGCGTGGCGTCGGGCAGCAGTTGCGTGCCGCGGCTGGCCTTGACGATGCCGGGCTGCAACCCGGCGGTGACGACCTCGATGCCGGCGCGGCGCAACAGGTCGATGATGGTCACCGCCTCAAGCTCCTCGCAGCCCCCGGCAAGCGGAACGAGCACCTTGGCCATGATCCCCTCCTTTCAGTCGCGGAAATTCTGGAATTGCAGGGGAAAATCGGTGATGGATTTCTTCACCAATGCAATGGTTTCCTGCAGCGTATCGCGCTTGGCGCCCGACACGCGCACGGTTTCGCCCTGAATGCTGGCCTGCACCTTGAGCTTGCTGTCCTTGACGAGCTTGACGATCTTCTTGGCCAGTTCGGTCTCGACGCCGGTCTTGATGGTCACGCTGCGCTTGACCTTGTTGCCTGAAATCTTCTCGACCGATCCGGTATCCAGGCATTTCACGTCCACGCCGCGCTTGGCCAATTTCTGAGAAAGGATGTCCTGCACCTGGTCGAGCTGGAACTCGGTATCGGCGAACACCGTCAGCACATACTCGGCCTGCTCGACGCGGGCATCCGATCCCTTGAAATCGAAGCGGTTGCCGACCTCGCGGTTGGTCTGCTCCACGGCATTGCGCACTTCCTGCTTGTCCACTTCCGAAACGATGTCGAACGACGGCATCTCACTCCTCCAGCAATCGAACGGTTCTCACCTCCACCGGCAGGCCGGTGCGGTCGTCGAACTCTGCGGCCGCCTTGATCGCGCGGCGCGCGATCTCCTCGGCCGGCAGTTGCGAATTGTACAGCGCGTGCATGGCGCCCATGGCCAGATCGCTGCCGCTGCCATAAGCATAGAACCTGGAGAACTCCTGCACCGAACGGTGTTCGGCCACGCCGAAAATGCCGTGCGGATTGGCGATCAGCACGTCCATCTGGCTCGATTCGATGTCGTCGTCCTTGTCCTCGCCGGGCAGCAGGAAATACTGCTCCTTGAGCGTGGCATGCAGCGCCTGCCAGCTGCGGAAGATGTCCCCCACGGAATGGAATTCCGCCGGCACTTCAGGGTCGGAAAAATAATCCTTGAGGATGAGGATGAAGGTGGTGTAGCCGGTCACCGCCAGCCAACTGTCGCCGACCTGGATGAGCTTGCCGTGGTTGACCACGTAGCTCGCGGACTCCTTGCTAGTACCCCACTTGGTCAGCGTGTCCGCCGCGATGGCGGCCACGCCGTTCTTCTTGACCACTGCAAGTGTCGTCATGACGCCTCCTGCAGAAAATTTCAGTTTTTAACCGAAGTGACAGACGTAATGGTAAGGCTCGCCCGTAACTTCAATATCGAACGATGAATTGCCCGGCACGCTGAAGGACTCGCCCGCCTGGCAGGTCTTCCAGTCTTCACCCTTCAGGCGGTAGCGGCAGGAACCGGCCACGGTTTCCATGATTTCCGGCGCGCCGGTATTGAAGGCAAGCGTCGCGGGCAGGATCACGCCGACCGACTTCCGGGTGCCGTCGGCGAACTGCACGGTGTGCGACACGCACTTGCCGTCGAAATAGACGTTGGCCTTTTTGATGACGGTGACATTGTCGAACTGGGACATGCTCATTTCTTCCTCTTGGCGTCGAGTTTGGCGGCAATGCGCATGCGCAGGGCGTTGAGCTTGATGAAGCCGCCCGCATCCTTCTGGTCGTAGGCGCCGGCATCGTCTTCGAAGGTGGCGATGGTCGAATCGAACAGCGAATCGGTCCTGGAGTCGCGTCCGACCACGATGACGTTGCCCTTGTAGAGCTTCAACCGCACCGTGCCGTTGACATTCTGCTGGGTGTGGTCGATCAGCACCTGCAATGCGCGGCGCTCCGGGCTCCACCAGTAGCCGTTGTAGATCAGGCTGGCGTAGCGCGGCATCAAATCGTCCTTCAGGTGCGCGACTTCGCGGTCGAGCGTGATCGACTCGATGGCGCGGTGCGCCTTCAGAAGAATCGTGCCGCCGGGAGTTTCGTAGCAGCCGCGCGACTTCATACCGACGTAGCGGTTCTCCACCAGGTCCAGGCGGCCGATGCCGTGCTTTCCTCCGAGTTCGTTGAGCCTGGCCAGCACTTCGTGCGCGCGCATTTCCTGGCCGTTGATGGCGACGACATCGCCCTGCTTGTAGTCGAGGGTAATGTATTCGGCCTGATCGGGCGCCTTCTCGGGCGACACGGTCCAGCGCCACATGTCTTCCTCGGCCTCGGCATTGGGGTCTTCCAGATGGCGGCCTTCGTAGGAAATGTGCAGCAGGTTGGCGTCCATGGAATACGGCGAGCCGCCCTGGCGGTGCTTCATGTCGATGGGAATGCCGTGCGTCTCGGCGTAGTTCAAGAGCTTCTCGCGCGACAGCAGGTCCCACTCGCGCCACGGCGCGATCACCTTGACGTCGGGTTTCAGCGCGTAGGCGCCGAGTTCGAAGCGCACCTGGTCGTTGCCCTTGCCGGTGGCGCCGTGGCAGATGGCGTCGGCGCCGGTTTCGTTGACGATCTCGATCAGTCTTTTCGCAATCAGCGGCCGCGCGATCGAGGTGCCGAGCAGGTATTCGCCCTCGTACACGGTATTGGCGCGGAACATGGGGAACACGAAGTCGCGCACGAACTCCTCGCGCAAGTCGTCGATGTAGATCTGCCCGGGCTTGATGCCGAATTTCAGCGCCTTCTCGCGCGCCGGCTCGAGTTCCTCGCCCTGGCCGAGATCGGCGGTGAAGGTCACCACCTCGCATTGGTAGGTGTCCTGCAGCCACTTGAGGATGACCGAGGTATCCAGACCGCCGGAATAAGCCAGTACGACTTTCTTGATGTTGCTCATGTTCTGCTCAGTTTTGGTTAATGCGTGGAACCGGAACCCTTGGCCGAGTGCACGATGCCGGGAAAGTTGCCGACGCGCAGCACGCTCATGTCGATGCGGTCGGTGGCGTTCTCGATCTCGATGCCGACGATGCGGCCGTCCGCCGCGATATTGATGTTGATGCCGGGATGCGCCTCCCACGAATGGTCGGCCGTTTCCGGCAGCAGTTCGATGTACAGGGTGTCCTGGTCTGTGAAATAAGCGATGTTCATTGGGTTTCCTGGTTGTCGAGCTTGCCCAGCAGCAGGTATTCCATCAGGGCCTTCTGGGTGTGCAGGCGATTCTCCGCCTCGTCCCACACCACGCTCTGCGGCCCGTCGATCACGTCGGCATCGACTTCCTCGCCGCGGTGCGCGGGCAGGCAGTGCATGAACACGGCGTCTGGCCTGGCCACTTTCATCATGTCGGCATCCACGCGCCAGTCGGCGAAGGCCTGCTTGCGCACTTCGTTCTCGGCCTCGAAGCCCATGCTGGTCCACACGTCGGTGGTCACCAGGTCGGCGCCCATGCAGGCCTCCATGGGATCGGCAAAGCTCTCGAAATGGCTGGTGTCGTAAAGCCCCGCGCGCTCGGGCTCGACTTCATAGCCGGGCGGCGTGGACACGTGCACGTTGAAGCCCAGCACTACGGCGGCCTGCAGCCAGGTGTTGCACATGTTGTTGGAATCCCCCACCCAGGCCACGGTCTTGCCGCGGATGTCGCCGCGGTGCTCGATAAAAGTGAAGATGTCGGCCAGGATCTGGCAGGGGTGGTATTCGTTGGTCAGGCCGTTGATGACCGGTACGCGCGAATGACTGGCGAAGCGCTCGATGATTTCCTGCTCGAAGGTGCGGATCATGACGATGTCGACCATGCGCGAAATCACCTCGGCTGCGTCCTCCACCGGCTCGCCGCGCCCCAGTTGGGTGTCGCGCGTATTGAGATAGATCGCCGCGCCGCCCAGCTGGTGCATACCGGCTTCGAATGAGAGCCGCGTGCGGGTCGAGCTTTTCTCGAAAATCATCGCCAGCGTGCGGTCTTCCAGCGGATGGTATTTCTCGTAGCGCTTGAAGCGATCCTTGATCACGCGGGTGCGCGCGAACAGGTATTCCAGTTCCTCGCGCGCGAGATCCTTGAATTGCAGGAAGTGCTTGACCATGATTTGTCCCGGTTCTCAGCCCGCCAGCAGCGCCCTGATCTCCTCAACCAGCGGCGGCAGCAGTTCGTCCGCGTTGGCCTGGCTGAAGATCAGCGGCGGCACCAGCCGGACCACCTTGTCGGAAGTCACGTTCACCAGGAAGCCGCGATCGCGCATCCTGGCCACGATATCGCCGCAGGGGCGATCGAGCTCGATGCCGATCATCAGGCCCTGGCCGCGGATGTCCACCACGCCGGCGGTATCGGCCAGCATGGCCTTGAGTTGGGCGCGGATGTAGTCGCCGGTCTTGTCGGCGTTCTCGCGCAGGGCCTGTTTTTCGATCGCGTCCAGCGTCGCCAGGGCCGCGGCGCAGGCGAGCGGATTGCCGCCGAAGGTGGAACCGTGGTTGCCGGGCTTGAACGCCTCGGCCGCCTCCCCGCGCGCGAGGCAGGCACCGATCGGCACGCCGCCGCCCAGGCCCTTGGCCAGCGCCATCACGTCCGGCATCACCCCGCTGTGCTGGAAGGCGAACCAGGCGCCGGTGCGCGCGATGCCGGTCTGCACTTCGTCCAGCATCATCAGCAAGCCGAACTCGTCGCAGATCTTGCGCAGTTCGGCCATGTAGTCGCTCGCCGCCACGTTGATGCCGCCCTCGCCCTGCAAGGGCTCGACCAGCACCGCCACCACGTCCTGGTTGGTGGAGGCCACCTGGCGGATGGCGACGATGTCGTTGAACGGCACGCGCGCGAAGCCCGACAGCAGCGGCTCGAAGCCGGCCTGAATCTTGCGGCTGCCGGTGGCGGACAAGGTCGCCATGGTGCGGCCATGGAAGGACTGCTCCGTGACGATGATGGTCGGATTCGCGATGCCCTTGCCGTGTCCGTACAGGCGCGCGAGCTTGATGGCCGCCTCGTTGGCCTCGCAGCCGGAATTGCAGAAGAAGGCCTTGTCCATGCCCGACAGGTCGCACAGACGATCGGCCAGCTCTTCCTGACGCTTCACGCGATACAGGTTGGAACTGTGAATCAGCGACGCTGCCTGTTCGGCAACGGCTTTGACCAGGCCCGGATGGCCATGGCCCAGGGTATTCACCGCCACCCCGGCCACCGCGTCCAGATAGCGCTTGCCGTTCTCGTCCCAGAGGTAAACGCCCTCGCCGCGCACGAACGCGACGGGCTGGCGGGCATAAGTGTTCATCAAATGTGACATGGCTCGATTCCGGTCTAAAAAGCAACACGGCGGCCTAGGCCGCCGTGTGCACGGGATTTGGCTGTTATTCTAGCCGAAAATCACGCCGCTATGCTGCCAGCCGTAGGACATGAAGAACAGCATGGGGATGGACAGCATGGTGTTGGTGCGCGAAGCCAGGAATGCCACACGGCGGGCCGTGGCCTTCTCTTCGTCGGAGGCCGGCTTCATGCCGAGGATTTTCTGCTGGTTGGGCCAGATCAGCACCCACACGTTGAACAGCATGATGGTACCCAGCCAGGCACCGATGCCGATGCCGGCCATGCCGGGTTGCAGGGTGAATGCAGCGGTAAAGCTGCCGCCCAACAGGGCTGCGCCAGCCAGCCAGGTCACTACGGCCGCCCAGCGGAACCAAAAGAGCGCGCGCGGCGCGACGTGCTTGCTGATGCCGGCGCCGGTGCCGTCCTCGGCCGCGGCCTTGAGCGCCGCCACCTGCACGAAATTGAAGTAGTACAGCAGGCCGATCCACATGACGCCTGCCATGATGTGTATCCAACGAGCGAATGCGAGTTCCATTAATTGTTCTCCCCTTACACCAAGAAGTTCTTCATTACGACGTACAGCACAACGGTAAGCACCAGTCCGGAGATGACCGTGCCCCAGAGCGAATCGAGCGGGTTCTTCATTGGGTATTCCTCCTAGAAAGTCGTTTTTAATCTTATTTGTTGCCAAAAAACCGGCATGCCTCGCTTTGGGCTTGCGCCCATGACGAAGCGTGCCGGTTGCCTATCCTCAGGCGAAATTGGCCTCGGCGAATTGCCAGTTGACCAGATGCTCGAGGAAAGTCTCGACGAACTTCGGACGCAGGTTGCGATAGTCGATGTAATAGGCGTGCTCCCAGACATCGATGGTCAGCACGGGCTTGTCGCCGGTGGTCAACGGCGTACCGGCCGGGCCCATGTTGACGATGTCGACCGTGCCATCGGCCTTTTTCACCAGCCAGGTCCAACCCGAGCCGAAATTGCCCACGGCGCTGGCCTGGAAGGCCTTCTTGAACTCGTCCAGGCTGCCCCACTTCTTGTTGATGGCGTCTGCAAGGGCACCGCCGGGTGCGCCGCCGCCGTTAGGCTTCATGCAGTTCCAGAAAAAGCTGTGGTTCCAGACCTGGGCCGCATTGTTGTAGACGCCGCCGGCAGGCGCGCTCTTGACGATGTCTTCCAGCGACTTGCTCTCGAATTCCGTACCCTTGATCAGGTTGTTCAGGTTGGTGATGTAGGCCTGATGATGCTTGCTGTAGTGGTAATCGAAGGTTTCTGCGCTCATATGCGGCGCGAGTGCATCCTTGGCATAAGGCAAAGCGGGCAGTTGATGTTCCATGTTTTTCTCCTGGGGTTGGTTGATTGGCATAGGGCTCGGGGAATCTCCGCGCGAGGGACGTTGCGGCACGACGCCGGAACTGCGCTGCCCCGCTGGGCATTCGCGAAAATCCCCAAGACTGAAACCTGATGGGTGACTGAGATTCTAGCCGCCGCCAGGCACATGGGCAATAGTTGACTGAAAACGTCGAGTATTTTGGCTGGCCGACTACACGCCGCGCCGCGCCCCGGCGACAGGCCGGGGCTGCATGCTAGAATCCCGCACCAACGTCCATTTCGAAACGTTCATGCAGGATCCCTCAACCAGACAGCTTATTATTCGCGGAGTCACTTCCGCGGGACAAATCTTCCGCCCCAGCGACTGGGCGGAGAGATTGGCGGGCGTGCTTTCCGTTTTCAATATCGATTCGCGCATCAACTACTCGCCCTATGTGCACCCGCTTAGCTGCGACAGGCTCAAGTGCCTGGTCGTCGACGCGAAGCTGGAACAGGTCGACAGCCGCGCCTGGGAGTTCATCATGGGCTTCGCGCACGACAACGACCTGGTGGTTGAACCCTTCAAACGCTGACAGCGATGCGCCGCCTTGCGCGGCGAGCGAAACAAAAACGAACGCCGCGTAAACGCGGCGTTTTTGTTTTCGACCTGCTCGAACCGGATCAGGCCATGGCCTTGATGGCCTGGGCCAGGCGGCTCTTGTGACGGGACGCCTTGTTCTTGTGGATGATCTTCTTGTCGGCGATGCGGTCGATCACGCTCATGGAGGCCTGGAACACGCCGGCGGCGGCGGCCTTGTCACCGGCTGCGATCGCGGCGCGGACTTTCTTGACGGCCGTGCGCAGTTCGGAGCGCTGGGCCATGTTGTGGGCGCGCTGAGCGAGGGCCTGACGGGCACGCTTGCGGGCTTGAACGGTATTTGCCATTTATATGGACTCCTGAAAACAGGCTTTCCGCAGGGGAAAACCCGGACAAATCGGATAGCAGAATGCAGTGCAGAATGCAGTAAAGCGTGAGATTATAAGGGGAAAATCCAATATCCAGCAAGCCCAATATAAAACCGTATAAAACCGGAAAACCCCGCCAAATTCCTGCATGAACCTGCTCAAAGCGCTTGCAACCATCAGCAGTTTTACCCTGCTTTCCCGCATTACCGGCTTCATCCGCGACCTCCTGATCGCCCGCGCCTTCGGCGCCGGCCTGATGACCGACGCCTTTTTCGTGGCCTTCAAGCTGCCCAACCTGCTGCGCCGCCTGTTCGCCGAGGGCGCCTTTTCCCAGGCCTTCGTGCCCATCCTGGCCGAATACAAGAACAGGCATGGCGATGAAGCCGCGCACCAGCTTGTCAACAAGACCGCATCGGTGCTGAGCCTGGCGCTGGCCGTGGTTGCTGCCATAGGGGTCTTGGCCGCGCCGTTGCTGGTCTACATCAGCGCGCCGGGCTTTGCCGGCGATCCGGCCAAGTTCGACCTCACCGTGCTGCTCACCCGCATCACCTTCCCCTACATCGCCTTCATGTCCCTGGTGGCGCTGGCGGCCGGCGTGCTCAACACCTGGAGCCGTTTTTCCGTGCCCGCCTTCACCCCGGTGCTCCTGAACGTGGCCATGATCCTGGCCGCCACCGTGGCCGCGCCCTGGTTCGACCCGCCGGTGCTGGCGCTGGCCTGGGGCGTGCTGCTGGGCGGGGTATTGCAGCTGTCCATGCAGTTCGGCGCGCTCTACCGCCTGGGCATGCTGCCGAAATTCACCCTGGATTTCTCCGACCCCGGCGTGCGCCGCATCCTGGTGCTGATGGGCCCGGCCACGCTGGGGGTGTCGGTGGCGCAGATCAGCCTGCTCATCAACACCATCTTCGCCTCCTTCCTCGATACCGGCAGCGTGTCCTGGCTGTATTACGCCGACCGGCTGATGGAATTCCCCACCGGCCTGATGGGCGTCGCATTGGGCACCGTGCTGCTGCCCTCGCTCGCCAAGCATTACAGCGACGAGTCGCCAGAGGAATTCTCCCGCCTGCTGGACTGGGGCCTGCGCCTCACCCTGCTGCTGGCCCTGCCCGCAGCCGCCGCGCTGGCCGTGCTGTCGGTGCCGCTGATCGCCACGCTGTTCTTGTACGGCGAATTCGGTGCGCACGACCTGTGGATGACGCGCCAGGCCCTGCTTGCCTATTCGCTCGGCCTGCTGGGCCTGATCATGGTGAAGGTGCTGGCGCCGGGGTTCTATGCGCGGCAGAACATCCGCACGCCGGTCAAGGTCGCCATCCTCACCCTCGTCGCCACCCAGCTGATGAACCTGGCTTTCATCATTCCCCTGAAGCACGCCGGCCTGGCGCTCGCCATCGGCCTCGGTGCGTGCATGAACGCCGGCATCCTGTACACCCTGCTGCGCAAGCACCGCATCTACGCGCCGCAGCCGGGCTGGGCCATGTTCATGCTCAAGATCGTCACTGCCGTGCTCTTGATGTGCGCCGCGCTGTACTGGGCGCACGGGCCGGATGCCGCCTGGCTCGAGCCCGGCTTCCTGCCGCGTGTCATCAAGCTGGGCTGGATGGTGCTGCTGGGCGCAGGCATCTATTTCGTCGCGCTGCTCGCCATGGGCATCCGCCCGTCGCAGTTTTACCGCAAAGCGGCATAGCCGGTAAAATCGAGCTTTTTAGCCAGTTCGCACATGCGCATTTCCCACGGCCTGCAAACCAGCGGCAGCCCCGCCGGCGCCCCGCATGCGGTCACCATCGGCAATTTCGATGGCCTGCACCGGGGCCATCAGGCCATGCTCGCGCGGCTCAAGGAAGAAGCTGAAAAGCGTGGCCTGTCGAGCTGCGTGCTGACTTTCGAGCCGCACCCGCGCGAATTCTTCAGCCCGGCCGACGCGCCCGCGCGGCTGTCCAGCCTGCGCGAAAAAAGCGAACTCATCGAGGCCGCCGGCATCGACCGCCTGCACGTGTGCCGCTTCGACCGGCGCTTCGCTTCGCTCTCCCCGACCGAATTCATCGAGCGCGTGCTGGTCGGCGCCCTGGGCGCGCGCTGGCTGCTGGTGGGCGACGACTTCCGCTTCGGCGCGAAACGTGCGGGCGACTTCGCCCTGCTGAAGGAAGCCGGCGCCAGGCTGGGCTTCGAGGTCGAGTCGCTGCCCACGGTCAGCGTGGAAGGCAAGCGCGCCTCCAGCACCGCGGTGCGCGAGGCGCTCGCGGCCGGCGACATGCAGCATGCGCGCGAACTGCTGGGCCGGCCCTACAGCATTTCCGGCCACGTCATGCACGGCAACAAGCTGGGCCGGCATATCGGCTTCCCCACCGCCAACATCCAGATGCAGCACAACCGCCCGCCGCTGTCGGGCATCTTCGCGGTCGAGGTCTGCGGCCTGAACGGCGCGCCGCTCCAGGGCGTGGCCAGCCTCGGCACCCGTCCCACCGTGCACGAAAACGGCCGCCCCACGCTGGAAGTGTTCATCTTCGATTTTCGCGACGACCTCTACGGCCGCAGGCTGCGGGTGGATTTCCTGAAGAAGCTGCGCGACGAGGAAAAGTATCCCGACCTCGACGCGCTCATCAATCAGATCAACCGCGACGTGGACAACGCGCGTGCATTCTTTGCCAGTCGATGATTTTGCAAAACCCCACTTCAAGCCACAGAGGACACAGAGAGCACAGAGCAAACCCACGCCTTATCCGGGAATCCCCAGGCTTTTCCTCTGTGCTCTCTGTGGCTGACTTTTTTAGAATTCAAAAATGGCCGACTATAAAAACACCCTGAACCTCCCCGACACGCCCTTCCCCATGCGCGGCGACCTCGCCAGGCGCGAGCCGGGCTGGGTCAGGCAATGGCAGGAAAAGAACCGCTACCGCCAGATCCGCGAGAAGGCCGCCGGCCGCCCCAAGTTCATCCTGCACGACGGCCCGCCCTACGCCAACGGCGACATCCACATCGGCCACGCCGTCAACAAGATCCTCAAGGACATCATCGTCAAATCCAAAACGCTTGCGGGTTTCGATGCGCCCTACGTGCCGGGCTGGGACTGCCACGGCCTGCCCATCGAGCTGATGGTGGAAAAGACCCACGGCAAGAACCTGCCGCCGGCCAAATTCCGCGAGCTGTGCCGTGAATACGCCGCCAGCCAGATCGAACGCCAGAAGGCCGACTTCATCCGCCTCGGCGTGCTGGGCGACTGGGACCATCCCTACCGCACCATGGACTTCAAGTTCGAGGCCGGCATCATCCGCGTGCTGGCCGACATCCAGCAGGCCGGCTATCTCTACCAGGGCGCCAAGCCGGTGCACTGGTGCGTGGACTGCGGCTCGGCGCTGGCCGAAGCGGAAGTCGAATACGAGGACAAAACCTCGCCCGCCATCGACGTCGCCTTCAAGGTCGTGGACAGCGCCGAACTCGCCAAGCGCCTGCACGTGAGCCTGCCCGACAAGCCGGCGTACGCCGTGATCTGGACCACCACGCCGTGGACCCTGCCCGCCAACCAGGCCGTGGCGCTGCATCCCGAGTTCGCCTACGAACTGCACGACACCGAGAAAGGCGTGCTGATTCTGGCGCGCGATCTCGCCGCTTCCGCGCTGGAACGCTACAAGTTCACCAGCGAAGTATTGACCGACTTCCCCGGCAAGGTGCTGGAAGGCATCGAGTTGCAACATCCTTTCTACGATCGCCAGGTGCCGGTGATCCTCGCCGACTTCGTCACCCTCGATGCCGGCGTGGGCCAGGTGCACATTGCCCCCGGCCACGGCCACGACGACTATCTCGCCGGCCTGAAGTACGGGCTCAAGGTCGACAACCCCGTGGGCGACGACGGCAGGTTCTACGCCGACACCCCGCTCGTGGGCGGGCAAAGCATCTGGGACGGCAACAAGACCGTGCTGGAAATCCTCGCCGCCAACGGCGCCCTGCTCGCACAGGAAAAACTGCAGCACAGCTACCCGCACTGCTGGCGGCACAAGACGCCGATCATTTTCCGCGCGACAAGGCAGTGGTTCATCGGCATGGAAGTGAAGGGCAAGGGCGGCACCCTGCGCGAAATCGCCACCAAGGCCGTCGACGCCACCGAATTCTTCCCGGCCTGGGGCCGCGCGCGGCTGGAAGCCATGATGAAAAACCGCCCCGACTGGTGCGTGTCGCGCCAGCGCAACTGGGGCGTGCCGATTCCGCTCTTCACCCACAAGCAAAGCGGCGAGCTGCATCCGCGCACGTCCGAGTTGATCGAGGAAGTCGCCAGGCGCGTGGAGCAGGCCGGCATCGAGGCCTGGTTCAGCCTCGATCCTGCCGAACTGCTGGGCGCGGACGCCGCGCAGTATGAAAAATCCTCGCACACGCTGGACGTGTGGTTCGATTCCGGCAGCACCCATGCCTGCGTCTTGAAGCAGCGCCCCGAGCTGGCCCACCCCGCTGATCTTTATCTTGAAGGCTCGGATCAGCACCGCGGCTGGTTCCAGAGCTCGCTCCTCACCGGCTGCGCCAGCGACGGCCGCGCGCCCTACAAGGCCCTGCTCACCCATGGCTTCGTGGTCGACGGCCAGGGCCGCAAGATGAGCAAGTCCAGGGGCAACGTGGTCGCGCCGCAAAAGGTCATGGACCAGTACGGCGCCGACATCCTGCGACTGTGGGTGGCGACCACAGACTATTCCGGCGAGTTGTCCATCTCCGACGAGATTCTGAAGCGCGTGGTGGAAAGCTATCGGCGCTTGCGCAACACCCTGCGCTTTTTGCTCGCCAACACCGACGACTTCGATCCGAAGACTCAATCGATGCCGGTCAGCGAGTGGCTGGAAATCGACCGCTACGCGCTGGCCATGACGCGCAAACTGCAAGACGAACTCACCGGCCATTACGCAGCCTACGAGTTCCACCTCGTCGCGCAAAAATTGCAGAGCTTCTGCTCCGAGGACCTGGGCGGTTTCTATCTCGACATCCTCAAGGACCGGCTCTACACCACGGCGAAGGATTCGAAGGCGCGGCGCGCGGCGCAGAACGCGCTCTACCACATCACCCAGGCGCTGACCCGGCTGATGGCGCCGATTCTTTCCTTCACGGGCGAGGAAGTGCACGCCGTGCTGGGCAGGAGCGCCGACGACAGCGTGTTCTTCCAAACCTGGCATGCCCTGCCCGAGCAAGTTGGCGAAACGGAACTGCTGGCACGCTGGGAAAGCATCCGCGACTATCGCGCCCAGGTGCTGAAGGAACTGGAAAACGCGCGCAGTGCCGGTCAGATCGGCTCGTCGCTGCAGGCCGAGGTCATCCTGCACGTGCGGCCCGAGACCCACGCCCTGCTCGCTTCGCTGGGAGACGACCTGCGCTTCGTGCTCATTACCTCAAAAGTCGAACGGGTGCCCGCCGAGGAAGACCGCATCCTGGTCATCGCCTCGGGCCATGCCAAGTGCGAGCGTTGCTGGCACTACCGCGAGGATGTCGGCGCCGACGCCGCGCACCCGCAGCTGTGCGGCCGCTGCGCCAGCAACCTCTTCGGCCAGGGCGAGGCGCGGCAACATGCATAAGTGGTTGTGGATTTCGGCTCTCGTCTTTGCCGTCGACCAGGTCACCAAATGGGCGATCTTCCTGGGCATGGAATACCACGGCATGATCCCGGTGCTGCCCTTTTTCAGCATCGTGCATGTGCACAACACCGGCGCGGCCTTCAGCTTCCTGGCCGACGCCGGCGGCTGGCAGCGCTGGTTCTTCCTTGGCATCGGCATCGGCGCCAGCGCCTTCATCCTGCACTTGCTGCGCAGGCACCAGGACGAGGCGCTCATGTCCGTGGGGCTGACCCTGATCCTGGGCGGCGCGCTCGGCAACGTGTTCGACCGCGTGTGGCACGGCTTCGTGGTGGACTTTCTGTACTTCCACTATCAAACTTATGCCTTCCCCGCCTTCAACGTGGCCGATTCTGCCATCACCGTGGGCGCGGGCCTCTTGATCTGGGACAGCCTGAGGCGCAAACCCGCATGAGCGAAACCCCCGTCGCCTACGGCGACACCATCCGGCTGCGTTACGCCATCCGCTTCCGCAACGGCGACGAGATCGTGTCCAACTTCGAGGACGCCGAGCCCGACACCCTCACCCTCGGCGACGGCACGCTGGCGCAGACCCTGGAGCAATGGCTCATCGGCCTGAAACCCGGCGAACGGCATGTGTTTTTGCTGGAACCCTGGCAGGCCTTCGGCACCAGCAGCGAAGAACTGGTGCAGACCCTCAGGACGGAAGACATCCCCCCCGGCATGCAACTCGAACCCGGCACGCTCGTCGAGTTCGAACTGCCCAACGGCCAGACCCTGGCCGGCAGCATCCTCGATGTCAGCCCCGAGGGCGTCAGAGTGGATTTCAACCATCCCCTGGCGGACTGCCCCATCGAGTTTGAGGTCGAGGTTGCAGGGATTTTGTAAACCCTTTTACCCCCTCCCAACCTCCCCCGGCGAGCGGGGGAGGAGCAAAACCTTGCACCCTGCAGAGATACTCCCTCCCCTCTCGCAGGGGAGGGTTGGGGTGGGGTAAGCGAATGGCAACAAAACGCACCAACACCGCACGCAAGCTCCGCCGCGAAATGACAGATGCCGAACGCCTGCTGTGGCAACATCTCAGACGGCAGCAGACGGGAATCAAATTCCGGCGCCAGTTTCCGCTTGGGCCTTATATCCTGGATTTTGTATCGCTTGATGCACGACTCAATCTGGAGATCGACGGCGGTCAACATGCAGAGCGTGTTGAGGACAGGATTCGAGACGATTTCGTCCGCTCGCAAGGATTCAGGGTGCTCAGATTCTGGAACAACGAGGTGTTGGGTAATATCGAAGGCGTGATGGAGGTCATACTTCAACACTTACCCCCTCCCAACCTCCCCCGGCAAGCGGGGGAGGGGCAAACGAATTCAGCTTAACCCCTCAATGCCCCTCCCAACCTCCCCCGGCAAGCGGGGGAGGAGCAAACGAATTCAGCTCAAAACCTCAATGCCCCTCCCAACCTCCCCCGGCAAGCGGGGGAGGAGCAAACGAATTCAGCTCAAAACCTCAATGCCCCTCCCAACCGCCCAGTGGCTGGCGTGCACGCCAGCCCCGTTCCGGCGGGGCAAAGCCAAGCAGTTGGCTTTGCCTTACCCGCCTCCACCCCCCGGCAAGCGGGGGAGGAAAAAACCGACAGCAATCCAGAGAACATTCCCTCCCCTCTTGCAGGGGAGGGTTAGGGTGGGCTCAAGGCAACCCAGCAAAAGATCCCCTCCCCTCTTGCAGGGGAGGGTTAGGGTGGGCTCAAGGCAACCCAGCAAAAGATCCCCTCCCCTCTTGCAGGGGAGGGTTAGGGTGGGGTAAAACACCCATTCAAACAGGCAACGCTCACCGTATCCTCATGCATCATTCTCACCAGAAAATTTTCCTCGCCACGCCGCGCGGCTTCTGCGCCGGCGTGGACCGCGCCATCGCCATCGTCGAGCGGGCGCTGGAAAAGTTCGGCGCGCCCATCTACGTGCGCCACGAAGTCGTGCACAACGCCTATGTCGTCAACGATCTCAAGCGGAAAGGCGCGGTCTTCGTCGAGGAGCTGGACGAGGTGCCCGCCGGGGCGACGGTCATATTCAGCGCGCACGGCGTGTCCCAGGCCGTCAGGCATGAAGCGGAACAACGCGGCCTCAACGTCTTTGACGCCACCTGCCCCCTGGTCACCAAGGTGCATGTGGAAGTTTCAAAGATGCGTGAGAAGGGCCTGGAAATCGTCATGATCGGCCACAAGGGCCACCCCGAGGTCGAGGGCACCATGGGCCAGAGCGCGGGCGGCATGCACCTGGTGGAAACGCCTGAGGACGTCGCCGCACTGAATGTGGCCGACCCCGGCAAGCTCGCCTATGTCACCCAGACCACGCTCTCGGTGGACGACGCCGCGCGCGTGGTGGAAGCGCTGCGCGCGAGATTCCCCAACATCGTCGGCCCCAAGAAGGACGACATCTGCTACGCCACGCAAAACCGCCAGGATGCGGTGAAGAAGCTCGCCGCCGAATGCGACGCGGTCATCGTCGTCGGCTCGCCCAACAGCTCCAACTCCAATCGTTTGAGGGAAGTCGCCGAAAACCTCGGCGTGCCCGCCTGGCTAGTGGACGACGAAACCGGCATCGATCCCGCCTGGCTTGCAGGCAAGCCCCGCATCGGCGTCACCGCCGGCGCCTCCGCCCCGGAAATCCTGGTCGAACGCGTCATCGCACGCCTGAAACAGCTCGGGGCCGCCGAAGCGGCCCCGCTGGAAGGCTTGCAGGAGAATGTCAGTTTTCCGATGCCGAAAGGGCTGTAATCACCCCCACTCCTTTAAGGGGCTGGAATTACTCCCGCGAAAAATCCACCTGCCAGTGGCGCGAGGTATGAATCACCGCAAGTACCCTGATGGCATCTTTTTGCACGCGGTAAACCACCAGATAGGGGTAACGGCCCAGCACAAGTTCGCGCGTGCCCGCTACCCCGCCCACCCGCCCCAGCAGCGGGTTATCCATCAGCGCCTGTACCGCCTCCCGGATGGCGCCGATTACTTTTGCCGCCGCCGCTTTGTTATCCTGAGCGATGGACGAGTGAATCTGGCGCAAATCCGAACCCGACTCATTCGACCACTCAAGCCGCACGCGTCAGTTCCGCAAACAGCGCCTCGACTTCTTCATTGCTCATTACGCCGGAAGCCTCGGCGGAATTGATTTTTGCCTCCAGCCAGCGGCGCTTGGCCAGATAAGACTCCAGCGCCTCGGCAGCGATGAACGATTTGGAGCGCTGCGCGCCGGCAGCGATTCTCTCCAACTCGGCCCGAGTCTCGTCACTGACACGGATAGTAATAGTTGCACTCATGTTCCGTCCCGCCCAACGTACACAACGTATACATTGTATAGTGGAATCCAGCGCCAAACACAAGGGGAAATCGTCGAGACTCGCAACCTGCCTGAAACAAACGGGGCCGCCGAAGCGGCCCCGCTGGAAGGCTTGCAGGAGAATGTCAGTTTTCCGATGCCGAAAGGCTTGTAGCGCTGCTCATGCCGCTTCGGCGCGATATTGCTGAATCTTGTCCAGTTCCGCGCCCAGTGGCTGGAAGGCAAGGCGGCATCCCCGCCGGCGCTTCCGCACCGGAAATCCTGGACGCCCTACCACGCCACCGGCGGTTTTCGACGTGTGTGAAATGACCGCAGAATCTGCATCTCATCCGCCACCACTCGATACGGCACAAGAAACGGATAACCCAAAACAACCAACTCACGCGTGCCTGGAACCCTTCCCGCACGTCCGGAGGCAGGAAACGCTGCCAGCGCATCCACTTGTTTGCAAATTTCCTCCATCATGCGGGCGGCCGCTGCCGGGTCTTCCTGAGCGACATACGCCGCTTCCTCGTCCAGGTTGGCAAGCGCTCGTCTCAGCCACCTAACCCGCATTGCGCTTCCACTTTGCCGCAATGGCCTTCACTTCCTCATCGCTTGCAAAATCTCCCGCTTCAGCTTCCTTGATCGCCTGCACCGTCTCGGCAATCTGCCAGGACTCGCGCTCAACAAAATCCCGGATGGCCTGTCCGGCAAGAAAGGACTTGGTGCGCCCCGTCGCTTCGGCAAGCGCTTCAAGCTGACGCGATAAATCATCGGCGAGCCGTAATGACATCATTCCCATGGCAACCCCCATTGAATACAATTAATACAATGCAATACATTGCAGTTCAATTGTATTTCCGTTGAAAGCGGGTACCGGAAATCCAGGACGTGCGTGTCATCGCTGCCCCAAACAAACGGGGCCGCTGAAGCGGCCCCGCAGGCAGCGGGCCGGATTATCTCCTGGCGGTTACATTGGTTTGTTGTTGCTGTGTTAGCGAGGCACTTCCTGACGTGCCGTCAATGTCCGCCAGAGCGGAGGTAATTTCCAGCATGGTGCACGACGAGCTTGTCGACGAGCCCGTGCATGGTGAGCCCTCGGGGGAGCGGTAGGTGTATGCGCCGCCCGCTGCATCGACCTCCACCGTGATATTGCCTGTCCAGCCCTTGGGCACCACGCAGGAGTAGCGCAGCTTCTCGTTTGCACCCGAGCCTTCCAGCACCTTGTTGGTACACGTGCCGCTGCTGCTACCGCCAAAGGTAATGGCAACTTTGTCCGACGCGATATCGGGCTTAATCCCACCAGACGGGTTATCCTCCTTATACACAAAACCGGTAATGGTGACCTGCCCGCCGTAGGCAACCACATCGGCGACAGAATAACTTGCATTGACCGTAATCACGCCGCTTGATGGAATCGTCAGCTCGGTAGTGGTGGCGTCGTTGAATGTGTAAACGTCACCCGTGCTGTCAAAGGTCAGCGTGCCCGTCCACCCATCCGATACCGTGCAGGTGTAATACCAAGCATTGTTGTCCGGATCACCGGTTTGCGCGATACAAGCATTGATCACACTGCCAGAGGCCGTGTTCGCGGTCACGGTGATGGGGGAAGCCGGGCTTCCCGTCTCCGATACGTTCACCGAGCTGTTGCCCTTGAGCACCTTGCCTTTGATGGTGTGTGCCGTGCCGCCGGCCAGGCGCTTGACGAGAATCGAGTCCGACAGCGTATTGGCGCTGAGGTTGTCATGGTCATCCGTCCCGAAGCTGACGCCGGGCACATAGCTGGCGCCGGTACGGTTGACCCCGCCCGTCACGCCGCTGTTGGCAAGCCTGGCCTTGGCCGTGATGGTGGCCTCGCCAGCGGTCGATCCGCTCTGGATGGTGACCTTGCCACGGCTGAAGCTGCCGTAATAGCCGTTGACAGGGTCGACGATGGCCTCGATGGCTTCGCTGGTCACGGTCGCGATGCCAGTATTGCCGGAAGTCCAGTCATACAGCAGGGTCAGGTTGGCTTCGTAGAAAGGCGCGAACTCGAGCCAGGCTTTGTTCGAAGCCGAATGACTGGCGTCGATTTTCTCCAACAGCTTGCCGTAATAATCCGCATCGGGAATATTCAACTCGTTTTCCGAGGTGGCCGGATCATCCTCCGCGCCGTAGATGGTATCCACGTATACTGCGCGGGAAAGCAATTGCACCGGGGCGTCGCCGGAAGACAGATTCAGATCCCGCCCGCTCAACGGCGTAATGCTGATGCCGGTGCCGGTGTAGTCTTTTCTGACCGCATCCTCGACCACTTCCTCAACCATGTTGACATAGCTGTCCAGGTTGGCATCGGTTTGCAAGTAGGAATAAGGCAAAACCGTGACCTTGCGCAATTGCCAGTCCTGCATCACGCGCCAGAAGCCGTCCACGCGCATGAGCCTGCAGGATTCCAGATAGGCGCCTGAAGTCACCGCGGCAAACGGCGTCGCCGAGGATAGGCTGGTGTTCTTGGCAGCATCGTTGCAGCCGGATGTGCTGCCCACGCCGCCGCTTACACACTTGGAATACCAGTAGTGGTTGTGGTCGCCCGAAGTGTAGTTGTCAGACGGACGCTGCGGGTCGTATTTCGGATAGGCATTGCTGTCCAGATCATGATGATCGCGGCAGCAGATATCGCATTTGTCGGGCTGGCCGGTGCCCTTCACGCCGGTAACCTTTTCGACCTCTTCGCCAACCTTGGTCTCCAACGTGCTGCCGTTCCATACCTTGCGGGTCGGCGTATAAGCTTTCGCCGTCCCGCTGTTGAATTGGCACTCGCAGGTGACCGTCGCGAACTCTTCCTGTGAATCCTTCGTGTAGCTGCCAGTTTTGCCCGAGTAAATCACTGAATCGAAGCTGACTTCGATGCCTCTTCCGCTTTGAGACACTTCCGGCAATGGCTTGCTGGATTCCTTGAACTTGTCGCCACCCGAACTGATCGGCACCGGCACGGCGTCCGGCACGCCCACGGGCGTGTACTTCACCTTGGGCCCCGGCGAGGCTGCGGGATTGGCGGCGGTGCGCGTCACATCGGAGGGATCCACCCCATAGATGGCGCCCTGCAGGCTGGTGGTCTGGTCGACACCCTTGTTGTCGGTCCATTTGATGGTGACGGTCACCAGTTTGAAGTCGGCGTCGGTGCAAGCGGCATCGACAACTGGTGCGCCCCCGGCGGTTTCGGAGTAGCAGGCCACCGTCCAGGCGCGGGTATAAGCGGTGCCTGAAACCGTGGCCGTCGCCGCCGGCAGCAGAAGGCCGCCGACGCCGTCCTCCTGCCCGCCGGCATCGGCCGCGATTTCGGTGTAACAGAAGGTGCCGGCGGCACATTCATTGGCTGCGGTATCTGGATCATCCTTGAGCAAGGAAAAGCTTTTCAGGTCGTCGAGCTTTTCCTGCGCCAGGCTGGTGGCGACCATGCGCATCTTGACGAGCGTACCGTCCTGCAGCGCCACTGCATGAAAGCCTGCCAGCGCCAGCAGGCCTATGCCCAGCACGATGGCCGAGAACAGGGCTTCGATGAGGGTGAAACCACGCTGGTTTTTAATGTTGAGGGGGCTGGCCATGGCCATCTCCTTAGGGCTTCTGCACGTCCGACCAGCCTCCGGGGAGTCTGGCCAATGCGCGACTGGTAGGGTCATGCCACAGTTTTTCCAGGACGCTCGAGTCGTACTTCAGCACGAATCCGCCGGTCAACTGGAGGTCGACGCCCTTATAGGCGAGTATCGCGCCATGCAGGGTCGCATTGCCGTTTGCGATGAGCTTGGGCACACCGCCAGCGGGATCGAACAGGAATAGCAGGCCGTAGAACTGCTCCCCCGCGTTGAAGGTGGTATCGCCTTCCACTACCAGCAAGACCGGCTTGTCCGGCTTACCCACGTTGCCGGGCGGGTTGCAGTCACCGGTAACCCAGTGCAGGCCGGAGGAAGCGGTATTCAGGCCGGCGCAATTGGCCGCCACGGTGGCCTGATCCTTGATTTTCTGATAATCCGAGGCAGGTACGCCGAAGAGGAACTTGAACAGATCGGTCGGGAAGTTGGGGTCGCTGGCAACCAGATCGGGGCCGCTTTTGCCGTTCTTGCTGAGCGCCTCGCCCGACGGGCAGGCCGAGCCGTCGAAGTCGCCGATATGGCAACTGGCGAAACTGCCGCCGGGTGTGATGCTGCTGTCAGACCACGCCGTAACCGGCACGCCGGAGCCGCCGCCGTTGGAATTGGTGATGATGCTGTAATTGCCGGAGAGCGGAATGTTGCTGGCCGCGGCAAGCGGGGTTTCCACATTGCCGATGATGAGCGGGTAGAAATATACGCCCTGCTTGGCAATGGCGTTGCTGGTGCCGTCGGCCGAGGCGCCCCTGGCGACGATGTTGTAGACCAGCATGTTGCTGTCGCCGGCGGTCGGCGTCATCAGGTACAGGTCGAAACTGCCCTGGTCCGGCGCCTTGACCAGCCCGCTTTTGATGGTGAGGTAGCTCCAGTTCGCGCGCTCGCCGCTGCGGATGGTAACGCAGGGCGCGACGGTCTCGCCGCCAGTGCAGGCAGTCCAGCCGGAATCGTTGGCGTCACTCACGTCGTTGTCATTGTTGGCATCCAGGCCGATCGAACCGATGCGGCCGCGGTTGATGCTGAGCACGCTGAAGCCCTGTTCCAGCCCGGACTCCGCGGCGGTCAGCGCCTCGCGTGTGCGGTAGTCGTTGGCTGCAGAACGGGTGTCCAGCACCAGTATGCCGGCGCCATACAGCGCCAGCAGGCTCAGCAGCACCACCAGCACCAGCGTGACCACCAGGGAAACGCCTTGCTGACGGAAAAGGGTGGGAGACTGGATTTTCATGATTCTCAACTCACGCTGTCGTTGCGCACGCGGATGGTTTCCTGCAGGGTGCGTTTCACGCTGCTGTCGGATTTGAGCTCTCCGGTGATGCTGATGGTGTATTCGCGTATCGAAACCGTCAGGCCGGAGCTGCCCAGGGTGGACGAGGTGTTCTCGGTCACCGAGAAGCCGTTCACGACGACGAAATTGTCGTCCGTGATTTTTTCCCACGAGCCGTTTGCGCAAACGGAATCCGAACCGGAAAAGCGAATCTTTACGGCATTGCCGTCCAGCTTGTAGCCGAAGTATTCGTCGCTGCCATAGGCGCCATCGAGTTTCTGGTCAAGGACGAACAGCACACAATTGCCGTCCCGGCTGATGACGGATTGCGGCCTCAGGATGCCCCAGCTGCCCTTGGCAACACCGTCGGTCGCCGTCACCGTGGCGGGCCATGTGCCGGCAAGCGATACCGTGTAGGTTTTGGCGCTGCCGTCATACGCGGTGATCTCGCCCCGATGCAGGTTTCCGTCACTGTCGATGTGGATAAGCGTGCCGCCGACGATCGTACCGGCAAGATCGCCAAGATGATTGATGCCCGGGGTATCGGCTTTACTGGTGCTTACGGTGGCAGTGCCGCTATTGGCGCTGAGGGTGAGGGGAATGGCCATGCTGACCTGGACGGCATCGGTCGCGGCATCCCAGGAGGTGGCGCGCCGCAGGTCGCGCGAGACCATCTGCATGGTCTGGCGCAAATCCTGCTCCAGCCGTGCCATCTTGATGCTGTCGTTGCTGCTGCGCAAGGTCGTGAACAGCATTTGCACGGCCGCGCCCACCACGATCATGCCCACCGCGATGCCGATCAGCAGTTCGGCGATACCGAAGCCTTTCTGGCGTGTCATGGACATTTCGCATATCCTCCCATGAAAGCAGCGGCCGGCGAGCACATCCTGATCCGCCCCTGTTTGCTCACCACCACGTGGATCTGCTGCCCGCCGGCCGACACGACCTCGACGGTTTCCCCCGTTCCGACGAGCGAGCCGCGCACGGGGTCGAATTGAAAGGCGTAACCGTTATCGGGATCGTCGAGCAGCACGCCCTTGTAATCGGCGCTGGAGACGACGCGATCTACGCCGTCTATCTGGCAGGAGCCGGCCGCAGTGCAGTTGCAGGTCGTGCCTGCGACCATGCCCAGGCACCAGGTGGCGCCTCCACCCGAGACCCTGAACTCCGTGCTCACCATGGCATTGCGCTTGATGGCCTCGCTCTTCGCATTGACCAGGAAAGCGCTGATGGTTTCGGCCGCGCGCTTGGCGCGGTATTTCTCGAAATACGCCGTGAACGAAGGCGTGGCGAGCGCGAGCAGGATGCCCAGAATGGCGATGACCGTCATCATTTCGATGAGGGTGAAGCCCTGCCCCGCCCTCGGCATTGGAGCGCCGGCACCGCGTTGTGGAAGACCCCGGATGCGCATCGTCATTTCTTCCAGCATACTGCCGGCCCTTTGACGCCGTTCTGGTCGAGCGTCAATTCCTTGCAGGATGTGCCGTCCCCGGTTTTGTCGTTGACCTGGCTTTTGCCGGCAACAGCCGTGGCCTTGATGGTGTAGGTGCTGCCGGTGGTGTTTTCAATGGTGTAGGTGTAATAGTCGTTGGTGCCGGTGAACCCGGCATTGGCCGGCGTGTTGGTTGTCGCGGTATTGGTCGTGTCCGCGTCACTCCTGTAGGAGATTTTGTTGGCCCGCCACTTTTCCATGCCAACGCGCATTTGCTGCATTTCTGACTGCGCCTGGGCGCGGCGCGACTCGAGCAAATATCTGCTGAAGTTTGGCATCGCAATGGCCAGCAGAATGCCCAGAACGACAATCGCGATCATCAGTTCGATCAGGGTGAAGCCCCGGGCGAATTCCTTGCGTTTTTTTGCGGGTGTCATGCTCGATCCCATCACGGGTTTCTCCTCAGTATCACTGTAGCGCCCAACCCCGCCGGCAAGCCAGCCGGGACGGACAAACGGCCACTTTGCTAGAATCAACGGAAATCACCGGAGTCTGGCGTTGAAACGGAACTTCTTCATTATCGGCGGCGGCGTCGCGGGCTTGAGCGTGGCCTATGCACTTTTGCGGCAGGGGCAGGCAGTGACGGTTGCCGACCACAGGCAGCCCGGCCAGTCTTCCTGGGCGGGTGCGGGCATCCTGTGTCCGCTGCTGCCCTGGGATTACGAGGAGGCCGTGAACCGCCTGGCATTCGAGGGCATGCGTGCGTGGCCGGACTGGGCGGCTGCGCTGGCCAGGGAAGGCATCGATGCGGAGTATTGGGCCTGCGGCATGGAGGTCGTGGCCGAGGGTCTGGATTCGGACGCCGCGCTGGCCTGGTGCCGACAGCATGATTTCCCGGCCGGGCAGCTTTCCGAAAACCGCCTGTGGCTGCCGGACGTGGCGCAGATGCGCAACCCCCGCCTGGTCACGGCGCTGAGTACCGCGGTCATCAGCCTTGGCGGCGCGATACTGCCGGAACGCAAAATCACCGATCTGCACATGAAGGATGGCCGGGCGGTTGCGGCGCTGGCCGGACAATCCGAATACGTCGCCGATGTCTTTGTCTGGGCGGGCGGCGCCTGGGCGGGACAGGTGCTTGGCGGAATGGCCCCCGTGCCCAATACCCGCCCGGTGCGCGGGCAGATGCTGCTGTACGCGCCGGGCAGCCACACGCTGAAGCATATTGTCTACCGACACGACGGGCTGTATCTGGTGCCGCGCCGGGACGGGCACCTGCTCGCCGGCAGCACGGTGGAGGATGTCGGCTTCGATGCCGGCACCACGCCTGAAATCCTGCACCAGTTGCACAAGGCGGCCTGCGACCTGCTGCCCGAACTGTGCGGGCATCGGCCCGTGCGCTCCTGGGCCGGCCTGCGCCCGGGCAGCCCGAACAACATCCCGGTCATCGACCGGCACCCGGCCTATGACAACGTCTGGGTGAACACGGGGCATTTCCGTTACGGCGTGACCATGGCGCCCGCCGGCAGCAGGCTGCTGGTGGAACAGATGCTGGGGCTGTCGCCGCACATCGATCCTGCGCCCTATTCCTGGCAGGCCGCGCTGGGCCGCAGCTGGCAATAGCTGCCGATGTCCTTCACCGCCACCCTGCCCTCTTTCACTCTGAAAATTCCGCCGTCTCGCCTCTTTGCTTCTCGGAGAACAGGGTCCCCCTCCCAACCTCCCCCACACAGTGGGGGAGGGGCGATGGACCCCCTCCCCACTTCGTGGGGAGGGCCGGGGTGGGCTCAGGGCAACCCAGCAAAAGACCCCCTCCCCACTCCGTGGGGAGGGCTGGGGTGGGGAAACCTCTCCCTCCCAACCTCCCCCACCATGTGGGGGAGGGGCAAACGAATTCAGCCCAAACCCTCAATGCCCCTCCCAACCTCCCCCACCGTGTGGGGGAGGGGCGATGGACCTCCTCCCCTCTCGCAGGGGAGGGCCGGGGTGGGCTCAGGACAGTTCGGCCTTAGACCCCTCCCCTCTCGCAGGGGAGGGTCGGGGTGGGCTCAGGGCAGTTCGGCCTTAGACCCCCTCCCCTCTTGCAGGGGAGGGTTGGGGTGGGGTAAGCCATGCTGACCGTCTGGCGCTTTACCGATGGCAAGCGCGGGCACGAGAACCAGTCGCTGGGGCTGGTCGAGGCGCTTTGCCGCCTGGCCGACTGCCGCGTGGAAACACTGACTGTCGCCAAAGCCTGGCCGCATTTTCTTTCCTGGCTGCTGGGCCGTTTTCCGGCGGAGAAAAGTTTGCCCAGGCCCGATCTCATCCTCGGTGCCGGCCACGCCACGCACTGGGCCATGCTGGCGGCGCGGCGTGCGCATGGGGGGAAGATCGCGGTGCTGATGAAGCCCTCGCTGCCGCTTTCATGGTTCGACTGGGTGATTGCGCCGGCGCATGACGGCCTGACCGAAAGCGCATCCGTCCTGACCACCCAGGGCGCGATCAACCGCATCCGGCCAAGTTCGACGCAGGATGCGCGGCGCGGCCTGATGCTGATCGGCGGGCCGTCGGCGGAATACGGCTGGAGCGAAACGGCCTTGTTGAAACAGATACACCTCATCGCCCTGCACCGGCCGGAAGTCGCCTGGCAACTGACCACCTCGCGCCGCACGCCGGCGGGCTTTCTCGCCAACCTTGCCAAATTGGGGCTGCCCAACGTGAAGGCCGTTGGGCACGATGAAGTTTCTTCCGGCTGGCTGCCAGAGCAGTTCGCGCTGGCAGCCCAGGCGTGGGTCACGCCCGACAGCGCTTCCATGGTGTACGAGGCGCTCACCTCGGGCGCGGCGGTGGGCGTGTTTGATCTGCCCTACGCCAGGCCCGGGCGCGTGGCGCGCGGCCTGGAAAAGCTGGCGCAGGAAAACCGGCTGACGGCATTCTCGGACTGGGAACGCAGCGGCAAACTGCAAGCCAATATCCAAGCCCTCAACGAAGCCGAGCGCTGCGCCCGGCAATTGCTGCAATGTCTG
Source organism: Pseudomonadota bacterium (assembly GCA_021847835.1). GTDB lineage: Bacteria > Pseudomonadota > Gammaproteobacteria > Burkholderiales > Thiobacillaceae > UBA6918. Next base: position 36,311 of record JAJZPR010000007.1, read on the forward strand.
AGAAACGCCCCTTCTCCACCGCGCGGGGAGAGCGGTGGCGGGCTCAAGGCAGTTCGGCCTTAGACCCTTCTCCCCACCCACGTGGGGGGCCGGGGCGGGCTCAAGGCAGCCCAGCAAAAGACCCTCCTCTCCACTCCGTGGGGAGGGTCGGGGCGGGGAGGCGCCTGTCGCAAGCTGAGAAGGCGCGTCAAGTTCATTCGTTTCGGATCAATAACAACTGCCGCCGGGTTTATAATTCCCATCGAATCCATGATGTCAGCGGGAAACGACAGCACATGAGACTGAAACCGCAGGAAGTGGACGCCATCACCCGTGCCGCGCGCGAAGTGTTCGCGCCCGGCACGGCCGTGTTCCTGTTCGGTTCGCGCGCGGACGACGGCAGGCGCGGCGGCGACATCGATCTCCTCATCGAGACACGCCAGCCCATGACCCCAGCCGAACTGGTCGAGCAGCGAACCCGCTTCGTGTCCCGTCTCTATCGCGCACTCGATGAGCAGCGCATCGATATCGTGATCACCGCCCAGGAACAGCAGGACCCGAGGCCCGTGGTGGCTGCCGCAAGAAGAACCGGCATACTGCTGGCGCAGATATGAATCCCGCAGACAAACTCAATGCCGCGCTGTGGGAGGCCGACCGTCACGCGGAAACGTTTACGGAAGCCTTGGCGGAATGGGACAGCGCCCCGGCTGCCGATTGGCAGTCGCTGGAAGCCGACCGCGGCCGTGTCCGGCTGGTGGACCAATTGCTCTTCCGCTTTCTCAAGCTTCAGGATGCGGTGGGTGAGCGCCTGGTGCCGGCCACCCTCGCCGCGCTGGACGAGCCGTTTGAGGAGTGGGCCATGCGCGACCGCCTCAACCGGCTGGAAAAGCTCGGGTATCTTGACGTCGACAAGTGGCTGGCCTGGCGCGAAACCCGCAACAGACTGGCCCACGAGTACCCCGACCGGCCTGAATTGCGTTTCGCCGCACTGCTGGCGGCTATTGCCGCCGCGCGCGCCCTTGCAGCGCTTTATGCAAACTGGCGCGCACGTCTGGCCGCGGAAAAGCTGATCGAAGCCGGCGGGAGATGAAAGAATCTCCTTGAATCGCAAACTAACCGTCGTGCAAGTCCTGCCCGCGCTGCAATCCGGCGGCGTCGAGCGCGGCACCCTGGAAGTGGGCAGGCATCTGGTCGAACACGGCCACCGCTCCATCGTGATTTCCGCCGGCGGGCGCATGGTGGAACAGCTCGTGCGCGAAGGCAGCGAACACGTCGCATGGGACATCGGGCGCAAAAATCTGCTGACCCTGCGCCTGATTCCAAAACTCAGGCGTTTCCTGATCGAGAACAAGGTCGACATCCTCCACGTCCGCTCGCGCATGCCGGCCTGGATCGCGTATCTCGCCTGGAAGGGCATGGACCCGAAAACCCGGCCGCGCTTCGTCACCACCGTGCACGGCCCCTATTCGGTCAATGCCTACAGCGCGGTGATGACCCGCGGCGAGCGGGTGATCGTCATCTCGGAAATGATCCGAGACTATGTGCTGAAAAACTATCCCGCCACCGACCCGGGCAAGCTGCGCCTGATCTATCGCGGCGTGGACCCGAGGGAATTTCCCTACGGCCACAAGCCGGATCAGGCCTGGCTGGATGCGTGGCACCGGCAATACCCGCAGACCATGGGAAAGAAACTGATCACCCTGCCCGCCCGCATCACGCGCTGGAAGGGCCAGGAGGACTTCATCGAACTGATGGCGCGGCTCGGGGACAAACACCCGGAAGCGCACGGCCTGATCGTGGGCGAGGCCAAGGGCGGGAAAAGCCGTTTCCTCGACGAACTCAAGGAAAAAGCCGCGAGCCTGGGCGTGAGCGACCGCATCACGTTCATCGGCCATCGCGGCGACCTGCGCGAGGTCATGGCCATTTCCTCCGTCGTGCTCTCGCTGTCGCGCGAGCCCGAGGCCTTCGGCCGCACCACGGTCGAGGCCCTGAGTCTGGGCGTGCCGGTAATCGGCTACAATCATGGCGGCGTGGGCGAACAATTGGCCGCCATTCTGCCCACGGGCGCCGTCGCCCTGAACGACATCGAGACCATCGCAAGCCTGATGCAGGACTGGTTGCGCCAGCCGCCGCAAATACCCCAACACCAGCCGTTCACTTTGGAACGGATGCTGAACGATACGCTGAATGTCTATCTCGAACTTGCCCAGGATCAACCTGTCCGCTGAACGCATCGCCCGCTTTCTCGGTTTCATGCTGGTCGCCTGGCAGCCTTTCATAAGCGGCGCCCGCCTGCCTTCGATACTCCTGCTGCTGCTGGGCAGCTGGATGCTGTGGCACAAGCGGATCGATTTCTCTTCGGCGGCGGCCAAACGCCTGGGCATCGTTTTTCTGCTGCTGGGCATTCCGGTCCTGCTCTCCATACCCGGCTCGTTCCACCCGCAGGCCAGCATCCATATCGCCATCGTCATGGTTTTCTTCTATGTTGGCGGGTTGGCCCTGCTGCAAGGCTTTGCGCGCGACGAAGACCATGCGTGGCTGCAACGCTGGCTGCTGATCGTGGTGATGGCCTGGGTGGCAGACGGCTACGTTCAGTATTTCTTCGGCAAGGACCTGCTGGGCGTCACATTGAGCGAGGACGGACGCGTGCTCGGCCCCTTCAACGGCAACCTGCATTTCAGCCTGTTCATCACCATTCTGATGCCGATGATTTTCTGGCGGCTGGCAAGCCGGCGCCCCTGGCTTTCCCTGGCCCTGATCGGGCTGCTGGGCTTCATCGCCGCCATGGGCGGCGCGCACACCAACATGCTGTTTTTTCTGCTGGGCTGCCTGGTCCTGCTGCCCAGGTTCGGCTGGCCCCAGCGGACAACCCTGGTCGCCGCGGGCGTGGCCGTCGTCATCGCCGCTGCCGCACTTTCGCCCCAGACGACACAGCGCCTGGCCAGCGTCGAACAGCTTCTCCAGAGCGGCGGGAAGCCGCTCGCCCAAAAGCTGGATGAAACCCTCAGCGGCCGGGTGACGATCTGGGAAACGGCCTGGAACATGCTCAAGGACAAGCCCTTGACCGGCGTGGGCGCCGGTGCATTCGCCGAGGCCTACGACCATTACAGCACACGCCCCGATGACCCTTTCCGCACCACCGGCTCATACGGCAGCCCCACCCACGCCCACCAGATGTACGTGTCCATCGCGGCCGAATCCGGCTGGCCGGGCCTGGCGGGGCTCGTGGCAGCCATCGGCCTGTGCGGATTCTGGCTCTTGCGCGCCCCGGCCGAACGGCGCCGCCAGGCCGCGCCCTACGCCGCCTCGCTGCTCGTCATCGCCTTTCCGATACAATCCCAGCCGGTGCTTTACACGATATGGTGGTTCCCGGTCGTGCTGCTGCTGTTGTGCGGCATGATCGCGGCACTGGGACAAAACCAGCCATTAGAGAAAAACTCATGAGCCTCAAGGAACTGAGCCGGACTTTACGCATTCCCTTCAACAGGTTTTTCGCCTTCCGCAGGCTCAGGCAGTACCACGCCAGCTCGCGCAGCCTGGAAGAAACCGTCGACTGGGCGATGAGCTTCGGCCGCTATGGCTATTTCACGATCACGACGCTTCAAAAGCGGTCCGAAATCCTCGCGCTGGCCAATGCGGTCAAATCGCTCAACCCCCGCACCATCCTGGAAATCGGCACCGCGCGCGGCGGCACGCTGCTGATCTGGTCCAGCCTGGCCTCGGCAAAGGTCGTCAGCTGCGACCTCGTGCACCGCGAACCCCAGAAAGCCCTGCTCGAAGCCCTGCCGCCCCCCGGCTCGAACTGCCGGGTCAGGCTGCTGACCGGCGACTCCCACGCGCCCGAATTCAAGCAGCGCGTGGCTGCCGAACTCGGCGGGGAAAAAGTCGACTTCCTGTTCATCGACGGCGACCATACCGTCGAGGGCGTCACCGCCGACTACGAAGACTACCGCGAATTCGTGCGCCCCGGCGGCATCATCGCCTTCCACGACATCGTGGAGAAACAGCCGTTCGAGACCAATCAGGTGCATCGGTTCTGGCAAGTCATCAAGAAACGAACCGATACCGAAGAATTCATCGACGATCCGGATCAATGCGGTTTCGGCATCGGCATTGTCCGGGTCTAGGCATCAATCGGAATTTCCAGGCCAGGGGCCCAAAAAAACGGCTATCGTTGCGGAAGCATGGATAGCGTCTTCCCAAGCTGCGCCATCACCACCTCGTTTGAGAAACACTCCCGATAGGCAAACGACGCCCGCTCGCCCAGTTCTGCAAGTTCAACCCTTCTAGAGGCGAGCGAAGCCACAGCGTTGGCGAGCTGTTGCGCATTGCCCGCTTCCACCCAGACCATCCCGCTTTGCGGCCTGTCGACCAAACGGGCCGGGTAGGCAGCCGAGCTCCGGGTGATCACCGGCCGGCCGCACGCGAGGGACTGGAAAACCTTGTTGGGGATGACGCGCGAAGCCTTGGCCGAGCTGCCGAACACGCCCAGCAGGATGTCGGCCCTGTGGATGCGTTCGGGTAGTTGCGTGTAGGGCAGCCAGTCTTCGAAGGCCACATTGGCCAATCCCCTCGCCTTCTCCTTGCAGAGATTGCGCAGCGGCCCTTCTCCCAGCAATACCCAGCGCACCGGCGGCCCCTGGTAGCGCTCCGCCGCTTCGACAATCACTTCGGGGCCCTGCAGGTCGATGAAACTTCCATAGAACAGCACCTCGATAACTCTGCCATCGCTGTGCTCGGGCATGGGCGCAGGATGAAACAGCGGTTCCTCGGCACCGACATAGACCACTTTCAGGCGTGCCGGATCCAGGCCAAATTCTCGCGCGAAATAATCGGCATGCAGCGGGGTATCCGCCAGAATGATGTCGGCTGATTGAAGGAGCTTCTGCTCCCATTCGTGCAGCCTTCGAGCCTCGCGGCTTGCCGGCGAAAATTTGGCACGCTCGCATACCTGCTTGTCGTAGGCGCTGATCAGCGGGTCGAACACCAAAGGTATTCCGCGCGCCCGGCTCCAGCGCCGTGCGGCTGCGAGATCGCGCTGGCGGAAGCAGGGCACCCACACCAGGTCCGGTTTGGGCAGGCGGCGCAGCCAGGCTTCCAGATCGGCCATGCCGCTGATGGCTGGATGAAAATCAACGATGCGCCAGCCCAGCCCGGGCAGCAGCAAGCGCAGGATGCGGTTGCGGGAATAATCCGGGTCGAAGCGGCCCCACCAGAGCATTGTCCGCATGTTCAGCGCCCGCGACGCAACAGGCGTTGCCGTTCCCGCGTTTTCGCCAGGCGGATGAAGCGCTGGAAGGCATACATGTAGCTCACCACGATGCCGTCGACGCCATTGACGAATTCGCGGCGCAGAAAATATTGTTTGAAGAAGGCGAAAACCGGCGTGAAGAGCAGCGCAAACAGGCCGGGGTCGCGGCCGCGCGCGGCAAGCACTTCGGCCTGGGCGCTGGAATAGCCGTTCACCTTGTCGACATGGTGCGCCAGGGAGCGGAAGGAACGGTGCAGCACCATGCCCTTCAGATGGCCGACCCTGCCTTCGCGCACCACCACGGAGTCGTGCACCAACTCGTCCTTGAAGCCTGCCTTGTCCTTGCGGTAGAGCCGCACGGGATGATGGAATGCCGTCCACGGGTGGCCCGATTCCTGGAATGGATAGAGCGGCAGGATGGGCAAGGTATAGGCGACGCAGGGCGGCTCGCCGTCGTGGAACAAGGCCCGCATCTCTTTCCCCAGCTCGGGCGAAACCTCCTCGTCCGCATCCAGGTTGAGCAGCCACGGGTTGCGGCACAAGCCTTCCGCAAACACTTTCTGGGGGCCGTAGCCGCGCCATTCGTTGAACACCACGCGCGCGCCCAGGGATTCGCTGACGGCCACCGTGTCGTCCTCGCTGCCGCTGTCGACCACGATGACCTCGTCCACCCAGTCACGCACCGCCCGGATGACAACCGGGATGCGGTCGGCCTCGTTCCTGGCGATGATGAAGACGGAAACCGGCAGCCTGTTCATGTCTTCTCACCTGTCGTGCCGCGCGGGCATTTGTCGGGCAGGCCCCAGTTTTCCGGGCATCCCGAGGCCAGCCATGCCAGTTGTGTGGAATAAATGGCGAGTTTTCTGCGCAAGGTCTGCACCCGCCCCAAGGTGAGCAGCACCAGCACGAGATGCGTTGCAGTGTTGACGGCCAGTCTCAGTATCCGCCATAGCGACAGCGGCAGCGCAAGCATGAAGGGCATGGTTTTCCGGTAATAGAGCAAACGGGAACGCAAAACCTCCACCTGGGCATCGCGCCGCACGCTGCGGGTGCTCGCGCCTTTCAGGTGCCTGATGCGGATGCGCGGATCAACCATCACTTTCCATCCTTGCCGGCGCAGACGCACGCACCATTCGGTTTCCTCGAAGTAGAAAAAGAAATCCTCGTCCAGCGGACCGGCATCGCTCAGCGCCGCGCGGCGCAGCGCCATGCAGGCCCCCACCAGGGTTTCCACCTCGACGGGCTCCGCCAGGTTCGAGACATCCGGATGCCTGCGGCGAAGCAAGCCGATCTCGGTAAGAAAGCTTGGCGCCACCCCTGCCGATCGCTGCGGCCGCCCGTCTTCGCCGATCAGCTGGCCGCCGATCAGCGCCGCTTTCGGGTCGGCCGCGAAATCTTCGGCGAAGCGCTCCAGCGCGCCGATGGGCAGAAAGGCATCGTTATTGAGAAACAGGATGAAATCGCCGCGGGCCTGCCTCAAGCCCTGATTGCAGGCCCTGGCGAAACCGTTGTTGCAGCCGTTCCCGATGATCCGGATTTCTGGGAAGCATGCCTTGACCTGCGCGACCGAGTCGTCGCCGCTGCCGTTGTCCACCAGAATGACTTCGTCATTCGTGCCGATTGTCTGCGTCAGCGCAGACAGCGCATCCAGTAGCATTTGCACACCGTTACGGTGGACAATAACGACCGAGAAGCGTACCTCAGCCAAGGCTGAAAATTCCTTCCATCGGGACGATCAGGCAAAACAGCGTACGCATCTCCGGAAAACGCACCATTCGTGGCATGAAGGTGCGTTTATTATAAGAGCATTCATGCATTTGCCCCGCCTCTCCCCATGACCAACAACAACACCAACTCCGATCTCCCGGAAATTCGCGTCAAGGTGATGGCGGCGATCCCTCTGACCTACCTGCTGCGCCAGTTGCCGGGCAGCAGGCCAGCGTGGGGAAATTGCCGCTTCAGCTTCGATCCGGCCGACAGGCACTACGACTGGCTGGTGGTGTATGACGATCTGCCTGCCCGCCATGGCGAAGCGCGCAAGCAGCGCTTCGAGCAACTGGCCTGCCCCGCTTCGCACACCCTGCTCACCACCAGCGAACCTTCCTCCATCAAGCATTACGGCAACGCCTACGTGAGCCAGTTCGGCTGCGTGATCACCAGCCAGGAGGCATGGGCGCTGCCGCACAGGGACAGGGTGTTTTCCCAGGCCGGGCTGCACTGGTTCTACGGCCTCGGCAAAAGCCGGGTTCTCGCCTTCGATGACATGCTCGCACATCCGCCGCACGACAAATCGAAGGATGTTTCCATGATGTTCACGCCCAAGCGCATGCGGCACACGCTGCATCACAGGCGTTTCAATTTCCTGCGGGATCTGATGCAGATCATGCCGGAAATCGATGTCTTCGGCCGCGGCGCGCGCCCCCTGGAAGACGACGACAAGGCGCATGCCCTGAATGCCTACCGCTACCATGTTGCGGCCGAGAACTACATCGGCCCGCATCACTGGACCGAGAAACTCGCCGACGCCTTTCTCGGCCTGACCCTGCCTTTCTATGCCGGCTGTCCGAACGCGGCAGACTATTTCCCGGCCGACAGCTTCATCCCCATCGACATGAAGGATCCCGCCGGCGCCGCCCGCATCATTCGCGAGGCGATCGCGAACAACGAATACGAAAAGCGCCTGCCTTCGATCATCGAAGCCCGCCGGCGCGTGCTGTACGAGCACAATTTCTTCGCCCTGGTTTCCCGCGAGATCGAAAAGCGCCACCGGCCGGATGCGGCAGCGGAAAGCGGTGCGGTGATCCATTCGCGCCACGCCCTGCGCAGCAGAAATCCCTTCAGCGCCCTGCACGGCCTCTATGGAAAGGCGCGCGCCAGGGCTTTCCATTTCCTGCGGCGCGGCTGAACCTCGGCAACAATGATCCCAGACATGCATCCCCCCGGCAGCACGACCATGACCGACCAACTTTCCGCCTGGCTCGATGGGCGCAAGGCCTGGTTTTTCATCGGGCTGATCGGCGCCTATGTCGCGCTGCATTTCCTGCTGCGCGTCGTTTTCTCGCCGGTCATCGGCACTGATGACGTCACCCAGGCCATTTACGCCCAGGTGCTCGCCTGGGGCTACGAATTCAGGCAGCCGCCGCTCTATACCTGGCTGCAATGGGGCAGCGACCGTTTGATTGGCGTGGGTGTGGCCAGCCACGCCTTCCTCAAGTATCTGCTGCTGTTCCTCACCTATCTGTTCCTGTACCTCGTCGCCAGGCAAGTCCATGCGCGCCAGAGCACGGCCATCATCGCCGCCGCCTCGCTTGGGCTCACCTACCCCTTCGCCGTCAGCATCCATCAGGGGGTGACGCACTCGATTCTGTTGACCGCGCTGATTGCGGCCTCGGTATGGGCTTTCATCCGGCTGGAACGGCGGCCGAGCCTGCCGGGCTACCTGGGCCTGGGCCTGCTGCTGGGGCTGGGGGTGTTCTCGAAATACGGCTTCCTGGTGTTTGCCGGCGCCTTTCTGCTCGCGGCCTTGAGCCTGCCGCGTTACCGCCGCGTGCTGCTCGACCGCCGCATGCTGCTCGCCCTGGCCATCGTCATTTTGATCGCATTGCCGCCTCTCCTCTGGCTGATCGAGAGGCAAACCGACACGCTGGCCGCAGCCGCAGCGCTGGGGCCGAAAACGGCCCAGGCCTCCACATTGCCGCCGCGCCTGGCGAACCTGGCCAGCCTCCTCAGTTCCATCGTGCAGTTCCTGGCCCCGCTGTGGCTGTTCCTGCTGATCTTTTTCCCCAAGGCGCTGCGCCGGACCGAGGCGCAGCCGGGCATGAACGAAGATGCCGCCCGCCTGCTGGGCCGCACGCTGGCGATTTCGCTCGCCCTGCTGGTGCTCGCCATGCTCGCGGGCCTGCTCGGCAAGGTGCAGCCGCGCTGGATGCATGCGTTCTTGCTGCTGTTCCCGCTCTACTTCTTTGCCCGTGCCGAGAAAGCCTATGCGCAAGGGGTGGCCAGGCGAGGCTATGTCATCACGCTGGCGGCGATTCCCGTCCTCGTCATCGTGCTGTGGGCCGGTCAGACCTATCTGGGGCCGTCCCTTGGCAAGGCGACGCGCTTCCACGCGCCGTATGACCAACTGGCCCGCCACCTGCAGGAGGGAAACCCGGAACCCGGGCTGATCGTCGCCGGCGACGAATACCTGGCCGGCAATCTGCGCCTGTATTTTCCGCAGGCGGCCGTGATCGCCGCCAGCTTCCCCTTCAGCCCGCCGGCGCCCGCGCAGGGCGGCTGCCTGCTGGTCTGGAACACGGCCGCCGGTGCCTCGCTGCCGCCGCCACTGGAGAAATTCCTCGTGCAGGCGCCAGGCGCGTCGGCGGCAGGCATGAAAGTCTGGAAGGGGCTCTACCGCCATTCCAGCCGCGACTTCCTGGAAGCGGCTTACCTTGCCCTGCCCCGCGAAGCATGCAGAACAAGTCCTGAATAGGGCGCATTCATTGATGGGAAACATGAATTCTTGACATCGGCCCCCTCCCCCGCAAGCGGGGAAGGAGTGTCAAGTTGCTTGTTTCGGATCAAGAATCCTTGTTCTTGATCGCCCCGGAAAAGGCCTCGAACAGCGGTTTCAGCATCTCCCGCTTGGTCTTGAGCGAAGCCCGGTTCACCACCAGACGCGAACTGATGTCGGTGATGTGCTCGACCGCGACCAGTCCGTTGGCCTTGAGCGTGCCGCCGGTGGAAACCAGGTCGACGATGGCGTCGGCCAGCCCCACCAGCGGGGCCAGTTCCATGGAGCCGTAGAGCTTGATGAGGTCGACGTGCACGCCCTTGGAGGCGAAATGCTCGCGCGCGGTGCTGACGTACTTGGTGGCGACGCGGATGCGCGCGCCCTCCTTCACCCGGCCCGCGTAGTCGAAGCCTTCGCGCACGGCCACCATCATGCGGCAGCGCGCGATCTTGAGATCCAGCGGCTGGTACAGGCCCTCGCCGCCGTGCTCGATCAGCACGTCGCGACCGGCGATGCCCATGTCGGCGCCGCCATGCTGCACGTAGGTCGGCACGTCGGTGGCGCGCACGATGAGCAATCGCACATCCTCGCGGTTGGTGGGGATGATGAGCTTGCGCGAGGCTTCCGGATCTTCGGCCGGGGTGACGCCGGCCGCCGCCAAGAGCGGCCTGGTTTCCTCGAAAATGCGTCCTTTGGAAAGGGCGATGGTGATCATGTCAATGTATGCGCCTGATTCGGGCGCCTAATGCGGAAAGCTTGTCCTCGATATGCTCGTAGCCGCGGTCGAGATGGTAGATGCGGTCGATGATGGTCTCGCCTTGCGCCACCAGGCCGGCCAGCACCAGGCAGGCCGAGGCGCGCAGGTCGGTGGCCATGACGATGGCGCCGTCGAGCCTTTCCACCCCGCGCACCAGCGCGGTATGGCCGGTGACCTCGATGTTGGCGCCCAGGCGGCGCAGTTCCTGCACGTGCATGAAGCGGTTCTCGAAAATGGTTTCGGTGACGCTGGCCGCGCCGGAGGCCACGCAGTTCATGGCCATGAACTGCGCCTGCATGTCGGTGGGAAAGGCCGGATGCGGGGCGGTGCGCACGTCGACCGCGCGCAGCCTGCCCTGGCGGCAGACCTCGATCCAGTCCGGCCCGGTTTCGACTTTGGCACCGGCTTCGCGCAATTTGGCAATCACGGCATCGAGCGCACCGGGCTGGGTATGCGTGGCCTTCACGCAGCCGCCGGCCATGGCGCCCGCCACCAGGAAGGTGCCGGTCTCGATGCGGTCGGGCATGACGGCGTAGTCCGCGCCATGCAGGGCGGGCACGCCCTCGATGGTGATGACGTCGCTGCCCGCGCCCTGGATTTTCGCGCCCATTTTGATGAGGCAATGCGCAAGGTCGACTACTTCAGGTTCGCGCGCGGCGTTCTCCAGCAGCGTGGTCCCTTCGGCCAGGCAGGCCGCCATCATCAGGTTTTCGGTGCCGGTGACGGTAACCGTATCCATGACATAGCGCGCGCCCTTGAGCTTTTTCGCGGTGGCGTGGATGTAGCCGTGCTCGATGTGGATTTCCGCGCCCATGGCCTGCAGGCCCTTGATGTGCAGGTCCACCGGGCGCGAGCCGATGGCGCAGCCGCCGGGCAGCGATACCCGCGCCTCGCCGAAGCGCGCGAGCAAGGGGCCGAGCACCAGGATGGAGGCGCGCATGGTCTTCACCATGTCGTAGGGCGCTTCCAGCACGGGGAGGTCTTTCGCATCGAGTTCGACCTTGTCCCCGTCGCGCGTGACTCGCACGCCCATGTGCGCAAGCAGCGCCAAGAGCGTGCCGATGTCCCTGAGGTTGGGCACGTTTGTCAGGCGCAGGGGCTCTGCGGAAAGCAGCGCGGCGGTCAGGATCGGCAGCGCGGCGTTCTTGGCGCCGGAAATGCGCACCTCGCCCTCGAGCGTGGCGCCGCCATGTATCGACAGTTTGTCCATTATGAGCGGCTGGCCCAGTCTTCCGGGGTGAAGGTTTTCATGGACAGCGCGTGGATTTCCTCGCGCATGCGGTCGCCCAGCGCCTTGTACACCAGCTGGTGCTGTTGCACCATGTTCTTGCCGCGAAATTCCCCGCTCACGATCACCGCTTCGAAGTGATGGCCGTCGCCCTTCACTTCGAGCTTTTCACAGGGCAGCGCCGCCGCGATCCATTGTTCGATATCCTGTGGACTTACCATTGTCAATGCCTCAGTTTGTAGCCGCGCTTGAGCAGCAGCAGGGTAAACCCGGATATTGCCATAAAGCAGACGGCCACGACCAGCAGGCTCAGGCCCGGCGCCACGTCGGAATGGCCGAAGAAGCCCCAGCGGAAGCCGTCGATCATGTAGAACACCGGATTCCAGTGCGAGGTCGCCTGCCAGAAGGGCGGCAGCGAATGGATCGAATAGAACACGCCGGACAGGAAGGTGAGCGGCATGATGAGGAAGTTCTGGAAGGCCGCGAGCTGGTCGAACTTGTCCGCCCACATGCCGGCGATGATGCCGAGCGCGGCGAGGATGCCGGTGGAGAGGACGGTCAACGCCAGCAGCCAGAACGGATGCATCAAGGGCAGATCGGCGAACCACACGGTCACCAGGCCCACGCCCACGCCCACCACCACGCCGCGGATGACCGCGGCCAGCAGGTAGGCCGAAAAGAATTCCAGGTAGGACAGCGGCGCCACCAGCACGAACACGATGTTGCCGGTGATCTTGGACTGGATGAGGCTGGAGGAGCTGTTGGCGAAGGCGTTCTGCAGCATGGACATCATGATGAGGCCCGGCACCAGGAAGGTGGTGTAGCTCACGCCGGGATAGACCTGCACGCGCTCTTCCAGCACATGCGAGAAGATCAGCAGATACAGCATGGCCGTGACCACCGGCGCCAGGATGGTCTGGAATGCCACCTTCCAGAAGCGCAGCAGTTCCTTGTAGAGCAGGGTCGTGAATCCGGTCATTGCTGTCCGCTCAAGCATTCTGGATGATTTCGGTGAACACGTCTTCGAGATCCGGCTCGAGCAGCTGCATTTCCAGCACCCGCCGGCCGGCTGTGCGAATACTTGTCAGCATGGCCTCCAGCTCGGCGTAATCCTGGAAGGGAAGCAGCCAGCAACTGCCCTGGCCGCGCTTGAGGCCAAGCGACGCAGGCGGTTCACCATCCAGCTTGAACTGCGCCTGGTGGCCATGGCGGCGCGACAGCAGATTGCGCGTGCTGTCCAGCGCCACCAGCCTGCCCTGCTTGAGCATGGCGATGCGCTGGCACAGCGTTTGCGCCTCTTCCAGGTAGTGCGTGGTCAGCACCACGGTATGGCCTTCGCGGTTCAGGCTCTGGATGAACTGCCACAGGGTCTGGCGCAGGTCCACGTCGACGCCGGCGGTGGGCTCGTCGAGCACGATCACCGGCGGCTTGTGCACCAGCGCCTGCGCCACCAGCACGCGGCGCTTCATGCCGCCGGAAAGCGCGCGCATGTTCTTGTCGGCATGCGCGGTCAGGCCCAGGCTGTGCAGCACGTGCTCGATCCAGTCGTCGTTTTTGCGGATGCCGAAATAGCCGGACTGCACGCGCAGCACTTCTCGCGCGGTGAAAAACGGGTCGTAGACCAGTTCCTGCGGCACCACGCCCAGCGCGCGGCGCGACCGGGCGTAGTCGCGCGCGACGTCGAAGCCCATGACCTCGGCCGTGCCCTGGCTCGCCCGCACCAGTCCCGCCAGGATGTTGATGAGCGTGGTCTTGCCCGCGCCGTTGGGGCCGAGCAGGCCGAAGAACTCGCCCTGCTTGACTTCGAGATCGACGCCGTCCAAAGCGCGCGCCTGCCGGTACTGCTTGACCAGGCCGGCCACTCTCAGCGCGGCGCTCATAACTGATCGGCTACGCCGTAAAGTGAAGCCAGGCTCAGGAGGCTGGGGGGGAGACCGGTGACTTTGAGGCTTTTCTGCTGCGCCGCGGCTTCGCGCTTGCAGGCGAGAATGAGCCCGAGCGCGGAAGAATCGACATTGGCTATCGCGCTGCAATCAAGCGTGTCCACCCCGGACTGCACCAGCGGGCGGATTTTTTCCAGCAAACCGGGAACCGTGTCGAGGGTGACATCGCCGCCCAGCCGGCACAGCCCGTCCTGCCGCTCGATCATGCGTACGGAGCCGTTGCCGCGGCCGGGCCCGTGGAGGCCGACGGCTTGGACTTGACCGGCTTGGCGGGGGCGGGGCTTCCGTTGTCAGGCTGCGCCCCGGCCTTTTCCAGGCTGCGGGATTTGGCTTCCAGCATGGAGATCAGCCCGTCTATGCCGGACTGGCGGATGGTGCTGGCAAACGAGGAGCGGTAATTGATCACCAGGCTTACGCCGTCGATGGACACATCATAGACCTTCCAGCCGAATGAGGTCTTGTGCATTTCGTAATTGATGGGAATGGGCTTGCCGCCCGGCTGCTTGACCTCGGTCAGCACCGTGACTTCGGTGGCGTCCGGCTGCATGGAGAACGGCTTGAAATCGACGGTTTGGTTGCTGAACGCGGTGAGCGACGTGGCATAGGTGCGCACCAGCAGGGCGCGGAACTCCTTCACCAGGGCCTGCTTCTGCTTGGGGCTGGCGGCATTCCAGTGCTTGCCCAAGGCGAGCTGGGTCATGCGGTTGAAGTCGAAATGCGGCAGCACCTTGGCCTCCACCAGACTGTAGACCTTCTGGACGTTGCCGCCCTGAATCTCCTTGTCGGCCTTGAGGATGGCCAGCACTTCCTGGGTGGTGGTCCTGGCGAGCGCGTCCGGCGACGGCTCGGCCGCCCATGCCGCCATGGGCAGCAGGCTTGTCAGCAGGACTAGAATGGCACGCAACATGGCTTCTCCCGAAAGCTGTCGTTAGTATGCTGACCGCTGGAAACTATTTCTGTTCCCCGATGAGCTTGTCGATCTGCGCCACGTTCACGTTGTAATCGTTCACGGTGCGCAGGTATTCGGTCTGCGCCAGCACATAGCTCTTGATGGCTTCGGCCAGCCTGTCGCCTTTTTCCAGGCCGGCGGAGAAGTCCGCCATCGCGGCGATGACCCAGCGCCGCGCCGAGGCCGCGCCTTCCGCGAGGTCCTTCTGCGCATCGAAATTCGCCTTGGCATTGGCATAGGCTTCACCGACTTCGAAGGGAATCCCCCTCAGCGCGAACTGCTTTTTCTGGTTGAGCGCCTCGAGTTCGGCCTGCGCCTGGGTCACGCGAGCCGAACCCACGTCGAAGGCACCTTCCCACCTGATGCCGACCACCGGGGTCAGGCCGCCGCCGTTGAAGGGATCGTAAAGGTGGGGATTTTCCAGGTGTTCGCGCCGCGAGGCGTAGTTGTACGAGCCCACCACCCCCGCGTAGATATCCGGCATGAGGTCGGCCTTCTTGGCCGCCACCAGGGCGCGCTTGGCCTTGAGGCCGGCTTCCAGCTGCTGCATTTCCGGCCGTTCGGCCAGCGCACGGGCCTGGAGATCTGCGAGAGCGGCGGCCGGGAAAGGCGCGGGTTCGAGTCTTTCATCCGCCACCGACAAGGGCGCATCGAGGCCGACTCCGGTCAGCACCTTGAGTCCGTCGAGACTGATCTTTTCCACGGCGCGGGCCTGGTGCACGTATTTGCCGACGAGTCCCCGCGTCGCCTGCAGCGAATAGAGTTCGGCCTGGGTGACTTCGCCGGTTTCGTTCTTGAGTGCGCGCTGGGCGCGGCTGATCGAGCTCTCCAGGCGGCTTTGCATGTCCTCCAGGAACAGGCGGGTGTCGCGCGCGGTCAGGTAGCCGTAATAGGCGCGCTTGGTGTCGAACACGGTCTCGGCCCGGCTCTGGCGCACGTCGCCGCGCTTGATGTCGATGTTGCCCGCGGCGGCTTCGCCGTAGGCGTCGACCTTGCCGAAGGTGTAGAGCGGCTTGATCAGGGCGAGTTCGACATGGGTCCAGTCGGACAGGCCGTTCCAGTCGTCGCCATCCGTGCGCGGCGTGGTGCCCGAATAGGCTCCGCCCTGGTAGAAGCCGCCCTCGACCTGCTTGGTCAGGCCGATGAAGGCATTGGCGCTGATGCGCCAGCCTTCGTTGCCCTTCACTTCGGCCAGCAGGCCGCGCGCGGCCTCGACCAGGGCTTCCCGCTCCTTGATGCGAGGATCGGCGGAAAGGCTCATGTCCACGGCCTGCTGCAGGTTGACGGTCTGCGCTGCGGAAATGCCGGAAAACAGCATGCCGGCGGCAAATAAAGCCAGCGCGAGCTTGTTATTGTGCGGTTTCATTGGCCGCTCCTTCCTGAGCCTTGTTGTAAAGAAACTGTCCGATCAGGTTTTCCAGCACCACGGCCGACTGGGTCAGCTTCACCCGATCCCCATTCACCAATTTTACGCTATCGCCGCCGGCTTCCAAGCCGACATACTGCTCGCCCAGCAGGCCCGAGGTCAGGATGGCGGCCGACGTGTCCTTGGGGAAGGCATAGCGCTTGTCCAGGCTGAGGACGACTTCGGCCTCGTAGGCCTTGTCGTCGAAGCTGATCGCCGTCACCCTGCCCACCACCACGCCGGCGCTCTTCACCGGCGCCCGCACCTTGAGGCCGCCGATGTTGTCGAAATGCGCCGTCACCTGGTAGCTGTCAGCCATACTTACGGAACTCATGCTGCCCACCTTGAGCGCAAGAAACAGCAGGGCGCCTATGCCCGCCACCACGAACAACCCGACCCACAGGTCCAGCCAAGCCCTGCTCATCAGCCTACCCCCCGAAACATGAATGCCGTCAATACAAAATCCAGCGCCAGGATGGCCAGGCTGGAAGTCACCACCGTGCGGGTGGTCGCGCGCGACACGCCCTCCGCCGTCGGCGGCGCGTCGTAGCCTTCGAACAGCGCGATCGCGGTCACCGCCACGCCGAACACCACGCTCTTGATCACGCCGTTGAGAATGTCTTCCTCGAAGTCCACCTGGGCCTGCATCTGCGACCAGAAGCTGCCCTCGTCCACGCCGATCAGCACCACGCCGACCAGATAGCCGCCGAAGATGCCCGTGGCCGAGAACAAGGCCGCCAGCATGGGCATGGAAACCACTCCGGCCCAGAAGCGCGGCGCCACCACCCGCGCCACCGGGTCCACCGCCATCATTTCCATGGCGGCCAGCTGCTCGGTCGCCTTCATCAGGCCGATTTCGGCGGTGATCGCCGAGCCGGCACGGCTGGCGAACAACAAGGCCGCCACCACCGGCCCCAGTTCGCGCACCAGCGACAGCGCCACCAGCACGCCCAGGGCCGATTCGGAACCATAGGTTTGCAGGGTTTCATAGCCCTGCAAACCCAGCACCATGCCGACGAACAGCCCCGACACCAGGATGATGATGAGCGAGAGCACGCCGGCGAAATAGATTTCCCGGATGGTGAGTCCGAAACGTCGGAACGCCATGCCGGAGTGCAGCAGGATGGCCACAAAGAAGCGCGCGGCATACCCCATGCGCGACACCGCTTCCCGCGTGCGCTTTCCCAGGCTGGCGATCGCACGCAATGGCGCGATCACAGGCCCAGCCTCAGGTCTTCGGCGTACGGGCGGGCCGGGTAATGGAAGGGCACCGGGCCGTCCGGCTCTCCATGCACGAACTGGTGCACGAAAGGCAGCCCCGAGGCGCGCATCTCCTCCGGCGTACCCTCCGCCTCGATCACGCCTTCCGACACGAAATAGACGTAATCCACGATTTTCAGCGACTCCTGCACGTCATGCGTCACCACGATGGAAGTCAGCCCCAGGGTGTCGGTGAGCCGGCGGATGAGGTTGCCGATCACCCCGAGCGAAATCGGATCGAGTCCGGCAAAGGGCTCGTCGTACATGACCAGCATGGGTTCCAGCGCGATGGCGCGCGCCAGCGCCACGCGCCGCGCCATGCCGCCGGAAAGCTCGGAAGGCATGAGATCCGCCGCGCCGCGCAGGCCGACGGCATGCAGCTTCATCAATACCAAATCGCGGATGATCTCCTCCGGCAGGCGGGTATGCTCGCGCAACTGAAAGGCGACGTTGTCGAATACGCTCATGTCGGTGAACAGCGCGCCGAACTGGAACAGCATGCCCATCTTGCGGCGCAGCTGGTAGAGGCCGTCCGCATCCAGCTCGCCCACTTCCTGGCCCGCCACCCGAACGCTTCCGCTGTTGGCCCTGATCTGGCCGCCGATCAGGCGCAGCAGGGTGGTCTTGCCGCAGCCGCTGCTGCCCATGATGGCGATGACCTGGCCGCGGCGGGCAGCCAGACTGATCCCCTTCAGGACCGGCCGGGCGTTGTAGCCGAAGGTGACATCTTTTATCTCTACCAGATTGTCCAAAGCTCTGGCCCTTGGTGTTTTTGATTTGGCATCATTTTATCGGAAGCCCGCCCGCCGATGGCCATCAGACTCCCAGAACTTCCATCAACTGGCCCGCCTGCCTCAATTGCGCCAGCGCGCCGTCACGGGAAATCACGTACAGGGGCGCCCCGCCGTGCGCGGCTTTTTGCATGCGCCGTGCCAGCTCGCGCAAGTCCGCCTCCCCTTCGAGACAGACGATGTCCAGTTGGCTTTCCGCTATGCCGCGTTCGCCGAAACGGCGGGCCTTGGCCGCATCCTGCTCGTCGAAGGTTTCCGGCGCACCCAGCACGAAGCGGAATCTCTCCAGGGTGTCGTCCAGCCAGCCGGCCACCTCCGCATCGGTGGCGTTTTTCCACAGCGCATGGGGCAAATACACGCAGCGGAACCGGGTGTTGTAGAAAGACAACTGCCAGTCCTCTGGCAAGTCCTCGGGGTAGAAATCCCCCTTCCATGCCGCATGCGCCCAGCCTACCGCGCCCAGATAAACGAGGTAATCGCTCATTTCATTGCAATCGCGGCAAGCCCTTGCCGGCTCAGGCCCGGCGCCAGGTCGTGCCCTGGGGGCCGTCTTCGAGAATCACGCCGGCCGCCTTCAGCTCGTCACGGATGCGGTCGGCCTCGGCGAAGTTGCGCGCCTTCTTGGCGGCAGAGCGTGCCGCGATCAGGGCATCGATTTCCGCATCCGGCAGCCCGCCGGCCTCGCCGACAGGCCGCTTGAGGAAGGCTTCCGGCTCCGCCTGCAGCAGTCCCAGCACGCCGCCCAGCGCCCTGAGCATGCCCGAAAGCCGGGGATCGTGCGCACGGTTGGCTTCGCTGGCCAGCTCGAACAGCACCGCCACCGCTTCGGGCGTGCCGAAATCCTCGTCCATCGCTTCCTTGAAGCGCGCCGCCCAGGGATCATTCCAGTCGGGCTCGATATCGGCCGGCGGCACGTTCTTCAGCGTCGTGTAGAGCCGGGTCAGCGCACCCCTGGCGTCCTCCAGGTGTGC
Organism: Pseudomonadota bacterium; assembly: GCA_021847835.1. GTDB lineage: Bacteria > Pseudomonadota > Gammaproteobacteria > Burkholderiales > Thiobacillaceae > UBA6918. Next base: position 55,337 of record JAJZPR010000007.1, read on the forward strand.
GTCGGAATAGTTGAGCGGGCTGCGGTAATGCGCGCGCATGATGAAGAAGCGCACCACCTCGGCATCGAACTTGTCCAGCACTTCGCGGATAGTGAAGAAGTTGCCCAGGCTCTTGGACATCTTCTCGTTGTCCACGCGCACGAAGCCGTTGTGCAGCCAGTAGTTGACGAACTTGCAGCCGTGCGCGCCCTCGCTTTGGGCGATTTCGTTCTCGTGGTGGGGAAACTGCAAATCCTGGCCGCCGCCGTGGATGTCGAAGTGGCGGCCGAGCAGCTTGCCGCTCATGGCCGAGCATTCGATGTGCCAGCCTGGCCGCCCCGGCCCCCAGGGGCTTTCCCAGGCGGGCTCGCCCGGCTTGGCCGCCTTCCACAGCACGAAATCCATGGGGTCGCGCTTGTTGGGATCCACTTCCACGCGTTCGCCCGCGCGCAGGTCGTCGAGCGACTTGCCGGACAGCTGACCGTAGTGCCCGAATCCGCGCACGCTGTAGTACACATCGCCGTTGGCGGCGCGGTAGGCGAGGCCGCGCTCCTCCAGGGTCCGGATCATGGCCAGCATCTCGGCGACGTATTCGGTCGCGCGCGGCTCGGCATCCGGCCGCAGCACGCCGAGCCTGGCCTCGTCCTCGTGCATGGCGGCGATGAAGCGATTGGTGAGTTCGGCCGTGGTTTCGCCGTTTTCATTTGCGCGCTTGATGATCTTGTCGTCGATGTCCGTGATGTTGCGCACGTAGGCCAGGCGGTAGCCGGAGGCGCGCAGCCACCTCGCCACCATGTCGAACACCACGAAGACGCGGGCATGGCCCAGGTGGCAGTAGTCGTATACCGTCATCCCGCATACATACATGCGGACCTGGCCGGGCTGGATGGGGACGAAGTTCTCTAGACTGCGGCTTAGGGAGTTGTACAGCTTGAGCATGGGGAAAAGGATGGATTGGCAGCGCTGGTGGCAAACCACCCACGGATACGGGGGAGTTGTTAGAATTCGGGCTTACAAACCGCTTCGAGTTTATCACATGCCCAGTCTGCCAAGTTTCGCGCGCCTGCTGGCCCTCGTGCTCAGCCTGTCATTCCCGGTCGGGAGCAAGGCGGACGAGGTCCAGGACATCAACCAGCTTTTCCGCACGGGCGACCTGACCACGGCGCTGGCGCGCGCCGATAAATTCCTGGCCCGAAACCCAAATAATGCGCAGGCGCGTTTCCTGAAAGGCCTGATTCTGACCGATCTGGGCAAGTCCGCCGAGGCCATTCAGGTGTTTACCGCCCTCACCGAGAATTACCCCGAACTGCCCGAGCCCTACAACAACCTGGCCGTGCTGCATGCTGCGGAGGGCAGGTACGATGCTGCGAAAAACGCCCTGGAAATGGCGATCCGCGCCCATCCGGGCTACGCCACCGCGCACGAGAACCTGGGCGACCTGTATGTCAGGATGGCCGCGCAGGCCTACGCCAAGGCCCTGCAGGCCGACGGCAGCAACCAGACGGCCAAGGCCAAGCTCGCGCTCATCAGGGAACTGGTGTCCGGCAACAAGCCAGCCGCGCCCGCTGCCGAACCGGCGGGCGCAAATCCCTGAGACCGTCTTAAAACCACCCCGAAAAGGAAGCAATCACATGGTCAAACTCCACACCTCGAAAGGGGACATCACGCTTGAACTGGATGCCGAGAAGGCGCCGATCACCACGGAAAACTTTCTCCAATACGTGCGCGACGGCTTCTACGACGGCACCATCTTCCACCGTGTCATCGACGGCTTCATGATCCAGGGCGGCGGCTTCGAGCCCGGCATGTCGCAGAAGCCCACGCGCGCGCCGATCGGGAACGAGGCCGCCAACGGCCTGAAGAACGAGGCCTACACCATCGCCATGGCGCGCACCTCCGTCCCCGATTCGGCCACCGCCCAATTCTTCATCAACGTGGCCGACAACAGCTTTCTCAACCACACCGCGCCCACCCCGCAAGGCTACGGCTATGCCGTGTTCGGCAAGGTGGTCGAAGGCAGGGAAGTGGTGGACGCCATCAGGAAAACCCGCACCGGCAGCCGTGCCGGCCACCAGGACGTGCCGGTGGAGGACATTGTCATCACCAAGGCGGAAATTGTCTGACCTGGCGCCATGAATCCACTGCGGCTGAATGCGGGAGCGCGCGACGATTTCTGACGCCATGTCTTCCACTAACCGCACGCTGTTCATCGCCGACCTGCACCTGGCCGAAGCGCGCCCGCTGGCCAGCGGGCGCTTTTTTCATTTCCTGGAAGACATTGCCGCGGGCGCCGATGCGCTTTACATCCTCGGCGACTTGTTCGAATACTGGGTCGGCGACGACGATGTCGATGCGCCGATCGCCCGCCAGGCCGCGGAAAGAATCCACGCCCTGACGGCAGCCGGCACGCCGGTCCATTTCATGCACGGCAACCGCGATTTCCTGCTGGCGCGGCGCTATGCCGGTTCGTGCGGGATGACGCTGCTGGACGATCCCGTCGTCGTCGATCTGTATGGCGTCCCCACCCTGCTCACGCATGGCGACACCCTGTGCACCGATGACCGCAGCTACCAGCGCTTCAGGAAATTCGCCAGGCTGCCGCTGGTGCGCGGCAGCCTGCTCGCGCTCCCGCTCGGCCTGCGCCACGCCCTGGCCAAATCCGCGCGCGCGGGCAGCGAACGCGCCAAGACGGGGAAATCCTGCGAGATCATGGACGTGAATGCGGATGCGGTTGCCGATGCCTTTCGGCGGTCGGGCGCACTGCGCATGATCCATGGCCACACCCACCGGCCCGCCCGGCATCTTGCAACGATAGATGGCAAGCCCGCGGAACGCTGGGTTTTGCCGGACTGGTACGGCGAAGGCGGCTATCTCGCCTGCACCGCTCAGGGCTGCGAACTGCTGCCCGCCCCTTCTCCCTCGAAATCGGGAAGCGCAACCGATTCGTAGTGCTTCGGCAACTCGAAAAGCCTGGGGTTCGGTTCGCGTTTTTTTCCGCTCACGTACTGCCTCGCGCGCCCGGCATAGTCCCGCTCCTCGATCGGCAGGCCCTGCGACAGCGCCAAGCCGGTCTGCCAGACATGGTGCACCAGGTCGCAGTCCTGGCGCAGATCGGCAGGCGTGTTGCGATAGGTCGTCCACTGGGTGTAAGCCAGCGCAGCCTTGTATTCTGCCAGCGCGCGCGCGGCGTCGGGGAACAGCCTGGACGCGGCCACGGTCTCCGAGCAGAGCTTGCCGTCGGCCAGCACCTGCACGCGCACGGTTCCCGCGCGCACCGGCGTCACCCTTTTCTCCACCCGATAGGCAGGAGCGGGACTCTTGGGCAGCTTCTTGTCGCTGATGGCCATGAGCATTTTCTGCTCATGCACCACGTTCGATACCTTGCCGGTCTTGCGGTCGAGCAGTATGAAATCGCCGTCGTCGCGCCCTTCATCCATGCGCAGATAGCGCTCGGTCACCAGGATGCGCGTCTGGTAGGCGGGTGCGCCGTCCTCGCTGTCCAGGTAGCGCAACTCGATCATGCCTGCCGCCTGCGCGCCCATGCACGCCAGCAGGGCGAAAGCCGGAAGAATTTTCATGCTTCCAGCCCCCTCGCCAGATCGTTGCGGATGTCGCGCACCGATTCCAGTCCGACCGCCACGCGGATGAGACCGTCGCTGATGCCGGCGAACGCGCGCTGTTCCGCGGTCATGCGGCTGTGCGTGGTGGAAGCCGGGTGGGTGATGGTGGTCTTGGCGTCACCCAGGTTGGCGGTGATGGACAGCAGCCGGCAAGCGTCGATCACGCGCCAGGCCGCCGCCTGGCCGCCCGCGACCTCGAAGGCCACGATGCCACCGCCGGTTTTCTGCTGGCGCATCGCCAGTGCGTGCTGGGGATGCGAGGGCAGGCCCGGATACCACACGCGTTCCACCTTCGGATGGCTTTCCAGCCAGGCCGCGAGTTCCAGCGCGTTCTTCGAGTGCGCCTCCATGCGCAAGCTGAGGGTTTCCAGGCCCTTGAGGATCACCCAGGCATTGAAGGCGGACAGCGTCGGCCCGGCGGTGCGCAGGAAGGTATACACGCCCTCCATCAATTCTTTCGAACCCAGCACCGCGCCGCCCAGCACCCTGCCCTGCCCGTCCAGATACTTGGTGGCGGAATGGATGACGATGTCCGCGCCCAGATCCAGCGGGCGCTGCAAGGCAGGGGAACAGAAGCAGTTGTCCACCGCGAGCCGGGCGCCGGCCTGTCTGGCGATGGCCGCGAGCGCCGCGATGTCGCTCACTTCGGTCAGCGGGTTGGAGGGCGACTCGACGAAGAACAGTTTGGTGTTGGGCTTCACCGCCCGCTTCCAGTCTTCCGGCTCGGTAGGCGAGACGTAGGTGGTCTCGATGCCGAAGCGCCCGAGGATGTTGGAAAACAGCTGCACCGTGGAGCCGAAGATCGAACGCGAGGCGACGATGTGCTCGCCCGCTTTCATCAGGCCCATGACCGTGGCCAGGATCGCGGCCATGCCGGAGGAGAACGCCACGCAGCGCTCGGCGCCTTCCAGCGCCGCGAGCCGGGTTTCCAGCATGGTCACCGTGGGGTTGGTGAAGCGCGCGTAGATGTTGCCCGGCTCCTCGCCCTTGAAGCGGGCGGCGGCCTGGGCCGCGCTCTCGAACACGAAGCTGGAGGTGAGGAACAGGGCCTCGCTGTGTTCGTTGAACTGGCTGCGCAGCGTGCCGCTGCGTACCGCCAGGGTTTCCAGGTCGTATTCTTCAGTCATCTCCATCTCCAAACAAAAAACCCGTTCGCGCGGGAACGGGTTCACCACGCTTTAGCAGTATTTATTGGATGCGCCCTGCAAGCTGTGTTCAACTCGGCGCCGGATTCAGGCTGCCTGAAATTTAAGCCGTGCGCGGCGGCGAGTCAAGCGCGCGCGCGGGACACCAGGTTCAGGTCGAGCTGCTGGGTGTCGATGGCGTGCGACTGCGTATCGCCGTTGCGCAGGGCCTCGATGTAATCCAGATATTCCGGCGTCACGTCGCCGGTGATGTAGCGGCCGTCGAAGCACGAGGTGTCGAAATCCCGGATGGCCGGATTTTCCGCCTTCACGTCCTCGACCAGGGCTTCGATGTTCTGGTAGATCAGCGCATCGCAACCGATCTCGCGGGCGATCTCCTCGTCGTTGCGGCCAAACGCCAGCAGTTCGGCGCGCGTCGGCATGTCGATGCCGTAGACATTGGGGTAGCGCACCGGCGGGGCGGCGGACGCGAAGAACACCTGGGCCGCGCCCGAATCGCGCGCCATCTGCACGATCTCGCGGCTGGTGGTGCCGCGCACGATGGAGTCGTCCACCAGCAGCACGTTCTTGTCCTTGAACTCCTCGGCGATGGCGTTCAGCTTCTGTCGCACCGATTTCCTGCGCAGGGCCTGGCCGGGCATGATGAAGGTGCGGCCGATGTAGCGGTTCTTGATGAAGCCTTCGCGGTAGGGCACGCCCAGGTGGTTGGCCAGTTGCAGGGCGGAAGGCCGGCTGGTGTCGGGGATCGGGATCACCACGTCGATTTTCAGGTGTCCGAACTCGCGCTGGATTTTCTGCGCCAGCGACACGCCCATGCGCAGGCGCGTCTTGTAGACCGAGATGCCGTCCATGACCGAATCCGGGCGGGCAAGATAGACATATTCGAAGATGCAGGGATTCAGGGCTGCTGCGTTGGCGCACTGGCGGCTGTGCAGGCGCCGGTTTTCGTCGACGAACACGGCCTCGCCCGGCTGCACGTCGCGCAGGATCCTGAAGCCCAGCGCATCGATGGCCACGCTTTCGGAGGCCACCATGTATTCAGGCGGCGTGACGTTCTCGTTCACGCCGATGACCAGCGGACGGATGCCGTGCGGGTCGCGGAAAGCCAGCAGGCCATGGCCGGCGATGAGCGCCACCACGGCGTAGGCGCCGCGGCAGCGCTTGTGCACGCCGGAAACCGCCGCGAATATGGTGTCGAGGTCCAGGCGGCCGCCGCGGCCGTTGGCCTGCAACTCGTGCGCCAGCACGTTCAACAGCACTTCGGAATCGGAATTGGTGTTGACGTGGCGCAGGTCTTCGGCAAACAGCGCGCGCTTGAGCTCTTCCGTGTTGGTCAGGTTGCCGTTGTGCCCCAGCACGATGCCGAAGGGAGAGTTCACGTAGAAGGGCTGCGATTCCGCCGAACTGGAAGCCGAGCCGGCGGTGGGGTAGCGCACGTGCGCCACGCCGATGTTGCCCAGCAAATTGCGCATGTCCCGGGTGCGGAACACGTCGCGCGCCAGGCCCGGAGCCTTGTGCATGTGGAAACGCGCACCCTCGGCTGTCACGATGCCGGCTGCGTCCTGCCCGCGATGCTGCAGGACCATCAGCCCGTCATAGAGCAGTTGATTGACTGGCGTATTGGCGGCAATGCCGATAACTCCGCACATGTTTCACCTGTTGAAATGAATGTGTTCGGCCACTTTGGCAGGCAGCAAAGGCACCGCCTCCATGGCCAGCATCTCCAGCACTCCGGAAGATAGCGCATTTTTCCAGAAACCGGTCTGCGGCATTGCGGTCAGGCCTGCGGCAAGCGTCAGTCCGACCAGAATCACCACGCCGCGCAGCAGGCCAAAAAGCCCGCCCACCGCCCTGTCGGCGGCGCCCAGGCCGACCGCGCCCACTGCCCCTTTTATCAGGCGGCCGAACAGCATGACGAAGATCATCACGATCAAAAAGATCACGGCAAAAGCAATGAAGTAGCGCATGCCCTCGCTATCCACGTCCAGGGGCAGCATGGGGGCCACGGCCGCCGCACCCCATCTTGCCGCGAGCAAGGCCACGATCCAGGAAGCCAGCGAAAAAACCTCCGCGACCAGGCCGCGCATGAGGCTGAGAATGACGGAAGCCGCCAGAACCAGGATGACAATCCAGTCGAGCACGGTCATTTCTCGACGACCTGGCCGGTGATGCCCGCGGCAGCCAGCCTGGCCGACAAGGCATCGGCCTCGGCCCGGTTCGTAAACGAGCCCACGCGCACGCGCGTGCTGCCGTCCACTTCGTCGGCATGGGGTTTGAGACCGAGCGCCGCAATGCGCGACTGAAGCCGCTCGGCATTGACCTTGTCGGCGAACACGCCGACCTGCACGGCATAGACAGCGGAAGCCTGGGTGGGCGCGGCAAGCTTGGCGGGAGGAGGGGCCGGCCTGGCGGCCACAGCAGGCGCGGGAGCGGTCGCGGCAGACTGCGGCGGCTCGACCACGCTGTTCGCGGGCGGCGGCGCATATTCGACGGTGTTTTGCGGCGGCTGTTGATCGATCGCCGGCGGCGGCATGCGCACTTCCAGCGGGCCGGCCGGAGGCGGCTCGTCCTCCAGCACCAGCGGCAGGATGACCACCGCGGCGATCGTGAGCGCGACCGCGCCGATCAGCCGGCGGCGCGCGCGGCGCTTGTGGTCGTCGTCAACAAGGGGTGGCGGCATGATTGGGAACTGCGGCAATGAGCACTGCGGCAACTGTATAAAACGACCCGAAGACGGTAATTCTATCACCTTCGCCGGCCTGAAGTTTCGCCGCTTGAAAGGCGGAAAGCGGATCGTCGAAAGCCTCGACCGGCCCCGCAACCCGGGAACGGACGCGCTCCGCCAGCCCGGCCCCCGCCTGCCCGCGCTCGCCCGCCAGGCCGGCGACGAACCAGGCATCGAAACAGTTCTTCAAAGGCTCTATGACGCCGTCCGCGTCCTTGTCGGCCAGCAGGGCAAATACCGCAAGATTTTTACCCCTGGCCGGGCAGGTGCGCAGGTTGTCCGCCAGGGCGCGGGCCGACTGCGGGTTGTGCGCGACGTCCAGCACGATCTCCACAGCACCGGCGATGCGCTGGAAACGGCCAGGCAAACGAACATTTTCCAGCCCGGCATGGATCGCAGCCAGCGAAACCGGAAGCGTTTCGGACAATGCGGACAGCCCCGCCAGGGTGGACGCGGCATTGGCCAGCTGGTACGCGCCGGCCAGCGCCGGCAAGGGCAAATCCGCCAGCTCGATCTCGCCCATGCGGAAATGCCAGGCACCGCCGGACAGGACAAAACTGAAGTCGCCGCCCGCGCGCAACAAGCTTGCATCGATGGCGTGCGCATGATCGAGCAGGCTTTGCGGCGGGTCCGCATCGCCGCAGATCGCCGGCTTGCCGGCGCGGAAGATGCCGGCCTTCTCGAAGCCGATGGCTTCGCGGGTATCGCCCAGCCAGGCCTGATGGTCGAGGTCGACGGTGGTCACGATGGAAACCGCGGGCTCGAACACATTGACGGCATCGAGCCGTCCGCCCAGCCCCACTTCCAGGATCGCCACCTCGACGCCGGCCCGGACGAACTGCCACATCGCGGCCAGCGTGCCATGCTCGAAATAGGTGAGCGAAACCTCGCCGCGCGCGGCCTCCACCGCCCCCAGCCCGGCCACGATTTCCGCGTCGGATGTTGCTTCGCCGTCGATGCGCACGCGCTCGTTGTAGCGCAAGAGATGCGGCGAGGTATAAAGCCCCGTCCTGTACCCCTGCGCGCGCAGGATGGCTTCGAGGTAGGCGCAGGCGGAACCCTTGCCGTTGGTGCCGCCGACGAGAATGACGGGGAAGGCCGGGCTGAGGCCCATGGCGTCGCGCACGCGCGCCACGCGCGCCAGCCCAAGCTCGATCGCGGACGGGTGCGCCCGCTCCAGCCGTGCCAGCCAGGATTTCAGACTTGAACTAACCACAGAGACACAGAGGCGCAGAGGAAGACCCCACCGATAGCGGGAAGGCGGGCAGTAAGCATCATGCTGTCTGACCCGATTTAACAACCACAGTCTGATTTAACCGAAACACGGTTTTTCTCTGTGTCTCCGTGCCTCCGTGGTTCATGCCTCAAGCCGCCAAAGCAGGGCGCCGCATCAGCATGGCGATGGTCGCCGCCAGTTCGGCCCGCATCTGACGGCGATCGACGATGCGGTCGATGGCGCCCTTTTCCAGCAGGAATTCGGAACGCTGGAAGCCCTCGGGCAGGGTTTCGCGCACGGTCTGTTCGATCACGCGCGGGCCGGCAAAGCCGATCAGCGCATTCGGCTCGGCGATGATGAGATCGCCCAGCATGGCGAAACTGGCCGACACGCCACCCATGGTGGGGTCGGTGAGCACGGAAATGAACGGCAGGCGGCTGGCCGACAGGTGCGTGAGCGCGGCCGAGGTCTTGGCCATCTGCATCAGCGAGAACAGGCCTTCCTGCATGCGCGCCCCGCCGCTGGCGGAAAAGCACACGAAGGCGGAACGCGTTTCGATCGCGGCATCGACGCCGCGCACGAAACGCTCGCCCACCACCGAGCCCATCGAACCGCCCATGAACTTGAACTCGAAGGCGGCTGCCACCACCGGCAGGGACTGGATCGCGCCCGCCATCACCACCAGCGCGTCGCTTTCCTCGGTGCCGGTCTGCGCCTCGGCCAGGCGATCCGAATATTTCTTGCTGTCCTTGAACTTGAGCGGGTCGATCGGCCTGATTTCGCTGCCGATCTCGCGCCGCCCTTCCGCATCGAGCAGCATGTCGAGGCGCGCGCGGGCGCCGATGCGGTGATGGTATCCGCACTTGGGACAGACTTCGAGGTTGTTGTGCAGATCGGCCTTGTACAGCACCTCGTTGCAGGCCGGGCACTTCGACCACAGGCCTTCGGGCACCGATTTCTTGGCTTCGCGGCGCGCCTTGATCTTGGGCGGCACGAGTTTCTGGAACCAGCTCATGGTTTTCTCCGTTTATTTTCTGGTGGCGGCATCCACGCCGCGGCGCAGATCTTCCACCAGGTATTTGACGCGGTTCACCACTTCGTTTTCCGGGGCGTTCTCGATCTCGCCCACGATGCGGCTGCCCACCACCACGGCGTCGGCGATGCGCGCAATCGCCTCGGCCGTCTGCGCGTCGCGGATGCCGAAACCGACACCGACCGGCAACGCGCAATGACGGCGGATCATGGCAAGCTTCTTCGCCACTTCCTCCGTGTCCAGATTGGCCGCGCCCGTCACGCCCTTGAGCGAAACGTAGTAGACGAAGCCGCCGGCCGCCTTCGCCACCTCTTCCACGCGCGATTCAGGCGTGGTGGGCGACAGCAGGAAAATGGGATCGAGCCCGTGCGACTTGAACACGTCCGCGACGCCGTGCGATTCCTCGGGCGGAATGTCCACCGTCAATACGCCGTCCACCCCGGCTTCCTTCGCGGCCTTGGCAAAAGTTTCATAGCCCATGCGCTCCACCGGGTTGGCATAACCCATCAGCACCACCGGCGTCTCGGAGTTGGCCTTGCGGAACTCCGCCACCATGGCAAGCACGTCCTTCAGCCCCACCTTGTTGGCCAGGGCGCGTTCGGAGGCGCGCTGGATCACCGGGCCGTCCGCCATCGGATCGGAAAATGGCACCCCCAGTTCGATGATGTCCGCCCCCGCTTCCACCAGTGCATGCATCAACGGCACGGTGAGACCGCGGCCAGGATCGCCTGCGGTGATGAAGGGGATCAGGGCTTTCCTGCCTTCGGTTTTGATCCTGTCGAAGGTGCTGCTAATGCGTGTCATAAACTTGAGTTACTCAAAGTTGCAGGCTAGGAAATCCTGGCCACGGTGTTGGTGCCATTACGCATACATCAACCGCCCGCGCGGCTCGGGAATCGGGTCGCCGAATTCGCGTGCGGTATCGATCCACAGGCGCATGGCTTCCTTGACATTAGCCAGCGCATCTTCCTGCGTATCACCATGCGCCATGCAGCCGGGCAATTCCGGCACTTCGGCGATAAACGCAGTGTCTTCTGTACTCCAATACAGAAGGATTGGGTGGCGATTCATTGCAATATCCGCGCTATCAGGCTGTGGACCGCTTGCGGGGCGTCCGCTTTGGTCGCGATGTGATGCGCGCGGTCTGCTCGGTCAACGCCAGCAAGCCCAGCAAGGCCTCATTCACCGCCTCGGTTGTCGGAAATGCCTTGGCAACCTTGTCATTCAACAAAACGAGGTTGGTACCTTTGGCATAGCGTTCGAAATATTTTCCGCGCACGCCTTTGCCCAAATCCTTGCGTTTGTATTCGGCGCGCATTTCGTCTTTAGCCTTGCCCATAGATACCTCGTTCATGTTTCGTCGCCTTGCGGGCACTGATGATTCTAACTGTGCGGCCGCGCTCCACATTCACTACCAACAACACCCGGCTTCTTTCCGACATGCCGAAAGTCAAGAAACGGCGTTCCCCGCCGGAATGATCCGGATCGTCGAAGGTAAGCGCCAGCGGATCGCCAAATACGGTTGCAGCTTCTTCAAAGGATACGCCATGCTTGGCCAGGTTTGCGGCGGCTTTCGCTTCATCCCAGGCAAATTTCAGCACGGCTTGTCTTCCAGGCTATTCCACGAAGCATTTGCTTATAAAGTAATCCCTGACACCCTGGCCACGGTATTGATGTCCTTGTCGCCGCGCCCGGAAAGATTGACCAGGATGATCTGGTCTTTCTTCATGGTCGGCGCGATTTTCCTGGCGTGGGCAAGGGCGTGGCTGGATTCCAGCGCGGGGATGATGCCCTCGAACCTGCACAAGTCATGGAAGGCTTCAAGGGCTTCGTCGTCGTTGATGGCGACATATTCGGCCTTGTGCGCGTCCTTGAGCCAGGCGTGCTCGGGGCCGACGCCGGGGTAGTCGAGGCCTGCGGAAACCGAATGGGTTTCGATGATCTGGCCGTTCTCGTCCTGCATGAGGTAGCTGCGGAAGCCGTGCAGCACGCCGGGCGTGCCGGCGGTGAGGGGCGCGGCGTGCTTGCCGCTGTCCACGCCCGAGCCGCCCGCTTCCACGCCAACGAGCCTGACCTCGGGATGGGCCAGGTAGGGATGGAAAATGCCGATGGCATTCGAGCCGCCGCCCACGCAGGCCACCACGACATCGGGCTGGCGGCCGGCGAGTTCCTGCATCTGCACGATGGCTTCGTTGCCGATGACGCACTGGAAATCGCGCACCAGCATGGGATAGGGATGCGGGCCGGCGGCGGTGCCGAGGATGTAGAAGGTCGACTCGACGTTGGTGACCCAGTCGCGCATGGCTTCGTTCAAAGCGTCCTTCAGCGTCCTGGAGCCGGAGGACACCGGCACCACGGTGGCGCCGAGCAGCTTCATGCGGAACACATTGGGCGCCTGGCGCTGCACGTCCTCTTCGCCCATGTAGACCACGCATTCCATGCCGTAGCGCGCGGCGACGGTGGCGGAGGCCACCCCGTGCTGGCCAGCGCCGGTTTCGGCGATGACGCGCTTCTTGCCCATGCGCCGCGCCAAGAGCGCCTGGCCGATGGTGTTGTTGATCTTGTGCGCGCCGGTGTGGTTGAGGTCTTCGCGCTTGAGGTAAATCTGCGCGCCGCCGTACTGTTCGGACAGCCTTTTGGCGTGGTACACCGGGCTGGGGCGGCCGACGTAGTGCTTGAGTTCGTATTCGTACTCAGCCATGAAGGCGGGATCCCTGCGCGCCTTATCGTATTCCGCGCGCAGTTCCTCCAGCGCGGCCATCAGCGTCTCGGCCACGAAAATGCCGCCGTAGGGACCGAAGTGGCCGTGCGAATCGGGGAGGTCGTCGAGGTTCATATATTCATTTTTGCATGTCTAACAAACGCAGCCACCCTGGCCGCGTCCTTGATGCCGGGCGCGGTTTCCACGCCGCTGCTGACGTCCACCGCCCACGGCCGTACGGCCTGCACGGCCTGCGCGACATTGTCGGGATTGAGTCCGCCGGACAGCACGATGGGTTTTGGCAGGCCCGCTGGAATCAGGCCCCAGTCGAAGCGCTCGCCAGTGCCGCCGGGCACGCCGGGCACGTAGGCGTCGAGCAGCAAGCCGCGGGCATCGTGAAAATCCGCACAGTATTTTACCAAATCGACGCCCGCCCTCATGCGCACGGCTTTCAGATAAGGCCGGCCGAAGGCGCGGCACTGCTCGGGCGCTTCGTTGCCATGGAATTGCAGCAGATCGAGCGGCACGGTTTCAAGCACTGCTTCGACGAATGCCGGCTCGGCATCGACGAACAGGCCGACGGACTGCACGAATGGCGGCAACTGCGCCACCAGAAGAACGGCCTGCTCGATGGAGAGATGGCGCGGGCTCCCGGCATAGAACACGAAGCCGAGCGCATCCGCGCCGGCCTTGCAGGCAGCGTGCAGATCTTCGCTTCGGGTGATTCCGCAGATTTTTACGCGCACGGCCATAGGTCTCTGCCGCCATCCGGCAAGCCAAAACGCGAAGCATACCGGATATATGACAGGTACAAGCCGTCCGCCATGAAGGTGGGGGCGGCGCGGGTGCGATCCTTGTGCGCGAGCAGTTCGTCCATCCAGTCGGGCGCCGCCTGGCCCGCACCGATGTGCACGAGGCAGCCCATGATGTTGCGCACCATGTGATGCAGGAAACCGTCGGCGCGGAAGTCGCATACGAGGAAATCGCCCTGGCGCCTGATGTCCGCCTGGCGCACCTCCTTTTCCGGCGACTTCGCCTGGCATTCCGCGGCGCGAAACGCCGAGAAGTCATGCCTGCCGAGCAGCCGTTCGGCCGCCGCCTGCATGGCCCGCTCGTCCAGCGGACGGTGGTGCCAGCCCACCTTGCCCGCCATCAGGCCCGGTCGCACGGGATGGTTGAGCAGCACATAGCGGTAGCCGCGCTCTTCCACCGCAAAGCGCGCATGGAAATCGCCCGGCATTTCCTTGGCCCAGGCCACCGCGATGCCGTCGGGCAGAAGGGTGTTGACCCCGCGCACCCAGGCGGTGAGCGGGCGCGTTGCGTTCACGTCGAAATGCGCGACCTGGAAGCTCGCGTGCACGCCGGTATCGGTGCGCCCGGCGGCGGTCACGCCAAGCTTTTCTCCGGCGATCTCGGCCACCGCCTTTTCCAGATGGTCCTGGACGCCGCAGCCGGAAGGCTGCGACTGCCAGCCGCAGAAGCCGCGGCCGTCGTATTCCAGGCCGATGGCGATCCTCATGCGGCAGCCCTGGCCAGAACGGCCCCCAGCACCAGCAGGGCTGCGGACAGCATCAAAATATCCTTGAAGCCGACTTGCGCAACAGGCAAGCTTATTTCTTCCGGGCCCGCCGTATCAACGGGAAGCTTCAACTCCTCCAGCCATTTTCGGCCTTCAGGCGCGCGCTCGATTTGTTCGAGCGTCAACGCGAGGCGCACCGCGAACGCCCGCCGGTCAAGGCCGATGGCATCCAGTGGCTTTGCCAGCAGATACAGGCCGCCGGCCAGTTGCGCGGGAGAAAACGCGGAGAGCAGGCGCGCCAGCGCCGCCAGCATCAGGCACAGGCGTGCCACGCGGGAAAAGCCTGCCGCCAGCCCTTCCCGGCTCGGGCTATAGTCCGACGGCCAGAGCAGCGTCCCGGGCAGCGTCCAGGCATAGATGAAAATCATCGCCAGCCAAAGCCAGCGGCCTTTCCACAGCAGCCGGCCAAAGCGCCGCGCCGATGCGCCATGGACAAGCAGCATGGCCGCCCCTGCCGCCAGCCATGCCAGCTGGATTGGCGAAGCCAGTTCTATCGCGATTGCGACAATCAGCCAGCTGAAAATGGAAACCGCCGGGTGGAATTCCCGGCGGTTCTTGTTGCGAATTGCCATAGCCCGAACTATGGCAATTCGGCAGGCAAATGGCAACTAAAGCGTCGCCATGATGCTCTGGGCATCGTTTTTCTGCTTTTCCGTGCCCTCGGCAATGACTTCCTGGAGAATCTCGCGCGCCCCTTCCTTGTCGCCCATTTCCAGGTAGGCGCGGGCCAGGTCCAGCTTGGTGGCGACTTCGTCGAGATCTTCTTCTTCGCTTGCCCCGGTCAAATCGAGATCCAGGCCGGAGAAGTCCATTGTCCCCGGCTTCGGCGTTTCCGGCGCTGCGGCTTGCTCCGGAATTTTCAGATCAAACCCGGAAAGGTCGAAATCCAGGGTGTGCTCCTGTTTTTCTTCCACGGGAGCCGGCGTCGCGGGCTTGTCCTCAACCTCCGGCACGGAGAAATCGAGCTCGATTTCCTGCACCGGCGGTTCCGGCGCGCGCTCCTTTGCCAGACCTGCAACTTCGGGAGCGTGCGGTTCGGTCGAAAACTCCATTGCGGCATCCGCCTCGGCCGCCGAAGGCTGGGGCTTGACGGCGTCAGCCCGAGCGGGCTCGGCGGCTGCCAGGACTCCGCCGGCGGCAGCCGCTTTGGCCGGCACTGCCGTTCCGCCATACAGGGGATTGTGCGGGTCGATCGAGCGGCCCATTGCCGCCGCCCTGTCCCAGATGGCGCCGGTCTGGCCGCCAAGTGCGGCATAAAGCTCCCCGGCCACCGTTTCGAAGGAAGTCACATTCTTGCGGGCGGCGTAGATTTCCAGCAGCTTGAGTCGAATCTCGTGGCGATCCGGCGTTTTGGTCAGTGCTTCCTTGAGGATTTCCTCGGCCTGGGCGTCGCGCCCGTAGGCCATGTACACGTCGGCTTCGGCAATGGGATCGACGTCGTGCGTGTCGATCTCGGCCAGCCCGGCCTGGCTGAAGTCCGTGAGGAAGGAGGTGTCGCCGGTATTCACCACGCCGCCTCTTGCCTCCGCACCTTGCACGGTGCTGGGCTGCAGTTCGCCGCCGGTGATGATGTCGCCGGACGCGGTTTCGGGTACCGGCTTTCTGCGCTTCTGCCCGCCGGCAAGCATCCACCACAGCAGGCCGCCCAGCACGACGATGGCCGCGCCGCCCGTCCAGTAAATCGGGTTCTCCAGCAACTCATCGTACCAGTTCGTCTGCGGCTCATCCGCAATGGGCGGCGGCGGCGTGTTCGACTTCGCCTCGGCGTCAGGCGCCTGCTGCCCGCCTTCGGCGGCGGACGCGGAACTTGCTTCCTGTTCCTTCATCGCAGCCAGCTTCTGCATGTCCTGGATCTGTTTTTCCAGTTCCGCTGCGCGCTCGCCGGATTCTTTCAAGGCATTTTCGCGGGCGGCACTGTCTTCCTGTGCCGCAAGCCCCTTGTCCTGATCCGCTCTCGACAGTTTCAGCACATCCTTGCCGGCATCCGCCTTGGGCTGGGCCTGGTCCTCGACCTTGGGGGTAATCTTGCCGACCACGGTCTTGCCAGCTGTCTCTTCCTGGGCCGGTTGCTCGGCAACCTTCGCCGCCAGCTTGGCACGGTAGGCGTGCCAGTCCGCCGCGTGCAGGCTGACCTCATTCCGGGCCGCCTGCGCTTCGACCGAAGCCATGGCCTCGCCAGAGGGCACTTGCAGCAGCTGCCCGGCCTTGAGGCGGTTCATGTTGTTGCCGGCGAAGGCAGCGGGATTTTCACGGAACAGGCTGACCAGTGCCTGCTCCAGGCTGACGCTGGCCGGGCGCACGCGATTGGCGATCCCGCTCAGGGTGTCGCCGCGTTTTACCCTGACGCGGGTTTCCTGCGCAGCCGATGATTGCTGTCGGGTGTCCTCCTGCGCGGCAGCAGGCTTTTCAGCCTCTGCCGGAGCGACGGCGGTGGCGAACGGGTTCGCGGCAGTCGGCTTGGGAACCACCTGCGTGGCAGGCCGTTCGGACCTGGTTTCCGGCACCCTGACCTCCACCGGAGCAACCGTCTGCGGCACCGCCATGCCGGGCGGGTCCAGGAGCACGGTGTATTCGCGCAGCAGCCGGCCGGATGCCCAGTTGAGTTCGACGAGCATGTCCACGAAAGGCTCGTTGACGGGTTTGCTGGAGGTGACTTTCAAAACCGGCCGCCCGTCGGTGCGTTTTGCTATCTGGAACTGCAGGGTGGACAGCACCGGGGCGAATTCGATTTGCGCGTCCTTGTAGGCCTGGCCGGAAGCCAGGCTGGCATTGAGGCTGTCCAGCTCGGCCTTGTTCGCCACCAGAAGCTCGATTTCGGCGGAAAGCGGCTGGCCCAGGGCGGATTTGACAGTCAGCTTGCCCAGCCCCGCAGCGTACACCCACAGCGGCAGCGTCAACATGGCGCCAACAACGAGTTGGGCAGTAAGACGGTGCAATTTCATCCTTCTTCCTCCAGGAGGGTCTATCGTTTTGGGCACAATTCAGCGCCTGTCGCCCACTTATGACGGCTCAGCCGGCCATTACTTTAGTGATTAGGCCAGAAAAACAAGGTATTAGGCCTAATTCTCAAGCAAAATCCGCAACATGCGGCGCAAGGGCTCGGCCGCGCCCCACAAGAGCTGGTCGCCCACGGTGAAGGCGGACAGATACTGGGGCCCCATGCTGAGCTTGCGCAAACGGCCGACCGGGATGGTCAGCGTGCCGGTGACGGCAGCCGGGGTCAACTCCTTCATGGTGATCTCGCGGTCGTTGGGCACCACCTTCACCCAGTCGTTGTGCGCGGCGAGGATGCCGTGGATTTCGTCCAGCGGCACGTCTTTCGTCAGCTTGATGGTCAGCGCCTGGCTGTGGCAGCGCATGGCGCCGATGCGCACGCACAGGCCGTCGATCGGAATCTGCTTGTCCGAACGGCCGAGAATCTTGTTGCATTCGACCTGGGCCTTCCACTCCTCTTTCGACTGGCCGGATTCGAGCTGCACGTCGATCCAGGGAATGAGGTTGCCGGCGAGCGGCACCGGCCAAGCATCCAGCGGGTAATCCTTGGAGCGGATGAAATCGGCGGTCTTCCTGTCGATTTCGAGAATGGCGGAAGCCGGATCGTCGAGCAGCGTCTTCACGTTGGCGTGCACCGCGCCCATCTGCTGGATCAGCTCGCGCATGTTGCGCGCGCCGGCGCCGGAGGCCGCCTGGTAGGTCATGGGGCTGATCCACTCGACGAGGCCCTTGTCGAGCAGCCCGCCGATGGCCAGCATCATGAGCGACACCGTGCAGTTGCCGCCGACGTAGGTTTTCACGCCGCGGGCGAGGCCGTCCTTGATGACGTTCTTGTTGAGCGGGTCAAGGATGATGATGGCCTCGTCCTGCATGCGCAGGGTCGAGGCGGCGTCGATCCAGTAACCCTTCCAGCCCGCCGCGCGCAGCCTGGGGTACACCTCCTTGGTGTAGTCGCCGCCCTGGCAGCTGATGACGGCATCCATCGCCTTGAGTTCGTCGATGCTGTTGGCGTCCTTCAGCGGCGGAGTGTCCTTGCCGATGTCCGGGCCCTTGCCGCCGGGGTTGGATGTGGTGAAGAACACCGGATCGATGACCTCGAAATCCTTCTCCTCACGCATGCGCTGCATCAGCACCGAGCCCACCATGCCGCGCCAGCCGATCAGTCCTACTCGCATCATTTTCTTGCCATCCTTTACTTGAACTCGCTTACAGGGCTGCCACCACGGCGTCGCCCATCTCGCTGCACGACGCTTTCTTCGTGCCTTCCGTGTAAATATCCGCCGTACGCAGGCCCTGCGCCAGCACCTTCTTCACTGCGTTCTCGATGCGCACTGCAGCCGCTTCCTGATTCAGGGTGTAGCGCAGCATCATGGCCACCGAGAGGATGGTCGCCAGCGGATTGGCAATGTTCTTGCCGGCGATGTCGGGCGCGGAACCGTGGATCGGCTCGTACATGCCCTTGTTGTTCTGGTCCAGCGAAGCCGAGGCCAGCATGCCGATGGAACCGGTGAGCATGGAGGCTTCGTCCGAAAGGATGTCGCCGAAAATGTTGCCGGTGACGATCACGTCGAACTGCCTGGGGTTGCGCACCAGCTGCATGGCGGCGTTGTCCACGTACATGTGGGACAGTTCCACTTCCGGATACTCTTTGGCGACCTCGATCACCACTTCCTTCCATAGCTCGGAACATTCCAGCACGTTGGCCTTCTCCACCGAGCACAGCTTCCTGCCGCGCTTCATGGCGATGCCGAAAGCGACATGGGCCACGCGCCGAACTTCGGATTCGGCGTAGAGCATAGTGTTGAAGCCGACGCGTTCGCCATTGCGGATCTCGATGCCGCGCGGCTGGCCGAAGTACACATCGCCCGTGAGTTCGCGCACGATCATGATGTCCAGTCCCGCCACCACTTCCGGGCGCAGGGTGGAGGCACTCGCCAGTTCCGGATACAAAAAGGCCGGGCGCAGGTTGGCGAAGAGGTTCATTTCCTTGCGGATGCGCAAGAGGCCGCGCTCGGGACGCAGGGGGCGGTCGAGGGTGTCGTACCTGGGACCGCCCACGGCGCCCAGCAGCACGGCATCGGCAGCCTTGGCCAAGGCGAGGGTGGATTCCGGCAGCGGATCGCCCGCCGCGTCATAGCCGGCGCCGCCGATGGGCGCCTCTTCCATTTCCAGCTTCAAGCCGTCGCCGGCCAGCGCCTTCATGACCTTCACCGCCTGGGCGACAATTTCGGGACCGATGCCGTCGCCCGGCAAGACTGCAATTTTCATTTCAACTCCGTGAGGCGTGAGGAGTGAGGCGAGGAAAGAATCTCCTCACGCCTGACGCCTCACTCCTTACTGTCAACCAAACAACCACGGCGCTTCCGCCTTGCGCCGTTCTTCATAGGCCTTGATCCTGTCGCTGTGCAACAGCGTCAGGCCGATGTCGTCCAAGCCGTTCAACAGCCGGTATTTGCGGCCTTCGTCAACATCGAACTTGATCACTTCGCCGGTAGGGGTGGTCACGGTCTGCTTGTCCAGATCCACCGTCAGGACATAGCCTTCGTGCGCTTCGCATTCCCTGAACAGCCGGTCGACGATGGCGGCATCGAGCACGATGGGCAGGATGCCGTTCTTGAAGCAGTTGTTGTAGAAAATGTCGGCGAAGCTCGGGGCGATGATGGCGCGAAAGCCGTAGTCCTCCAGCGCCCAGGGCGCGTGCTCGCGGCTGGAGCCGCAGCCGAAGTTCTCGCGCGCCAGCAGCACCGAGGCGCCCTGGTAGCGCGGCTTGTTCAGCACGAAGTCCGGGTTGAGCGGCCGGTCGTGGTTCGACTTGCCGGGCTCGCCCACGTCGAGGTAGCGCCACTCGTCGAACAGGTTGGGACCGAAGCCGCTGCGCTTGATCGATTTCAGGAACTGCTTGGGAATGATGGCATCGGTATCGACGTTGGCGCGATCCAGCGGCGCCGCCAAACCCTCAAGCCGGACGAACTTTTCCATCAATAGCTCTTTTTCTGTTCGGCCTTGTTTTCGATCTTGTCGCCCAGCTTCTCCACATCCTTGCCGAAGCCTTGCACCGTGTTGCAGGCGGAGAGGCTCACCACGCCCATGAGGGCAAACAAAGCGATGATGTAACGCATGTTGGTCTCCTTGGATTCAATCACGTCAATTATCCCCGTGAAGCCGCACGGGCGGTCGATTCTGTATCGACAACAGGTTCTGGCCGGAAATTCCGCACGTCCACGAAGTGGCCGGCGATGCCCGCCGCCGCCGCCATCGCCGGGCTCACGAGATGGGTTCTGCCGCCCGCGCCCTGGCGGCCTTCGAAGTTGCGGTTGGAAGTGGAGGCACAACGTTCGCCCGGTTCCAGCCGGTCGGCGTTCATGGCCAGGCACATGGAGCAGCCCGGTTCGCGCCATTCGAAACCGGCGTCCAGGAAAATCCTGTCCAGGCCCTCTTCCTCGGCCTGCTTCTTCACCAGGCCGGAGCCCGGCACCACCATGGCCAGCTTGACGTTCGCAGCCTTGTGCCTGCCCTTGACCACGGCCGCGGCTTCGCGCAGGTCTTCGATTCTGGAGTTGGTGCAGGAGCCGATGAAGACTTTATCAATGGCGATCTGCTCGATCGGCGTGCCCGCCGTGAGTCCCATGTACTGCAGCGCGCGCTCCCAGTCGTGTTTTTTTACTTCGCTGGGCGCGTCGGCAGGGTTCGGCACCTTGCCGTCCACCGTCACCACCATTTCCGGCGACGTGCCCCAGGTCACCTGCGGCTTGATCTTCGCCGCATCGAGCACGACCTCGGCATCGAATTTCGCATCGGCATCCGACACCAGGGTCTTCCAGTAAGCCGCCGCCTGCTCGAACATCTCGCCCTTGGGCGCGTAAGGCCGGCCGCGGAAATATTCGACGGTCTTCTCGTCCACCGCCACCATGCCGGCGCGCGCACCCGCTTCAATGGCCATGTTGCACAGGGTCATGCGCCCTTCCATGGACAGCGAGCGGATGGCCGATCCGGCGAACTCCACCGCGTAACCGGTGCCGCCGGCGGTGCCGATTTCGCCGATGATGGCGAGCGCCACGTCCTTGGCGGTGACGCCGCGGCCAAGCTCGCCTTCCACGCGGATGCGCATGGCCCTGGATTTTTTCTGTACCAGGCACTGGGTGGCCAGCACGTGCTCGACTTCCGAGGTGCCGATGCCGTGCGCCAGCGCGCCGAACGCGCCGTGCGTCGAGGTATGCGAGTCGCCGCAGACCACGGTCATGCCGGGCAGGGTGAGGCCCTCCTCCGGACCGATGACGTGCACGATGCCCTGGCGGATGTCGTCCATCTTGAATTCGGTGATGCCGAACTCGGCGCAGTTGGCGTCCAGCGTCTCCACCTGCAGGCGCGACACCGGGTCGGCGATGCCCTTGCTGCGGTCGGTGGTCGGCACGTTGTGGTCGGGCACGGCCACGGCCGAGCTCGTGCGCCAGGGCTTGCGCCCGGCCAGCTTCAGGCCTTCGAAGGCCTGCGGGCTGGTGACTTCGTGCACCAGATGGCGGTCGATGTAGAGCAAGGCGGTGCCGTCGGGCTCCACGTGCACCACGTGGGCATCCCACAGCTTGTCGTAAAGAGTACGTCCGGGCATGAAGCAAAAATTCCTTGAAGAACAGAAAATTATAAGTCAGGCCGGCGGCGGCGGAAAGCGGCGCAAGCGCACCACAAAGGCCAGGAGGGCACAGCCCGCCGCCAGGCTGAAGGTCCATTGCGCGCCCAGCCCTTCCCAGGCCCAGCCCGCATACAGGCCGCCCAGGGTGCCGCCGGCGCCGAAGGCCAGGCTGTTGTAAAGCGCCTGGCCGCGCGCCTGGTGGCGCCCCCTGAAGTAGCGGTGGATCAGCGTCACCGCCGCGGCGTGATAGGCGCCGAAGGTGAAGGCGTGCAGGAACTGGGCGGCGATCACCACGGCCGGGCTGCCCACGCCCCAGGCGATCATGAGGAAACGCACCGCCGCCACGGCAAAGGTCAGCAACAACAATTTCTCGAAATTCACCTGCTTGAGGCGCGGCAGCCACAGGAACACGCCGATTTCGGCGAGGACGCCGATCGCCCACAGCCAGCCCACCGCCGATTTGCTGTAACCGTGGTCGACCAGATAAATCGAATAGAAGGTGTAGTAAGGCCCGTGCGCGGCCGCCATCAGGAAGCAGCCCGCCAATAGCGTCCATACCTCCGGCCGGCGCACGATGTCCGTGATGGGCGCGTGATCATGCTCGTGCGGCGCGATCACGGCCTCCGGCATGACGCGCGCGAACAGCACGATGCCGATGATGAAGCCCAGCACCGCCCACAACAGGTCCGTCAGCGGGCGGTAGTCGAACCAGTAGCCCAGGCCGACCACCACCATGATGAAGCCGATCGAGCCCCACAGGCGGATGTAACCGTACTGCGCCATGCGCTCGCCCAGGTGCGACAGGGTCATGGCCTCGACCAGCGGCAGCGAGGCGCTCCAGAAGAAGCTCATGCCCGCCATCACCACGAACAGCCACCAGAACGAGGTGCCGAAAAATACGCCGACGTAGAACAGCAGACTGCCGATGGCGGCCAGCTGCACGATGACCACCCGCTTGCCGCTGCGGTCGGCCATGTGCCCCCAGATGTTGGGCGCGAAGATGCGCATCACCTGCAGGAGCGACATCAGGATGCCGATCTGGAAGGCGCTGAATTCGAGCGATTTGAGATACAGGCCCCAGAACGGGGCCATGGCGCCGACGAAGGCGAAATAGAAAAAATAGAAGCCCGAAAGCCTCCAGTAGGGAACATCCTTCATGGCGTGAATTATCCCGAATCCCGGCAGAGTCGGAGCAAGGCGCGGACGGCTTGCCGTCTACAAGCTCAAGCTTTGCCGGGGACGATCGGCGTGGCACTCGCCACATCGCCGCACTGCGCGCGGTGGCGCAGCGCATGGTCCATGATGACGATGGCCATCAGGGCCTCGGCGATGGGCGTGGCGCGGATGCCGACGCAGGGATCGTGGCGGCCGTGGGTGACGACCTCGATGGGATTGCCGTGCAGGTCGATGGAACGGCCCGGCAGGCGGATGCTTGATGTCGGCTTGATGGCGAGGTGCGCCACCACGTTCTGCCCGCTGGAAATGCCGCCCAGCACGCCGCCGGCGTGGTTGGACAGGAAGCCCTGCGGCGTGAGTTCGTCGCGGTGCTCGGTGCCCCTCTGCCGCGCGGCCGCCATGCCGTCGCCGATTTCCACACCCTTGACCGCGTTCAGCCCCATCAGCGCGTGCGCGAGGTCGGCGTCGAGCTTGTCGTACAGCGGCTCGCCCAGTCCCACCGGCACGTTCTCGGCAACGATGGTGATCTTCGCGCCGACCGAGTCGCCGGATTTGCGCAGCGCGTCCATGTAGGCTTCGAGCTCGGGCACGATGGCGGCGTTGGGCGAGAAGAACGCATTGTTGTCGATCTCCTCCCACGACTCGAAGGGAATGTCGATCGGGCCCAGCGCGGACATGTAGCCGCGGATGACCACGCCATATTTTTCCTTGAGCCACTTCTTCGCGATCGCGCCCGCGCCGACGATGGGCGCGGTCAGGCGCGCGGACGAGCGCCCGCCGCCGCGGTAATCGCGGAAGCCGTATTTCTGCGTGTAGGTGTAGTCGGCATGGCCGGGACGGAAAGTCTCGGCGATGTTGCCGTAGTCCTTGCTGCGCTGGTCCTCGTTGCGGATCAGGAGCGCGATGGGCGTGCCGGTGGTCCTGCCCTCGAACACGCCGGAAAGAATCTCGGCGGTGTCGGATTCCTGGCGCTGGGTGACATGGCGCGAGGTGCCGGGCTTGCGGCGATCAAGATCGTGCTGGATGTCGGCCTCGGCAAGCGCCATGCCCGGCGGGCAGCCGTCGACCACGCAGCCGATGGCCGGGCCGTGGGATTCGCCGAAAACGGTGACGCAGAAAAGCTTGCCGAGTGTGCTGCCGGACATGTGTTGGGGCCGATCTATGCGGATGGCCGATTCTATCAAACTCGAAAGCCCCTACGCTCCGCTTCGCTTTCCCCAGAATGAAAACTTGTGTTCAAATCGGTGGTTCAGGAGATGGCTACAAATTCAGGAACATGCAAATCCCTGTCAGCGAACTGATTGTCAGGTATATGGAGCGGCTGGGCGTCAAGGCCATCTTCGGCATCCCGGGCTCGCACATCCTGCCGGTCTACGATGCACTCTACGATTCGACCATCAAAACCGTGCTGGTCAAGCACGAACAGGCCGCAGGCTTCATGGCCGGCGGCCATGCCCGGGTCACGGGCGGCGTCGGCGCCTGCATCACCACCGCCGGGCCGGGGGCGACCAACCTGGTCACCGCCATCGCCAGCGCCTATGCCGACCACCTGCCGGTGATCGCCGTCACCGGCGAGGCGCCCACCTATCTCTTCGGCAAGGGCGGCCTGCAGGAAAGCTCGGGCGAAGGCGGCAGCATCGACCAGGTGGCCCTGTTCGCCGGCATCACCCGCTACCACAAGCTGGTCGAGCGCACCGACTACCTGGCCACCGTGCTCAACCAGGCGGCCAAGCATCTGCTGTCCAAGACGCCCGGCCCGGTGGTCCTAAGCATCCCCTACAACATCCAGAAAGAAGCGGTCGACGCATCCATCCTGGACGAGATCGCCTTCGGCCGCGCCAACGGCGAATGCGTGATCGCCGATGACTACATAGCCAAGAGCATCGAGCTGATCCGCGAGGCCAAACGCCCGCTGATCATCGCCGGCTACGGCTGCATCCGCGCCAATGCGCGGGAAGCCCTGCGCAGCATCAGCGAACGATTGAACATCCCGGTCACCAGCAGCCTCAAGGCCAAGGGCGCCGTCGACGAACGCTCGGCGCTGGCCCTCGGCAGCCTGGGCGTCACCTCCGGCGGCTACGCCATGCGCTACCTGGAACAGGAGGCCGACCTGGTTCTGGTGCTGGGCGCGGGCTTCAACGAGCGCACCAGCTATGTCTGGGACAAACACCTCCTGGCCGGCAAGAAGCTGATCCAGGTGGACAACAGCGCCCAGCAGCTGGAAAAGGTCTTCCGCGCCGACCTGGTGGTGCATGCCGACCTGGGCGCCTATCTCAAGGCGCTCGATTCAGCTTTGCAAACGCAGAACCTGCCGGCCAAGGCGCCGGTGGATGTCGCCGGCTTCATCGCAGCGGCGCAGAAGCAGACCGACGACGCCGGCGAGACCATCTTCGATGCGAAATTCGACCAGGTGTGCGCCTTTTACGCCTGGCTGGAGCAACAGTTCCCCGACGGCCTGGTCATGTTCGACGACAACATCGTCTTCGCGCAGAACTTCTACCGCGTCTCGCACAAGGACCGCTTCTACCCCAACACCGGCATCTCGTCCCTGGGTCACGCCATCCCCGCCGCCATCGGCGCCGGCTGCGCGGTCGATCGGCCCCTGTTCGCCATGATCGGCGACGGCGGCTTCCACATGTGCGCCATGGAAATCATGACCGCGGTGAACTACGACATCCCGCTCAACGTGGTGCTGTTCAACAACAACACCATGGGTCTCATCCGCAAGAACCAGCACCATCTCTACCGGGACCGCTTCATCGACTGCGACTTCACCAACCCGGACTACGCGCTGCTGGCAAAGTCCTTCGGCATCCATCACGCACGGGTGGAAAACGAACAGGACCTGGCGAAACTGGCGGCGCTCGATTTCCGCAAGGGCATCAACCTCATCGAAGTCCTGATTGACCAAGACGCGTACCCGAACTACTCGTCGCGCCGGTAAAGCATGAGCGGTTTCGATACCACGCAGCTGGAACAAGCCATGTGGTCAGACGGAGCAGACTTCCATGCGCTGCTGGCCGAGTACCAGGCCATGTTCCGCGAACAGGAAGATCTGATCCAGCAACAGGGAATGGATGATCGTCACCACTTCATCATCGGCATCCCCATCGCCGACCGCCCGCCCCACTTGCGCGCCTGCCTGGAAAGCATTTACCAGGTCTGCCGGCTCTACAACTACGGCGGCAAGACCAATGGCGTGTGGAGCAAGATCCAGGTCGTCGTCGCCGAGGACAGTCGCTTCGAGGCCAACATCCGCCGCGATATCGAGCTGGTAAACGAATACCGGCAAAAAGGCCTGCAGGTCCATCACTTCGGCCTGGACGAACAGTACGAACTGCTGCACGCGCTGCCTGAAAACAAGTGCAAACAGCTGGGCCGCCTCCTCACCACGCAAGCTCGGGAAAAGTTTTATCTCAAGGGCCAGGCCGCCAACCGCAACCTGAGCTACCTCAAGTTCCTGCAACTGACCAAAAACAAGGACCGCACGCTGTATTACCTGGTCGACAGCGACCAGAGCTTTTGCGTCAACCGGCAAACGGAATCCGGCGAAGAGGCGGTGTATGCGCTGAATTACTTCCACTACGCGGATTTAATCTTCCGCAGCACCGACACCCTGCTGCTTACCGGCAAGATGGTGGGCGACCCGCCGGTGTCGCCCTCGGTAATGGCCGCCAACTTCCTCGACGACGTGACCGCCTTCTTCACCCGCCTGGCGACATTGGACGGCAGCGAGGCCTGCCGGTTTCACGGCGCGCAGCAAAAGCCGGGCGATGCCGCCTATCACGACCTGGCCGGGTTGTTTGGTTTTGAACACAAGCAAGCCAGCTTCGATTACGTATGCCGTTTAATTGGCGCGCACGACCATGCCGCCTGCCTGCGTGACTTCGCCAGCCGGCTCGATGCCTTCTTCTTCGGCGAGCACCTCACGCGCAAGACCTGGTTCGACTATGGAAAAGGCTTCAGCCGGCCCAGCCCCGCGCGCACCGTCTACCCCGGCAATTTCATCGTCAACTACGCGGGGCTGAAATACGTCATCCCCTTCGGGCATTTGCGCCTGAGGATGTCCGGCCCCACTGCTGGCCGGCTGATCGCCGCCGAGATCGGGCCGCGCTTCGCCTCCTTCAACATGCCCAACCTGCACCGGCGCACCACCGAGGCCGGGCTTGCCGACGACTTCCGCCCCGGCGTGGAAGTGGGGCGGGAGAGCATCGACCTCGCCAACGAATTCGAGCGCCAGTTCTTCGGCGACCTCATGCTGTTTTCCACCGAAGAACTGGTGAAACGGGCGGACGTGAACCGGCCCTTCCCGCGAGAAATAGTCGAGACCGTACTCGATCAGAAAGAAGCCGAGATGCTGGCGCTGTACCAGCAAAAGCACGAGGCCATCGTGCAAAAGAACCGGCAATTGAATGAGCTGGTAGTCGACGCCGGGCATTGGTGGCTGGGCGTACCCGAGCTAAAAGAGGCGTTGGCGCAGGTGCGCGCCTTCATCGACAACATCGACCGCAACTTCGGCGAACACGCCCCGGCCTGGCAGCAGATTCAATCCAGTGAGCACCGCGCCCAGCGCAAGCAGCAGATCGTCGAGGCCTTGCTGAATTACCGGGCGGAGCGTGACGCCTGGGACAGCCTGTTCTGACAGTTCCCCCTTGTGGGACGGAGGCAGAGTTTCGCGGGGCATGCCCCGCACTGCCGGAGCCGGATCGGGGGGACAACCCGATCCGTGGGGCGCGAAGCGGGGTTAGGGTGATGGGCTCTTAAACCACAAACGAATCCGCCGCCTTCTCGATGATCTGCCTGCGGCATTCCCGGTAGACCTCGCGCGCTTGGTCCAGCACCTTTTCCGGCACCGCGACATGCGAGTAATTCTCCGGCGTGCGGTCGATGCAGCCGCTGCGTATGCGGGCGGAGGAGTCGCCCTTTCTGGCTTTGCCGGTCTGGCTGAAAATTTGATAGCGCTCACTGAGGGGCGAATCCAGCTCCAGCCAGTGCGTGAGCCTGGGCAACAGCTGCTCCGGCGCGCGCTGGAACAGCTCGGCATCGAAATAGAAATAAGGCTGGCTGGCTGCGCGGCTGAAGTCTGCCAGCGCCTGGATGCGCGCCATGTAGTAGTTGGCCGCCTCGACCGGCGAGGCATACAGGTCGTCCACCTCTTTTTGCGCAAACAGGTTGACGATGCTCTTGATGGTGTGTTCCGGCTCCAGCAGCGAGACCAGGATTTTCATGTCCGTCAGGCCAAGCCTGTCAGGCTCCAAGGCATAGTCGTTGTGCAGCAGCTTGTCGAAGAAATAACGGCTGCCCGGCTTGAGCGCATCGCCTTCCAGAAACACCTCCAGCTGCCTGTCCAGCGCAGCGGCGTCCTCATAGCTGATGTGCATCTCGTAGTAGCCGTTGATCTGCGGGTGCGAGCCGAGAATATGCCCGGCCAGGCTGGTGAATGCCCGCATGTGGCTGAGCAGGAAAATTCTGGCGTGGTGCTCGGATGGATCGTTGGCGGGATCGGGCTGCATTGTTCAACTTGATGATCTACGGAACCTGGAAGGCGTCTTGGCTGAATGGGACAAACACTACAATGTCTAGTTGGAATAATAAGGCTGGAACCGGCCAGTTACGGACCGTCATGGTACCCGCACCGACAGTCCGGTTGAGAGTGGGAGCGGTCATCCAGAGATGGTGCGTAATTGGCAGGATGTGACCCAATATAGTCACTCCGTCCAGATAGTTGCTTTATAAGACGTGGGCAATGGGACACGATTGCCGCTGCCTGATTTTTATCAGGACAAGACTCCCAGCGCAACCAGCACGACGATGACGCCCACGATTACAGCGCCTGCGCTTAGCAGCAGAACCGCCCCCGCCGCGCAGTCCTTGGCGGCCCTGATCGCGGGGTGAATCTCGGGGTGCAAATGGTCGATGAGCGACTCCAGCGATGTATTGAATAGCTCCGCCGCCAGCACCAGCAAGGCGATGATCACGCATAACGCCCACCATACGGCGGATACCCGCAGCAGCAGGAGCGCGACTGGCAGGGCGAGGGCGAAACCGGTCTGAATGCGGAAGCTGCGCTCGTTTCGCCACGCCGCGGCGATGCCTTCCCAAGCAAAGCCGAGTCGTTGTCGCATCCCTCTGTTCTTCATGTCATTCATTCCGGTTGATAAACCAGTAGCACGGTTTTGTCCCATACAATTTCTTCGCTGGCCGACTGGGGCATGCCGTCACGTTTGACAAGTCGTGTCGGCATGCCTGAAAGACTCTCAAGCAAGACCCCGCGCGGTGCGTTGAAATCCTGGCCGTCCTGCGGCAGGTTAAACCAGGCCAGCGGGCGGTTTATTCTTTCCTCTGTCACGGTGCCGACCCATATCGGATTGCGCGGAGACTGCAATATCCTCCCGGATGACCACAACCGTAACACCAGGCGCTGGTCTGGCTTGCCCTTGAGCGGGTAGATCAAAGCCAGCGCTTCGTGGCGGCCATCGTGTACATGCGGCAGCAGCGGTAACTGCATGGCCGGTCGACGGGTATCGAACCAAAGCAACAGGCGCTTGCCGGTAGTGGGCAAGGCCTCCCGCCACCCTCGCGCCGTCAGCCTGGTACGGAGGAATTCGAGCGATCCGGCCCACTGGACGCTGAGCGGCTGCTCATACTCGCCCTCGATGTCGATGCGCCAGGCAGGCAGGGTTTTCCAGTCCTTATTCCACCAGTCCTGCCGGGCAATCAGGGTGGATGGATGACGAACCGCGTAGCGTTCGATATCGGTGGCGCGCTGGTTCGCTGCATGAACCCCCGCGCCCACGAGAAGGGCGATAGCCGCCACGGCCAGCAGGCCGCGCGCCGCTATCGCAGGCGCAGGACGGCGCAAGTACGCGATGCCCAGCAGCGCCACCCATGCCACCCCGAAATTTAACCCGCCCAGCACGTCGGACAGCCAGTGCGCGCCCAGGTAGATGCGCGAGAAAGCGATCAGACCCGCGAGCAAGGCCATGACGCTGAACACCGCGAGTTGTCCGTGCAAGGACAATTCGCGTGCGGTAAGCACGGCCAAGAAGCCAAAGATGACGATGCTCATGGCCGCATGACTGCTGGGGAAGCCGAACGCGATGCTGCCGTCGTACATGGGCAGCGGGCGGGGCAGGCCGAATCCCGCCTTGAGAATCACAGTGAGCGCCGCGCCAAAACTCACTGCCGCGAGCCAGTAAACGGCCGGCCGCCAGGCGCGTTTCCACACCAGCCATAGCAGCACTGCCGTGACGACTGGAAGCGTCACCGCGGCATCGCCCAATTGGGTAAGCGCGATCATCACGCTGTCGCCAAAGGGCGTGCGTAGCCCCTGCAGCACTTGATATAGCGTGTTGTCGACAACCACCAGCGGATCGCCGGTCAGTACATCCTCGATAATCCCGAAGAACATCCAGGCGGCGGCGATCAATACCGCTGCGAACACCAGCAAGGCGCGGGATTCGGGCCGTGCCGGATCGAGCAGCGATGCGACCATGCCGCGCAACGACCCGGTTCTCGCTGAGGGGGTGCTGCCCGCCCAGGACTGAAGCTGACCCAAGCCTTGTTCGGCGCGCGGTAGCAGCCAGATCAGGCTGCGGCTGACAATCCAGATACCACCCCAAACCAGGATCAATAGCAGCATGAGGATCAAAGCGAGGCGCGTTGCCACCGCCCCCGCCAATCCCAGCGAGGCGCCGAAGACGACGCCGGGCAGGATATAGGTCGGTGCCCAGCCGAGCGCTGACAGGATGTTGGCTGCGTAAAAACGTGTCGGAGGCATGCCGAGCATGCCGGCCACCGCAGGAATCACGGGGCGAATCGGTCCGACGAAGCGCCCCAGGAAAATGCTCATGCCGCCATGCCGATGAAAGAACGCAGTGCCCTTTTCCAGCAGTTTCGGATGGCGCCTGAAAGGCCAGCGATTGTGCAGTTCGGCACGGTAGTGACGCCCCAGCCAGTAGCTGCCGGCGTCTCCGGCGATCGCACCTGCGGCCGCCCATGCCAGCGTTGCCCACAGCTCCAGCGAGCCGGCCGCAACGACAGCGCCTGCACCGAACATAACGAGCGCCCCAGGAATAAACAGCCCCACGAACGCAAGAGATTCAGTCAATGCGGCGAGAAAAAGCGTCGCATATGCCCACTCAGGGTGTCGGGCAATCCAGGCGATTAAAGCGCTGAAGTTGGCAATGTCCACTATTGCGTGCTTGGAGCCTAAGATAAATCAGCTTACCATTCCGGCACTGCGGAGGTGACACTCCATAGTTATTCGCTCATACTTTTTCCCGGCCGGATTTTCACATCCCGCTTCACGTGAATGACTGCTGTTGCAACAGACAAATTAAACCTCCTGCTACCGCGCCACACCTCGACTCTACCGATAGTTCCAGTTCCCTGAGCGAATAGGAATGTCAGCTTACCATTTGCTAAGCGGACGTTGAGACTGCAAGCCGTCACCGGCTCTTCAGGGTCGATAGCAGACCCCAGAATCAACATTCCCGCCGGCTTGCCCGGTGCCCGCCATCATTTCACGGATTTTATTTATCCAGTGTTTCTATCCAGGCCAGCCCCCAACCCACACCAAAGCCGGTGAGATCGGTCATTACCGCGCCCAGGCCGCCCTTGCAGGTGCTGGCGGACAGGTCCATGTGCGCCCAGGGGGTGTCGTCGATGAAGCGCGAGAGGAAGCGCGTGGCGAGGATATGGTCGGCGGCGCCTTCCATGGTGCACTGCAGCACGTCGGCCACCTTGGAGTCGAGCTGCGGATCGTAGTCGGCATCCATGGGGAAGCGGCAGACGCGCTCGCCGCTTTGTCTGGCGGCGGCCAGCGCGGCTTCGGCCACGTTTTCGCGGTTGCTGAAGATGCCGCTGTAGCGGTCGCCCAGGGCGTAGTGCATGGAGCCGGTGAGGGTGGCGAAGTCGGCGATGACATCGGGCTTGGCGCGCGCAGCCAGCGTGAGGGTATCGGCCAGCACCATGCGGCCTTCGGCGTCGGTGTGCACGACTTCGATGGTGGTGCCGTTGAGCGCACGCACGATTTCGTTCTGCCGGTAGGCCTGCGGGCTGATGTGGTTTTCCGCCAGGGCGAGCCAGCCGTCGATCTGCACCGGCAGTTTGAGTTTCGAGGCCGCGGCCATGATGCCCAGCACCACGGCGGAGCCGTTCATGTCTTCGTGCATGCCGTGCATGTATTTGGCCGGCTTGAGGTTGTGGCCGCCGGTGTCGAAGCAGATGCCCTTGCCCACCAGGGCGATGTTTTTCGTTTTTTTCTGACCCCTGCCCCCTGGCCCCTGATACCTGACATGCACGATGGCCGCGTCCTTCGCGGGCGAGCCCTGGGCCACCGCGCAAAAAGCACCGGCGCCCATTTTCTTGAGCTTGTCGAAGCTGTATTCCTGGACTTTCCAGCCATGCTCTTTTGCCAGGGCGGCGACGCGTTTGCGATACACGCGCGGCGTCAATTCGTTGGGCGGCAGGCTGGTGAGCGAGCGGGTGAGGAAATTGCCTTCGGCGATGGCCAGTTCGCGCGCATAGTCGTCATTGGCTGCGCCATGCAGGTTTATTTTTTTCAGCGGCGCGGCAGGCTTGCCGCTTTTCTGCGCCGGCAGCGGGCGTGCATTCACGGCAGCGCAATACACGGCATCCCTGGCGGCCGGCTTTTTGAATGCCGCCTCGCCATACAGGGCCATATGGATTTCTGCGGGGTGTTCGTTCAACAATGGATCGAGCGCGCGGCGCAATTGCGCATGGCGCGAAAACGCGTCGGCCTCGGCATCCAGCATGGCGAAGACGCGCAGGCCGGCGCCGGTTTCGATGGCAAGCGGCGTTTTCGCCAGTTCTTCCGCTTTCATGTTCTTGCGCTTGAGCGCGGCGGCCAGCAATTCCTTGCCAGGAATGTCGGCCAGGGTTTTGCTTTTCGCCATGAGCACCAGCGCGTGGCTTGCGGCGTCGAGCGTTTTCGGAGCGGCTTCGGGTTTCTTTTCAATGATCTGCAAAGACATGGGCGTTTTGGCGATTGTTCGTGAAATTGAATGGATGAGGCTTTTCCGCGATAATAGCGCGATTTGTGGAACCTCTGATTGGGTCCCACATGGCCGCGGCGCGGCTTTCCGGGATGGAATGCGCGAAGCGTCGCGTAGCGAATGGCGCTCCCTTCGCAAGCGGCGCGACAAAGCAGGCCGCCCGGAAAGCTGCGCCCCGGAGGGTTTGCACGAAAAATGCCCATCTGCGGCGTTGCGCTCCTTGGCTTCGTATCTCGATACGACCTTCGTCGCGCGCCTTGCATCTGGGCATTTTTCGTGCAAACGCGGCTCATGCAGGACCCAATCAGAGGTTCCTTAAAGCCTTTCTTAACCCTTCCCACGATATATAAAGGGTCATCAATGAAACTGGAAGACAAGAAGCGCGTGCTCAGGGAGATGGTGGTTCACCGCCGTTTCGAGGAGCGCTGCTACCAAGCCTACATCGAGCGCAAGATCGGCGGCTTTCTGCACCTGTATCCCGGCCAGGAAGCCTGCTGCAACGGCGTGATGGAAGCCGCCCGCCCCGGCTATGACTACGTCATCACCGGCTACCGCGACCACGTGCACGCCATCAAGTGCGGCGCCGACCCGAAAGAGGTCATGGCCGAGCTGTACGGCAAGGAAACCGGATCAAGCAAGGGCCGCGGCGGCTCCATGCACATTTTCGACGCCAGGCACCGCTTCATGGGCGGCTATGCGCTGGTGGGCGGCCCCTTCCCGCTGGCGGCGGGCATCGCCAAGGGCATCCAGATGAAGGGCGGCGACGAGATCTGCATCTGCTTCCTGGGCGACGCCGCCAATAATCAAGGAACGTTCCACGAGACCATGAACATGGCGGCGCTGTACAAGCTGCCCGTGCTGTTCGTGTGCGAGAACAACCTGTACGGCATCGGCACCGCCATCGAGCGCTCGACCGCCGTGGTGCACCAGCACAAGCGCGTCTGCGGCTACGACATCGAAGCCAGCGAGTGCGACGGCCAGGACGTGGAGAAGGTCCATGAAGCCGCCAAGGTCGCCGTCAACCACGTGCGCTCCGGCAAGGGCCCCTATTTCCTGGAGCTTCTGACCTACCGCTACCGCGGCCACTCCATGTCCGACTCGCGCGGCTACCGCTCGCGCGAGGAAGAGGAAATGTGGAAGCAGCGCGATCCCATCTTCATCCTGCGCGACCGCCTGATCGCCGAGAAGGCGATGACCATGGCCGACTACGAGGCCCTGGAGAAGGAAGTCGACCACTACATCGAGAACGAAGTCATCAAGTTCGCGGAAGAATCGCCCGAGCCCAAGGTGGAAGAACTCGAAAAATACGTGCTGGCGGAGCGCGAAAGCCAGATGCCCTGGATCACGGGCAAGGCCGCCTGAGGAGAATCGAAATGGCAGAAATAATGTACTGGGAAGCCATTCAGCGCGCCCATGATGAAGAAATGGCCCGCGATCCGCTGGTGATCTGCATGGGCGAGGACATCGGCGTGGCCGGCGGCACCTACAAGGCCACCAAGGGCCTGTACGAGAAATACGGTCCGCTGCGCGTGATCGACACCCCGATTTCCGAGAACAGCTACACCGGGCTGGGCATCGGCGCCTCCTTCCTCGGCGTGCGCCCGATTATTGAAATCATGTCGGTGAACTTCGCCTGGCTGGCCATGGACCAGATGTTCAACTCCGCGGCCAAGGTGCGCTACATGTCCGGCGGCCAGTTGACCGCGCCCTGCGTGTTCCGCGCCGCAGGCGGCGCCGCGCACCAGCTGGGCGCCCAGCACTCCGCGCGCATGGAAAAGGTGTTCATGGGCATCGCCGGCCTGCGCGTGGTGACGCCGTCCAGCCCCAGGCAGGCCTATGGCTTGCTGAAATCCGCGGTGCGCTGCGACGACCCCGTGTACATCAACGAACACGAGCTGATGTACAACATGAAGGGCGACGTGCCCGACAGCGAATACTTCCATCCGCTGGAAGGCTCGGAAGTCGCCCGCTCCGGCACCGACGTGACGCTGTTCGGCTACAACATTTCCGTGCACTGGAACCTCAAGGCCGCCGAGATTCTCGACAAGCAGTACGGCATCTCCGCCGAAGTGGTGGACCTGTATTCACTGTCGCCGCTGGATCGCGAAGGCATCCGCAATTCCGTCGCCAAAACCCACCGTGCCGTGGTGGTGGGCGAGGAAGAAGCGCCGGTGGGCGTGTGCGCCGAGGTCATCAGCATCATCAACGAGGAATGCTTCTTCGACCTCGATGCCGCCCCGGTGCGCGTGAATTCCGCGCTGGTGCCGCAGCCCTACAACCACACGCTGGAAAAGGCTGCGATTCCCAACGCGGAAGACGTCGTCGCTGCAGTACTTAAATTATTCGGTAAAGCGTGAGGCGAGAGGCGTGAGGCGGAACCCCGATGACCTCACGCCTCACGCCTTGCGCCTCACGCCTCACGGAATAAACGCATGTCAAATCATTATGCAATAACGATGCCCCAGCTCTCGGACACCATGACCGAGGGCGTGCTGGTCACCTGGGAAAAGCAGCCGGGCGACCGCGTCGAGCGCGGCGACATCGTGGCCACGGTGGAAACCGACAAGGCCATCATGGACGTGGAAGTGTTCAAGGCCGGCTACCTGGCCGGACCGCTGGCCGAAGTCGGCAGCACGGTTCCGGTCGGCGGCGCGCTGGGCTACATCACCGACACCGCCGGCGACATGGCGATCGCCGCCGACGAAGTGGTGGAGGAACAGGCCCAGACCGAGATGATCCCGCACCACGCGGGCATCCCCATCGTCATGCCGCAGCTTTCCGACACCATGACCGAAGGCGTGATGGTGACCTGGGAAAAGCAGCCGGGCGACCCGGTCAAGCGCGGCGACATCGTGGCCACGGTGGAAACCGACAAGGCCATCATGGACGTGGAGGTGTTCCAGGAAGGCTTCCTCTCCGGCCCCATCGCGGACGTCGGCTCGGTCATCGAAGTCGGCCACCCCATGGGCTTCATCGTTTCCGATGCGTCCAAGGTCAACACCACCGGCGTCACCCTGGGCGCCGATCATCGGGTGAAGGAAACCCATTCCATGAAGCCCGGCGCGGGCGAAGCCAAGCCCGCCGCGCCCAAGGCAGCGCCGGCCAAGGCCAACGTGCCGGTCACGGCGCCCAGCGCAGCCTCGGTCAAGGTCGCCCCTGCCGCGCGTCCGGCCGGCCGCCAGGCCAGCCCCTATGCGCGCAAGCTCGCGGCGCAAAGCGGCGTGGATCTTGCCAAGCTGGCCGGCAGCGGCCCCTCGGGCGTCATCATCGCCGCGGACGTGGCGCGCGCGCGCCCGTCGATGAAGGAAGTCGCGCACAGCCTGCCGCAGGTCGACGTGCCGGGCGAAGGCCGCAACATGACCTCGATGGAAAAGGCGGTGAGCCACGCCATGACGGCCTCGCTCACGCTGCCGACCTTCAACGCCACCATGAACATCGACACCGGCAAGCTCACCGCCGCCGCCAAGGCGCGCAAGGTGTCGGTGACCGTGGCCATTGCCAAGGCCTGCTCGGTGGCGATGCGCAACTGGCCGCGCATGAACTGGGCCTACCAGCCGGTGGACAAGTTGATCGAGCGCAGCGAGCACAATTTCGGCGTCGCGGTGAAATCCGACGACGGCGGCCTGGTCGTGCCCATCCTGCACGGCATCGAATCCAGGGGCCTGGAAAGCCTGCAGGAATCCTGGAACGACCTGGTGCCGCGCGCCCGCGTGCGCAAGCTCACCCCCGCCGAATTCGCCAACCCCAGCTTCACCATCTCCAACATGGGGATGTTCGGCATCACGCATTTCACCGCCATTCCCACGCCCGGCATTTCCGCCATCCTGGCCATTGCCGCCAGCGGCCCGCAGGGCACGCCCTTCACCATCACCGCCGACCATCGCGTGCTGAACGGCGCCGATGTCGCGGGTTACCTGGTCGACCTGAAGAACGCGATCGAGAATCCCGAAGCCTGGATTTCCGGCACCGCCGAGGAAGCCCCGCCCGTCTCGCCCATCCCCGAAGGCAACTGGGACTACCCGGTGGTCGTCGTCGGCGGCGGCCCCGGCGGCGAGGACTGCGCGCGCGACCTCGCCGACCACGGCATCAAGGTCGCCATGGTGCACAACGAGCCCTTCCCCGGCGGCGAGTGCCTGTGGCGCGGCTGCATCCCCTCCAAGGCCTGGCGCGCCGCGGCCGACGTCATCCGCAACCGCGCGCATGATGCGGAGATGGGGGTGGCCGGCACCGACAGGCCCAAGCTGGACTGGGCGCAGGTCGAGACGCACCGCCGCTGGGTGCAGCAGTCCCGCGGCGAGATGGCGCTGAAGGCCGACAAGGGCATGAAGATCAACGTCATCGAAGGCTTCGGCGAATTCGTCGACGCGCATACGCTGAAAGTGACTGCACCTGACGGCGCGGTCAGCACGCTCACCTTCGGCGCGGCCGTGATCGCCACCGGCGCCCCCGCCTTCGTGCCGCCCATCCCCGGCGCGCGCGAGAACCTGGCGAGCGGCGGCGTAGTCACCTCCGACACCATCTGGAGCCTGGCCAAGCCCCCGAAGAAAATGGCCATCGTCGGCGGCGGCGTCATCGGCGTGGAAATGGCGCAGATCTTCCGCGACTTCGGCTGCGAGATCCTGATGCTGGAACGCCATGATCGCATCCTGGCCGAAACCGAAGAGGAAATCGCCAGAACCCTGATCGGCCTGCTGGAAAAGGAAATCACCGTCGTCACCGGCGCCGAAATAAACGGCATTTCCGGCAAGCCCGGCAGCATGACGATCGCCTACAAGGGCGGCGCCGGCGAAGCCGCGGAGTTCAAGTGCGACGTGGTGCTGATGGCCACCGGCAAGCGCCCCGACACCGCCAAGCTGAATCTGGACAAGGCCGGCGTGGAACTCGACGGCGCGGCCATCAAGGTCAACGCCCGCTGCCAGACCAGCCAGCCGCACATCTTTGCGGTGGGTGACGTCATCGGCGGCTACATGCTGGCGCACACCGCCGCGACCCAGGGCCGCGTGGCCGCGGACAACCTGCTCGGCCATGCCGCGACCTACGACCAGGACAAGGATTGCGCCGTCACCTTCTCGCGTCCGCAGGCCGGCTTCGTCGGTTTGAGCGTGACGCAGGCCAAGGCCAGGGGCATCGATGCGGTCGAGGCCAAGATGCCGATGAGCATCGACGCCAAGGCCATGATCACCGGCGAGACCGAGGGCATGATCAAGCTGGTGGCGGACAAGGCCACGGGCCGCATCATCGGCGTGCACTTCCTGGCCGACCATACCGACACGCTGATCGGCACGGCAGTAATGATGGTGGCGGGCGACATGACGCTGGCCCAGGTTGCCTGTGCGATCTTCCCGCACCCGACCCAGACCGAGCTGTTCGGCGAACTGGCGCGGCGCCTGCTGGCGAGGATGCGCCGCACCGCCAAGGCCAGGGCCTGAGCTTTCTCACCTCCCCCGCTTGCCGGGGGAGGATGGGAGGGGGTAAATGAGCCAATCCGCCCAAGCCGACCTGAACAAAGTGCTGGCCGCGCTGAAACAAAGTGCTGGCCGCGCTGAAAGGCCTGCACCGCGCCTTTCCCATCGAGCAGCGCCTGAAGACCCAGGCCTGCGACAGCACGCGCGAGACCTATCTCGCCGTGCTGTCGCGCTGGGTGCAGACGGCCTCCGCCCCGGCCCCGGCCGGCTTCGATGCCGAGGCGCTCGACGAGTTGCTGGCGCTCGACGCGCTCTATCTCACCGAGGACGAGCAGGCCATCGGCGCCGCGCCCTTCTGCCCGGTGGAAACCGACATCAAGCTCAGTTTCCCGCACGAAACCCTGTATGCCCTGTCGGCGCTGGATGCGCTGGCGCTGCCCCGGATGCTCGGCAGCGCGGGCGTGATCGAAACCCGCTGCCCGGCCAGCGGCCAGCCGATCAGCCTGCAGATCGACGCCCAGGGCAATCCCCTGCCCGCCGATCTCGACAAGGCCATCGTGGCATTCCTCAAAATCAGCGATCAGGTGCAGCACTATTCCCATGATGTCGCAGTGGGTATTCGCTTCATGCATCCCGCCCTGCGCGGGCGTTTCGCACAATCGCTCACGCTGGCCGAGGCGGCTGCGGTGTCACACGCGTTTTACGCGTTTCAACGTAAAATGCTGGCAGGAAAGCTTTGACCGGATTTCCGGAGAGACGACAGCCCAACAGTCATTGCGAACGACCGTGGCAGACAACCCTGCAGACAACGCGCTTGCGCAACTCGAACTCACGCTGGAAAACCACCAGCAGTGGGCGGAGTCCCTGGTCGCCGGCATTCTCGCCAACGAACCCCCATCCGAAGACAACCTGGTGCCGGGCGCGCATATGCTGTGCGATTTCGGCAAGTGGTATTACAGCCAGACCCACTCCACCGTGCTGACCGAGCAGCCCCTGTTCTCGACCCTGGAGAAAAAGCATCGCACTCTGCACGATGCCGCACGCAGCCTCCTTCTGGCCTCCGAAGGCAGCGCCCGGGCCGAGGCCTACCGCAGCTTCTCCGCCGCCTCCTGCGACATGTCGCTGCATCTGAACAACCTGATCCAGGCGCTGCTGACCAGCGAGCTGACCACCGACGCGCTGACCGGCGTGCCCAACCGCCGGCAGATGGACGAACAGCTCGAAGAGGCCATCTACGCCGCCGTCAACGTGCTGGGCGAGCCGGCCTGCCTGGCACTGGCCGACCTCGACCATTTCAAGCGCATCAACGACACCTATGGCCATCCCGTCGGCGACGAGGTGCTGAAGGCCTTCAGCCAGCTGCTGATCACCAGCATGCGCGACACCGATCGCATCTACCGCTACGGCGGCGAGGAATTCCTCATTTTCATGAATCACGTCAACCTGGAGCTGGCGGAAAACATCCTCGACCGGCTGCGCGAAAAAATCTCGCACTACCCCCTGCACGTGGACGGGCAGCCCGGGCCGCTGAACGTCACCGTCTCGTTCGGCATCGCCCAGGTTGCAGAGAACGAATCGCTGCGCAACCTGATCCGTCGCGCCGACCTGGCCCTCTACCAGGCGAAGAAAAACGGGCGCAACCGCGTCTGCGCCGCCTGAACCACAGTCCGCCCTGAGCCTGGGGCGGCCGCTCAGGTAAAATGGCGGGTTTAGCCCAGTCGCCTCGCGCCATGTCCCCGCTCAAAGACGAAATCCGCCGCCGCCGCACCTTCGCCATCATCTCCCACCCCGACGCGGGCAAGACCACGCTCACCGAGAAGCTCTTGTGGTACGGCGGCGCCATCCAGGTCGCGGGCGAGGTGCGGGCGCGCAAGGCCAGCCGCCATGCCACCTCGGACTGGATGGAACTGGAAAAGCAGCGCGGCATTTCCGTGACCTCGTCGGTCATGCAGTTCCCCTACAGGGAACACATCGTCAACCTGCTCGACACGCCCGGCCACGAGGACTTCTCCGAGGACACCTACCGCACCCTGACCGCGGTGGACTCGGCGGTGATGGTGATCGATTCGGTCAACGGCGTGGAGGCGCAAACCATCAAGCTGCTGCACGTGTGCCGCATGCGCGACACCCCCATCCTCACCTTCATCAACAAGCTCGACCGCGAGGGCAAGTCCCCGATCGATCTGCTGGACGAGATTGAGTCGGTGCTGGAAATGCAGTGCGCGCCCATGACCTGGCCCATCGGGATGGGCAAGCGCTTCCGCGGCGTGTATCACATGTACGACGACACCGTGCTGGTGTTCGACCCCCAGGCGGAAAAAGGCACGGGCGAAATCATTGCAGGCCTGGACAATCCCGAACTCGACGCCCGCATCGGCGAGCAGGCCGACGAACTGCGCCTGGAAGTCGAACTGGTGCGCGGCGCCTCGCACGCCTTCGACCGCGAGGCCTACCTCGCCGGCAAACAGACGCCGGTGTTCTTTGGCTCCGCCGTGAACAACTTCGGCGTGCAGATGCTGCTCGACGCCATCGTCGATCTCTCGCCCGGGCCGCAGCCGCGCCCCACGGAAACGCGCGAAGTGCAGCCGGACGACGCCAGGTTCTCCGGCTTCGTGTTCAAGATCCAGGCCAACATGGACCCGCGCCACCGCGACCGCATCGCCTTCGTGCGCGTGTGCTCGGGACGCTTCGACCGCGGCATGAAGATCAGGCA
Source organism: Pseudomonadota bacterium (assembly GCA_021847835.1). Lineage (GTDB taxonomy): Bacteria > Pseudomonadota > Gammaproteobacteria > Burkholderiales > Thiobacillaceae > UBA6918. Next base: position 96,269 of record JAJZPR010000007.1, read on the forward strand.
GATTTCCACCGGCAAGACCCTGGCGGTCAACAACGCCATCACCTTCATGGCGCAGGACCGCAACACCGCGGAGGAAGCCTACGCCGGCGACATCATCGGCATTCCCAACCACGGCACGATCCGGCTCGGCGACAGCTTCAGCGAAGGCGAGGCGCTCAAGTTCACCGGCATCCCCTCGTTCGCGCCGGAGCTGTTCAGGAAGGCGCGCATCAGGAACCCGCTCAAGATGAAGCAGTTGCAAAAGGGCCTGCAGCAACTGGCCGAGGAAGGCGCGACGCAATTGTTCAAGCCGCTCGCCACCAACGATCTCATCCTCGGCGCGGTCGGCGCGCTGCAGTTCGACGTGGTCGCGCACCGCCTGGAAAACGAGTACGACGTGGACGTGGCCTTCGAGCCCTGCGAATACGCCACCGCGCGCTGGCTGCGCGGCTCTGACGCCGACCTCAAGCAGCTCACCGACAAGTACGGCTACAACGTCGCGCTGGACGGCGCCGAGGAATACGTCTACCTTGCGCCCAACCGCGTCAACCTGCAGCTCACCCAGGAGCGCTTTCCTGACGTGCGCTTTTTAGAAACGAGAGAGATATATTGATTTCACAGGGAGGGAAGGGAGGATAAGGGGGTAATGCGATAAAACTTCGATAGTATTTCTCCCTGAACCCCCTGTCTCCTTGTTATAAAAAAGCATGCTGCCCTACTCGCTGATCCGCCCCGCCCTGTTCGCGCTCGACCCGGAAACCGCGCACGAACTCACCATCGCCGCGCTGGCGAAAGCCGCCCCGCTGGCAGGCCTGGCTTGCGGCAAGACCGCCGGCCGCGAAGTCGAGGTCATGGGCCTGAAATTTCCCAATCCCGTCGGCCTCGCCGCGGGTCTGGACAAGAACGGCGAGGCCATCGACGGACTGGCCGCGCTCGGCTTCGGCTTCATCGAAATCGGCACCGTCACCCCGCGCCCGCAGGCGGGCAACCCCAGGCCGCGCATGTTCCGCCTGCCCGAAGCCGAGGCCGTCATCAACCGCATGGGCTTCAACAACCATGGCGTCGCCGCCCTGGTGGAGAACGTCAAGCGCGCAAAATATCGGGGCATCCTCGGCATCAACATCGGCAAGAACGCGGACACTCCCATCGAACGCGCCGTCGACGATTACCTCGCCTGCCTGTCCGCCGTGTACGCGCACGCGAGCTACGTCACGGTGAACATCTCCTCGCCCAACACAAAGAACCTGCGCGAGCTGCAGGGCGCCGACGCGCTGGACGTACTGCTCGCGCTGCTTAAAAAACGCCAGGACGAACTTGCCCAGATCCACGGCCGTTACGTGCCCATCGCGCTCAAGATCGCGCCCGATCTGGAACACGAGCAGATTTCCGCTATCGCAGACCTCCTGCGCCGCCACCGCATGGACGCGGTGATCGCCACCAACACCACGCTCGCGCGCGACCAGGTCGCCCATCTGAAATACGGAAACGAGGCCGGCGGCCTCTCCGGCGCGCCGGTGCGCGAGAAATCCACCGCCGTCATCCGCGATCTCGCCCGTTTGCTGCAAAACGAAGTGCCCATCATCGGCGTGGGGGGCATCATGTGCGGCGCCGACGCCAGGGAAAAAATTTCCGCTGGCGCAAAACTGGTCCAGGTCTACACTGGGCTTGTCTATCGCGGGCCGGCACTGGTCCGCGAATGCATACAGGCATTGAGCAATTAGGGGAACAACAATAAGCGCTGCACAAAAAACCGGCCTGCCCGCGCTCACCCTGGGGGCGATCGGCGTGGTATTCGGCGACATCGGCACCAGCCCGCTGTATGCCGTCAAGGAAGTCTTCCACGAAAGCCACGGCATCGGCGTCAGCGAGGCCAACGTGCTGGGCATGCTGTCGCTGGTGTTCTGGGCGCTGATGCTGGTGGTGTCGCTGAAATACGTGCTGTTCATCATGCGCGCCGACAACCGCGGCGAAGGCGGCATCATGGCGCTGATCGCGCTGGCCCAGCAGGCCACGCACAAGCGCCCCGGGCTGAAATGGGCCTTCCTCACCCTGGGCGTGTTCGGCGCTGCGCTGTTCTACGGCGACGGCATCATCACCCCGGCCATCTCCGTGCTTTCCGCCGTCGAGGGCCTGGAGTTCGCCACCCCGGGCCTGCACGTCTTCATCATCCCCATCGCCCTCGTCATCCTGGTGGGACTGTTCGTGGTGCAGCGCTGGGGCACCGCCAATGTCGGCCGCTTCTTCGGCCCGATCATGCTGATCTGGTTCCTGACCCTCGCCACGCTGGGCGTGAAGGAAATCGTGCACAACCCGCAGGTGCTCTGGGCGCTCAACCCGCAATACGCAGTGATGTTCTTCGTGCACAACCAGGTCGCGGGCTTCCTCGCGCTGGGCTCGGTGGTGCTGGCGGTGACCGGCGCCGAGGCGCTGTACGCGGACATGGGCCATTTCGGCAAGCAGGCCATCCGCACGGCCTGGGTGGGCCTCACCCTGCCCGCCCTGCTGCTCAACTACTTCGGCCAGGGGGCGCTGGTGCTGCGCAACCCCGCAGCGATCGAAAACCCCTTCTACCTGCTGGCGCCGGAAGGCACGATCTATCTGCTCATCGGCATCGCCACCCTCGCCACCATCATCGCCTCGCAGGCGGTGATTTCAGGCGCCTATTCCATCACCCGCCAGGCCATCCAGCTCGGCTACCTGCCGCGCATGCGCGTCATCCACACCTCCAGCCGCGAAATCGGCCAGGTCTACATCCCCTTCATCAACACCGCGCTGGCCATCGGCGTGGCCGGCCTGGTGCTGGGCATGCAGAACTCCTCCAACCTCGCCGCCGCCTACGGCATCGCCGTCACCGGCACCATGGCCATCGACACCCTGCTCGCCTCGCTGGTGGCGTACTCGCTGTGGCAGAAAAACTTCTGGGCGGTGCTCGCGCTGGGCACCTTCTTCCTCGCCATCGACCTCGCCTTCTTCACCGCCAACCTGCCCAAGATTCCGCACGGCGGCTGGTTCCCCCTGGTGATCGGCGTACTGGTCTTCACCCTGCTCGCCACCTGGAAGAAAGGCCGCACCCTCTTGCAAAAGAAGCAGTCAGACGAGACCCTGCCGCTCGAACCCTTCCTGGAAAACCTGATGGCGTATCCGCCGCAGCGCGTGCCGGGCACCGCGGTATTCCTCACCACCAGCCATTCCAGCGTGCCGCACGCCCTGCTGCACAACCTCATCCACAACAAGGTGCTGCACGAGCGCGTGATCTTCCTCACCGTCTTCACCGAGGAAGTGCCCTTCGTGCCCGACATCGACCAGATCGAGCTCGAGGAGCTGGGCCATGGCACCTGGCGCATGATCGTGCGCTACGGCTTCAAGGACGAGCCCGACATCCCGCTGGCGCTGGCGCGCTGCGAGGCGCTGGGCCTGCCCTTCAACATGATGGAAACCTCGTTCTTTTTGAACCGCGAGACCATCCTGCCCGGAAAATTGCCGGGCATGGCCGTATGGCGCGAGCGCCTGTTCGCCTGGATGAACCGCAGCGCCTCCACTGCCATGGAATTCTTCAAGCTGCCGCCCAATCGGGTGATCGAGCTGGGGACGCAGGTCGAAATTTAGCTGGAGTATTTAACGTGCTGATTTTTGGCACGATCGTGCCAAATTCTGGGTACCCCTAACCCAGGCTACAGCAAATAAACATATAGAAAACGGTGGTTTGTTATACATTTTGCTGTTAATGTGTATAAAAAATTGGATTTTCTATACACATGGAAACTGACATGTATAAAAACTTGCAGTTTTTCGCCATATCGGGGCAACGGCAAGACCGGGCATGAACGACCTCCTTTCCCTGAGTCGCCTTCAAGCCGCCTGGTTCGAGACGCCAGCCATCCTCAAGAAAAATGCTGCCGCAAGCCGCAAGCTGGCAGAACTGAAAGGGCTGGCATCATCCATCCCGAACCAGGGCATCCTCATCAATACCCTGGCTTTGCAGGAAGCCAAGGACAGTTCCGAAATCGAGAATATCGTCACCACCCATGACGAACTGTTCAAAAGCGATGCCTTCCCCAGCCTGCCGGATAATCTGGCGGCCAAAGAGGTGCGCCACTATATCCAGGCCTTGCGGGCAGGGTTCAGGCTTGTCCACAAAACCGGGCTGCTCACGGCCAAGCACATCCTGGAAATCCAGGCCGAGCTGGAGAAAAACAAGGCCGGCTTCCGCAAGCTTCCTGGCACTGCGCTCAAGAACAATCAAGGCGACACGGTCTACACCCCTCCCCAGGACCCCGACACCATTGCCGCGCTCATGCGCGATCTTGAACGCTTCATCAATGATGACGAAGCATTCGATGCGGATGCGCTGATCAAAATGGCGATCATCCATCACCAGTTCGAGAGCATTCATCCCTTCTACGATGGCAATGGCCGCACCGGCCGCATCATCAACGTACTGTACCTGGTGCAAAAAGGACTGCTCAACATTCCCGTGTTGTACCTCTCGCGCCATATCGTGCGCACCAAGTCCGACTACTACCGTCTGCTGCAAAATGTTCGCGACCAGAACGACAGCGCCGAGTCATGGGAAGCATGGGTGCTCTACATGCTGACCGCAGTGGAAGAAACAGCGCATCAGACCATCGCCACCGTGGACGCCATCAAAACCGCCCTCATGGATTACAAGCACCGCATCCGCGCCGGCTACAAGTTCTACAGCCAGGATCTGATCAACAACCTGTTCAGACACCCCTACACCAAGATCGAGTTCATGGAGCGCGACCTCAAGGTCTCCCGTCTGACTGCGTCCAAATACCTGGAAGCCCTGGCCAGGGACGGCTTTCTGCAAAAGAAAAAAGTCGGCCGCACAAATTACTACATCAACATTGCGCTGAACGGCATCCTCACACGTCCGGAAATGCGCGAAGGCAGCCTCGCAGGATAGCCACCATGCCCGCCCCCGCCGAACTCCTCGACCTCGTCGCCCGCTTCCGCGAGCAGCATGCCGACTACAAGCGCGGCGCCTACAACGAAACCCAGCTCCGGCGCGACTTCCTCGACCCGCTGTTCAGGCTGCTGGGCTGGGACGTGGACAACCGCGCCGGCTACGCCGAGAGCTTCCGCGAAGTCGTGCACGAGGACGCCGTCAAGGTCGGCGGCATGACCAAGGCGCCGGACTATTCCTTCCGCATCGGCGGGCGGCGCCTGTTCTTTCTGGAAGCCAAGAAGCCCGCCGTCCACATCAGGGAAGAAATCCCGCCCGCCTACCAGCTGCGCCGTTACGCCTGGTCGGCCGGCTTGCAGCTGTCCATCCTCTCCGACTTCGAGGAATTCGCGGTCTACGACGGTTCCATCAAGCCCGGCCCCAAGGACAAACCCGCCAAGGCGCGCGTCTTCTACTGCACCTTCGAGGAATATGCCGAGAGATGGGGCGAGATCGCCGCGCTGTTCTCCAAGGAGGCCGTGCTCAAGGGCGGCATCGACCGCTTCGCCAGGAAACTGCCCGGCCGCCGCGGCACCGCCACCGTGGACGCCGAGTTCCTCGCCCAGATCGAGCACTGGCGCGATCTGCTGGCGCGGAACATCGCGCTCAGGAACGACCTCGACGTGCACGCGCTCAACCATGCCGTGCAGGCCACCATCGACCGCATCGTCTTCCTGCGCATCTGCGAAGACCGCGGCATCGAGCACGAAAACCGCCTGCTCGCCCTCACCAACGGTGCACACATCTACGCGCGGCTGACCCAGCTGTTCCGCGACGCCGACGACCGCTACAACTCCGGCCTGTTCCACTTCAGGAACGAGAAAGGCCGCGCCGGCGAGCCCGACGCCTACACCCTCGACCTCGCCATCGACGACAAGCCGCTCAAGGACATCATCCGCGGCCTGTACTACCCCGAGTCGCCCTACGAATTCGCCGTGCTGCCCGCCGACATCCTCGGGCAGGTGTACGAGCGCTTCCTCGGCAAGGTCATCCGTTTAACCAGCGGCGGGCAGGCCAAGGTCGAGGAAAAGCCCGAGGTCAAGAAGGCCGGCGGCGTGTACTACACCCCCACCTACATCGTCGACTACATCGTGCGCGAAACCGTGGGCAAACTGCTGGAAGGCAAGAACCCCAGACAGGCCGAGAAGCTGCGCATCTGCGACCCCGCCTGCGGCAGCGGCTCCTTCCTCATCGGCGCCTACCAGCACCTGCTCGACTGGCACCTCAAGTGGTATTCGGAAAACGACCCGCAAAAGCATGCCAGCGGCAAGAACCCGAAGCTGCGCCAAAGCCACGACGGCTGGCGCCTCACCGTGGCGGAAAGGAAGCGCATCCTCACCCACAACATCTACGGCGTGGACATCGACGCCCAGGCCGTGGAAGTGACAAAACTGTCCCTGCTGCTGAAGGTGCTGGAAGGCGAAACCGGCGAGACGCTCGGCCTCGCGCAGATGAAGCTGTTCCACGAGCGTGCCTTGCCCAACCTCGACGCCAACATCCTGTGCGGCAACTCGCTCATCGGCACCGACTTCTTTGATGGCCGCCTCGACCTCGACGAAGACGAGCGGCGGCGGGTGAATGCCTTCGATTGGGCTACCGGGTTCCCGGAAGTGTTCAAGGCCGGCGGCTTCGATGCGGTGATCGGAAATCCGCCTTATGTGCGAATGGAGGCTTTCAAGGAATTGAAGACCTACCTCAAAAACACTTACGCCTGCCACGATGAGCGTTCCGATCTTTATGCCTACTTCATCGAGCGCAGCCACAAGCTGCTTGGCCGGGACGGCCGCTTCGGAATGATCGTGTCCAACAAGTTTCTCAGGGCAAACTACGGCAAGCCACTTCGTGATTTTCTGGTACGCAATGCCACGCTTGTCCGAATTGCCGATTTCGCAGGGTTGCCGGTATTCAAGGGGGCAACGGTCAGGACGCTGGTTATTATTTCGGAACGCGGGCAGCATCGAAAAACACCGCTCCTCTATTCGCCCCCGCCCCCTATTGAAGTTTTCGAAGCCATAGCCGGCGGTGCCTCGAATGTCCAGGAAGCCACGGAAGGATTGGCTTACGAAGTGCCCGCAGAAACCCTGAACAAAGCCGTCTGGAGCTTCGACGCCAGCCACATCGACGATTTGATGGCGAAGCTGCAGACGGGGTTTCTGCCCTTGACAGATTACTGCGAAGGCCAGATTTGCATGGGTATTAAATCAGGCTATGCCGATGCTTTCGTAATCGACCACACGACTCGGGACGCTCTGGTGCGCCAAAACCGCCGCGCCGCCGAGATTATCAAGCCCTTCCTGAATGGCCGCGACGTCAGGCGCTATTTCATCGACGACCCCGATCTCTACCTGATCTACACCTGCCACGGCATAGATATGAGCCCTTACCCTGCCATCGTGGAACACCTCAAGCCCTACAAGCAGCGGCTGATGGCACGTGCCACCAAACAGGAGTGGCACGAATTGCAGCAGCCGCAATTCAATTTCTCCGAGTGGATGGGCGGCCCCAAGATCATCTTCCCGGATATTGCCGTGACACCCAGGTTCGCCCTCGATGAAACGGGCCATTTCAGTTCGAACACTACTTACTTCATCCCCCGGCGTGATCTCTATCTGCTTGGCCTGCTCAACAGCAAGCTCGGCGAATTTTATTTCAAGCGCACATGTGCGGGGCTTGAGGGAAAGAACGAAACCTACCTTCGTTTCTTTGGGCAATATTTGAAGGGTTTTCCCGTAGCCGTCATCGACACGGGAAAAGCCGCCGACCGTGCCCGCCACGACAAGATGGTCAAGCTGGTTGAATCCATGCTCAAGCTGCACGAGCAGCTTGCCGCCGCCAGGACCGCGCACGACAAGACGCTGATCCAGCGCCAGTGTGATGCCACCGACCGCCAGATCGACGCGCTGGTGTACGAGCTTTACGGGCTGACGGATGAGGAAATCCGCATCGTGGAAACGGGCAATGCATGAGGCGATTGGCTAAAGTAAAAACATTCGAGTACAGGAAGGAGCCCCCGTGCTGATCGGCGTACCGAAGGAAATCAAGAATCACGAATACCGCGTGGCGATGACGCCGGACGGGGTGCGCGCGCTCGTCCAGGCCGGGCACGCGGTGCGGGTGCAGGGCGGGGCCGGGGCCGGCATCGGCTTTGCCGATTCCGCCTACCGCGAGGCAGGTGCCGAGATGATGGATTCGCCGGCGGACATCTACCGCGCCGACATGGTGGTCAAGGTCAAGGAGCCGCAGGCTTCGGAAACGCCGCTTTTGCAATCCGGCCAGTTGCTGTTCTGTTATCTGCATCTCGCCGCCGCGCCGGAACTGGCGAAGGCCCTGCTCGAAAGAAACGTCACCGCGATCGGCTACGAAACCGTGACCGATGCCGCCGGCGGCTTTCCGCTGCTGCGGCCGATGTCGGAGATCGCCGGGCGCATGGCGCCGCAAATGGGGGCGTTGGGGCTGATGCGGCCCTACGGCGGCAACGGCACCCTGGTTTCCGGCGTGCCCGGCGTGTGGCCGGCGCGCGTCGCCGTCATCGGCGGCGGCACGGTGGGCATGAACGCGGTGCGGGTGGCCGTGGGCCTGGGCGCGCAGGTGCGGCTGCTGGACCGCGGCGCGGAAAAACTGCGGCATGCGGAAGAACTGTTCGGCGCGCGCTGCGAGACCGCCTTCGCCACGCCGGCCGAGGTTGCGCGGGCGGTCAGGCAGGCCGACATCGTCGTGGGCGCGGCCATGGTGGCCGGACGCCGCGCGCCGCACATCCTGACGCGCGAACATCTGCGCGCCATGCGGTCGGGCTCGGTGCTGGTCGATGTCTCCATCGACCAGGGCGGCATCGCCGAAACCTCGCGCCCCACCACGCACAGCGAGCCGTTCTACGTGGAGGAAGGCATCGTGCACTACTGCGTGACCAACATGCCGGGCGCGGTGGCGCGCACCGCCACGCTGGCGCTGACCCAGGCCACGCTGCCCTTCGTCACGGCGCTGGCGGACAAGGGCATGAATGCGGTCGAGGAAAACCCGCATCTGGGCAAGGGCTTGCAGATACAGGGCGGGAAAATCGTCTATCCGGGGCTGGCGGAGGACATCAAGCTCTAGCAGCCTGGTGAATTTATTCACCCTCTCCCGTCGAGTGAGAGGGAAAATTTCAGCGGGGCGGGCATTCCCACCCTGTTCCTACGGTTGAATATCGGCCGCCCAGGCGGGATAATTCGGATACCTGTCTCTGCTAAACGGCCGTCTTGGAACAATACCTTCTTCTTCTCATCGGCACGGTGTTCGTGAACAACATCGTCATGTCCAAGATTCTAGGGCTGTGCCCCTTCATGGGCGTGTCGAAGAAACTGGAAACTTCCATTTCCATGGGGCTCGCCACCACCTTCGTGCTGACCCTGGCCTCGGGCACGTCCTACCTCATCAACGAGTACCTGCTCGGCACGGATCTCTTCTATCTGCGCACGCTGTCCTTCATCGTGGTCATCGCCGGCATCGTGCAGTTCACCGAGATGTTCATCCACAAGACCAGCCCGGTGCTGTACCAGGTGCTGGGCATCTATCTGCCGCTCATCACCACCAACTGCGCGGTGCTGGGCATTCCGCTGCTGAATGCGCAGGCGCAGCACAATTTCGTCGAATCGCTCCTGTTCGGCGCGGGCGGCGCCATCGGTTTCACCCTGGTGCTGGTGCTGTTCGCGGGCATCCGCGAACGCATGGAAGCGGCCGACGTGCCCAAGATATTCCAGGGCACCAGCATCGCCATGATCACCGCCGGGCTGATGAGCCTGGCCTTCATGGGCTTTTCGGGACTGGTCAAGCTCTGATGCTGACCGCCATTCTCGTCATGGCGGGCATCGCCATCGCGCTGGGCGCGGTGCTGGGCTTCGCCGCGCTCAGGTACAAGGTCGAGGGCGATCCGCTGGTGGAGAAGATCGACGCCATCCTGCCGCAGACCCAGTGCGGCCAGTGCGGCTTTCCCGGCTGCAAGCCCTACGCCACCGCCATCGCCAAGGGCGAGGCCGACATCAACAAGTGCCCGCCCGGCGGCGAGGAAGGCGTGAAGAAGCTCGCCGAGCTGCTGGGCGTGGAAGTGAAGCCGCTCGATGCCGAACCCAAGCCCAAGTCCGTGGCCTTCATCGACGAGAGCCTGTGCATCGGCTGCACCCTGTGCATCCAGGCCTGCCCGGTGGACGCCATCCTCGGCGCGGCCAAGCAGATGCACACCATCATCGAATCGGAATGCACGGGCTGCGAACTGTGCGTGGCGCCCTGCCCGGTGGACTGCATTGCCATGGTGCCGCTGAAGGAAGACCTCAACACCTGGAAATGGAAGTACCCGGTGTTCAAATTGAAACAAGTCGCATGAGCGAACTGCACCGATTCCCCGGCGGCGTCCATCCCGAAGAGCACAAGCAGGAATCCGCCTCGCGCCCCATCCACGCCGCCTTCGTTCCCAGGAAGCTGGTCGTGCCCCTGCGCCAGCACATCGGCCAGCCGTCCAAGCCCGTCGTCAAGGCCGGCGACCGCGTATTGAAGGGCCAGATGATCGCCGAGGCGGACGGCTACGTGTCGGTCGCCCTGCATGCGCCCTCTTCCGGCATCGTCACCGAAATCGGCCTGGCCGCCGTGCCGCACCCCTCCGGCCTGCCGGATCTGTGCATAACCATCGAAACCGACGGCCGCGACGAATGGATGGCACGCACGCCCATAGACTGGCGCAATACCGACCCGGCGGCGCTGCGCGGCCACGTGCGCGACCTCGGCATCGCCGGCCTGGGCGGCGCGGTGTTCCCCAGTTCCATCAAGCTCGATCCCGCCGGCAGCCCGCCCGTCCACACCCTGATCCTCAACGGCGGCGAATGCGAGCCCTGGATCACCTGCGACGACCGCCTGATGCGCGAGCGCGCCGAGGACATCCTCGAAGGCGCGCGCATCATGCAGTTTCTCCTCGGCGCGCAGCGGCTCATGGCCGGCATCGAGGACAACAAGCCCGAAGCCATTGACGCCATGCGGGCGGCCGCGCAAAAACTCGGCCTGGCGATCGAAATCGTCGCCATGCCCACGCTCTATCCCGGCGGCGGCGGCAAGCAGATCACCAAGACGCTGACCGGACTGGACACGCCGTCCGGCGGACGCACCACCGATGTCGGCGTGCAGGTGTTCAACATGGGCACCAGCTACGCGCTGGCGCGTGGCATTTTGCACGGCGAGCCGCTGATCTCGCGCATCGTCACCGTCACCGGCCACGTGCTGCGGCCGCAGAATTTCGAGGTGCTGATCGGCACGCCGATGAGCGAACTGGTCATGCATGCCGGCGATCGCGAGGGCATGACCGGCATCATCATGGGCGGGCCGATGATGGGCTTCGACGTGCCCGCCCTGGACGTGCCGGTGGTCAAGGCCACCAACTGCGTGCTGGCGAAATCCGCCGAACTCTTTCCGCCCAGGCCGCGCGAGCTGCCCTGCATCCGCTGCACCCAGTGCGTGCCGGTATGCCCGGCCGAATTGCAGCCGCAACAGCTGTACTGGTTCGCGCGCGCCAAGGATCTGGGCAAGGCGCAGGAGTACCATCTGTTCGACTGCATCGAATGCGGCTGCTGCAGCTACGTGTGCCCCAGCCACATCCCGCTGGTGGACTACTACCGCTACGCCAAGAGCGAAATCTGGGCGCGCGAGAAGGAAAAGCGGCTCGCCGACACCGCGCGCGAGCGCCACGAATTCCGCCTGTTCCGCCTGGAGCGCGAAAAGAAGGAAAAGGCCGAACGCCTCGCCGCCAAGGCGCAGACCAAGAAGACCGAGGCGCCTTCCTTGAGCACGCCCGAACAGGATGCCAAGAAAAAACTCATCGCCGAGGCCATGGCCCGCGCCCAGGCCAGGAAAGCCGAGGTCAAGCCGAAGAACATCGACAACCTGCCGCCCGACAAGCAGGCGGAAATCGCCGAGATCGAGTCGCGGCGGGCTAAAATCCGCGAGATCGCCAAGCAGCCGGTGGA
>JAJZPR010000007.1:108296-113100 GCA_021847835.1 Pseudomonadota bacterium
TTCGGATCAACGAAAAATGACCGCCTCCGCCCACATCCTGCAAAAAGGCAGCGTCACCCGCGTGATGCTGCTGGTGCTGGCCTGCCTGCTGCCCGGCGTGCTGGCCTACGTCTGGCAGTTCGGCTGGGGCATCGTCATCAATCTCGTCTGGGCGTCGCTGCTGGCGCTGGCGCTGGAAGCGCTGGCCCTCAAACTGCGCGGCTACCCCGTCAAGCCTTTTCTTGCCGATGGCAGCGCAGTGGTCACCGCCTGGCTGCTGGCGCTGTCCCTGCCGCCATTGGCGCCGTGGTGGCTGACCCTGGTGGGCATGGTCTTCGCCCTCGGCGTGGCGAAACACCTCTACGGCGGGCTGGGGCAGAACATCTTCAATCCGGCCATGGTCGGCTTTGCCGTGCTCATCATTTCCTTCCCGGTGCAGATGACGCAGTGGTCGGCGCCGCTGGCGCTGGTTTCGCATCCCCTGAGTTTCGGCGAAAGCCTTTCCTTCATTTTCGGCGGTGGGCTGCCCTCCGGCGTGGCGCTGGATGCCGTGGTCAGCGCCACGCCGCTCGACACCGTGCGCACCGGCCTCTTGCAGCAGCACACGCTCGGCGAAATCCATGCCGCCAGCAACATCTTCGGCGGCATCGGCGGCGTGGGCGGCGAGTGGGTTGCCGCGGCCTATCTCGCCGGCGGCATCGTGTTGTGGGCATTTCGCATTGTGCCCTGGCAGGTGCCGGTCGCCTTCCTCGCCGGCATCTGGCTCACCGCCGGCTTCCTGCACTGGGCCGATGCGGGCCGCTACGCCGCGCCCTGGTTCCAGATCGCCACGCCCAGCGCCATGCTGGGCGCCTTCTTCATCGCCACCGATCCCGTATCCGGCGCAACGACTCCGCGCGGCCGCCTCATCTTCGGCCTGGGCGCAGGTTTCCTCACCGTCATCATCCGCGTGTTCGGCGGCTACCCGGACGGCGTCGCCTTCGCCATCCTGCTCATGAACCTGTGCGTGCCGCTGATCGATGCCTGGACCCAGCCGCCGGTGTTCGGCGAGGCGAAGAAGAAATGAACGCCATCCTGCAGAACGCGCTGCGCACCAGCCTGATCCTGTCCCTGTTCGCGCTCGTCGGCACGGCCATGCTGGCCTACACCTACCGCCAGACCCACGGCATCATCGAGAAAAGCTCCCAGGAAGAAAAGCTCGCGCTCATCAACCAGGTGCTGCCCAAACACCTGTATGACAACAACCTGCTCGACTCGCAGCGCGAACTACCGGCCCACGCGCTGCTGGGCACGCGCACGCCCTCGGCCATGTGGCTCGCCACCCGGGATGGCGAACCCGTGGGCGTGGTGCTGGAAGCCAATGCGCCGGAAGGCTACAGCGGCGACATCTCCCTGCTGATAGGCGTCGACGCAAACGGCGTGCTGACCGGCGTGCGCGTGGTACGGCACAAGGAGACGCCGGGACTCGGCGACTATATCCAGCCGGCCAAGAGCCCCTGGATATTCCAGTTCGCCGGCAAGGCCTACCATCCGGACCAGGACAGCCACTGGAAGGTGGTGAAGGACGGCGGCGAATTCGACGCGCGCGCCGGCGCCACCATCACCCCGCGCGCCATCGTCAAGGCGGTGCGCGAAGCGCTAAAATATTTCCAGTTGCACCGCGACAAGCTTTTGCAGCCCATTGAGCCTTCCAAGCCATGATCAGCAAACAGGAATTTTCCGCCCTCGCCCATAACGGCCTGTGGAAGCAGAACCCCGGCGTGGTCCAGTTGCTCGGCCTGTGCCCGCTGCTCGCCATCAGCAACAACGTGGTCAACGCGCTGTCGCTGGGGCTCGCCACCGTATTCGTCATGACGGCATCCAGCCTGGCGGTGTCGGGCGCGCGCAATTTCGTGCCGCACGAAATCCGCATCCCGGTCTTCATCCTCATCATCGCCGCGCTGGTCACCATCATCGACCTGGCGCTGAACGCCTTCGCACACCCGCTGTACCTGGTGCTGGGCATTTTCATCCCGCTCATCACCACCAACTGCATCGTGCTGGCGCGCGCAGACGCCTATGCCTCCAAGAACCACCCCCTGCACAGCGCGCTCGACGGCGCCTTGATGGGCATCGGGCTGACCCTGGTGCTGGTGGTGCTGGGCGGCGCGCGCGAAATCGCCGGCCAGGGCACCCTGCTGTCGGGCATCGACCTCGCCCTGGGGCCGCAGGCGAAGGACTGGGTCATCACCGTGCTGCCGGATTACAAGGGCTTCCTGCTCGCCATCCTGCCGCCCGGCGCCTTCATCGGCCTGGGACTCATGATCGCCGGCCGCAACTGGCTGGATGCGCGCGCCCAGCGCCGCGCGCGACAGGCCGAGCATTCCGCCGCAGCGCAGCCCGCATGAAAATCCGCGGCAAGGCGCCGCGCAAGCCGCGCAATCCGTTGGTCGTCCTGGTCAGGCAGCGCAAGGCCGGCAGCCATGCGCCCACGCTCAAGGTTCAACGCCAGAAAGCCAAACTGGCGCTGAAGAAACAACTGAAGAAACCTGAGCAGTAAGCAACAACACTTCAGCCACACAGATCACAGAGGACACAGAGTAAAGTGGCAATATCGTCAAGCCCTGCACAACTTCGAAAGCCCTTGGCCGAATGCCGATTTTTTTCTCTGTGCTCTCTGTGTCCTCTGTGGCTTATGGTTTTTTAATGGCATGAACAAGGAAAAACGCGCCGAAATCTTCCGCCGCCTGCAGGCCATCGACCCGCATCCAAAGACCGAACTCGAATACGACACGCCCTTCGAGCTGCTGGTCGCGGTGGTGCTGTCGGCGCAGGCAACCGACAAGGGCGTGAACCTCGCCACGCGGCGGCTGTTCCCGGTCGCCAATACCCCGCAGAAGATTCTCGCCCTGGGCGAGGAAGGCCTGCGCGACTACGTCAAGACCATCGGCCTCTACCAGAGCAAGGCGAAGCACATCATCCAGGCCTGCAAAATCCTCATCGACGAGCATGGCGGCGAAGTGCCCGCCACGCGCGAGGCGCTGGAGAGGCTGCCGGGCGTGGGGCGAAAGACCGCCAACGTCATCCTCAACGTGGCCTTCGGCCAGCCCACCATGGCAGTGGACACCCACATCTTCCGAGTCTCCAACCGCACCGGGCTTGCGCCCGGCAAGACCCCGCTGGAGGTGGAGAAAAAGCTGCTGAAATGCGTGCCGAAGGAATTCATGCAGCACGCGCACCACTGGCTGATCCTGCACGGCCGCTACACCTGCGTCGCGCGCAAGCCCAAGTGCGGCGAATGTGTGATCGCCGACCTGTGCGACTACAAGGACAAGCATGTTTAATCCGAGCCGCGATCAGGTCCGGCAATTTTTCTTCAAGGTCTGGGAAAAATACAAGAACAAACAGCCGCTGGAAGGCGCCGAGGCGCTGGCCCTGCCCATCATCCTGCAGCACCCGGAATACCACGCCATGCTGGACCAGCCCGAACGCTACCTCGATCGGGACTATCCGCCCGAATTCGGCGAGACCAATCCCTTCCTGCATCTTGCCATGCACCTTTCCCTGGCCGAGCAGGCCTCCATCGACCAGCCGCCCGGCATCCGCGAGCGGCTCGAGCGCCTCGACGGCAAGCTGGGCGACAGCATGCAGGCCGAGCACGCCGCCATGGACTGCCTGGCCGAGATGATCTGGCAGGCACAGCGCCACGGGGGCGGCTTCGACGCTGTCATTTATCTCGGCTGCCTCGACGGGAAAATCCGGGACTGACAACAAAAAAACGGCCGGTCAACCCGGCCGTTTTTTCTTGCGGGCTTGCCGCTCAGTACTTCTGGTTGAGGCCCTTCCGCCTGGCGAAGAACGCCGCCAGATCCTTCATGTCCTGATCGGACAGGTTGGCGACCTGGCCGGCCATGATGGGATTCTTGCGCTTGCCGGCCTTGTAGTCCTTCAGCGAGTGATAAAGATAATCCTCATGCTGGCCCGCGAGCTTGGGAAAGCCGGGCGTGGGACTGTTGCCGTCGGCGCCGTGGCAGCCTGCGCAGCTTGCGGATTTGGCCTTGCCGGCTTCGGCATTGCCGGCGGCCAGAACGGGCGTGCCTGCAGCAAGCGCAAGGGAGAGGGCGACAAAGGTGATCATTCTGTTCATGTTTTCCCTCCCTGATTATTTGCTCGGTCCGCTGTAGGACGAGGCGTAATAGGCCGCCAGATTCTGCATGTCCTCTTCGGTGAGGCTGGCGGCGATGGCTTTCATGCTGGGATGGCTGCGCTCGCCGTTCTTGTACTGCTTGAGCGCGGCGACGAGGTATTCCTCGTGCTGGCCGCCGAGCTTGGGCACCTTGTAGGTGGCGGGATAGGCCGTCTTCCAGCCGGGGATGCCGTGGCAGCCGGCGCACATCGAGGTCTTTTCGCGTCCCTTGACGGGATCGCCGGCCGCGTGTGCCGGCAGGGCGAGCGCACAGGCGAGCGCTGCGACTGCTGTCGTGATTTGCGTTGCTTTCATCTTCCTCTCTCTTTGTGGTGGTGGGTGTTATAATTTTTTTTCAAGGCCCGCCCCTGGGCATCGTTTCCCGAGTGTATTTGACGCCTTGATTTTTCGTGGCATTTTATGCCCGTGCGGTATTTCGCCGCAACCGCCCCCGTTTATCCAAAAAAAAGCTTATTCGCACCTCAAAATAATTTATGCGGATCGACGCCTCCGCCTGCCCTCTGTGGCTCTATAAGCTGCTGCCCTTCCTGCGCTGGTGGCCACAGGTCGACCGGGCCAGCCTGAAGTCGGACGGTATCGCCGGCCTGTCCGGCGCCGTCATCGTGCTGCCGCAGGCCGTTGCCTTCGCCATCATCGCCG
>JAJZPR010000008.1:0-5649 GCA_021847835.1 Pseudomonadota bacterium
TAAATGCGGCTCGAGCAAGGCCCAGTGTTTGTCTGTAATGTCGTGTCGATGAATGGTTTCCGGCATTCGGCTATGGATTTTTTACGAAAACCACATTTTGCCACATCTTGTGACGACAGCATCTAAGGACCTGTGGCCGGGGATTGCCCGGCGGCAAGTTACTTTTCTTGCTCCGCCAAGAAAAGTAACCAAAAGAAGGCGGCCCCGCTACGCCACCCTTCGGGTTCCCTCGTCGGCTTGTCCAAACGGGCGGCTCACCAACTCGCCCTGGCAGGGCGCACAAGACGCGCCCTGCTGCGGGGCTCGGACAGGGTTCGCCTTCATCCCGTCTGGCCTGCGCCTCCTCGGTGGCGTAGAGGGGGAGCCCCTCACCCTAGCCCTCTCCCCCGAGGGGAGAGGGGACAAAAATCACAACAAAAACACACCCCCTCCCGTCAAGGGAGGGGGCAGGGGGGTGAAGGGTTTGCTTTTGAGGTTTCCCGTCTTTGCCGCCCGCCTGCAAGCTACAGGCTAAGGGAAGCCGAAGGCCGGCATAGCCGGGTCGCCTTTCTTTGGTTCCTTTCTTTGGCGAGGCAAAGAAAGGAACTTGCTGTCGGGCAACCCCCGACGGTTTTCGTTGATGTGCGACTAATCGCCTGGATTGGCAATTACCAGAACTTCCACCACGCCCTGCCGGTCAGATCGACGCCCTTGGCATATTTGCTGTTCGGGTAGTTGAGCTGCAGAACTCTGAGCGCATCATCCCTGAGATCCTCGATACCCAGCTTGTCGTAGGCCACGACCATGATGGCGAGGGCCTCTTCGACGGCGGGCGTTTCGGGATAGTTGGCGACCACGCTCTTGGCGCGGTTGGCCGCCGCCACGTAGGCCTCGCGCTTGAGGTAGTACTTGGCGACATGGATCTCGTTGGCGGAAATGGCGTTGACCAGGTACTTCATGCGTGCCCGCGCATCCTCCGCATATTTGCTGTCGGGGAAGCGGGTGACGAGTTCCTTGAAGGCGGCGAAGGAGTCGTGCGCGGCCTTGGGATCGCGCTCGCTCATGTCCTGGCTGGAAAACCGCGAGAACAGGCTCAGGTCCTCGGTGAAATTGGCCAGGCCCTTCAGATAGTACGCATAATCGACGTTAGGGTGGTTGGGGTGCAGCTTGATGAAGCGGTCGCAGGCGGCGATGGCGGAAATCGGCTCCTGGTCCTTGTAATAGGCATAGGCGACTTCGAGCTGGGCCTGCTGCGCGTAGCGTCCATAGGGGTAGCGCGCTTCCAGGGTTTCGTATAATTTGATGGCGCGTTCGTAATCGCCTTCATTGAGGTTTTCCTTGGCCTCGGCGTAGAGGCGTTGCGCGGACCAGCCGGCGGTTTCGTCGGCGACCTCGGGCAACAGGCCGCAACCGGACAGCCCAAGGTTGAGCACGACGATGGCGAGCGCCGTCCGCCACGCTGCATAAGGATGGACAGCAGTTTTCAGGAGTTTCAAGGTCATGACCGAATTGGATTTGGACGACGAGGAAGATTATAAGGGAAATTCCGCCCCCGAGCCCTGGCATGGCGATGTGCCGCCGGCGCTCGGCGGCATCCGCCTCGACCAGGCGCTGGTGAGCATGCTGCCGGAGTATTCCCGCAATCGCCTGCAGAACTGGATACGCACCGGCAACGTGCTGGTCAACGGCCAGCCGGCAGGGGTGCGCGACAAGGTCTGGGGCGGCGAGTCGCTCACGGTGTTTCCCGAGCCTGACGTGGCCGCCGGGCCCGACCAACCGGAAGACATCCCGCTCGACATCGTGTTCGAGGATCCGGCCATCATCATCATCAACAAGCCTGCCGGCCTGGTGGTGCATCCGGGCAACGGCAACCACAGCGGCACATTGCTCAATGCACTGCTGCACCACACCGCGGGCGCGGCCGACCTGCCGCGCGCCGGCATCGTGCACCGGCTGGACAAGGACACCTCCGGGCTGATGGTGGCGGCCAAGACGCTCAAGGCGCACACCGACCTCGTCAGGCAGATGCACGGACGCTCGGTGAAACGCGAGTATCTCGCCCTGGTGCAGGGCGAGATCGACGGCGCCGGCACGGTGGACGCGCCGCTGGCGCGCGATCCCATCGTGCGTACCCGGCGCACCGTGCACCCCATGGGCAAGTCGGCCATCACCCATTATGCGGTCGAGGAGCGCTTTCCCAGCGCGACGCTTTTGCGCTGCAGCCTGGAAACCGGCCGCACCCACCAGATCCGCGTGCACATGAAGCACATCGGCCATCCGCTGGTCGGCGACAAGACCTATTCCAACGTGCGGCGCGGCCGCGCCATGGCCTTTCCGCGCCAGGCGCTGCATGCCGCCAGGCTTGGATTGAACCATCCCTACACCGGCGAGCGCATGGAATGGGAAGCGCCGCTGCCGGAGGACATGCAGGCGTTGCTCGATGTGATGCGGGCAGGCGGCACCTGGGGCGTTGCCGACTAGCCTCTGGTTGCAAGCACACGTGCCTTGCGCCTTTTAATCCATGCAATTCATCAAGCCCGACTGGCCAGCTCCAGACATCGTGCGCGCCCTGGTCACCACCCGCGCAGGCGGCGTCAGCCGGCCGCCTTGCGACAGCCTGAATCTCGGCGACCACGTCGGCGACGATCCGGAAGCGGTCGCGGAAAACCGCCGGCGTCTGCGCGCCTTCCTGCCAAGCGAGCCTGGCTGGCTCAGGCAGGTGCATGGCACGACGGTGGCGATTGCCGACAATCCGGCCGAAGCTGCCGAAGCCGATGCCGCCGTGGCATTCGAGCCCGGCAAGGTCTGCGTGGTGCTGACTGCGGACTGCCTGCCGGTGCTGTTCTGCGACCGCCAGGGCACGCGAGTGGCGGCCGCGCATGCGGGCTGGCGCGGCCTGGCGGCAGGCGTGCTGGAAGCCAGCGTGGCGGCGATGCAGTGCCCGCCCTCGGAAATTCTCGCCTGGCTGGGGCCGGCCATCGGCCCGCAGGCTTTCGAGGTGGGGGAGGAGGTGCGCGATATTTTCGTGCGTGAGTTCCCGGAAACCGCTGCCGCATTCGTGCCGGGCCAGCCCGGCAAATGGCTGGCGGACATCTATGCCCTGGCGCGGCTGCGGCTGGCGCGCGCGGGCGTGCATCAGGTTTACGGCGGCGGGTTTTGCACCTATAGGGATGCCGAGCGGTTTTATTCCTATCGCCGCGACAAGGCCACCGGGCGCATGGCCTCGCTCATTTGGCTGGGCGGCGGCCAAGCCGCTTAATCCCTTATAATCGGCGCTTTTCAAGAGCCCGCCCGCTTCATGTCCTCTCTGTCCTGGATTCTTGCCGCCACCTTGCTGGGCGGCGTGCTGAGCGTGCTCATGGCTGGCATATTCGCCTTTGCGGCGCACCCGGGCTGGGTTCCCCGTCTGGTGAGCTTTGCGGTCGGCACGCTCCTGGGAGCGGTATTCCTGGAAATCCTGCCGCATGCGCTGGAATACGCACAGCCGGATTCGGTCGCGGTTTCCGTGCTGATCGGCTTGCTCGCCTTCTTCGTGCTGGAGAAGCTGGTGCTGTGGCGGCATTGCCATCACGAAGCCTGCGAGGTGCATGGCGTGGAAACCCCTGCGCACGAGCATGGCCATCAGCGTGCGGGGCTCATGATCCTGATCGGCGACACCTTCCACAATTTCGTCGACGGCATTCTCATCGCCGGTGCGTTCCTGGCGGACACCCAGTTGGGCATCGTCACCGCGCTGGCCATCATCGCGCACGAACTGCCGCAGGAAGTGGGCGATTTTCTGGTGCTGCTGCATTCGGGCTACGGCAGGGCGAAGGCGCTGTTTTACAACCTGCTGTCCAGCCTGGCCATGGTGGTCGGCGGCCTGCTGGGTTATGTGGCGCTGGAAGGCATGCAGGAACTGACACCCTATCTGTTGGGGGTCGCTGCGGCCAGCATGATCTACGTGGCGGTGGCCGATCTCATCCCCGGCCTGCACAGGCGGCCGGAGCTTTCCGCGACGCTGGAGCAGGTGCTGCTAATCGGCCTCGGCATCGCGGCGATCGGCCTCATCGGCCATTTCGGCCATGCGTCGTGAGCGCGCCCGGCGTGGCGTATCCAGCAGGTAGACCACCAGCGCGATCAGGCCGCCGCCGAAGACAAGCACCATCACGCCCTTGAAGACGGAATCGGACGTCACCACCATCATCAGCAGTATGTAAAGCAGCGCTATCAGGACCACGTACATGAACAGCATTCCAAAAGTCGGTTTCGTCTCGCTTGGATGCCCCAAGGCGACTTCCGATTCCGAGCGCATTCTCACCCAGTTGCGCGCCGAAGGCTACCTGATTTCGTCTTCCTACCAAGATGCCGATGTGGTGGTGGTGAACACCTGCGGCTTCATCGACGCCGCCGTCGAGGAGTCGCTCGACGCCATCGGCGAGGCGCTGGCGGAAAACGGCAAGGTCATCGTCACCGGCTGCCTGGGCGCCAGGGGCGAAGTCGTGCGCGAGGCGCACCCCTCGGTATTGGCGGTGACCGGCCCGCACGCCACCGAGGAAGTCATGGCGGCGGTGCACGCGGCATTGCCCCGCCCGCACGACCCCTATACCGACCTGATCCCGCCGCAGGGCGTGCGGCTCACGCCCAATCACTATGCCTGGCTGAAGATCTCCGAGGGCTGCAACCACCGCTGCACCTTCTGCATCATTCCCGGCTTGCGCGGCGACCTCGTGAGCCGTCCGGTGGGCGAGGTGATGAGCGAGGCCGAGGCCCTGGTGAAGGCCGGGGTGAAGGAACTGCTGGTGATTTCGCAGGACACGAGCGCTTATGGTGTGGACGTGAAATACCGCACCGGCTTCTGGAACGGCCGTCCGCTCAAGGCCCGCATGACCGAGCTGGTTTCCGCCCTCGGCGATCTGGGCGCCTGGGTGCGGCTGCACTACGTCTATCCGTATCCGCACGTGGACGAGGTCATTCCGCTGATGCAGGACGGCAAGGTGCTGCCCTACCTCGACATTCCCTTCCAGCATGCGAGCCCGCGCATCCTCAAGCTGATGAAGCGCCCGGCGGCGGCGGAAAAGACCCTCGACCGCATCAAGTCCTGGCGCGAGGCCTGCCCCGACCTGACCCTGCGCTCGACCTTCATCGTCGGCTTCCCGGGCGAGACCGAAGGCGAATTCGAGGAGCTGCTGGCCTTCCTCGACGAAGCCCAGCTCGACCGCGTCGGCTGCTTCGCCTATTCGCCGGTGGCAGGCGCCCAGGCCAACGAACTGCCGGACGCCGTGCCCGAGGAAGTGAAGGAAGAACGCCGCGCCCGCTTCATGGAAAAGCAGGCGGAAATTTCCGCGCGCAGGCTGGAAGCCAAGATCGGCCGCGAGATGACCGTGCTGGTGGACGAGATCGACGAAGAGGGCGACGCCATCGCGCGCTCGCCGGCCGACGCGCCGGAAATCGACGGCGTGGTGTTCATCGCCGAGGCGGAGAGCATCGCGCCAGGCGACTTCGTGCAGGTGCGCATCACCGATGCCACCGAGCATGATTTGTGGGCTGAGAAACTGTAGGCAACAGGCAACAGGCAACAGGCAACAGGCAACAGGCAACAGGCAACAGGCAACAGGCAACAGGCAACAGGCAACAGGCAACAGGCAACAGGCAACAGGCAACAGGCAACAGGCAACAGGCAACAGGCAA
>JAJZPR010000008.1:5659-112662 GCA_021847835.1 Pseudomonadota bacterium
ACAGGCAACAGGCAACAGGCAACAGGCAACAGGCAACAGGCAACAGGCAACAGGCAACAGGCAACAGGCAACAGGCAACAGGCAACAGGCAACAGGCAACAGGCAACAGGCAACAGGCAACAGGCAACAGGCAAAACACCCTGGCCGCCTTCGGTTTTCATTTTTGAATTTTGCCTTTTGATTTTTGCCTTTTGAAATGCCTTTAATAAGGATTGCCGAAGGCGTCGATGCCGGAGTCCGTGGCGGGCTGCTGCATCTTGAATGTCTGACGCTCGGGTTTCGGCGGCCGCAGCCAGAATTTCCAGCGGTAGGCGCTGCGCCAGACGAGGCGCATGCCCTGCAAGGAGTCTTCCAGTTCGAAAGGTTTTCCGGAAGCGAGCAGCGGGGCCAGCCAGTTCTGTTCGAAATCCCGCATGGCCGCAAGCCAGCCGTCGAAATCGCCCCGGCGCAAATGGCGGTGCGGCGCATCCATGACCACCAGCGCGTCTTCAGCCAGTTCCGGGCGCCATCTCTCTGGCAGGGTGCCGGTCCCGGCGCCGGCGAATTCCGCCAGCGCGCGCCAGTCGTGCTGATCGCACAACACGGCACGCGCGCTTAGCCCGCTTGTTTCCGGCAACTGGCCGCCGCCCCACAGCCACACCGAATTGATGACGGGTTCGCCGCGTGCCTCGCGCGCCTGGTTGACGGGGTGGCTGAACAACAGCATCTGCGCCTCGTTGAGCAGCCTGCGCCACTGCATGGCGTCCTTGCCGGTGGGCAGCAGGGGGTCGATATGCTGGCCGGCTGCCAGCGACGGCGGCGTGGTGGAAATTTCCAGTTCTTCGGCGATGCGCACCACCCAGGCGCCGGGGCGCATGGGCTGCGGGGAGAAGGCTTCGCCGAAATGCGCGCTCAGCGCTTCGCACAGCAATCGCGCCTCGTCAGGGCTGGGCTCGGCAATTTCGTTCAGGATCACGCGGTCGCGTTCGATGCGCACATGCACCGGGTCGGCGCGCAGCCAGTAGTCGCTCCCGGCTTGTCCGCCGGCAGCGGACAGGCTGATCGCGGCGATGGGAAAGTCGTGCTGGCGGGCGATGCCGAATTGTTCGCAGAGCAGGGTTTCCAGGTCGGTCTGCGGGATGGCTTCGCGCCGGCCGCGTGCAAGCAGGAGGTCGAGCCTGGGCAGGCGCGCCTCGCCCAGCAGGTCGAGGAATTCATCGGTCTGGGCGAAAGCGGGAAAGACGAATTGGAGCATGAGGCAAGTGTAAAGATAAAATCTTGCCATGCGACAAATTTCCCGCCAGTTATCCGTTTCCACCAAGGGCAAGGGCCTGTATTCGATCAGCCGCCAGGTTGCGGCCTGGGTGGCGGAAAGCGGCATGCGGCAGGGCCTGCTGACGGTATTCATGCAGCACACCTCGGCCAGCCTGGTCATCCAGGAGAACGCCGATCCGGACGTGCAATCCGACCTTGAGAAGTTTTTTTCGCGCCTGGTGCCTGAAGGCGATGCCATCTACGACCACACCACCGAAGGTCCCGACGACATGCCGGCGCACGTGCGCGCGGCGCTGACCCAGACCAGCCTGTCCATACCGCTGGTTGACGGCAGCCTGGCGCTGGGCATCTGGCAGGGCATCTACGTTTTTGAACACCGGGCATCCAGCCAGCGCCGCAATGTGGTGCTGCATCTCATCGGCGACGGGATCCCGTGATAAGCTGGCGGCCAACGAATACGAACACGGCGAAGTGAAACCATACGAACTCCTGATCGGCCTGCGCTACACCCACGCCAAGCGCCGCAACAACTTCATCTCCTTCATCTCCTTCGTGTCCATGGCGGGCATCGTGCTCGGCGTGGCGGCGCTGATCATCGTGCTGTCGGTGATGAACGGCTTCCAGGAGGAATTGCGCACCCGCATCCTGGGCGTGGCCTCGCACGTCGAAGTCTCCGGCGTCGGCGATTCGCTGGCCGACTGGCGGCAGGTGGCTGAGCAGGTGAAAACCCATCCAGAGGTCGTCGCCAGCGCCCCCTTCGTAATGAACCAGGGCATGCTGGCCCTGGGCGGCAACGTGCGCGGCGCCATGATCCGCGGCATCCTGCCGGAGGCCGAGGCGCGGGTGACCGATCTCGCTTCCAGCATGCGCCTCGGCAGGCTCGACGACCTCAGGCCGGGCGAGTGGGGCATCGTCCTCGGCCTGGAACTGGCGCAGGCGCTGGGCGCGGGCGTCGGCGACAAGCTCACGGTCATCACGCCGCAGGGCAACATCACACCGGCCGGCGTGCTGCCACGCATGAAGCAGTTCACGGTGACGGGCATCTTCAGCGCCGGCATGTTCGAGTACGACTCGGGGCTCGCGCTGATTCATATGCAGGATGCACAGAAGCTCGCGCGCCTGGGCGAGAACGTGTCCGGGCTGAGATTGAAAACCAAGGACATCTTTCGCGCGCCCTGGGTCACGCGCGACCTGGCCGCGCAGATGCCGGACCATTTCGTTTCCGACTGGACCACGAGCCACGCCAATTTCTTCCGCGCCGTCGCGATCGAGAAGCGCATGATGTTCCTGATCCTGCTGCTCATCGTCGCGGTGGCCGCGTTCAACATCGTCTCCACCCTGGTGATGGCGGTGACGGACAAGCAGTCGGACATCGCCATCCTGCGCACGCTGGGCGCGCGCCCCTCCAGCATCATGAAAATCTTCATCATCCAGGGCGCCTTCATCGGCGTGCTCGGCACTTTGGCCGGGGTGACGCTGGGCGTGGTCGGCGCGCTCAACCTGGAAACCATCGTGCCCCTGATCGAGAAGGCTGCCGGCATGGATCTGTTCCCGGCGGATATTTATTACATCAGCGAGCTGCCTTCCAAGCTGGACTGGGAGGACGTCGAAATCATCGCCGGCGTGTCGCTGCTGCTGTCCCTGCTCGCCACGCTCTACCCGAGCTGGCGCGCGTCGAGGCTCAATCCTGCGGAGTCCCTGCGTTATGAGTGACGGCGCAATGAACGACACCATTCTCCACTGCGCAGGCCTGAAGAAGAGTTTCTATCAGGGCCGCATCGAAGTGCCGGTGCTGACCGGCGTCGACCTCACGGTGAACAAGGGCGAGTCGCTCGCCATCCTCGGCGCGTCCGGCTCGGGCAAGTCCACGCTGCTGCACCTGCTGGGCGGGCTCGACACCCCCACTGCCGGCATGATCGAACTGCTGGGGCGCAGCCAGACGAAACTCAGCGAGGCGGAACGTTGCGAACTGCGCAATCGCGCGCTGGGCTTCGTCTACCAGTTCCACCACCTGCTGCCCGAATTCACCGCGCTGGACAACGCGGCCATGCCGCTGCTGATCAGGCGCATGGGCAGGCGCGAAGCGCGGGAAATCGCCGCGCAGACGCTGGAGAAGGTAGGGCTGGTGCATCGCCTCGGCCATCTGCCGTCCGAGCTTTCCGGCGGCGAGCGCCAGCGCACGGCCATCGCCCGCGCCCTGGTCACGCAGCCGGCCTGCGTGATGGCGGACGAGCCCACCGGCAATCTCGACCGCCACACCGCCGAGTCGGTGTTCGAACTGATGCGGGGCCTGCAACAGGAACTCGGCACCAGCCTCATCATCGTTACCCACGACATCGAACTGGCGCGCCGCATGGACAGGCAATTGCATCTGGTGGACGGCCGCCTGAGCGCGCTTGAGGCTTAAGCTTTTTGCCTTTTGTATTGGTGTTTTCTGGCTGCAGCAGCAGCCGAGCCTGCCCGATGCCGCCTGGCTGTGGGCGCTGCCGCTGCTTCTCACGCCTTTCCTGCTCCCGCATTTTGAACATGTCTGGCTGAAACGGGCGCGCATGCTGGCCGTGCTGGCGGGCTGCATCGCGCTGGGCTTTGCCTGGGCGGGCTGGCGCGCGCACGCGCGCATGGCGGATGCGCTGGCGCCTGCCTGGGAAGGCGTGGACGTGCGCATTGAAGGCGTGGTTGCCGGCCTGCCGGACCGCGACAGCCGTGGCGAGCGTTTCGATTTCCGTGTGGAACAAGTGCTGACAGCCGGCGCGCAGGTGCCCGCGAGAGTGCGGCTGACCTGGCCAGCGCCTGAATGGAACGCCACGCAGCTTCCGCGGCGCCTTGCCGCCGGCGAGCGCTGGCAGTTCACCGTGCGCCTCAAACAGCCGCACGGCACCGCCAACCCCGACGGCTTCGATTACGAGGCCTGGCTGCTGCAGAAGAACATCCGCGCGACCGGCTATGTGCGCGAGAAGGCGGGGACGGAGCGGCTGGGTGAAAGCCTCCGGCCGCCCGATCTGGTTCAGCGCTTGCGCGAACGCATCCGCAAGCGCATCGCACTGGCGCTGGCTGCGCATCCGCAGGCCGGCGTCATTACCGCCCTGGCGGTGGGCGACCAGAACGCCATCCCGCACGGCAACTGGCGCGTGTACAACCGCACCGGCACCAGCCATTTGATGTCCATTTCCGGGCTGCACATCACCCTGTTCGCGGCCCTGGTCGGCGGCTTCGTTTACGCGCTGTGGCGGCGGGTGCCGGCGCTGGCGCTGCGCCTGCCGGCGCGCCGCGCCGCGCTGCTCTTCGGCTGGCTGGCCGCGCTTGCCTATACTTTTCTGGCGGGTTTCCAGATCCCCGCCCAGCGCACCCTGTTCATGCTCACCGTGCTGGTGGCGGGGCTGTGGCTCACGCGCGAACCGCGGCCGGCCTCCCTGCTGCTGCTGGCCTTGGCCATCGTGCTGCTCTTGGACCCCTGGGCCGTGCTGGCCAATGGTTTCTGGCTTTCCTTCGGCGCCGTGGCGGCGATGATGTGGGCGGCACAGGGCCTGCTGGGCCGTTCCGGAAAAGTCACGGCCTGGATGCGCGCCCAGGCCGCGGTGACCATCGCATTGGCGCCTGCGCTGCTCCTGCTGTTCCATCAAATCTCGCTGGTTTCGCCGCTGGCCAATGCCTTGGCGATTCCGGTGGTCAGCATGGGCGTGGTGCCGCTGGCGCTGGCGGGGGTGATCGTGCCGCCGCTTTTGCTGCCTGCTGCCTGGCTGATGCAGGGCGTGGAAGCCGTACTGCAATGGTTGTCCGCATTCGGCTGGGCGGCCTGGGCGCTGCCTGCGCCGTCAGCGTGGGCGGTGGCGCTCGCGCTTGCCGGCGTGGCCTGGCTGCTGCTGCCGGGCCTGCAGGCGCGCTGGCTGGGCGGCTTCATGTTCCTGCCGCTGCTGTTTCCGGCGGTCGCCGCGCCGTCCCGCGGAACGTTCGAGGCCGAAGTGCTCGACGTGGGGCAGGGCACGGCCATCCTTGTCCGCACCGCCAACCACGCGCTGCTCTATGACACCGGCCCGGCGCTGGGCGACAACAATGCCGGCGAGCAGATCGTGCTGCCGCGCCTGCGCGCGCTGGGGATCACCCGGCTGGATGGCCTGGTGCTGACGCATGACGACCTCGACCACACCGGCGGGGCGGCGTCGGTGCTGCGCGACATGTCTCCGCGCCGGCTGCTGACTTCGCTGCCGGCCGGGCATGCCTTGCTGAAACGGCCGAATGAGCAGTGCGTGCGCGGCCAGCGCTGGGAGTGGGATGGCGTGGTTTTCGAGATGCTGAACCCGCCGCCCTACGCCTACGAGCAGAGCAACCGCAAGGACAACGACAGGAGCTGCGTGCTGAAGATTTCCCGCGGCGCGCACAGCCTGCTGCTGACCGCGGACGCCGAGCGCATCGGCGAACTGGAGATGACCGAGCGGGTGGCGGACAAACTGCCGGCCACGGTGCTGGTCGCGGGGCATCACGGCAGCAAGACTTCCTCCATCGCCGAATTCGTCGCGGCGGTGGAACCGCGGCATGTCGTCTTCACCATGGGCCGCAAGAACCGCTACGGCCACCCGCACCCCGATGTGCTGCGGCGCTTTGCCGAAACCGGCGCCGTCATGCACCGCAGCGACCGGCACGGCTGGCTGCGCCTGAGTTTTGCCGATGGCGGCGTGAGCATCGAGCGCTGGCGCGAGCTGCGCAAACGATACTGGCAGCGCCCGGTCATGGAATAATTGCGCATGGTCGAACAAATCAGGAAAACCGCCTGCCTGGCGCTGTCCGGTGTCGAGGAAGCCTGCCGGTGGCTGGGCGAGGAAGGCAGTGACGCCGACGTGCGCCGCGCGCTGGAGCTGGCCTGGCCGGTGCTGTCTGCATTGCAGACGCCGGGCGGCGCCAGCCTGTTTGCCCATGCCGTGGGTGCGGCGCGCATCGTCGGCGAACTGAAGCTTGGCCATGAGGCCGTGCTGGCGACGCTGCTGCATCCGCTGACGGAGCGTGTGGCGGCGGATTTGCTGGAACCCTTCGGCGAGGCGGCAGAGCTGGCGAAAGCCGTAGCGGCCATGTCGCGGATCGAAGTGCTGGCGCATGGCACCCAGGACGCGGATGTCGAGCCTGCCGCCCAGATCGAGTCGCTCAGGCAAATGGTGCTGGCCATGGTGCAGGACGTGCGCGCGGTGCTGGTCAAACTGGCCGAGCGCACGCATGCCCTGCGTTGCGCGGCCAAGGCCGAGCCGGACTTGCAGCAGCTGCTGGGACACCAGGCGCGCGAGCTGTTCGCGCCGCTCGCCAACCGTCTCGGCGTGTGGCAGCTCAAGTGGGAAATGGAGGACTGGGCCTGCCGCTATCTGGACAGCGAAACCTATCGGCGCATCGCCGCGCTGCTGGACGAAAAGCGCGGCGACCGCGAGCGCTACATTGCCGAAGTCGTGGCAACGCTGAGGGCCGAACTGGGCAGGAACGGCGTCAAGGCCGAAGTCATGGGGCGGCCCAAGCACATTGCCAGCATCATCAACAAGATGCGCCGCAAGAGCCTGGGTTTCGAGCAGCTGTACGACATCCGCGCGGTGCGCGTGCTGGTCGAAAAGGAGGCCGACTGCTATGCCGTGCTGGGCGTGGTGCACAACCTGTGGCAGCCGATCCCCAGCGAGTTCGATGACTACATTTCCCATCCCAAGAGCAACGACTACCGCAGCCTGCATACCGCAGTCATCGGCCCGGAAGAAAAAGCCCTGGAAGTGCAGATCCGCACTTTCGACATGCACCGCCATGCCGAACTGGGCGTGGCCGCGCACTGGCGCTACAAGGAAGGCGGCAAAAACGACGCGCGCATGGAAGAGAAGATCGCCTGGCTGCGCCAGTTGCTGGAATGGAAGGACGATGTCGCCGACGCCAGCGAATTCGCCGCGCAGTTCCGCACCGAGCTGTTCCAGGACCAGGTTTTCGTGCTGACGCCGCTGGGCCGGGTGATTGCGCTCGACCGCGGCGCCACGCCGATCGACTTTGCCTACGCGCTGCATACCGATTTGGGCCACCGCTGCCGCGGCGCGCGTGTGGACGGCGTCATGGTGCCGCTCAACACCCCGCTCGATAACGGCCAGCGGGTCGAGATACTGACCGTCAAAATCGGCAGTCCCAGCCGCGACTGGCTGAATCCGCAACTCGGCTATGTGCAGACGCACCGCGCCCGTTCCAAGGTGCGCACCTGGTTCAAGCAGCGCGACCAGGGCGAACTGACTCAGTTGGGCCGGGCACAGTTCGACAAGGAAAGAAAGCGTCTGGGCGTGGGCGACGTCAATCTGGAAAAACTGGCCCAGGAGATGAAATTCAAGTCCGCCGATGAGTTTCTGGCCGCGCTGGGGCGCGGCGATGTCGGCCCGCAGATTCTCGCCCGTGCGCTGCGCGAACAGGGTGCGCCGGTGGCTCCCATGGCCGCGCGCAAGGCGCCTGTGCCGCGCAAGTCGGCCAGCGGCGTGCTGGTGGAAGGCCTGGGCGACGTGCCGCTTTCCATGGCGCGCTGCTGCAAGCCCGAGCCGCCGGCCCCTATCGTTGCCTACACCACGGTGGGGCGCGGCGTCACCGTGCATCGGCGCACTTGTCCGAATCTCGCCAAGTTCAATCCGGACCGCGTCCTGCAGGCGGCCTGGGCCGAGCAGAAAACCGGGGGCGGCTTCACCCTGGATGTGCGGCTGCGCGCGTTCGACCGCCAGGGATTGCTGCGCGATGTGTCGGATGTTTTTACCCGTGAGCGGGTCGACGTGCTGCGGGTCAATACCGAATCGGTGGGTGAGTACGCCCGCATGGCCATGACCGTGCGGGTCAGGGAGGCCGCCCAGATCGGCCGCCTTGTCGCCAGGCTCGGCCATGTGCAGGGGGTGATCGAGGTGGAACGGGGCTAGCCTCCGTGTTCCGGGAAAATCTGCGCGGCACGCTGGGGACGCTGCGATCCGGTCAGGACAGGGCCTGGCCGCAGTTCCAGCAGCTCAGGAAGTTTCCGGGATTTTCTTCGCCGCATTGCGGGCAGCGTTTGCCGATTGCGCTTGCCGGGGCATGGATTTCATCCAGCAGCTGTTTTGCCGCTTCGATGTCCGCATCTTCCTCCACCCACACCTCCGGCCAGATTTGCGTGGTGGCGAGCTCGCCCAGTCCGCCCACGGCGTTGGCATTGAAGATATGCGCCCTGATGCCGCGCATGGCCAGGACATCGACTGCGATCTGCGCGTCGGCCAGATTGGCGGCGAGGTAGACGCGCTTCATTGCGCCGCGGTCTTTACCGCGTTCCAGTCGTAAGGCAGCGGCTGCGCCGGCCATTCGCCCTGTTCGGCGATCATGGCCTGCAAGGTCTGCATGCGCTCCCGGCTCGCCGGGTGGGTGGAGAGCAGGGCAGGGGGTGCTGCGCCTTCCTGCCGGCCCAGCTTGTCGAAGAAACTCACCATGCCAAGCGGCGCGATGCCGGCGCGCTTGAGCGCAAGCAGGCCGAGCCTGTCCGATTCGCTTTCCAGTTCGCGGCTGAACCTGAGTTCGCTCAGCCTGGCGGCCATGTCGCCCAATGCGGAACTGCCGACGTCGCCGAGGAACAGCGACAGCGCGACGCGCAGGCCCAGGGAATGGGCCATGTTCTTCAGGGTGTGCCTCAGTTCGATATGCTGCACCTCGTGCGCCAGCACGCCGGCGACTTCTTCGGCCGAATCCGCGGCCTGGATGAGGCCGGTGTTCACCACCACGTAGCCGCCCGGCACGGCGAAGGCGTTGATGGCGGGGTCTTCCGCGACATACCACTTGTAGGCATACTTCGAGCCCTTGGTGAGCCGGGCGCCGATCTCTTGGATGGCTGCAGCATCCACGCCGCCCTCCCTTAATTTGAGCCCGGCAGTGGCCTGCTTGAAGGCAAGTTCGCCGAGCTTCCGTTCGTTCTCGATGGAAATATGGCCGGCGGCCCAGCCCGCGATGGCATGCGATTGCCAGACGAGCACGCCCACCAGCAGCAGCGGCAGCAGCAGAAACAGCCCCAGCAGGCCGAGGCCGAAGCGCGAGCGGCGCTGCTTGCGCGAAGCGTCCTTCCTCGCGCCCTGCAGCAGCCCGGCAAGCGGGGCGGGAGCGGTGGCGACCAGTTGCGCCAGGGCATTCGCGTCCGCCGGGCTGATGGCATGACGGCCTTCTTCCTGGTGCCAGAACAGGAACAGCTGGTCGTGGTTGAAGCCGCCCAGGGTCACGCCGATTCCGCTCATCGGAATCCCGATTCGATTGCCGTTGATGAGCAGCGTGCCCTCGGCGAAGGCGGCGCGGGCCTTTTCGCCGTGGGAGGGCAGGCCGGGGGCGAAATAAAGGATGTCGAATTCGGTCATGTCTTGCATTGATTTCGATGAAGAGTAAAACCCATCACAGAGGGCACAGGGAAAGGCAGGAGAACACAGGGAAATTCGAAGACGCCGTGGGCTGGGCTTTGTCTCTGTGTTCTCTGTGGCTTGATTCTATTCCGTTCTCAAGGATTCAACGGGATCGAGCCGCGCCGCCGTCCACGCCGGCGCGACACCGGCGCCCAGGCCGATCAGCATGGAGGCGACCAGCGCGCCGCTCACATAGGCCCAGGGCACCTGCACCGGCAACGCGGGCAGCAGGGCTTGCAGCAGCCAGGCGATGGCGCCGCCGACGGACAAGCCGATGATGCCGCCCAGCAGCGAAAGCCCGGCCGACTCGATGAGGAAGAGGCCGCGGATGCCGGCGCGCGTGGCGCCCAGCGCCTTCAGCAAGCCGATTTCCGCCACGCGCTCGTGCACCGAGATGTGCATCAGGGTGATGATGCCGACCGCGCCCACCAGCAGCGAAATGCCGCCCAGCGCGGCAACGGCGAAGGTGAGCACGTCCAGCACGGTGGACAGCGTGGACAGCATCTGCTGCTGCGGGGTGACGGTGAAATCCTCGCGACCGTGGCGCGCAAGCAGGATGCGTTTGATGCTTGCCACCACGCTCTCCACCGGCGTGCCGGGACGGTACACCACATGCGCTTCCATCACGCCTTCGCGGTTGAACAATTCCAGTGCGCGCGCGGTGGGAATGTACACGGTGTCGTCGAGGTCGAGGCCGAGCACCTGGCCCTTGGACGCCATCACCCCGATGACGCGAAAGCGCATGCCGCCGACCTGGATCACGCTGCCCAGCGGATTCTGGTTGCCGAACAGTTCCTGGCGCGCTTTCGAACCCAGCACGGCGAATGCGCGCGCGGCATCGGGACTGTCCGGCGGCAGGAAACTGCCGATCGCCACCTGCATGCCAAAGGCGCGCGAGAAATCCGGGCCTTCGCCGTAGACCATGACGCGGCGGCTCTTGTTGCCGGCGCGGATTTCCGCGTTGCCGGCGACGCCGCCGTTGACGAAGCGCGCCGAGGGAACGTTCCTGAGCGCCTCCACGTCGTCGAGCGTGAGCGGCCGCGTGGTGCCGATGGAGCCGACCGACACGCCGTGGGTTCGCGTCTTGCCCGGCGTGACGTTGACGATGTGGGTGCCGAACTGGGTGAACTCGGCCAGCACGAACTGGTGGATGCCTTCGCCGATGGCAGTGAGCAGGATGACGGCGGCGATGCCCACGGCGATGCCGCCCGCCGACAGCGTGGTGCGCAGCTTGTGCGCGGTGAGCGCGCGCCAGGAAAAGCGAAAGCTGTCGGCGAGTTTCATCAAAACCTTTCAACGCAGAGACGCAGAGAAACCCCAAAAGCATTTACAGGGAGGGATGGGAGGATAAGGGAGGAAACAAGGTATTTCTCCCTTACCTCTCTGTTGTTGAGTTTTTCTCTGCGTCTTTGCGTCTCTGCGTTCATTTTTTTATTTCATCTGCGTGATAGCGCCAGCACGGGATTGAGTTTGGCCGCGCGGCTGGCAGGCAAGAGGCTCGCCACGATGCCGGTGAGGAAGGCGGTGGCGATGGCGGCGAGGCTGGCCCAGGCCGGCGGATAGGCGGGCAGTTGCGGATAGGCCAAGCGCAGGCCCAGGCTGCCGAGGTAGCCCAGGGCGATGCCCACGGCCGCGCCGGCCAGCGCGAGCCACAGGGTCTCCATCAAGAACAGCCGCTTGATGTCGCGCCTGGTCGCGCCCAGCGCTTTCAACAGGCCGATCTCGGCGGTGCGCTGGGTCACCGCCACCAGCATCACGTTCATCACCAGGATGCCGGCCACGGCCAGGCTGATCGCGGCGATGCCGGAAACGGCGAAAGTCAGCGCGCGGAAGATGCGGTCGAAAGTGGACAGCACGGCGTCCTGGGTGATGACGGTGACGTCCTCCTCGCCGTCGTGGCGCAGGGTGAGGGTTTTGCGGATCGCCGCCTTGGCGGGTTCGATGGAAGCGCGGCTGTGCGCCTCCACCAGGATGCGGAACAGCGACCGGGTGTTGAACAGCGACTGCGCATGGTCGATCGGAATCAGCGCGATTTCGTCGGTGTTGAAGCCCATGCTCTCGCCCTGCGGGGCGATGACGCCGGCCACGCGGAAGCGCCTGTCGCCCAGGCGGATGCGCTGGCCCATGGCATCGCCTGCCGGGAACAATTCCTTTGCCAGCGTCGCGCCCAGCACGATTTCCGCCGGGTTGGAGCCCTTGCCCGCGTTGAAGGCGCCCTGGGCGAGGCTCATGTGGCGGATGGGAATGAGGTCGGCGGTGCTGCCCAGCACGTTGATTTCGCGCAGGCGACCGCCGGCGCTGATTTCGGTCGCGCCGACATTGAGCGGCGCATAGCGCTTGACGCCGCGCAGCGCGGCCAGGCTGGCGGCGTCCTCGATGGTGAGGTCGCGCGGCGTCTGGCCCACCAGCGCGCCGGGAAAACCGCCCGAGGTCTCGGCGCGGCCGGGCAATATGATGATGAGATTGGTGCCGAGCGAGGCGAACTGGCTGACCACGAAACGCCGCGCGCCGTCGCCCAGCGCGGTCAGCACCACTACCGCCGCCACCCCCAGCGCCATCGCCAGCAGGATGAGAAAGGCGCGCAGCCGGTAGCTGAGCACGGTGCGGAAGGAGAGGGCGAGGGCGTCGGGGAGATTCAAGTTGCAAGTCCCAGGTTGCAAGATGCAAGTTTCAAGTGTTTGAAGGCGCGTAGCGCCGCTCTTGTGACTTGGGACTTGTATCTTCAACGATCTCCCCGTCGCGCATCTGGATGCGCCGGTGCGCGCGGCCGCCCAGTTCGCGGTCGTGGGTGACGACGATGACGGTGGTGCCTTCGTGGTGCAGTTTTTCCAGCAGGGCCACGACTTCGGCGCCGGTCTTGTGGTCGAGGTTGCCGGTGGGTTCGTCCGCCAGCAGCACGGCCGGACTGAGGATGGTGGCGCGCGCGATGGCGACGCGCTGGCGCTGGCCGCCGGAAAGTTCCGCCGGGCGGTGATGGGCGCGGTCGCCGAGATCGGTCTGCTCCAGCGCGGCTTGCACGCGCACCTGCCGTTCCGCGGGCGGCAGGCCTTCGAGGATCAGCGGCAGTTCGATGTTTTCGGCGGCGGTCAGGCGCGGCACCAGATGAAAGGCCTGGAAGATGAAGCCGATGCGCTCGCGCCTGACCTTGGCCTGTTCTGCTTCGGTGAGCGCGGTGACGTCGCGGGTTTCCAGGTGATAGGCGCCGCTGCTGGGCTGGTCCAGCAGGCCGATGATGTTGAGCAGGGTGGATTTGCCCGAACCGGAGGGACCCATCACCGACACGTACTCGCCTGCGTTTATCGTCAGGTTGATATGGTTGAGCGCCCGCACTTCCTGATCTCCCATGATGAAGATGCGGGAGATATCCGAAAGCGCGATCATTCTTTTGCCTGCGCGAGCGCGCCTGCCTTGATGGCTTCGCTCTCGAAGCTCGACACCACGCGTTCGCCTTTCGACAGGCCTTTTGCAACCTCGGTGTAGGCCCAGTTGGCGAGGCCGGGGGTAAAGCTCTTCTCTTCAAGCCTGTTGCCACCCGGCGCCAGGACCAGCACCTTGTTGCCTTCGAGGACGGCCTGGGTGGGCAGGCGCAGCGCCTTGTCGCGCGCTTCCAGCACGATCTCCACGTCGGCGCTGTAGCCGGCCAGAAGATTCCTGGGCACTTCGCCGGGATTCGTGAAGGTGACTTCCACATCCACGGTGCGCGCCTGTTTCTCCATTTCAGTCACATAGGGCGCCACGCGCCGCACGCTGCCGGCAAAAGTCTTGCCGGGCAGGGCGTCCAGCGCGATTCTGGCCGGCATGCCGGGCCTGACCTTGGGCGCGTCGATCTCGTCCATGGGCGCGGTCACATAGAGGCAGCTGTCGTCGATCAGGTCCACCGCCGGCGGGGTGGGAATGCCGGGCGGCGAGGGGGTGGTGAACTCGCCGACCTCGCCGCTGAGCTGCGCCACGATGCCGTCGAACGGCGCCACCAGCACCGTGCGTTCCAGCCCGGCGCGCGCCACGCTGATCTGGCTTTGCGCGCGTTTCACCTCGGCGCGCGCGGCATCGCAGGCGGCGGCCTGCGCGCGCGCCTGGGCCTGGGCGTCGTCCACCCTTTGCGAACTGACGAAGCCCTTGTCGGCCAGGGCCTGCATGCGCCCGGCCTCGATACGCGCATTCTTGGCGAGGATGCAGGCCTGGCGCTGCTGCTGTTCGGCGGTGGCGGCCTGGCGGCGGGCCAGTTCGGCCTGCGCGGTCAAGTCGCGGTTCCATAGCTCCAGCAGCTTCTGCCCGGCCTTCACGCGATCGCCTTCTTTCACCCACATCCGGCTGATCTGCCCGCCCGCCGGCAAAGCCAGCTTGGCGCGGCGGCAGGCTTCCACCGTGCCGGCGCGGGTGTTGACCACGGTGGCTTCGACCAGGCCTTCGTCCACGGCGGCCAGGCTGACCCCGATGGGCTGCGGGCGGGTGATGAACCAGAGGGCGGCCGTGGCCGCGGCCAGGATGGCCGCAACGACGGCGATTTTGATCAGGCTTGTGCGGGCGATGATGGGCTCCGGTCAAAAAATTTCACAGGAAGGAAGGGGAGGCTTTATTTCGATTTGCTCCCGTTCCTCTCTTCAAATGCACTGTTGATTGCAGTTCAAAGAGTCAGCTATTGTCGCCGTCCAGCAGGCCGCCGAAGCCGCCGAGAATGGAGCCTTCGCCCACCTGCTTGCCACCCGCCTGCGGTGCGGCGGCAAAGATGCGGTTGGCGAGGCGGGACAATGGCAGCGACTGCAGCCAGACCTTGCCCGGCCCGGTCAGCGTGGCGAAGAACAGGCCCTCGCCGCCGAGCAGCGCGGTCTTCAGCTTGCCCACGTACTGGATGTCGTAATTTACCGTGGGCGAGAGCGCGGCGATGCAGCCGGTGTCCACGCGCAGGGTTTCGCCCGCGCCCAGTTCGCGCTCCATCAGCATGCCGCCGGCGTGCACGAAGGCGAGGCCGTCGCCCTCCAGCCTCTGCATGATGAAGCCCTCGCCGCCGAACAGGCCCACGCCCAGCTTCTGCTGGAAGGCGATGCCGAGTGAGACGCCCTTGGCCGCGCACAGGAAGGAGTCCTTCTGGCAGATGAGCGTGCCGCCGAGCTTGCTCAAATCCATGGGCAGGATGCGGCCGGGATAGGGCGCGGCGAAGGCCACGCGGCGCTTGCCGCTGCCCTGGTTCTGGTACACCGTGGTGAACAGCGACTCGCCGGTCAACAGGCGCTTGCCCGCGCCCATCAGTTTGCCGAAGAAGCCGCCCTGCTGGGCCGAGCCGTCGCCGAAGATGGTGTCCATGTCGATGTCGGGGTCCATGTACATCATGGCGCCGGCCTCGCCGATGGCGGCCTCGCCCGGATCCAGCTCGATCTCCACGTACTGCATGTCCTCGCCGAAAATTTCGTAATCCACTACATCCATTGCCATGATTTTTTCCTGATTGAATGAACAAACACGCGTGGGAAGAATTGTAGCTTGAAGGCTCAGCCCGTTTTGGGCCGCAGGCGCAGAATTTCGCGATAGCCGCCCTCGACCATGCGGCGGGCTTCCTCCAATGGCGCGCCGGATTGCGTATCCCAGGCCTGCAGCAGTTCCGCCCAGTGCGCGCGGCGGTTTTCCAGGGAGCGCGGAATGGCCTGCCCCTGTCTTTTCAGCGCCGCCTGGCTGCTGACGAGGTATGCCCTGGCGGCCTCCAACTGCACGGGCAGGGGCAGGGCAAGGTCGAAAGTCAGCTGGATTTCGCTTGCCGATGTTGCGGGGCGGCTGAAGCGCAAACCCGGCGCCGGCCGCCAGTTGATGGGGGCCTCCAGTTTCCAGGCAGCCAGGGCGGGATCCTGCGGAAACTGGTAGAAGCCCCATTTCGCGCCCATCCAGCACTCGATCAATTGCTTGTCTTCCTCATCCGTGACACAGGCTGCACCGGTGCCGAGACTGGGGTCCCAGGCCGGCCGAACGGCACGCGGGTCGTTCTTCCAGCGCTGGAAGTCGCGGCTGGGCGGCGCGCCGTAGTCCGCCTCCAGCGACCGCCAGGCCGTGATGAATTCACGGTAATCGGTCTGGTAGGCCGGATTGCGGCGCAGGAACTCCCATGCCCACTGGCCGATGTCGAGGTGTGCAAGACGTGAATCCATTATCCGATTGAGGTTAACATAGCGTACGCAAGAGCCGCGCCAGGCACACCATCGGGCGCCTGGAACGCATGGACAAACTGTTCGGAAAAGACGGATGGAAATCTTCAACCTCTACCACATCGAAGCGGCGCGCCGCCTGCCCGGGCTGCCTCAGTCGCACCCCTGCTCGCGCGTGCACGGGCATTCCTTCGGCATTGAAATCCATGTCAGCGGCCCGGTCGATCCCGACACCGGCTGGGTCGTCGACTTCGCCGAGCTGGATGCCGCTTTCGCGCCCCTCAGGGAACAGCTCGACCATCGCTATCTGAACGACATCCCCGGCCTGGAAAACCCCACCAGCGAGCGGCTGGCGCAATGGCTGTGGCAGAGGCTGAAAGCGGCATTGCCGGGCTTGTGCAGGATCGTGGTGCAGGAAACCCGGCAGTCGGGTTGTGTCTACAGCGGGGACTGAACGGACGCCAACCCCGACATGCAGCGCTTTCCGCCCGTTCCGCTCGCCTGGCTGACCTGGGGCCTGCTCGCGAGCCTGTATTTCGTCGGCTTCTTCCAGCGCGTCGCCCCGGCGGTGATGGTCGACGAACTGATGCGCGACTTCGGCATCGCCGCCACGCTGCTCGGCAATCTCTCCGCCATCTACTTCTATGCCTACGCCGCGATGCAGATCCCCAGCGGCCTGCTCGCCGATGCCGTGGGGCCGCGCAGGGTGGCCACGATCGCGGCCGTTGCCGCCGCCCTCGGCATCGCCCTGTTCGCCCTGGCCGACAGCCTGTGGCTGGCCAGCCTCGGCCGCGGGCTGATCGGCGCCTCGGTCGCCGTTGCCTTCGTCGCCTGCATGAAACTCGCCGGCCACTGGTTTCCTGCCAACCGCTTTGCCACGGTGACCGGCGTGGCGCTGCTGATCGGCAATCTCGGCGGCGTGCTGGCCGGGGTGCCGCTGTCCGAGGCGGTGGCCGGCATCGGCTGGCGCATGGCCATGCTGATCAGCGCGGGCGTCACGCTGCTGCTCGCCGGCGCAGTGTGGCTGTGGGTGCGCGACGATCCGGGCGAGCGCGGCTACGCCAGCCACGCCCATCCCGAGGCGCTCAACAACGGCGGCATGGGGCCATGGCGCAGCCTGAAACGGGTGGTCTCGGAGCGCGACACCTGGGCGCTGTTCTTCGCCGGCGGCCTCATCGCCGCGCCGGTGCTGACTTTTGCCGGCCTGTGGGGGGTGCCCTATCTGGTCCAGGTCCACGGCCTGGAACGCAGCCATGCCGCGGTTTTCACCACCACCATGCTGCTCGGCTTCGCCGTCGGCGGGCCCCTGCTGGGCGCCCTGTCAGACCGCATGGGGCGGCGCAAGCCGCCTTACCTCGGCGCGGCGCTTGCCCACGCCCTGGGCTGGATCGTGTTCCTGCTCGTCCCCGACCTGCCGGCCGCCGCGCGTTACCTGCTGTTCGCCGTCATCGGCTTCGCGGCCGGCGGGCTCATCATCGGCTTCGCCTTCTCGCGCGAGGTCAACCATCCGGGCGCCGCCGGCGCCGTCGGCGGCGTGGTCAACATGGCCGTGCTGGGCTTTGCCGCCATCCAGCAAAGCGGCATGGGCTGGATACTCGACCGCAACTGGAAGGGCGCCATGATCGAAGGCGCCCGCGTCTACGACGCCGCCGCCTATCACGCCGCATTCACCTGGCTGGCGGTCAGCGCGCTGGGCGCCGTGGCGAGCGTGGCGCTGACGCGCGAGACGCATTGCCGGCTGCGCTTCGACTCGAAGGCTTGACAGGCATCATCGGTCAATGCCCGTGGCGATGATGGATGTCGGGGAAGTGCGGATGCTTGTGGGTCAGGGCCGCATGGCGGTGGGGATGGGTATGCGGCTCGCTGCCATCCCACTCGAAATCGTGTTCGTGCCGGTGATGGATGTCGTGGACATGTGAATGGGCATGCGCCAGCGGCTCATGCGTGTGCACATGCTCGTGGCGCTCGCTCAGGTGCAGCCACACGCCGACTCCCATCAGAGCGGCCGCGAGCCAGAACGACGCGGGAGCGGGTTCGCCCAGCAGCAGGATGGCGATGGCGGCGCCGATGAAGGGCGCGGTGGAAAAATACGCGCCGCTGCGTGCCGCACCCAGGTCGCGCAGCGCCCGCACGAACAGGACCAGGCTCAGGCCATAGCCCGCCAGGCCGACCGCCATGGCTGCGCCCGTCGTGCCCCAGGCGGGCCAGGATGCGCCCAATGACAGGGCGAGGCCGGTATTGACCGCGCCCGCCGCCAAACCCTTGGTCCCGGCGACGAACAGGGCGTCCGCGCCGGAAACGCGGCGCGTCAGGTTGTTGTCGATCGCCCAGCACAGGCAGGCGGCGGCGACGGCCAGGAGTCCTGTCCGGTCCGCTGCTCCGCTGCCGGCGGCGGGCCAGGCCAGCGCCGCGCCGCCCGCGACGATGAGCAGCATGCCGAGCACGATGCGGCGGCCGGCGTTTTCCTTGAAGATCACCCAGGCCAGCACGGCGGTGAAGACCGCCTCCAGATTGAGCATCAGCGAGGCGGCGCCGGCATCGGTGCGGGTGAGGCCGTACACCAGCAGCACCGGCCCCAGCACCCCGCCGAAGACGATGGCGCCGGCAAGCCAGCGCCATTCCCCGCTTTCCAGCCCGCCCGTTTTCCAGCCGCGATCCCGCAGCAGGCGGATAGCGGCCAGGCCGAGGCCGCTGCCCAGATAGAGCAGCCCGGCCAGCAGCAGCGCCGGCAATTCGCCCACCAGCAGCTTGACCAGCGGCGTGCTGGCGCCGAACAGGGCGGCCGCTGCCAGCGCGGGCCAGACGGCGGAAAGCATGCCCCTCATGGCAGGCGTGACGACCGGCTTACTTCAGATTGAAGCTCACCTTGGCTGGCTGCTTGCCGGCCAGGGTCACGGTAAGCACGACCCGCACGCCCACGCCAAGCTTGAAGCTGCCCTTGGCCGTCATGCGGTTGTCGCCGGCGGGCGCCAGCGCCACCGTGGTCTTGTCGTTGCCGGCGTAGATCACCGCCTCGGCCCGGGCGCCCCGGGTGGGGATCGATTTGCCGTGGTCGCTGAGGTAGAGCGTCAGCGAATCGGGGCGGGCGACCAGCTCGTAGGTGATGCTCTTGACCTCGCGCGCCACGCCGCCGTGGCTGGGCCCATGGCCCGCGCCCGCGAAGACGGGCGAGGCGGTCAGCGCCGCAACAGCGGCAAGCGACAGGATGAGTGATTTCATGGGGACTCCTTTCAGGATGGAAATTCAAATGGTATCGATGCTTTCGAGCGCGCGCCGGTGCTGCATGTCGCCGTTTTCAAGCATCTTGCGGATGGCGCCGAAGCGCAGGTAGAGGGCGGGCACGACGAGCATGTTCAAGAGCGTCGAGCTCAGCAGGCCGCACAGGATGACCACGGCCATGGGCGCCTGGATCTCGCTGCCCGGCTCGCCGGCGGCGAGCGCCAGCGGCACCAGCGCGAGGCCGGCGGCGAGCGCGGTCATCAGGATCGGCACCAGCCGCTCCTCGGCGCCGCGCTTCACCGCCTCCGCTGCGTCGCGCATGCCTTCGTGCTCCACCAGGTGGTGGATGTGGGCGATCATCATGACGCCGTTGCGGGTGGCGATGCCGAACAGGGTGATGAAGCCGATGATCGACGCCACCGACAGCACGCCGCCGGATGCGAACACGCCGATCACCCCGCCGATCATGGCGAGCGGCAGGTTGAGCATGACCAGCAGCGCGTCGCGCGCGCTGCGGAAGGCGACGAAGAGCAGCAGGAAGATGCCCACCGTCACCGCCGCGCCCAGCCACAACAGGGTTTGCGCGGCCGCCTCCGCGCTTTCGAACTGGCCGCCGTACTCGACGTGGTAGCCGGCGGGCAGCTTCACTTCCGCCGCCACCCGCTTGCGGATGTCGTCCACCACGCTCGCCAGGTCGCGTCCGGCCACGTTGGCCATCACCACCATCTTGCGCTGCACGTTCTCGCGGCTGATGGAGTAGGGCGCGCGGTCGTTGCGGATGTCGGCCAGCGCCGACAGCGGCAGGCGCGCGCCGGCGGCGGTGGTGATGAGGGTGGCGCGCACCGTGTCGATGCTGGCCCGCGTCGCGGGGTCGAAGCGCAGCACCAGGTCGTAGGTGGCCTGCCCCTGCTGCACGCGGTTCACCGGCAGGCCGGTGAAGGCAGCCTCGATCGCCTCCGACACCTCGCGCATGGACAGGCCGTGCTGCGCCAGCGCCGCGCGGTCGAAACGCACGGTGATGAAAGGAATGTCGGTCTGCTGCTCGTCGGTGACGTCGACCGCGCCCGGCACGGCCTGCACGACGGCCTTGATGTCTTGCGTCAGCCGGCGCAGTTCGCCCAGGTCGGGCCCGAAGATCTTCACCGCGATGTTCGAGCGGCTGCCCGAGAGCATGTGATCGATGCGGTGCGAGATGGGCTGGCCGACGACGACCTGGGTGCCGGGCACGGCGGAGAAGTCGGAGCGCAAGGCGGCGAGGAAGTCCTCCTTGCTGCGTTCGCCCATCTTCAGCGTGACCTCGATCTCCGAGGCCGACACGTCCATGGCGTGAGGGTCGCCTTCGGCGCGGCCGGTGCGGCGCGCGGTGCTCACCACCTCGGGATGCGACAGCAGGATGTCCTCCGCCATCTGCCCCAGGCGGCCGGACTCCTCCAGCGAGGTGCCGGGCAGCGTGGCCAGGCTCACGGTGAGCGTGCCTTCGTTGAAATCGGGCAGGAAGGCGCGTCCCGCGAAGCCAAGTGCAAGCAGCGCGACGGCCAGCGTTGCGACGCTGATTCCCGCCACCGCCCGCCAGCGCGTGAGCGTCGCGTCCAGTGCGCGGCGGTAGCCGGCCTTGAGGCCGTGGATGAAGCGCGGCTCGATCGATTCGCGCACCGTCTTCGAGCCGGGCAGCAAGAGCGCGGCCAGCACCGGCGTCACCGTGATCGCCACCGCGAGCGAGGCGGCGAGCGACACCACGTAGGCCAGGCCCAGCGGCGCCATCAGCCGGCCCTCGACGCCGGACAGGAAGAACAGGGGCAGGAACACCAGCATGATGATGAGGGTGGCGAACACGATGGAGCCCTGGATCTCGCGCGTGGCTTCGAAGACCACATGCAGCGCGTTCACCTGCTGGCCCGTCGGCCTGGCGCGATTCTCCCGGAGGCGGCGAACGATGTTCTCCACCACGATGATGGCGTCGTCGACCAGCGCGCCCAGCGCGATGGCCATGCCGCCCAGCGTCATGGTATTGATGGTCGCGCCCATCGCCTTCATCGCCAGGATGGCCGCGACCAGCGACAGCGGGATCGCCACCAGGCTGATCGCCGTCGCCCGCGCCGAGAGCAGGAAGGCGAAGACGATGGCCACCACCAGCACCGCGCCTTCGACGAGCGCCTTGTTCAGGTTGTCGATGGAGACGCGGATGAAGTCGGCCTGGCGGAAGATGTGGCGCTCGATCTTCATGCCCTTGGGCAGCCCGGCCTGGATTTCCGCGAGCGTGGCGTCGAGGCGGTCGGTCAGTTCCAGGGTGTTGGCGCCCGGCTGCTTCTGGATGCCCAGCACCACCGCCGGCTTGCCGTTGTGCGAACCGAGGCCGCGCTTGGGCGCGGGGCCGACCTCGACCGCCGCCACGTGCCGCACCAGCACCGGCTGGGATTGGCTCGACTGGCCGGGTTCCCCGGGGCGTCTGGCGACCACCGTTTCGCCGATATCGTCGAGCGTGGCGATGCGCCCCAGGCCCTGGATCAGGTATTCCTGGCCACCCTCGACCAGAAAGCCGGCCGAGGCGTTCTGGCTGGCGTCGCGCAGCGCCTGCGCCACCTCGTCCACGGTCAGGCCGTAGGCCGCCAGGCGCTCGGGATCGAGCGTCACCTGGAACTGCATGGCATCGCCGCCGATGTTGACCACCTCCGCCACACCTGGCACCGCCAGGATGCGGCGCCGCAGGGTCTGGTCGGCAGCCTGCCTCAACGCCAGCCCGTCATGCCTGTCCGAAGCCAGGGCGATGAACAGAATCTCGCCCATGATGG
Source organism: Pseudomonadota bacterium (assembly GCA_021847835.1). Taxonomy (GTDB): domain Bacteria; phylum Pseudomonadota; class Gammaproteobacteria; order Burkholderiales; family Thiobacillaceae; genus UBA6918. The sequence goes on from JAJZPR010000008.1 coordinate 27,437, forward strand.
AGGCCGCCGGCGTCATGGCGGGCGCCGGGATGTCAGGGGGCAGCGCGGCGCGGGCGAGCTGCAGGCGCTCGGCCACCACCTGGCGGGCCTGGTAGAGATCGGTGCCCCACTCGAATTCGACCGTGACCACCGATAGCCCGATCTTGGTCGACGAGCGCACCCGGCGCACGTCGGGCGCGCCGTTCAGCGCCGTCTCGATGGGGAAGGTGACGAGGTTTTCCACATCGGTCGGCGCCATGCCGTGTGCCTCGGTGACCACGGTCACGCTCGGCGCGGTGAGGTCGGGGAAGACGTCCACCGGCGTTCTGGCGGCCTGCCAGCCGCCCCAGGCGAGCAACAGCACGCCGGCAAGGACGACGAAGAGCTTGTTGCGCAGCGACCACGCAATGATGTGTCCGATCATGTCAGGTTCTCCCGATCAGTGCGCATGGCCGTGGCCGATTTCGCCAGTGCCGGTGGAGGCGAGCTTGACCAGGTAGGCGCCGCGCGAGACCACGCGGCTGCCCGGCGTGAGGCCGTCCAGCACTTCCACCCAGTCGCCTTCGCGCGCGCCCAGGCGCACCTGCCGCCGCTCGAAGGATTCGCCGCCGGTCATGACGAACACCACGCTCAAGCCGCCTTCGTCGAGCACGCTGGAGGCGGGGATCGCCACCGTCTCGCGCGCGCCGCCCGCGAAGATTTGCGCCTTGACCGCCATGCCGATGGGCAGCAGGCGGTCGCCGGGCGGCGAGAACTCGAACACCACCGGCACGGTGCGCGTGGCCGCGTCCACCACGCCGCCGACGGCGACGAGCCGCCCGTTCTTGCCGGGGATGATCTCGATGCTGCGTTCTTCGCCCGCCACCTTGAAGGCCGCGCCGGAGGGGCCGGCGAGCCGCGCCGCCTCGGATTCGGGCACGCGCAGTTCCAGCCACAGTTTGCCGCGATCGGCGATGTGGAACAGCGGCGCGCCTGCCTCGGCATAGGCGCCGGGCGACACGCGCACGTCCGCGAGCGTGCCAGCGACCGGCGCGCGTAGCGGGATGCCGCCGCTCCCGCCGCTATACTGGCCCAGGCGCTGCCTTGCCGCCTCGTATTCGGCGCGCGCCGTGGCCGCCGCCGCGCGCGCGTCCAGCACGCGCTTTTCGGGCACGGCTTCCTCGCGGTACAGCGTTTCCATGCGGGCCAGTTCCTGGCGCGCGAGTTCGTGGCCGACCCGCGCCTTGTCCGCCGCCGCGCGCAGGGTGGCGAGATCGGTCTCGCCGCCCAGGCGCGGCACGAGCCAGGCGAGCACTTGGCCCTTTTTCACCTGCTGGCCGAGGCGCGGGAAGCTGCCCGCGGGCTGCACCTGTCCGGCGGCCGGCGCGGTGAGCAGGGCCTCGCCGTCAGGACGGGCGCGCAGGACGCCGGTCGCGGCGACCGCGCTGCGGATCGGCCGCATGACGGCTTCGGCCGTGGCGAAGTCGACCTTCCACTGCTGCTCCTTGGTGAAGCCGATGCCTTCATCGTCGTGCGGCGCCGGCTCGGCCTCGGCCGTCTTGCGGTCGGGGTATACCGTGACCGGGCCGAGCGCATGGGTGACGCTGAACTTGGGCGTCGCCACTTCGATCGACAGTTCGCGCTCGCCGGCGTGCTTTGGCGTTGCCTCGGGACGGAAGATGCCGGGCTGGCTCGCGCCGTCGACGCTGAAGACCTCGTCCGGCTGGCCGCCGCCGGAAAGCCGCACCGTGACCTTGCCGGCGGCGAGGGCCTTGAAGTCGGGCAGGGTGGTGAGGTGCGCGGCGAAGGCGGATTTTTCGCCCGCCACCAGGCGCGGAAACTCGACGAAGAGTTCTGTCCGGTCGGTGAAGTGGGTGAGCTTCTCGCCGCCGGCGCCGTGGCCGTGGCCGGCTTCGGCTTCGGCAGCGGCATCGACGGCGGCGTGATCATCGGCAGGCTTGTCGCCGCAGGCGGCGAGCGCCAGCGCGGCGGCGAGCATGAGGGCAATCGGCAAGGGGGTCATTCGGGGCTCCCGGTGATGAGGTCGTATTCGATGCGGGCTTCACGCGCCCGCTGTTCCAGTTCGAGCGCAGTGGTTTCCGTCTCCAGCGCGCCGCGGTAGGCGTCGAGCAGTTCCAGCAGGCTGGATTCGCCGCCCTGATAGGCGGTTTCGGCGATGCGCAGCAGGTCGGGGGTGGCCGCCACGGCGCGGGCGCGGTAGTCGGTCGCCGCCGCACGCAGGCCCTCTGCCTGGCGGTAGAGGCCGCGCAGCTCGCCTTCGGCGCGGCCGCGCAGCAGACGGTGTTCGGCGCGCGCCTGCAGGGCCTCGGCTGCGGCGCGCTGCCGCCCGGCCTGCTGGCGGTCGAATATCGGCAGCGGCACCGAGAGCGAAAGTGCCACGCCCTGGTCCCGGGTGGCGCCGTTGTCGACGTATTTGGGGCCGGCCCCTACCGTCACCTCGGGAATGGCGCCGCGTTTCGCCGCGCGGCCTTCCAGTTCGGCCGCTTCGGTGCGGCGCGCCAGGGCCTGCAGGTCAGGGCGCCGGTCGAGCGCGGCCAGCGCGGCTTCGACAGGCGCCGGCGGCGGGGGCAGCAGTTCGCCCTCCGCGGCCGTGACGGCGGGCGTGCCGGTTAGCGCGCCCAGGCGCGCGAGGGCGCGGTCCAGCCCGGCGCGTTCGGCCGCCAGGCGGGCTTGCGCCGTCTGGCGCTCTCGGGCCAGCCGGCGCCGGTCTTAACCCGAGGCTTCGCCCGCGCGCGCGAGCTTGCCGACCAGGCTCTCGACGCGGTCGAAATGGCGCATCCAGCTTTCGGTCGCCTGGATGACGCGCTGACGAAACAGCACCTCGTGGAAGCTGCGGCGGATGTCGGCGGCGATTTCGAGCCGGCGTTCCGCATTGCCCGCGGCAACGGCCGCCACGCGGCGGCCGGCGGCTTCGCGGCGCAGGCCGCGGCGGCCGGACACGTCCAGGGTCTGTTCGATCATCCAGCCCTGTTCGAGCGTGTCCGGCGTACCGCCGATGCGCTCGCGGCTGTAGTTCAGGGTGGGGTTGGGCAGCAGGCCGGCGGCGAGGACGTCGGCCTCGGCCGCCTGCACCGCGCCGCGTTCCAGATCGGCAAGGTCGGCATGGGCGAGCCCCAGGCGCACGGCCTCGGCCTCGGTGAGCGGGGCTTGCGCCCACGCCGCCGAGGGAAGTGAAAGCGGCAGCGCGAGCAGAAATACGGATAGCATGAGTCGCATGGTTTTCCTCGTGAAAGATCAACAGGACGGAGGACACCGGCGCGCGACGGAATCGCGGCATTGGCCGCGTTACAGGTCTATGCGCACCGATTCAAGGCGCGCAGGGGCAAAATTGACGCGCGCCGGTCAGGCGCGCACTAGCGGGGGACGGTCGAACAGCGGTGGAATGCGGCTGAGGAAGGCGGCGGGAGGGTGTGGTATCGGGCCGCCGCCCGGCGCCGAACCGACAAGGGGGCCGGGCTGATGCGGGATGAAGGATAAAACGTGGTGGCAGTGGCTGCCGTGGTGGCCGTCCGCGTTGTGCTGATCGTCGTCGGCAGCGGCGCTCATGGCAAGCGCGTGGCTGTCTTGGTCATGTCCTGCATGATGGTGGTCATGGTCATGCGCATGCATGCCTACCGCATCCGCGCCGACGTGCGCATGAAATCCGAGCGCCGTCGCCCAGGCGAACTGGAGCGGGACGACGAGCATGATGATCAGGACAATGAAACGATGCATGCCGGCTATTGTATCCTTCCCCGGTGATAATCCAATATGGTCGTTTTGTTTGTTTTTTAACCAGAGGCTAGTGCCTGAATCCAGGGACAACCCAGGGTAGACAAAATTCGGGACGGCAAATGCAAATCTTCAACCACGGATTCCGCCCTGCTGCACTGAACGCGATCTATCCGGCAAACCGCCTGGCGTAAATTGCGAGGCCCAGCAGCACAAGCGTAATCAGCCAGGCGACAATGTAGTTTCTGCTTGCACGCTTGGCTTTTTCCCTTTCCCACCAGGTGCGGGGGGCGATGCCCTTGAAGAAGAACACCACCTTGCAGGAAAGGTTGACGCTCACGATGTTCACGAAGAGCAGCAGGGCGGCGCCGATTGCCAGGTGAAACTGGCCGTGGCCTGCGACCAGCCCGAGCGTGACGGCAGGCGGCAGCAAGGCAACTGCCACCATCACCCCCACGAGCACGCTGGACAGGCCGGTAGTCAGGGAAAGCGCAGCGGCCGCACCCGAGGCCAGCGCCAGGGCGATCGAATCGAGGCCGACATCGGTGCGCGCCAGCAACTCTCCGCTCAGGCTGGTAAAGGGCCAGAGCATGCCGATGACAAGGGACAGCAACAGTGAAAGCCCGATGCCGGCGGCAAGCGTGACGAGCGAACTGCGCATCAGCTTGATGTCGCCCAGCGCGGTACCCAGGCCAAAGGCCAGATTGGGGCCGAGCAGGGGGGCGATGACCATGGCGCCGATGACGACGGCAACGTTGTCCTCGATCAGGCCAATGGCCGCAACAATGGTGGACAGCACCACCAGCACGATGAAATTCAGGTCGAGGCGCGAGCTTTTTTCGACCTCTTCGTACAGCGCCTCGCGCGCGGCAACGGCTTCGTCTTCCTTCTTGCGCTCGGCCTCGGGCGGAAGCGGAAGGGAAATTTCCACCGGAATTACATGGATGCGCGTGTCAGGCTGCGAGCCCAATGCGCTTTGCAACGTATCCAGCAGCGTCTGCACCTTGTCGTCGGTCACGTAAAGCCGCATTTCCTGCATGTCGTTTTCGTCCGAGATGCCAGGGCGAAAATTCGGGACCTCGTTGTGCTCGGCGATCGCGGCAACGGTATCCAGGCTACCGGCGTGGGCGATGACTTCAATCAGCTTCAATTACAAGGGCTCCCTTAAGCGTCAATTTTGCTAGATTTGCCGGCGTCATTCGCATCGTCGGCAGTCAGCGGTTTTTCATGGATGGACAGTACACTGGAACTGTAGCAGCAGAAAATGATTTCATGAATGATCGGGAAGCCCGGCAATGCCGCGCGGGCGCTGGAGATTGCGGGTTGTGCCGCCGCTTCTGCGGGATAGCCATAGACGCCGGTGCCGATGCCGGTAAGGCGATGCTGTGCAGATCGTTTTCGGCCGCCAGCTCGATCGAGCGGCGGTAGCAGGAGGCCGGCAGTTCAGGCTCGCCGTGGTTGCCGCCATGTCGGATCGGGCCGACGGTATGGATGACGTATCGCGCCTGCAGCCGATAGCGCTTGGTGAGCTTGGCGTCGCCGGTTGCGCCAGGCCACGGTGCTCTTCCAGCAGTTCGGGCCCGGCCGCCCGATGGATCGCGCCATTGACTCCGCCGCCGCCAAGCAGCGAACGGTTGGCGGCGTTGACGATGGCATCGACAGCAAGGGTGGTGATGTCGGCCTGGATTGCGCGCAGGATGGCTGACATGATCTGGCGGCTGGAACAGCTCAGCCGGAGGTTTCTTCGTTCGGCTGGGAAGCGTCCGGCTCGGGAATGCGCGTGGCCAGCACCTTGTCGATGCGCTTGCCGTCCAGGTCCACCACTTCGAAGCGCCAGTTTTCCCAGGTCACGATGTCGCCTGTCTGGGGCAGGCGCGCCAGCAGCCACATCACCATGCCGCTCAGGGTGTGGTAGCTGCCTTTTTCCTCCTCGGGCACGGTTTTCAAGCCGAGGCGGTCTTTCAACTCGGGGATCGGGATCATCCCGTCGAGCAGCCAGGATCCCCCCTCGCGCATGACCGCCCACGCATCCTCGTGCGCGCGCGGAGCGAACTCGCCGGTCACCGATTCGAGCACGTCGTGCAGGGTGACGAGGCCCTGTACCTCGCCATATTCGTCGATGACCAGCACCATCTTCGTGCCGGTCGAGCGGAAATGTTCCAGCAGTTCCAGACCGGTGAGGCTTTCCGGAACGAACACATCGGTCTTGGCCAGCGAGGCAAGGTCGATCTGGCTACCGCTCAAGGCCAGGCTGAGCAATTGCTTGGCGTTGACGATGCCGATGGCGTGATCCATGCCGCCCTGGCATACGGGAAAGCGCGAGTATTCCGAAGCCTGCGCCAGCCGGAGGTTTTCCTCGAGCGGAAGTTCGACGTCGAGATAGACCATGTCTGCGCGCGGGATCATGAGCGAGCCCAGCAGGCGCTCGTCGAGACGGAAGACATTGCGCACCATCTCGTGTTCCTGGCGCTCGATCACGCCTGCCACCGAGCCTTCCTCCAGCATGGCGTGGATTTCTTCCTCGGTGACGATTGCAGGGGCCTGCTTGCTTTTGCCCATCAGCCGCAGCAAGGCATCGGTAGAGACCGACAGCAGCTGCACAAAAGGGTGCGTGATCACGGAAAGGAAACTGATCGGACGGGCGACCACGCGGGCGATCGGCTCGGGATGGAACTGGGCCAGGCGCTTGGGCACCAGTTCGCCGATGACGATGGAAACGTAGGTCACGATCAGCACCACCAGCCCGGTGGCGGCGAGGTGGCTGATCCCTTCCTCCAGGCCGGCAATCTGCAGCCACCCGGCCAGCGGGTCGGCAAGCGCGGCTTCGCCGACGATGCCGCTCAGGATGCCGATGGAAGTGATGCCGATCTGGACCGTGGACAGATAACGCGTCGGCTCTTCGCCGAGTTGCAGCGCTATGGCAGAGGGCTTGTCGCCGTCTTCGGCAAGGCGTGCCAGCCTTGGCCGCCGTGCGGTTGCCAGGGCCAGCTCGGACATGGAGAAAAGCCCGTTCAGCACTATCAGGATGAGCAGGACCAGGATTTCCATGGCGCCTCCAGTCGCGCAACAAGCCAGATCGTCGCTTCAAATGGCATGCGGTCCGAAACCGCACGCGCCGGCCTTATTTGACCGCCAGCAGTTCCACTTCGAATACCAGGGTAGCATCGGGCGGGATGACGCCGCCGGCGCCGCGGCTGCCGTAGCCCAGCTCAGGCGGAATGGTGAGCTTGCGCTTGCCGCCGACCTTCATGCCGGCCACGCCCTGGTCCCAGCCGCGGATGACCTGACCCGCGCCGAGGCGGAAATCGAAGGGGTCGTTGCGGTCCTTGCTGGAATCGAACTTGGCGCCGCTGGTGAGCCAGCCGGTGTAGTGCACGAGCACCTGCCTGCCCGCGACGGCTTCGTCGCCGCTGCCCACGTTGAGGTCTTCGATGATGAGTTCGGACATGTTTTCTCCTTGGTTCAGATGGGTAAAAAAACCATGCTCGCCACGTTGACGACAGTGAAGCGGATGGCGCGGTTGGTCTTGTCTTCGATGACGCGGGCGATCAGGTCCTGGGTGGCGATGAGCTTGCCGAATTCGCGCTCGAAGCTCAGGTTGGCCACGCCGCCGGCATCAACGGCGTTGCTCAGCAACAGCAGTTGGCCGCTGGCGTTCCTCGCATTGGACAGGCGCCACACGGCGATTTCGATGTTGCGCGCGGCATTGTAAAGCTTTTGCGGGTCGAGGCTGTCGAGCAGATAGATTTCGGTCTTGTGATCGTAGGAAGCCATGACCATGCTCAGGAGGCCCGCCATCAGGGCGTCGATGCGGTCGCCCGTGAAAGTTTCGTCGAAGGCGCTGCGGATGCTTGCCTCCCAGTCGAGTTGGCGCCGCGGCGAAAGATGCCAGTGGTTGACGGGGGCGAATATTTGCGCGACGGCCGCCTCCAGGCTGGCGGCCGGATTCTTGCGCAGCTCGGATGGATTGCGGCGGTAGAGCTTTTCGGCCAGCCGTCTCAGGCTGGCGACGGTTTCTCGCTGGGCCAGCTCGGCAACGTCGTCCACGTCGCTCTTGGCGATGCCGGTAACGCTGAGGGGGCGTCCGCCGCGGGTGCCGTCCTTGTGCTGGATGGCTTTGCCGGAACAGGCCGCGAGACTCATGCAGATCAGAACGGTCAAAACGGTTTTCACTATGACGAACAGCTGACGGCGATTTCCCTGGCCCAGTCGGGCGGTTCCTTCGCATAGTCGTCGAATTCGGGCTGTTCGTCAAAGGGCCGGGCAAGCAGGCTGCGCAGGCGCTCGATTTCGCTGAAGTCGCGCTCGTCGCGCGCCTTGCGGATGGCGGTTTCGGCCAGGTGATTGCGCAGCACGTATTTGGGGTTGACGCGGTTCATCCGTGCCGCCCGCGTTTTGTCGTCGCTGCCGATGGTGCGCAGGCGTTCGGCGTAGCTTTTCGCCCAGGCGTCGAAGTCCTCGCGCGCGATGAACTGGTCGCGCAGGGTGGCATTGGACGCAACCGCGGACGAATCGAATCGCGCAAGCGAACGGAACAAAATCGTGTAGTCCACCCGGTTTCGCGCCATCAGATCGAGCAGTCCGGTCACCAGCGGCACGGAGGCTTCCTCGAAGGGCAGGCCGAGCTTGGCGCACATCAGCCGCATGTATTCGGTGGCGAAGGTCTCGCCGTAGCCGGAGAGCGCTTCCTTCGCGTCGTCCACTTCCATCAGCGGCAGCAGAGCCTGGGCCAGGCAGGTGCAGTTCCAGGCGCCGATCTGCGGTTGCTGGTCGTAGGCATAGCGCCCGTCGTGGTCGGAGTGGTTGCAGATGTAGGCTGGATCGTAGGCTTCCATGAAGCCGTAGGGGCCATAATCCAGGGTCAGCCCCAGGATGGACATGTTGTCGGTGTTCATCACGCCGTGGCAGAAGCCGACCGCCTGCCATTGCGCCATGAGTTTCGCGGTGCGCCGTGTCACCTCGGCGAGCAGGGCGGGATAGGGCCTGGCTTCATCGAGCTGTGCCGGGAAGTAGTGGCGCAGGGTGAAGTCGGCCAGGGTTTTGATTTCGTCATGCTGGCTGCGGTAGTAGAACAGCTCGAAGCTGCCGAAACGGATGAAGCTTTCCGCAAGGCGCGTGACCAGCGCGCCGGTTTCCGCGCTTTCGCGCATCACCGGCATGTCGCTGCCGGTGATGCACAGCGCGCGCGTGGTGGGAATGCCGAGCCCGTGCATGGCCTCGGAGCAGAGGTATTCGCGGATGGAGGAACGCAGCACGGCGCGGCCGTCGCCGCCGCGCGAGTAGGGCGTGCGCCCGGCGCCCTTCAGTTGCACTTCCCAACGGCTGCCGGAGGGATGCGCGAGTTCGCCCAGCAGGATGGCGCGGCCGTCGCCCAGTTGCGGCACGTAGTGGCCGAACTGGTGGCCGGCGTAGATCGCGGCCAATGGCTCGCTGCCCGGCAGGGGGGCGTTGCCCGCAAAGATTTCGACAAACTCCCTCGTGTGCACGGCCTCCGGACGCAGCCCGAGCAGTTCCAGCGCGTCCGGGTTCCAGGCCACGAGGTAAGGCTCCGGCACGGGCGTGGGCGAAAGCCGCGTGTGGAAGGTTTCCGGCAGCGTGGCGTAGCGATTGTCGAAGACGAGTTCATTCAAGTTGCGCATGCCGCAAGTTTAAAAGCTGTGTGCGAATTAATGACCCGGCGGCGAATGGGCTCTTTGGATCAGGAATGCCTGCAAATCATCTAGACTGGAAGGGTCGTCACAACACCCGGGTGAGTACCATGCCGCTATTTTCCGACCTCCATCCCCTTGGGCAGCGCATCTGGCTCGACAACCTCACGCGCGGACATATCCGCGACGGCAGGCTGGCGCAGCTCATCGCCCAGGGAGTGACGGGCATCACTTCCAATCCCACCATCTTCCACAAGGCGGTCACGGAAACTGCCGATTACGCCGCGCAACTGGAACAGCTCAAGGAAACCGAGCCCGATCCGGAGCGGCGCTACGAGGCCCTGGTCTGCGAGGACATACGTGCGGCCTGCGACCTGCTGCATCCGGTGTATGTGGATAGCGGCGGCGACGACGGCTATGTCAGCCTGGAAGTGGCGCCGCGCTTCGCGCACGACGAAAGCATGACGGTGGCAGAGGCCAGGCGGCTGCGCGGCTTGATCGGGCGCGAGAATCTGCTCATCAAGGTGCCGGGCACGGAAGCCGGGCTGCGCGCCTTCGAGTGGCTTGTCGCCGAAGGCGTCTGCGTCAACGTGACCCTGCTGTTCTCGCTGCATCATGTGGCGCGCACCTTCGAGGCCTATATCCGCGGCGCGCACCGCTGGCTGGAGGGCGGCGGCAATCCGGTGCAATTGAAGGCGGTCGCGAGTCTTTTCCTGTCGCGCGTGGACACGCTTGTGGACAAGAAGCTGGAGGCGCTGGGAACGCCCCAGGCGCGGGCGCTGCTCGGCAAGACCGCCGTCGCCGTCGCCAAGCTGGCTTATCAGCGCTACCAGGATTTCTTCAAGGGCAATGAATATTTTAGCTACCTGCGCGCGCACCGGATCAGGCCGCAATATCTGCTGTGGGCCAGCAGCGGCACCAAGAACCCGGCCTACAGCGACCTGCTCTATGTCGAGCCGCTGATCGGGCCCGATACCATCAATACCCTGCCCGACAAGACGCTGGCCGCGCTGGCCGACCACGGCGAGATCGGGGCCACGCTGCATCTGGGCATAGCCGGTGCCGAGGCCGACCTCGTCGAACTCGAGGCGCTCGGCATCAGCCCGACACAGGCAGGGGAGGAATTGCAGGCGGAAGGCGTGCGCCTGTTCGCCGAATCCTACGACAAGCTGATCGCGGCGATGAAGTAAGAGGCAGGCCGTGAGATGGCTGGCTGCACTGCTGGGGTGGGGGCTGGCCATGTACATCGGCCTTGCGCTTTATCTCTATGCGTTCCAGTCGCGCCAGATTTATTTTCCCGACCTGCCCTCAAGGGAAGTGCGGGCCACGCCGGCAGACTGGGGGCTTGCATATGAATCGCTGAAACTGAACACCGCGGACGGCGAAACGCTCGATGCCTGGTTCATTCCTGCGGCTGACGCGCGCGCAACCCTGCTGTACCTGCACGGCAACGGCGGCAACATCGGACATCGGCTCGATCCCATCGGCGTGTTCCACCGCCTGGGGCTTAACATTCTCATTTTCGACTACCGCGGCTATGGCGCCAGCACCGGCAGGCCGGATGAGGCGGGAACCTACGAGGATGCCCTGGCTGCGTGGAGCTATCTCACGCAGAAGCTGCACATTCCGCCGAGCAAGATCGTCCTGTTTGGCGAATCCCTCGGCGGCTCTATTGCGGCGTGGCTGGCTGTGCGCCACCCGCCGGCCGCATTGATGATCTACGCCAGCTTCACCTCCGCCCCGGATATGGCGCAACAACTGTACCCCATTTTCCCGGCGAGGCTGCTGACACGCTACCGCTACGATACGCGGAGTTCGCTTGCGAAGCTTACGTGTCCAGTGCTGATCATGCATAGTCCAGAAGACGAGATCATCCCCTTCAGCCATGGTCAGGTGCTATACACAGCCGCGCATGAACCCAAGCGGTTGCTCGAATTGCGTGGCGGGCATAACGATGCGCTGCTGGTCAGCCGTGATCTGTATGCGCGCGGCGTGACCGAATTCCTCGATGGCTTGCGCTGAATCGGAAGGGGCGCAGCCTGCCAACTAGCCCCCGGTCATGGACATGAAGCGCACCAGCTTGGCGGGCGCTTCGCGGAATTCGTGGCGGGCCGGCTTGCGCGCGACGGCATCGAGTATGGCCTGTTCGATTTCCGCGTCGCTCGCGCCCGCGCGCAGAAGCGGACGCAGTTCCACCTTGTCGTCCTGCCCGAGGCACAGGTAGAGCGTGCCGTCCACCGACACGCGCACGCGGTTGCAGGTTTCGCAGAAGTGCTGCGAGAGCGGGGTGATGAAGCCGATGTTGAAGCGGCCGTCCGGCGTGCCGAGATAACGCGCGGGGCCGCCGCCGGGCAGGGCGGTTTCGACCAGGCCGTATTTTTGCGCGAGCCGCGCCTTCACCGGCTGCAAATCCAGGAACGCCGAGGCGCGCCCGGTATCGCCCATGGGCATGGTCTCGATCAGGCGCAGGGTGTAGTTGCCGGCCATGGCGAACTCGACCATGGCGTCGATCTCGTCGTCGTTGACGCCGGCCAGCGCGACCATGTTGAGCTTGATGCGGGTGAAGCCGACGTCGCGCGCGGCATTGAGCCCGGCCATGATCCTGTCGAACACGTCGCGGCCGTTGATTTTTTCCACGCGCTCGCGCTGCAGCGAATCGAGGCTGACATTGAGACGGCTGACGCCGGCGTCCTTCAGGGCCTGGGCGTGTCTGGCCAGCTGCGTGGCATTGGTGGAGAGCGACAGGTCTTCGACGCCGGGCAGGGCGGAGAGCCTTGCGGCCAGCTGCGGCAGATTGCGGCGCAGCAGGGGTTCGCCGCCGGTCATGCGCACGCGCTTCACGCCCAGCCGCGCGAAAACGCCGATCAGGCGCGCGGTTTCGTCGAAGTCGAGCCACTGCGCCGGCTCCTCGAAACCCTTGAAATCCTCCGGCATGCAATAGGAGCAGCGCAGGTCGCAGCGGTCGGTGACCGACAGGCGGACATAATCGATCGCGCGGCCGAAAGGGTCTGTGAGCATGGCTGGCTGTTTACCGTTGACCGTTGTATATGTAAAAATATAACCAATCTGATTCGGTTTGTCATCACCCGGGTAGTCATCAATGGAAACACCGCAGGATTTTTTGATATTGGCCGGCCTGGCGCTCGCCGCCTTCCTGTATGCCGCGGTCGGGCATGGCGGCGCTTCCGGCTATCTGGCCGTCATGGCGCTGGCAGGCATCGCGCCGGAATCGATGCGGCCTGCCGCGCTCGTCCTCAACCTGGTGGTGGCGGGCATCGGCAGCTGGAAGTACCTGCGCGCCGGCGCCTTCGACTGGAAGGTGTTCTGGCCGTTTGCGGTGGTGTCGATCCCCATGGCCTTTGTGGGCGGCGCGCTGCATGTGCCCGCCGCGGTGTTCAAGCCCCTGGTTGGGGTCGCGCTGTTGTTTGCCGCCTGGCGCATGTTTTTGTCCTCGCGCAGGACCGAAGTCGTGCGCCGTGAAATGAAACTGGCGCCTGCCTTCGTGGCCGGCGCGGTCATGGGGCTGTTGTCGGGCATGACCGGGGTGGGCGGCGGCATTTTCCTGAGCCCGCTGGTGTTGCTGATGGGCTGGGCCGGCACGCGCGAGACCTCCGGCGTTGCCGTGCTGTTCATTCTGGTCAATTCGCTGGCGGGCCTGGCAGGGCTGGCCAGCCAGGGCAGCCTGACTGCATTGCCGCCGAATTTCCTGCTGTGGGCGGGAGCTGTGGCGCTGCTCGGCTGGCTGGGCGCGGAACTGGGCAGCCGCCGCCTGCGCCTGCCAGCCATCCGCAATCTGCTTGCTCTGGTGCTGGGCGTGGCGGGAACGAAAATGATCCTGGCCGCAGGATGAAGGTGCTGGGCATTGCCGGCCACAGCGGCGCCGGCAAGACCACCCTGCTGGAAAAGCTGATTCCCCTGCTGCGCGCAGACGGCGTGAGGGTATCGCTCATCAAGCACGCGCACTGCGGCTTCGACGTGGACCGGCCGGGCAAGGACAGCTACCGACACCGCCAGGGCGGGGCGGGCGAGGTGCTGGTGGCGAGCGATGTGCGCTGGGCGCTGATGCACGAGAACGAAACCGCCGCGCCGCCGCAGTTGCCGGAGTTGCTGGCGCGGCTTTCGCCCTGCGATCTTGTGCTGGTGGAAGGCTGGAAGCGCGATCCCATTCCCAAGATCGAGGTGCACCGTGCAGCCAACGGCAAGCCCTGGCTGTATCCTGATGACGATAATATTCTGGCGGTGGCGAGCGATGTCGCGCCGCCGGACGATAAAACCTGGCTGGCGCTGGGTGACGTGGTGGGCATTCGCGCCTTTGTCAAACAAGAAATAGGTGTCTGAACGTGTTGAGCGCAACAGAACTCTTGCAGGAACTCCTGAACCGGGCACGCCCGCTTGCCGAGATTGAAATTGTCGATTTATCAAAAGCCTATAACAGAATCCTTGCAAAAGGCCTGACGTCCTACGTTAGCGTGCCGCCGCTGGACAATACGGCCATGGACGGCTTTGCCGTGCGCAGCAAGGACTGCCGCCAGCCCGACAGCAGACTCACCGTGACCCAGCGCATCGCCGCCGGCCAGGTGGGCAAGCCGCTCGGGCACGGCGAAGCCGCGAGGATTTTTACCGGCGCGCCGATTCCGCCCCACGCCGATGCCGTGGTCATGCAGGAAGACACCTCGCAGGAAGGCGACACGGTGACGGTCTACAAGCTGCCGCATCCGGGCGACAACATCCGCCGCGCGGGCGAGGACATCCGTCCGGGCACCGATGTGCTCACGCCAGGGGCGCGCCTGAGGGGGCCGGAACTGGGGCTGGCTGCTTCCATCGGCGCGACCGAGGCGAAAGTCGTGCGGCGGCTGAAGGTGGCGATGTTTTCCACCGGCGACGAGCTGGCCGAGCCTGGCCTGCCGCTCCGGCCGGGGCAGATCTACAACTCCAACCGCGCCATGCTGGCCGGCCTGCTCACCGGCCTGGGGGCCGAAGTGATTGATCTCGGCGTGATCGGGGATACCTATGCGGCGACCCGGTCCGCGCTGGAAAAGGCGGCGAGGCAGGCGGACGTGGTCATGACCACCGGCGGGGTATCGGTGGGCGAGGAGGATCACGTCAAGGCCGCGGTCGAGCAACTGGGCCGCATCGACATCTGGAAAGTGGCCATGAAGCCCGGCAAGCCCGTGGTCTACGGCAGGATAGGCGAGGCCGATTTCATCGGTTTGCCGGGCAATCCGGTGTCGGCCTTCGCAACTTTCTGCCTGTTCGCAAGGCCGTTTTTGCTAAAACGCATGGGGGCTTCCCAGGTACTGTACCGCGCCTATCCCGTGCGCGCCGCCTTCGACTGGACAAAGCCCGGCAAGCGGCGCGAGTTCCTGCGCGTTCACCTGGTTTCAGGGCTTGACGGCGCCGGCGAAGTCCGCATTTATCCCAATCAGGGCTCCGGCGTGCTGACCTCGGCGGTCTGGGCCGACGGTTTCGTCGACATCGAAATCGGCCAGATCGTGACGCGCGGCGACTGGGTGCGCTTCATCCCTTTTTCAGAGGTAGTTGAATGAAAGTAAAGGTCTTGTATTTCGCGAAGTTGCGCGAGCTTTTTGGAGTGGAAGGTGAAGAGCTGGAGCTGGCGGGCGAACGCGCTTACGCGGCCGCCATCATCGATGTGCTGCGAAAGCGCGGTGAGCCCTGGAGCAAGGAGCTGGCGCTCGATGCCGGCTACCGAATGGCGGTGAACCAGACCCTGGCGGGCCTGGTGACCCCGGTGCAGGATGGTGACGAAGTGGCGATATTCCCGCCGGTCACCGGTGGCTGAAGCCTGTTTCCGCAGATTTCATGCCCCGCGGCATCGGCGTTCAGGCCTTGTCCACCGAAGCCAGGCGATGGGCCTGCCGCGTGGTTTCGGGCAGGCGGTAGCGGGGGGTGCAGGCCAGCGTAAGCGCGATCGCGGTTTCCAGGCTGACGCGGTGGCCGATCGAGACGTAAACCGGCCTAACCCCGGCGCGGGTGCGCAGCACGGCGCCAATGGTTTCCTCTTTGTCGAACAAAGGCGCCCATGCGCCCTTCACGTCCGCCGGCTCGGCATGGGTGCCGAGAAGCCGGGTCTTGCCCACGCCGATGGCGGGCAGGTCGAGCAGCACGCCCAGATGGGAGGCGATGCCGAAGCGGCGCGGGTGGGCGATGCCCTGGCCGTCGCAGAGGATGAGGTCGGGCATGGTATGGAGCCTGTCCAGGGCGGCCAGCACGGCCGGCAGTTCGCGGAAGGAGAGCAGTCCCGGCACATAGGGAAATTCCGTGGGGCGATGCGCCACGGCCGCCTCCACCCGTGTCAGTTGGGGAAAGGAGAGCACCGCCACCGCCGCACGCGTCATGCGCCCGTCTTCCTCAAAGCCCACGTCCACGCCCGCCACCCGCCGGATCGCAGGCAGGCGATCGGCGCGCTCCACCCGCTGCGCGAGCGTCTTCTGCAAGGCGATGGCCTCGGCGGGCGTCAGTTTCCAGGGGTGTTCGATTGCCTGCTGCATCATTCAGCGCATGGTAGAGTGCCAGAATGTTTTTTGTAATGTTTTGCTGAAAGCATCATGAAAATCCTCGTCCAGGAAGCCGATTTCGATCCCGGCGCCGAGATTGCCGCGCTGCACGAAGGCCAGCCCAGGGTGGGCGCGGTGGCGAGTTTCGTCGGCCTGGTGCGTGATCTCAACGAAGGCGGCAGCGTGACGGCACTGACGCTGGAACACTACCCGGCCATGACGGAAAAATCCCTGCGCGAGATCGTGGAACAGGCCATGGGCCGCTGGCAGCTGTTCGATGTCACGGTGATCCACCGCGTGGGCAGGCTCATGCCGCTGGACCGCATCGTATTCGTCGGCGTTGCCTCCATGCATCGCGGCGACGCCTTCGCGGCCTGCGAATTTATCATGGATTACCTGAAGACCCGCGCGCCCTTCTGGAAAAAGGAAGGCAGGCCCGAGGGCGACAGATGGGTGGAGGCGCGCAGTTCGGACGATGCGGCGGCGGATCGCTGGAACAAATAGATCGAGCGGATCATTCGTTTTTTCCGAACAGGCGCGCGGAGAACTCCAGGGTGGCGGAATCAAGCCACTGCAGGTGGCGTTCCTCGAGCGACTGGAATTCGAGGATGAGCCGCCTGCCCGCTTCCGTCAGCCGGCTGCCGCCGCCCTTCGAGCCCCCGCTGGCGCTTTCCACGACCGCCGTTCCCATGGCGTTGTTCATGGCGTCGACTGCGTCCCAGGCGGCCTTGTAGCTCATTTTCATGGCTCTGGCGGCCTTGGAGATCGAGCCGGTCGCCTCGATCTGGCGCAGCAGTTCCAGGCGGCCCTTGCCCAGCAGGGGCTTGCCGTTCATGCTGAGCCAGATGCGGCCTTGAACTCGTACGGATTTGCTGGTCATAACACGTATTAAATCATCATTGGCCGTTGCGGGATAAGTCGTTAAGCTTGGCAGACAGTCAGACTCCGGAGAGAAAAAATGAAAAAACTTTTCCTGTTGGCATTGCTGGCGTTCATGGCCGGCACGGCGATCGCCGCTGAAAATTACACGGTGATCTTCAAGGCCAAGGGCAGCTACGAAGAGGTGCGCGACTTCATCCGCATGGGCATCGAGTCCGAGGGACTGGTGATCAACAACATCGGCCACATCGCCGACATGCTGGAGCGCACCGGCAAGGATCTCGGGGCGACCAAAAAAGTGTATGAATATGGCGAGCAGTTCGAATTCTGCAGCGCCACGCTGTCGCGCACCATGATGGAGGCCGATCCGCACGCCATCGTCCTGTGCCCCTTCATCATTTCCGTGTACCAGATGCCCGGCGACAAGACCGTCTACCTGTCCTACCGCAAGCCTGCCTACACGAAGAACCCGAAGCTGAAGAAAGCGCTGGCCGAAATCGAGAAGCTTCAGGTCAAGATCATCAAGGGCGCAATGGAGTAATCCGCCGCGCAGACGGTAGAATGGCGGCCATGCAGATTCTACCGTCCGTCGCGTGAGCGGCTTCCTCGCCGTTGGCGTCGGCGCCATGCTGGGCGCCTGGCTGCGCTGGGGCATGAGCGTGTGGCTCAACCCGCGCTTCGAGCCACTGCCGCTGGGCACCCTGCTCGTCAATCTCGTCGGCGGCTATTGCATCGGCTTCGCCATCGCCTGGTTCGCCCATGCCAACGTGCCGCCGGAATGGCGGCTGTTCTTCATTACCGGCTTTCTGGGCGCGCTCACCACCTTCTCGGCCTTTTCGGCCGAAGTGCTCAACCAGCTGGTGCACGGCCGCTACGGCTGGGCGCTGGCCACGATCCTGGCACATGTCGCGGGCTCGCTGGTTGCGGCTGGACTGGGCTGGGCGAGCTGGAAGCTTTTGCATACTACCCAGATCTGATGGCGGGCCTCGACCTCGCCGGGCAGTTCATGCTGTTCCTGGCCTCGCTGCTGGCCAATTTCTTTTCCGCGCTGTCGGGCGGCGGAGCGGGGCTGATCCAGTTCCCCATCCTGATCTTCCTCGGCCTGCCCTTCGGGGTGGCGCTCGCCACGCACAAGCTCGCCAGCGTGGCGCTTGGCCTCGGCGCGACCGTGCGGCACCTGAAGGAAAGCCATCTCGCGCGGCGCGAATCGCTCATCATCCTGGGCGCAGGACTCCCCGGCGTGGTGCTGGGCGCTTCCACCATTCTCAAGGTGCCGGAGGATATCGCCACCTTCCTGCTGGGCCTGCTGACCCTGAGCCTGGGAGTGTATTCCATCTTCAAGCCCCGGCTCGGCATGGAATACCAGCCGCGCAACTGGCAGGGCCGTGGCCTCGTCGCCGGCATGCTGGGGCTCTTCGTGGTCGGTTTTCTCAACGGTTCCATCACCTCGGGCACGGGGCTGTTCCTCACCATCTGGCTGATCCGCCATTTCGGCCTGGATTACAAAAGGGCGGTCGCCTACACCCTGGTGCTGTGCGGGCTGTTCTGGAACGGCGCAGGCGCCCTGGTGCTGGGCTATCTGGGCACCATCGCCTGGGGCTGGATGCCGGCGCTGCTTGCCGGCTCGATCCTCGGCGGTTATCTTGGCAGCCATGTCGCCATCAGGAAGGGCAATTTGTGGATCAAGCGTTCGTTCGAGATCGTGACCATCCTGATCGGCCTGAAACTCATGCTATGACAGACGAGGACTACATGCGGGAAGCCCTGGCCCAGGCGCGGCTGGCCCGGGAAAAAGGCGAGGTGCCGGTGGGCGCGGTGGTGGTCAAGGACGGCGCCATCGTGGGGCGCGGCTACAACCAGCCCATTTCCAGCTTTGATCCCAGTGCCCATGCCGAGGTCATGGCCCTGCGCGACGCCGCCAGGAACGTCGGCAACTACCGGCTGGTCGATTCCACGCTCTACGTCACCTTCGAACCCTGCGCCATGTGCGCCGGTGCGATTTTCCATGCACGGGTGAAGCGCGTGGTGTACGGCGCCGCCGAATACAAGACCGGCGCGGCCGGCAGCATCGTCAACCTGTTCGCCGACCCCAGGCTCAATTTCCATGCCGAGATCGAAGGTGGCGTGCTGGCCGAGGCGTGCGGCAAGCTGGTGAGCGATTTCTTCGCCGAGCGCCGGCGCCGGAAC
This sequence comes from Pseudomonadota bacterium, assembly GCA_021847835.1. GTDB lineage: Bacteria > Pseudomonadota > Gammaproteobacteria > Burkholderiales > Thiobacillaceae > UBA6918. The sequence goes on from JAJZPR010000008.1 coordinate 46,356, forward strand.
AAGGGCGAACAGTGATGGCCAGGTATTTCATCGACGTCGACAGCCGCCTGCAGCGTCTGTACCTGTGGGAGCCCGATCCCGAGGGCGACAGGCTGATCCGCGAGTACCCGGTGTCCACGGCGAAAAACGGCCTGGGTGAGCAGAGCGGCAGCTACTGCACGCCGCGCGGCCGCCACCGCATCGCCGAGAAGATCGGCGCCGGGCAGCCCCTGTACGCGGTGTTCAAGGCGCGCGTGCCGACGGGCGAAATCTGGTCGCGCGAGCTGGCCCGCGAGAAACCCGGCTGCGACTGGATCCTTACCCGCATCCTCTGGCTGGAAGGGCTGGAGGAGGGCAGGAACAGGGGAGGCATGGTGGACAGCCATGACCGCTACATCTACATCCACGGCACCGACGAGGAGCATCTTGTCGGCACGCCGGCCTCGCACGGCTGCATCCGCATGAAGAACGCGGATGTCGCCGAACTGTTCGACCTGGTCGCGGAAGGCACCGAGGTGCGCATCGGCTAAAAAAATGCCCGCTTGCGCGGGCATTCATCCAAGGGTGCTGTTTAAGGGAAGTTCAGCAGATACCTGGATGCACGCCGGGTCGGGACCTGGCGTGCTTCTTGTTATGGGCATTGCCGTCGATACGGTATTGAATCAATGCCCCGGTGTTTCTTTAAACGGCGCTTTACCCGTTTTCTTGAGGATTTTTGAAGGACCGGCTCAAATGCCCCGCAGCAGCTCGTTGATGCCGACCTTTTGAGGCGTCTTTTGGCTACGGCCGCGGCTCCGCGGCTTAACATCGGCTGCGCCGATGTTAGCCTGCGCCGAAAAACGCTGTCCTGCGGCTTCGATTGGCAGTACTGGTCAAATACCGCGCAACAGCTCGTTGATGCCAACTTTGGACAGCGTTTTTTCGTCCACCTTCTTCACGATCACCGCGCAGTACAGGCTGTACTTGCCATCCTTGGATGGAAGGTTGCCGGACACCACCACCGAGCCGGCGGGCACGCGGCCGTAATGCACTGCGCCGGTCTCGCGGTCGTAGATCTTGGTCGACTGGCCGATGTACACGCCCATGGAGATCACGCAGTTGTCTTCGACGATCACGCCTTCGACCACTTCCGAGCGGGCGCCGATGAAGCAGTTGTCGCCGATGATGGTGGGGTTGGCCTGCACCGGCTCGAGCACGCCGCCGATGCCGACGCCGCCGGAGAGGTGCACGTTCTTGCCGATCTGGGCGCAGGAACCGACGGTGGCCCAGGTGTCGACCATGGCGCCCTCATCGACATAGGCGCCGATGTTGACGTAGGAGGGCATCAGCACCACGTTTTTGGCAATGAAGGAACCGCGCCGCGCCGCGGCCGGCGGCACCACGCGGAAGCCGCCTTCGCGGAAGTCTTTGGAGTTGTAGTCGGCGAACTTGGACGGCACCTTGTCGAAATAGTTGGTGAAGCCGCCCTTGATGAAGCTGTTGTCCTCCAGGCGGAAGGACAGCAGCACGGCCTTCTTGATCCACTGGTTGGTCTTCCATTCCTGGCCCTGCACCCGTTCGGCCACGCGCAGCTGGCCGCGGTCCAGCATTTCGATCACGGAAAAGACCGCATCCTTGACCTTGGCGTCGGCATTGCGCGGCGTGATCTCGGCACGGCGTTCAAAGGCTTCCTCGATGATTTGCTGAAGTTCTTGCATGGTGTTTCCTTGTGTCAGTGAAGTTACTGGGGAATGGTTTCAAGCCGCGGTGACGCTCAGGCCTCGCGGGCAAATTCGACGATACGGCGGGCAGCCTCCCGGCATTGATCGAGCGTGTCGACCAGGGCAATGCGTACCATGCCCTTGCCCGGATTCAGCCCCTTGGCCTCGCGCGCCAGGAAACTGCCGGGCAGCACGGTGACGTGCTTGCGCGCATACAGCTCGCGCGCAAACGCGAGGTCGTCCCCGCCGGGCACGCCGGCCCACAGATAGAAGGCGGCATCGGGCATGGGTGCATCCATCACGCCATTCAGGACCGGCTGCACGGCGGCGAACTTTTCCGCGTACAGACGGCGGTTTTCCACGACGTGCGCCTCGTCCGCCCAGGCGGCGGCAGAGGCGGCCTGCACCATGGGCGACATGGCCGAGCCGTGGTAGGTGCGGTAGAGCAGGAATTTCTTCATCACTTCGGCGTCGCCTGCCGCGAAACCCGATCGCAGGCCGGGCACGTTGGAACGCTTTGACAGCGAGTTGAACACGACCAGATTCCTGTAGCTGCGGCCGAGCTGCTTTGCCGCGGTCAACGCACCCAACGGCGGATTCGCTTCGTCGAAGTGGATTTCCGAATAACATTCGTCGCTGGCGATGACGAAGCCGTGCCGGTCGGACAGGTCGAATATCGTTTTCCAGTCATCGAGAGACATGACCTTGCCGGTGGGGTTGCCGGGCGAACACACGTACACCAGCTGCACCATTTCCCACAAATCCTCGGGCACGGTCTCCCAGGCCATGCGGTAGCCATTCTCGGCTGTGGTGTTGAGGTAATAGGGTGTGGCGCCCGCCAGCAGGGCGGCGCCTTCGTAGATCTGATAGAAGGGATTGGGCGAAACCACGCGCTTCTTGTGGCGCGCGGGATCGACCACGGCCTGGGCAAAGGCGAACAGGGCCTCGCGGCTGCCGTTGACCGGTAACACTTCCGTGGCAGGATCGAGTTCGACGCCATAACGCCTCGCGCACCAAGCGGCAATGGCCTGCCGTAAGTTATCCGAACCCTGGGTAAGCGGATAGTTCGATAACCCAGCCATGTTTGCCGTCAAAGCCTGTTTGATAAACTCCGGCGTGGCATGCTTGGGCTCACCGATCGACAGGTTGACGGGCGCGAGTCCGGAGTTGGGGGAAACCCCGGCAAACAATTCCCGCAGCTTCTGGAACGGATAGGAATGAAGTTGGTCAAGCCTGGAATTCATCCGATATAACGGGCAGCTGCCTAAAAATACGGAATTTTACACCTTATGACTTCGCGTTTACTGCCCGTGCTGGGCCTGCTGTTCGGCGCCACCATGTGGGGACTGATCTGGTATCCCTACCGGCTCCTGCAGGAGAACGGCGTGGGCGGCGTGGCTTCTTCGCTGGCTTCCTATGCCATCCCACTGGCGCTGGCGCTGCCGTTTTTCTGGCGGCATCTTGGCTCGGCGCGCGCGCATCTGGGCTGGCTGGCGCTCCTGGCGCTGGCCGCGGGCTGGACCAACATGGGCTATGTGCTGGCCGTGATCGGCGGCGAGATCATGCGCGTGGTGCTGCTGTTTTATCTGGCGCCCTTGTGGACGGTGATTTTCGCGCGCTGGCTGCTGGGTGAAAGGCTTTCCGTGTGGGGCTGGCTCATCATGGCGTTCTCCTTCGCCGGCGCGCTCACCATGCTGTGGCCGGAGGATGGCGGCCTGCCACTGCCGGCCAATCAGGCCGAATGGATCGCGCTTTCCGCGGGCGCCACTTTCGCGCTGGCCAATGTGGTGACGCGCAAGGTGAGCGAGGCCGACATCTGGGCCAAGTCGTTGGCCGTCTGGGGCGGGGTGACCGTCATTGCGCTCGCCGCGCTGGCGCTGGAACCAGGCTCGCTTGCATTCGCCGCCAGTGCCGCGGCCCCGGTCTGGCTGTTGCTGCTGGGCGTGGGCCTGGCCATTGGTCTGATGACCCTGGCCGTGCAGTACGGTCTTTCCCACACTCCGGCCAATCAGGCCATTGTCATTTTCCTGTTCGAACTGGTCGTGGCTGCGGTGGCTTCCTGGTATCTGACGGACGAGGCCCTGACCCTGCGTGAATGGCTAGGCGGCGCCATGATCGTTGCCGGCAGCCTGTTTTCCGGTCACATCGAGAAAAGGCATGAAAGTCCACAGCCTGCTGCATAGCTCCCTGCTGGTCGAAGACCTGGCGCGCGCACGCGCCTTCTACGAAGGCATCCTCGGCCTTGCGCCCAGCATCGCCCGCCCAGGCATGAGTTACGATGGCGTGTGGTATGAACTGGGGCCGCAGCAGATCCATCTGCTGTGTCTGCCCAATCCCGAGAAAGGCCTGGAGCGTCCGCCACACGGCGGGCGTGACCGCCATGTGGCGCTGGGCGTGGACTCGATCGAGGAACTGGCCAGCCGTCTGGATGCGGCCGGCATTCCCTACACCCGCAGCCGGTCGGGCAGGGCGGCACTGTTTTGCCGGGATCCGGACATGAATGCGCTGGAGTTTGTCGAAGCGGTCGCCGGCGATCGGTCGGCAGGCTGAATTGCGAAAGTGCCCCTTGCGGCGCGCGTGGGAATCAGGACGGCATCATGCCCGCATTGCGAACGATGACTTGCACGCCCGTGTCCGTGTTGTTCAGGCGATTGAAAAACACCTCGCCGGAGAAAACGCCTCCGTCACGGCGTCTGGCCAGGAAAGGAATGGCGCAATGGCACAGGTATTTGAGGCGCGGGTTGATTTCGTTGCCGATGATCAGGGCAACCCCTTCCAACTTGGGCAGCAGCAGCGATACATGGCAACCCAGCAGTTCGGTATGCCGGTAGCCGAAAAGCATTTCGCATGCCAGACTGCATGTCTTGATATAGCCCTCATCATCCAGCGCTATCGTCGCCAGGCCGGAATGCCTGCCCATCCGTGAAGAAGCGGAGGAAAGATCTGAGAGCTCGTTCATACCCTTTGTCCGGTATTGCCGGAAACGGCAATAGCCAGATCAATTTAGTACCTGATTTCAGCCAATGCAAGGAATTGCACCAGATAAACGTGTAGTTTTTATGACGGGTATGCACTGGCAGTGCGCATCCTGTCCGGGCGCTTGCCTGGCTGCATGAACCGCCTATCATGAAAGTGTGGCATGAAGAACGGGAAAGGCAGGACATGACGCAGCCTAGGCGAGAAGAAGTGGACAAAATCATCCGCAAGTTGCGTGAGCGGCAGAAATCCTTGCTGGAGGAGGTGCGCGGCGAACTCGACCAGCGCGACAACCAGCAATTGATCGAACTTATGGGGCGCGAACCCGGCGACAGCGGGGACGTTTCGCTGGCGGACGCGCTTGCGGACATGAACATCCTGAGGGCGGACCGCCAGATTCATGAACTGCGCGACATCGACGCCGCCTTTGCCCGCATGAAGGCGGAGAATTTCGGCATCTGCACGGACTGCGGCGACGAAATCCCGGTCGGGCGCCTGCTGGTTTACCCCACAGCCAAGCGCTGCATGGCCTGCCAGCAAAGGCACGAACAGCTGTTTGCCCAGGAGGGGCGGCCCAAGCTCTGACGCTTTCGGTTCTTTCAGGAACACCGTTTGACAAATGGACTAAAGGAGCCATCATGCAAGTTCCCCTGCAAATCACCTTCCATGACGTTGCCCACTCCGAGGCGCTGGAAACGCATATCCGCGAAAAGACCCGCAAACTGGAACAATTCTATTCGGGATTGATCGGCTGCAAGGTGGTGGTCGACCAGCCCGGCCTGCACCAGCACAAGGGCAAGCCCTTCAATATCCGCATCGACCTCACGGTGCCCGGCGGCGAGATCGTGGTCGACCGCCAGAAGGACGAGGATGTGTATGTGGCGCTGCGCGATGCCTTCGACGCCGCGCGCAGAAAACTCGAAGACTACGGCCGCCGCCAGCGTCTCGAAATCAAGGCGCACGAACCGGTGCTGTCCGGGCGGGTTGCCCGCCTGGTGCCTGAGGAGCGCTACGGTTTCATCACCGGCATCGATGGACGCGAGTTTTACTTCTCGGCCATGAACCTGGCGAACGGGAATTACGACGACCTGGATGAAGGCGATGAAGTGCGCTTCCTCGAAGACGCAGGCAAGGACGGGCTGCAGGCAAGACGCATCACGCTGCGCAAGCATGAGGAAGCCTAGCGGCCAGGCATCGGCAATTGCCGCTTCGTTTCAGGTTTTCTGCCTGGCGACCAGGTTGCGAACCAGCACCAGGTGGCGGCAGGTTCCGTGCAAACAATTTTTGCGCAGCGCAACCATGACCGGAATGGTGTTGCCATCCGCGTGCCGCGCCTCCATGGGCATTTCGTAAAACTGGCCTTCATGGTTCAGCAAAGCGGGAAGAATCCTGCTGACGGGTTTGCCCAGCATGGCGATCTCGGGATAGCCGAACAGACCGTAAGCCGCGTCGCCGTATGTGCAGACGCGATAATCGGAATCCAGCGTCATGGCCGTGTACGGGATATGGGCGCGGCGGTTTTTGCCCCCGGAAATGATTTGATTTGACACACTCCCCTCCTCGATGGATTTTGTAGGTGTTTTTGTAGGTATTTGAGTTTGCGGTGGAACAGGCAGCCAAGTAGATATGTACCAGGCGCGCTTGTCAATATTGCTTGAATAGGGTAATGCAAAACCGTGGCTTACCCGGACATGAACTCGGCACCGAAACGGGCCAGCCGGGCTGTGCCGCAGGCGGCATCCGCATGCCTTGCCGCTTCCACGGACACGTTCAATGCGCGCTGACGGATCCTGCGCCACGCCGCGTTTTGCGCGCCGCCGCCTGCCGTCACGACCCGTTTCAAGGGCGTGGCGCCCAGTTCCGCCAGCTTGCGATAGCCCAGCGCCTCGATGCGGGCCATGCCTTCGAGCAGGCCGTGCAGGAACTCGATGTCGCTTTGCGGGCGTGGCGCCATGCGCGGCATCAGCCCGGGGTCGTTTACCGGAAAGCGCTCGCCGGGGCGGGGCAGGGGGTAGTAGTCCAGCCCGCTGGGCTGGGCGGGGTCGATTTGGGCCGACAGCCGCTCAAGATCCGCATCGCTGAAAAACTGCTTCAATACGCCGCCGCCGCTGTTGCTGGCGCCGCCTGCCAGCCACAGGCTGCCGTAGCGGTGCGAATACACGCCGCTGGCCGGGTCTTCCACCCGCGTCTTCGACAAAAGTTTCAGCACCAGCGTGGTACCGAGCGAAGTCACGGCGTCACCCGGTTCGGTCAGCCCGGCCGCCATGAAGGCGGCGATGCTGTCCGTGGTGCCGGCGCGCACGCGGCAGGCGGGGTTGAGGCCGAAGCGCCTTGCCAGTTCCGGGGTCGGCGGGCCAATGATTTCGCCCGGCGTCAGCACCTTCTGCTGCCAGTGCGCACCAGGCAAGCGGCTTGCCCAGTCCGGCCACGCCAGCCTTTCCACGTCGAAGCCGGATTTCAGCGCGTTGTGGTAATCGGTGAGGCCGCCCTGGCCGATGAAAAGCGCCGCCAGCCAGTCGGACTGGTGGAAGCAGAAGGCGGCGTCCGGATAATGTTTGGCCAGCCATAGCCGCTTGGCCAGGCCCGAAGTCGGGCCGTATCGAGGATGGGCGATGGTTCCGGCCTCATCGGCGGCACGCGCATCGTTGTAGAGCAGGGCGGGGCCGAGGGGCTCGAACCTGGCATCGGCCGCGAGCAGCGTGCCCGAGGTGCCGTCAATGGCCAGCGCGGATAATCCGGCGCGGATTTCGGCGGGCAGCCCGGCGAGGAGGTCGAATAGCGCCTCGCGCCAGTTTTGCGGGCTGGCCGCATCGGCGTAGGCGAGGCGGGATTCGAATACGATTTCTTCGGCCTCGTCGAGCACACAGGCGCGCGCGCCCGAGGTGCCGAAATCGAGGCCAAGAAAGTATTCAGCCACGCGTGTTGGACTGGGACTCGAACTGGCTCAATTCCACGTGCGGCGCGGGCTTCCAGCCTTTCTTGCGGTGCTCGGCCACGACGTTGGTGAAAATGCCGCCGCGAACAAAGAACTTGGCGGTCAGCCGCATGAAGCGGGGCTTGGTCGTTTTCACCAAGTCGTCGAGGATGCGGTTGGTGACGTCCTCGTGGAAGTGGCCTTCGTTGCGGAAGCCCCAGATGTAGAGCTTGAGGCTTTTCAGCTCGACACAGGTCTTGTCCGGGATGTAGTCGAGATACAGCGTGGCGAAATCCGGCTGCCCGGTCTTGGGGCAAAGACACGTAAACTCAGGGATTTCCATGTGAATATGAAAATCCCGCTCAGGTTTGGGGTTGGCAAAGGTTTCGAGGGTTTTTGAAGGCTGGGACGGCATGGTCGGGCTCGGGTAGAATTCAAGGAGCCGGCTACGAGGAGGCCGGCCGGTTGTCGCCAATTATATAAGCAACGGGTAATCATCTTGCGTCTCACATCCATCAAGCTCGCCGGCTTCAAGTCCTTCGTCGATCCCACCACCATCCCTATTCCTGCGCAGCTGACGGGTGTCGTCGGTCCCAACGGCTGCGGCAAATCCAACGTCATCGACGCCGTGCGTTGGGTATTGGGCGAATCCTCGGCCAAGCATCTGCGCGGCGAGTCCATGCAGGACGTGATCTTCAACGGTTCCTCGGCGAGGAAACCGGTGTCGCGCGCCTCGGTCGAGCTGATTTTCGACAACAGCCAGGGCAAGGCCTCGGGCCAGTGGTCGCAATATGGCGAGATTTCGGTCAAGCGCGTGCTGACCCGCAATGGCGATTCCAGCTACTACATCAACAACCTGAACGTGCGCCGCCGCGACGTGGCCGACCTGTTCATGGGCACGGGCCTGGGCGCGCGCGCCTACGCCATCATCGAGCAGGGCATGATCTCGCGCGTGATCGAGGCCAAGCCCGAGGAACTGCGCGCCTACCTCGAGGAAGCCGCCGGCATCTCCAAGTACAAGGAACGGCGCAAGGAAACCGAGGCGCGGCTGAAGGACGCGCGCGCCAACCTCAACCGCGTCGAGGACATCCGCCAGGAACTCGACAAGCAGATCGAAAAGCTCACCGGACAGGCCGAAATCGCCAGGCAATACAAGGCCTTGCAGGAACAGTTGACGGCATCACAGCACATGCTGTGGTACGCGAAAAAACGCGATGCCCAGGCCGCGCGCGGGCGACTCGCGCGCGATCTCGGCGAAGCCGGCAACCGCCTGGAAGCGGAAATCGCGCGCCTGCGCGAAATCGAAGCCCAGCTCGAAACCACGCGCAACGAGCATTATGCCGCGCAGGATGGCTTCAACGTGCTGCAGGGCGAGTATTACGCCGCGCAGTCCGAGGTCTCGCGCATCGAGCAGGCCTTGAGCCACCTGCGCACCACGCGCGAGCGCCTGGCGCGCCAGCAGGGTGAACTGGAAACCCGCAACCAGTCGCTGAACGAGCGCATCGCCGCTGCCAGCGCCGAAAAAGAGAGCCAGACCCACAAGCTCGCCAACCTGGCCGATCTGCTGGCCCAGGCCGAAGCGCGGCTCGCTGCCGCCTCCAATCAGCACCTGCCGGAAAAGGAAGAAGCGCTTCGCCAGGCGCAGCAGGCCGTGGGCGAAGCCCAGCGCGAACTGTCCAATGCCGAGCAGAATCGCCAGGTGGACGAGACTCATCTCGCCCATGCCAGGAAGACGATCCAGCAACTGGAAGAGCGCAAGGAACGCCTGGACAGGGAGCTGGCCCAGCTGCCGCGCCCGGATGCCGCCGCGCTCTCGGCCAAGGAAGCCGAACTGTCCGAACTCGCGGAAACCCTGAACGAGGCAAAGTTCCGGCTCGAAGAGCACGAGGCCGAACTGCCTGCGCTGGACCAGGCGCGCAGCCATGCCGCGCACGAGCTGGACGAGGCGCGCCGCGAATATCACCGCTTTGAGGCTGAACTTTCCGCGCTCGCGAAGCTGCAGGAAAGCCTCAAGGCCGACGAAAAGCTCGGGCAGTGGCTTTCTCAACAAAATCTCGGCGATGCCGTTCGCATCTGGCAACGCCTGGATGTCGAGCCCGGCTGGGAAGCCGCCGTCGAAGCCGTGCTGCGCGAGCGCCTGCAGGCGCTGGAAACCGGCGCACAGAATAGCTGGTTTGCCGAGGCGCCGCCTGCGCGCATGACCGTGTTCGACGCGGCAGGCGAGGGCAGTGCTGCCACCCCCGGCAGCCTGCTCGCCAGGTTGCGCGCCAAGTCCGGCAGCCTACCCGGCGCCGTCGACGACTGGCTTGCCGGCGTGCTGACCGCGGACAGTGTGGAAGAGGCCCGCCGCCGTCAAAACGAATTGCAGGCCGGGCAGTGCCTGGTGACGCCGCAGGGCCACGTGTTCACCCGCCACAGCGTGACTTTCCACGGCCCGCACACGGCGGTGGAAAGCGTGCTTGCCAGGAGCCGCGACATCGAGAATCTGGGCCGGCAACTGGAAGAACAAAAAACGCGCGTGAACGAACTTGAAGGGGCGCTTCAGGCCGCGCAGTCAGCCTATGTGGCCGCCCAGCAGGCGGCGCAGCAGTTGCGCCAGCAGGCCAGCCAGGCGCAAGGCCGGCACCAGTCCATTCAGATGGAAGTCGTTCGCTTCCAGCAGGCGGTCGAACGCGTGACCCAGCGCCGCACGCAAATTGAAGGCGATTTGGCCGACATCGAGAACAGCCTGGTCGAAGAGCGCGCCGAGGCCGTCGCCACCGAAGAACGCCTGCACAGCCACCGCACGGAGATCGACTTTGCCCGCGAGCGCGTGTACGAAGCGCGCCAGGCGCGCGACATCGCCGACCGCGCCGTGCACGAGGCGCGCGAGATGCAGCGCGAGGCCGAGCGCAGTCTGCAGGAAACCCGCTTCATCGAGACCACTGCCAGCAACAAAATCGACGAATTGACTGCGTTGCTCGCTTCGCTCGAAGAAGAAAAGGCACAGTCGGCGCAGTCGCTGGCCTCGCTGCAACAGGAAATGTTCGGCCTGGACGAAGCCCCGCTGGAAACCGGCCTGCAGAATGCCCTGGCCGCGCGCGTGGCGCGCGAGGAGTCACTGGCTTCCGCGCGCAACGCCCTCGAAGAGATCACCAACCGCCTGCGCAACGAGGACGAGTCGCGCATTCAGTGCGAGCAGGGCCTGAATCCGCTGCGCGAGCGCATGGAACAGCTGCGCCTGAAGGACCAGGAACTGCTGCTCACCGAAACCCAGTTCGAGGAAAACCTGAACCAGGCCCAGGCAGACCAGGAAGCGCTTAAAGTAAAACATGAGCAGACCAGCCCCAAGGCCGGTCCTTTGCAGAGCGAAATCAATCGCTTGAACAGCGACATTGCCGCACTGGGTGCGGTCAACCTGGCTGCGCTGGATGAGTTGACCGAAGCGCAGGAACGCGGCGCCTATCTCGCCAACCAGCACGCCGACCTGATCGAGGCCACCAACACCCTGGAAGCCGCGATCAGGAAAATCGACCAGGAAACGCGCGAGCTGCTGAAGGCCACTTTCGACACCGTGAACGCCAACCTCGGCGAGCTGTTCCCGCAGTTCTTCGGCGGCGGCCGCGCCGAGCTGGTGCTGACCGGCGAGGAACTTCTGGACGCCGGGGTGCAGATCATCGCCCAGCCGCCGGGCAAGAAGAATTCCAGCATCCACCTGCTCTCAGGCGGCGAGAAGGCGCTGACCGCGCTGTCGCTGGTGTTCGCGCTGTTCAAGCTCAATCCCGCGCCGTTCTGCCTGCTGGACGAGGTGGACGCGCCGCTCGACGACGCCAACACCGTGCGCTACTCGGAAATGGTCAAGCGCATGTCGGCCGAAACGCAATTCCTGTTCATCACCCACAACCGCATCACCATGGAAATGGCCCAACACCTGGCCGGCGTGACCATGAACGAGCCCGGCGTGTCGCGCATCGTGGCGGTGGATGTGCAGGAGGCCCTGCGCTTCCAGGAAGCGGCGGCCTGACCGGGGCGAGCCGGCTCAATCTGATTGTGGCCATCGATCCGGGCAGCCGACCCGGCACGGCCTCGCTACTGCGAGCCCTGGCCAGGCCGTGCCATTGACCGAATCCCGCAAGCCTCAGACGTCGTTCAATATCGAACCGTAGGTGTCGCCGTCACCTCTTTCGGGCTCATGGCTGTCGCCGGGCGTATGGGGCACATGGCTCTCGCCTGCTGCGAGATCGAGCAGGATCGAGCCGTAGAGGTCGCCGCCGCTCCTTTCCGGACCGTGGCGATCGCCATCGGCATGCGGGAAGTGATCGGCATGCACGTTGGTGATGCTCAGTTCCATGTCCGTGCCGTCCAGATCGTGCGCCAGCACAGGGGCGGCCAGAAGGGTCAGGGCAGTGAATGCAATCAAGGTTTTCATCCTGGGTTCCTTTCATCGGAAAATTCACGAAAACAACGGATGAACCCTGTCGCGCGATGCGCTTTCATATGGCTGGTACGCGGACCGTTTCGAGTTCATCTGGCCGCAGTATGGAAAGCGCAAGGCAGCGCCAGCCTGACGCTCGGATGACATTTTTGTTAAAGAGGGCAGGGCGAACGCTCGCCATTCTGAGCGCCTAAGTTTTTCAGCGAATCGAGCGCCGCTTTCACCGTCTCGCCTACGGCCTTTGCCAGATGAATGATTTCGTCGGAAGAAAACGGTTTTGCACCGGCTTCCAGGCCGAGGAATTTGAGATGCGGCGGCAGTTCGCCCATGCGGTCGGCCAGCGCCAGGGTTTCGGCGAGGCCGAACCCATGGCTTGAAGTATGGTGCACGATCAGGCTGTCGAGGGCACGGCCTTCCAGGCTGTGCAGCGTGCCGGGCGCGGCGCCGCTTTTCACGGCATCGACCAGGATGACGGTGTTTGCGCCGCGCATGTGCTCGATGAGGCGAGGGCCGGGGCGGTCGAGGGCCAGGACTTCGACCTTTTCAGGATCGAACTGTCCCAGCAGCGCATGCGCGGCGAGAAAGCCGAGGTTGTCGGGTTCGGCGGGCGAGCCGATGCAGAGGATGCGGACGGGCGGGTGGATGTGGGCGTTCATGCTTTCTTCCGGATATTGAGTTTCAAAAAATGCGTGGCGCAGGAAATGCAGGGGTCGTAGTTGCGGATCACGGTTTCCGCATGATGACGTATTTTGGCCTCCGGCTGGTCGAGGCCGAAACGGTTCAATGAAGTGCGCAGGTCGGCCTCGATGCGCGCCTGGTTCTGGCTGGTGGGCGGCACGATGCGGGCGCTGATGATGCTGCCGGTTTCATCCAGTTCGTAGCGGTGCCAGAGGATGCCGCGCGGCGCCTCGCTGGCGCCGAAGCCCACGCCTGAACGCGGCGCGGCTTCGAGATAGGGCGTGTCGGTGGGTGCGTAGGCATCGAGCAGGCGGATGGCCTCGACGAGCGCGGCATGGATTTCCAGCGCGCGCGCGACGATGCTGTGGAAGATATTGTAGGAAGGAAAGCGCATGCCGCAGGCCTCCAGCAGCTTGCTTGTGGGCGTGGGCAGTTGGTCCAGGTTCAGGTTGATGCGCGAAAGCGGCCCGACCAGATAGTCTTGCCCGCGATGATGGCAGTGCAGGGCGGTGGAGTGGGGGGCGTGGCTTTCCTGGAATTCGCGGCCGAATTCGGCGATGTCGATGTCCAGGCCTTTGCTGGAGACGATGCGGCCCTGGGTGATGGGATATTCGCCGGCATGGCCCAGGGATACGCACTCGAAATCCTGCGCTTCGTCGGGCAGGGGCAGCGTCGCCGTCCACAGCGCCAGCGCTTCCGCCTCCGGCAGCAGCGCTTCGAGTTCTTCGCGCAACTTCGCGGCCGCGTTCATTGCAGGCGCGTGCCAGAAGCCGCCCACGCGCACACCCACCGGATGCACCGAGCGTCCGCCGAGGAAACGGATGATGGCGTTGCCGGCTTCCTGCAATCTCAGGCCGCGGCGCACGATGTCCGGATGCTTGCCGGCCATGTCGATGGCGTTGGCGAAACCGAGGAAGTCGGGTGCGGCCAGCAGGTGGATGTGCAGGCTGTGCGATTCGATCCACTCGCCGCAATAGAACAGCCGGCGCATGGCGCGAATCCACGGCGTGGGTTCGATACCGAGGACGGATTCCAGCGCCTGCACCGCGCTCATCTGGTAGGCCACCGGGCAGATGCCGCAGATGCGCGCGACCATGTCCGGCACTTCCAGGTAGCCGCGGCCTTCGAGGAATTTCTCGAACAGGCGCGGCGGTTCGAAGATGCGCAGCCTCAATTCGCTGATGGCGCCGTTCTCGATGCCGAGGTCGAGCGCGCCTTCGCCTTCGACGCGGGTCAGCACCGGGATGTTGAGGTTGACGGTGCGATCAGTCATTTTGTTCTTCGTAGCGGCGGCCGATGTCCGCGAAGGGCTGGGCCGTGGAGGTGGTGAACAGGAAGCGGCGCGCGATGTCGCGCTTGGCCAGTCCGGCCTGCTCGAAGTGTTTCGCCATGGACGCGGCATTGGGCAGTTCGGCCGGGCCGAAGCAGCCGTAGCAGGCGCGGCCCGTGCCGGGACAGAGCGCGCCGCAGCCGGTGCGCGTGACCGGCCCCATGCAGGGCGCGTTCTGCGTCACCAGCACGCAGGCATGTCCGCGCCGCTTGCATTCCACGCACACCGGTTCGTCGGGATTCGCCGGCGCGGTGCCGTTCAGGAGGCTGGCAGTGGCGGCGAGCACCTGTTCGCTGGTGACCGGGCAGCCCCACAACTCCAAATCCACCTTGACGTGCGCGGAAATCGGGCGCGACTCGGGCAGGCTATCGATGTACTGCGGACTGGCGTAGAGGTCGGCTACCCAGCTCGCGGATTCCCCGATGCCGTTCCTCAGTGCCTGCAGGCCGCCGGCGGTGGCGCAGGCGCCGATGGTGACGAGGTATTTCGCCGACTCGCGCACGGCGCGGATGCGCTCGACGTCATGCGCGGTGGAGATGCTGCCTTCGACGAAGGCGATGTCGGCTTGGGCGAGCGGGTCGTTCCAGCCAGCCTCGGCGAAATGCACGATGTCCGCGCGTTGCGCAAGCGTGAGCAGGGCCTCGCCGGCATTGAGAAAGGCGAGCTGGCAGCCGTCGCAGGAGGCGAACTTGTGCACGGCGATGCGCGGGCGCCCCGTGCTCATGTTCCGGGCGGTCACAGGCCGCCCCTTTCCAGCAGGGATTTCACCTCAGGCCAGGCGAACACCGGGCCGTCCTTGCACAGGAATTTGCCGCCTAGCTGGCAGTGACCGCACAGGCCGAGCGCGCACTGCATGTTGCGCTCGAGGCTCACGTGGATGTCCGCTTCCGGCAGGCCGCGCGCGGTCAGCGCCTTGGCCGCGGCCACCATCATGCCTTCGGGCCCGCAGATCATGGTCACGGCGTTGGCGGGGTCGAAGCGGGCCTCGCCCACCAGATCGACGGGCGTGCCCACGTGCCAGGGCCACAGCGCCTCGGTGGCATTGGCGGCGATCAGCACCTGGGTGTCGGGCGCCTGCGCCCAGCGTTCGTAAGAGGCGCGCCAGATAAGGTCGTGGCTGTGCTTGACGCCCTGCAGGATGACGAGACGGCGGAAGCGCTCGCGCCGCTTCAGCACGTAGTGGATTACCGCCATCACCGGCGCGCAGCCCAGGCCGCCGGTGACGATGATGACGTCCCTGTCTTCGGCCTTGGCGAGCGGCCAGCCGCGCCCGTAGGGGCCGCGCAGGCCGACTTCGTCGCCGCATTTCAGTTGGGCCAGCCCCTTGGTGACGCGTCCGGCCGCGCGGATGGTATGGGCGAAATCGTCGCGCTCCTCGGGGTCGGAGGAAAGCGAGATCGGCACTTCGCCCGCGCCGGGCAGATAGACCATATTGAACTGTCCGGGCGCAAAGCGGTAGCGTTCATGCATCGTCGGATCGTCGAAGCGCAGGCGCAGGGTGAAGATGTCCTCGGATTCCTGGACGCGTTCAACGATGCGGGCTAGGTGGGGCGCGTGCGGGGAGCTCATGAAAGGGTCAGCCACAAAGGACACAGAGAAAACCAGACTCAAGTGACAAGACACAAGAGGCAAGGAAAAGCATGAGGCTTGCGTCTTGCAACTCGCCCCTTTGATTCTCTGTCTCCTCTGTGGCTCGAAGTATGTTTTTTGGCTTCATTTGAGCAGCGCCGCCGCCTCTTCGGTGATGTCGATGCCGACCGGACACCAGGCGATGCAGCGCCCGCAGCCCACGCAGCCGGAGCGGCCGAACTGGTCGTGCCAGGTAGCGAGCTTGTGCGTGAGCCACTGGCGGTAGCGCTGGCGGATTTCCGGGCGCAGTTGTTTGCCGTGGATGTGGCCGTGGCGCTCGCCGAAGCAGGAATCCCATTCGCGGCTGTGCAGGCTGCCATTGCCGTCGAGGCGGGGTTCTTCGGTTTCCGCATGGCAAAAGCAGGTGGGGCAGACCATGGTGCAGTTGCCGCAGGCCAGGCAGCGCTCGGCCACTTCCTGCCAGCGCGGATGGTCGAGCCGCGCCATCAGGGCATCGCGCAGCTTGCGGCCGGGGATGGCCCGGGTTTGCCCGGATGCGGCATGGCGGATGCCGGCATTTGCCGCATCGATTTGCACGGCCAGGGCTTCCGGCAGCGCCAGGGCATCGAGTATTTGCGCGCCGGAGGGGCTTCCATCCCGGATGACGAAGCCGTCTTCGATCTCGGTCATTGCAAGGTCGAAATCCGCTTTCGCTTCCGGCCCGTCGCCGGTGGAAGCGCAGAAGCAGGTGCTGGCGGGGTGGGTACAGTTCACCGCGATGAGCAGCATGCCCTCACGGCGGGCACCGTAGTGCGGGTCGGGATAAGGGCCGTGCAGAAAATGACGGTCCTGGATGGAAAGGGCGGCAAGATCGCAGGCTCTGACGCCGATGACGGCCTGCGGGCGCCGTGGGGTTTCCACGACTTCCACGGCAAACCCGCCTTCCCCGCGGCTGATGCGCCACAAGGCTTCCCTGGGCGCGAACAAAAGAGGCTTGAGCGCCTGCGGACCATTGGCCCAGGCGAAACATTGCGCAAGCTCCCCCTTGACGATCCTGCTGGACCCCGCCTCCTGAATGAGGCTCACCCCCCAGGGGAGATCGCCGGCATTCTGCGTTTCCGCATAGACGATGCTGCCATTCCTGAGCTGCGGGGCAACGACGGAATAGCCGTGCCCGGACAGGACGTCGAACAGGCGCTGCAGCGAGGCGTGGGGAAGAAAACGGGGGGGCGGCATGATTCAGTTCACTATAGCAGGGCAGTTGTGACAGAAAATTTACCCGCCTCGACAGGCCTGCAAGGGCAAGGGGAAATGCCTGCGCAATGCGGGTTTTTCCTGAGCCCCATTCACGGTAAAATAGAGATTTTGGCAATTCCTGCAGCCCCGTTTTCGGCAGTCCCGGCCGGGAGTGGGCAAAGCGGCCGGTTCACTGGATGACTGGAGCGGGGGAAGCCCCTAAGCGAAGTCACGATTTTTAATTTCTTAGAGAGTGTCTCATGTCCCAACTGGAAGTTCTCGGATCCCTCGAACGGCGCGTTGAACTCGCCGTCCCCATGGCAGCGGTGGAAGCCGAGGTGCAAAACCGTCTCAAGCGCCTGGCGAAGAGCGTCAAGGCGCCCGGGTTCCGGCCCGGCAAAGTGCCGATGAGCCATGTCAGCAAAATGCATGGCGCTGGCGTCAGGCAGGAAGTGCTGGGCGAATCCCTGCAAAAGAGCTTCTACGAGGCGATCGACACGCAGCAGCTGAAGGTGGCCGGCATGCCGCGCTTCGAGCCCAAGGAAGGCCCGGAGGACGGTTCGGAAATCCGCTTTTCCGCGACTTTCGAGGTTTATCCCGCAGTCAAGCTGGGCGATCTCGCGGCCGCATCCCTGAAGCGTCCGGTGGTGACGGTCGAGGAGGGCAATGTCGACGACACCCTGGAAATTTTGCGCCGCCAGCGCCGCAGCTTCACCAAGGTCGAGCGCGCCAGCCAGAAGGACGACCTGGCCAGGTTCGACTTCAAGGGCACCCTGGACGGACAGCCCTTCGAGGGCGGCGAGGCCCTGGATTTCTCGACTGTCATCGGCGAAGGGCGCATGCTCAAGGATTTCGAGGACAACCTGGCGGGACTGGCCGCCGGCGAGTCGCGCGGCTTCGACATGAGCTTTCCCGCGGACTATGCCGCTGCCCATCTGGCAGGCAAGGCCGTGCATTTCGAGGTGACCATGAAGGAAGTCTCGGAACCCGGGTTGCCCGAGATCGATGCGGAATTCGCAAAATCCCTGGGGATCGCGGACGGCGACATCGCCAAGCTGCGGGCGGAAGTCAGGTCCAACCTGGAACGCGAGGTCAAGCGCCGCGTCCAGGCCAGGGTCAAGGAAGCCGCCATGGAAACGCTGCTGGCCAACGCCGAACTGGAGCTTCCCAAATCACTGGTTGACATGGAAATCGATCGCCTGCGCAGGCAGATGCTCGACCAGCTCCAGGCGAGCGGCAGGCAGATTAAGGAAGACATGATTTCTGCCGATATATTCAGGGAACAGGCCGAGCGCCGCGTGCGCCTGGGCCTGATCATCGCCGAGATCGTGCAGAACAACGACCTGGCCGCAAAGCCCGAGCAGTTGCGCGCGCTGATCGACGAGCATGCGCAGGGCTACGAGGATCCGCAGGAAGTGGTGCAGTGGTACTACCAGGATCCGCGGCGCTTGCAGGAACTCGAGGCGCTGGCGCTGGAGGACAATGTGGTAGCATGGGTTGTCAGCCAGGTTCAGGCCACTGACGAAGCGGTGAAATTTGACGATTTGATGGGACGCGCCGCATGACGGCCAAGATGATTATGAGCAATTACATCGAGCCTCAGGGCCTGGGGCTCATCCCCATGGTCATCGAGCAGAGCGGCCGCGGCGAGCGGGCGTACGACATCTATTCGCGCCTGTTGAAAGAGCGCGTGGTGTTCCTGGTGGGACCGGTGAACGACGCCACAGCCAACCTCATCGTGGCCCAGCTGCTGTTCCTGGAGTCGGAAAACCCCGACAAGGACATCTATTTCTATATCAACTCGCCGGGCGGATCGGTTTCCGCCGGCCTGGCGATCTACGACACCATGCAGTTCATCAAGCCGGAGGTGTCGACCCTGTGCATCGGCCAGGCCGCGAGCATGGGTGCGTTTCTTTTGACCGCGGGCGCCAAGGGCAAGCGTTACTGCCTGCCCAATTCGCGCGTGATGATCCACCAGCCGCTGGGCGGTTTCCAGGGCCAGGCGTCCGATATCGAGATCCACGCCAAGGAAATCCTGTATCTGAAGGACCGGCTCAACGGCATGCTGGCGAAGCACACCGGCCAGCCGATCGAGACGATCGAGCGCGATACTGACCGCGACAATTTCATGAGCGCCGAGGAGGCCGTGAACTATGGCCTGATCGACAAGGTTTTGGAAAACCGCGAGCAGGCGGCAGCTTAAGGGAGAGAACGTGATGTCGGACAAAGGCGGAAGCGACAAGCTGCTGTATTGCTCTTTCTGCGGCAAGAGCCAGCACGAGGTGCGCAAGCTGATTGCGGGCCCCTCGGTCTTCATCTGCGACGAATGTGTCGAGCTTTGCAACGACATCATCCGCGAGGAAATCCAGCAGAACCAGGTGGTCAAGGGCTCCGACGACCTGCCGAGCCCGCACGAGATCCGCGACATCCTCGACCAGTACGTGATCGGCCAGGGCCAGGCCAAGAAGGCGCTGTCGGTGGCGGTGTACAACCACTACAAGCGCCTGCGCTCCAGCCAGGGCAAGCAGGACGACGTCGAACTGGCCAAGAGCAACATCCTGCTGATCGGCCCGACCGGCTCGGGCAAGACCCTGCTGGCGCAAACCCTGGCGCGCCTTCTGAACGTGCCTTTCGTCATCGCCGACGCCACCACGCTGACCGAGGCCGGCTACGTGGGCGAGGACGTCGAGAACATCATCCAGAAGCTCTTGCAGAAGTGCGATTACGACGTGGACAAGGCCAAGCACGGCATCGTCTACATCGACGAGATCGACAAGATCTCGCGCAAGGCCGACAACCCCTCGATCACCCGCGACGTGTCGGGCGAGGGCGTGCAGCAGGCGCTGCTCAAGCTGATCGAAGGCACCACCGCCTCGGTGCCCCCGCAGGGCGGACGCAAGCATCCCAACCAGGAGTTCGTCCAGGTCGACACCACCAACATCCTGTTCATCTGCGGCGGCGCCTTCGGCGGCCTGGAAAAGGTCATCCGCAACCGCTCGGAGAAGGGCGGCATCGGCTTCGGCGCCAAGGTCAAGAGCGTGGACGAGAAAAGGCGCGACATGGAACTGCTGCATACGGTCGAGCCGGAAGATCTCATCAAATATGGCCTGATCCCGGAATTTGTCGGACGTTTGCCGGTGGTTGCCGTGCTGGACGAATTGGACGAGGCGGCGCTGATGCAGATCCTGACCGAGCCCAAGAATGCGCTGAGCAAGCAGTTTGCCAAGCTGTTCAAGATGGAAGGCGTGGAACTGGAATTCCGCGAAGGCGCGCTCAAGGCCATCGCCAAGAAGGCGCTGGATCGCCGTACCGGCGCACGCGGCCTGCGTTCCATCATTGAGCATTCCCTGCTGGACCTGATGTTCGACCTGCCCTCGATGCAGAACGTGACCAAGGTCGTGGTGGACGAGCAGATGATCAATGGCGAGGGACCGCCACTGCTTATCTATTCGGACCAGTCGGCGGCGGCTGGTTCGTAGCGGGTGGGTGGGGGCGTCAGGGAATATTTCTCTTTCGCCCCTTGATGTTTCTGGCATCGCCCGCAGTTCAATACTTGGATTTCCGCGTGCGGAGACGCGGATACAACTTCGATAAGGTGTCATCATGAGTACTACAGCCAGTGGCGAGCGCGTTCAACTTCCCCTGTTGCCCTTGCGTGACGTGGTGGTGTTCCCGTACATGGTCATTCCCCTGTTCGTCGGGCGTGCCAAGTCGATCAAGGCGCTGGAGACCTCGATGGAGTCCGGCAAGCACATCCTGCTGGTCGCGCAGAAATCGGCGGTGCAGGACGAGCCTTCCACCCAGGATCTCTACGACACCGGCAGCATGGCCACCGTGCTGCAGATGCTGAAGCTGCCCGACGGCACCGTGAAGGTGCTGGTGGAAGGCAACCAGCGCGCCCGCATCCTGGAAGTCACCGACGAGGGTACGCACCTTGCGGCACAGGCCGAGCTGGTGGCGGCTGACGGCAAGGACGACACCGAAGTAGAAGCCATGCGCCGCGCGCTCATGGCCCAGTTCGACCAGTACGTCAAACTCAACAAGAAGATTCCGCCGGAGATCCTGACTTCGCTGTCGGGCATCGACGAGGGCGGACGGCTGGCCGACACCATCGTCGCCCATCTGCCGCTCAAGCTCGAGCAGAAGCAGGAAATCCTCGAGATGATTTCGGTCGCCAAGCGCCTGGAGCACCTGATGGGCCTGCTCGAGGCCGAGATCGACATCCTGCAGGTGGAAAAGCGCATCCGCGGGCGCGTCAAGCGCCAGATGGAGAAATCCCAGCGCGAGTACTACCTCAACGAACAGGTCAAGGCGATCCAGAAGGAACTCGGCGACATCGAAGAGGGCGCCGAACTGGAAGAACTCGAGCGCAAGATCAAGGAATCCGGCATGGCCAAGGAGGCCGTCGCCAAGGCGCAGGCCGAATTGAAGAAGCTGCGCATGATGTCTCCCATGTCGGCCGAAGCCACCGTGGTGCGCGGCTACATCGACACCCTGGTCAACCTGCCCTGGAAGAAGAAGACCAAGATCAGCAAGGACCTCGCCAAGGCCGAGAAGGTGCTGGACGAGGACCATTACGGCCTGGAGAAGGTCAAGGAACGCATCCTCGAATACCTCGCCGTGCAGCAGCGCGTCGACAAGGTCAAGGCCCCGATCCTGTGCCTGGTCGGGCCGCCCGGCGTGGGCAAGACCTCGCTCGGCCAGTCGATTGCCCGCGCGACCAACCGCAAGTTCGTGCGCATGGCGCTGGGCGGCGTGCGCGACGAGGCCGAAATCCGCGGCCATCGCCGCACCTACATCGGCTCCATGCCCGGCAAGATCCTGCAAAGCCTGACCAAGGTCGCGGTGCGCAATCCGCTGTTCCTGCTGGACGAAGTGGACAAGATGGGCCAGGACTTCCGCGGCGACCCGTCATCGGCGCTGCTCGAGGTGCTGGACCCGGAGCAGAACCACACCTTCCAGGACCACTACATCGAAGTCGAATACGACCTCTCGGACGTGATGTTCGTGGCCACCGCCAACACCATGAACATTCCGGCGCCGCTGCTCGACCGCATGGAAGTGATCCGTCTGTCCGGCTACACCGAGGACGAGAAGATCAACATCGCCCATCGTTACCTGGTGCCCAAGCAGATGAAGGCCAACGGTCTCAAGGACACCGAGTTCGCCATCGCCGACACGGCGCTGCGCGACATCGTGCGCTACTACACGCGCGAGGCCGGCGTGCGCAGCCTCGACCGCGAGATTTCCAAGATCTGCCGCAAGGCGGTGAAGTCGCTGCTGCTCAAGGCGCACAAGGGAAAAATGACGGTGACTTCGCGCAACCTGGACAAATATCTGGGTGTGCGCCGCTTCAGCTACGGCATCGCCGAGAAGCACAACCAGATCGGCCAGGTGACCGGTCTGGCATGGACCGAAGTCGGCGGCGAACTGCTGACCATCGAAGCGGTGAAGCTGCCCGGCAAGGGCAAGATGACCACCACCGGCAAGCTCGGCGAGGTCATGCAGGAATCGATCCAGGCGGCGATGTCGGTGGTGCGCTCGCGCGCGCGCCAGCTCGGCGTCGCGGAGAACTTCCACGAGAAGCATGACCTGCACATCCACATGCCCGAAGGCGCCACGCCCAAGGACGGCCCCAGCGCAGGCATCGCGATCTGCACTGCGGTGGTGTCGGTGCTGACCGGCATTCCGGTGCGCTGCGACGTGGCCATGACCGGCGAGATCACGCTGCGCGGCGAAGTGCTGCCCATCGGAGGCTTGAAGGAAAAACTGCTGGCCGCACATCGCGGTGGCATCAAGGTGGTGATGATTCCCGAGGAGAACGTCAAGGATCTGACCGAGATTCCGGACAACATCAAGAACCGCCTCGACATCCATCCGGTCAAGTGGATCGATCAGGTGCTGAAGATCGCGCTCGAGCGGCAGCCTGAACCCTTGCCGGAAGAAGTTGCCGGCAAGGCCGTACCGCCTGCCGAAGCGGTGGAACAGCCATCACTCAAGCATTGATTTGCCGTCGCGCCGGCGATAGGTCAACAAAAAATCCCGCCGTTCGGCGGGATTTTTTTGTGGGCCTGGTCAGATTTTGTGCATCGGCCCGAAAACCGCTTGACACAAGGCTTTGCGGAAAGCTATAAATCCGTCACAGGGTTTTTCCTGTGGCTTGCGTTACGAAAGGGGACGACACGTGAACAAATCCGAATTGATCGATGCCATTGCCGATTCTGCGGACATTTCCAAGGCTGCCGCCGGCCGCGCTCTGGATGCCGCAATCGAAACAGTGAAAAAGGCGCTGAAGAAAAACGACATGGTGACCCTCGTGGGCTTCGGCACTTTCTACGTGGGCAAGCGCGCAGCCCGCACCGGCCGCAATCCGCGCACCGGCGACTCCATCAAGATCAAGGCCGCGAAGGTCCCCAAGTTTCGCGCAGGCAAGGGCCTGAAAGACGCGATCAACTGAAAGTTTGCGGGTGCTTAGCTCAGCTGGTAGAGCGTCGCCCTTACAAGGCGAATGTCGGCGGTTCGAACCCGTCAGCACCCACCAGTTCGGCGCCTGACCGCGCGCAGCGTGAACGGAAAGCCCGCATCTGGCGGGCTTTTTGTTTTGCCGGTTCGCATTCTTCGACCGCGGCCGCGCCGCTCCTGGGTTGCTGCGCGAAGCAGACGATGCGATTTTTTGTGCGAGACCCATCCACTTTTTTTGTGTCGTGTGTATAATTGCGGCCTGCGCTTGAGGGGGATCCCGCGAGTGCAGGGATTACGGAGCGGTAGTTCAGTTGGTTAGAATACCGGCCTGTCACGCCGGGGGTCGCGGGTTCGAGTCCCGTCCGCTCCGCCAACACGAAACAAAGCGAACGCAGGTTCGCTTTTTTCTTTTCCGGTCCGGCAAAGCCATACACATCGCCGCCGATTCAGGCGACAATTCGCTTTTATCGTTGCACTAGGGGCATCTATCCATGCTGGAAGCCATACGCAGTCGAGCCCAGGGTTGGCTGGCCAAGCTCATCCTGGCCCTCATCACCATTCCCTTTGCCCTGTGGGGCGTCGATTCCTATTTCAGTTCCGGCGGGCGCAACGAAGTGGTCGCCGAAGTGGGCGATGCCAATATCACCCGGCAGGCCTATACCGACGCGCTGAGGGAGCAGGCCGATCGCATGCGCCAGGCCTTGGGGCCGGCTTTCGATCCGGCCATCGTCGAATCCGCCGAATTCCGCCAGCAGGTGTTGCAGGCGATGATGGAAGAAGAGGCCATGCTGCAGGAGGCCGAGGCTGTCGGTCTTGAGGTCCAGGATGCGCAGATTGCCGCGATCCTGCATCAATTGCCGCCGTTCCAGGAAGATGGCAAGTTCTCGCCCGAGCGCTACAAGCGCGTGCTGGCGCAGCGCGGCTACACGCCGGCCTATTTCGAGCACCAGTTGCGGCGCGACATCACTCTGGAAATCCTGCGCCAGCCGATTCTGGCCGGTTCTCTGCTGCCTGCGGTTTCCGCCGAACTGGTTGCGAAAATCGCCGGCCAGCGCCGCGAGGTTTCCTGGCACGAAATCGGGCCGGATGCCGTCGCGGGACAGTTGAATGTCACCGACAAGGATATCCAAGCTTATTATGATGCGCACAAGGCCGACTATGTCGTGCCCGAGGCCGTGCGCGTCGAATATGCCGTGCTGTCGCTGGACGAACTGGCCAAGGCCATCAAACCCAGCGAGAAGGAAGTGCAGGACTATTACGCTGCCAATGCCGCCAAGCTCGGCCCGCCGGAAGAGCGCAGCGCCAGCCACATCCTGATCGCCGCGCCACAAGGGGAGGCGGCGGCCCGCAAGCAGGCCAGAGCCAAGGCGGAGGCACTGTACGCCGAGGTGCAAAAAGCGCCCAAGACCTTTGCCGATGTCGCCAGGCGCGAATCGCAGGACGAGGGCTCCGCCGCCGAGGGCGGCAGCCTGGGCAGCTTCGGCCGCGGCGTGATGGTCGAGCCTTTCGAGGATGCCGTGTTTGCCATGAAGCCCGGTGAAATGCGCCTGGTGGAAACCGAGTTCGGTTTCCACATCATCCGGCTGGAGGGCATCAAGTCCAGCACGCCATCGATGGCTTCGGTGCGCGGACGGATTGAAGAGGAAATCCGCCGGCAGCAGGCGCAAAAGCAGTTTGCCGAGGCGGCGGAAAGTTTCAGCAATCTCGTCTATGAGCAGAGCGCCAGCCTGAAACCCGCCGCCGACGCGCTGAAGCTGACGGTGAAGACCACGGACTGGATGTCGCGCCAGGGCTTGCCGGCCGAACCCTTCAATTCCGCCAAGCTGCTGGAGGCGGTGTTTTCCGCCGATGCCATCAAGAGCCGGCAGAACATCGAGCCCCTGGAAACCGGCCGCAACACCCTGGTCGCGGTGCGCGTGGTGGATCACCGGCCCGCAAGGCAGAAGCCGCTCGCCGACGTTGCTGCCTCCGTACGCGAGAAATTGCTGGCTGAACAAACCGCCAGCCTGATCGTTAAGCTGGGGCAATCCCGGATCGAGGAATTGCGCCAGGGCAGGGAGCCTGCGGGATTCGCCTGGTCGGCGTTCAAGGTGATCGGGCACCAGCAGCCGGAAGATTTCGATTCGCAGACCGTGCGGGCGATCATGCGCGCGGATGCCGCGAAGTTGCCTGCCTACGTGGGCGCTGCCATGCCCGACGGCGGCTATCGCGTCGTGCGGATCACGCGCGTCATCGAAGATGCCGCCGATCCCGCGCTGCGCGCCGCCGTGGAAAACGGCCTGCGCCAGGCCTATGCACGTGCGGACGCCATGGCCCAGTTGGATCTGGCCAAGGCCGGGCACAAGTTCGAAATCAAGCCCGGCGCGCTGGAGAAGCAGGAGCAGTAATCGCCGCCTTGTCCAGCCCAACAAAAAACGCGCCGCAGGGCGCGTTTTTTGTTGGGCGCATCCCGCATCAACGGGCCTTGCTCACTGCTCCGCCCCGGCCGTGGTGTTGAAGCCGGCGTCCACGTAGGTGATCTCGCCGGTGATGCCGGAAGCCAGGTCGGACAGCAGGAAAGCCGCGGCGTTGCCCACTTCCTCGATGGTGACGTTGCGCCTCAGCGGCGCGTTCTTGGCGACGATGTCGAGCTTGTCGTTGAAATTGGCGATGCCGCTCGCGGCCAGGGTCCTGATCGGGCCGGCGGAAACGGCGTTGACGCGGATGCCGCGCGGGCCCAGGCTTTGCGCCATGTAATAGACGCCCGACTCCAGGCTGGCCTTGGCCAGGCCCATGATGTTGTAGTTGGGCACGGAGCGGACGGCGCCAAGATAGGACAGCGTCAGCAGCGCCGCCTTCCTGCCTTCCATCATGGGCAGCGCGGCCTTGGCCAGCGCGGCGAAGCTGTACGAACTGATGTCGTGGGCGATGCGGAAGTTTTCCCGTGTCACCGATTCGAGGTAATCGCCGGCCAGTGCCTGCTTGGGGGCAAAGGCGATGGAATGCACCAGGCCATCGAGGCCATCCCATTTTTTCGCCAGTTCGGAAAAGACTTCCGCGATCTGCTCGTCGCTTGCGACATCGCAGGGCAGGGCGATGTCGGAGCCGAATTCCCTGGCGAATTCGACCACGCGTTCCCTGGCACGGTCGCCCTGGTAGGTAAAGGCAAGTTCGGCGCCCTCGCGCCTGCAGGCGCTGGCGATGCCGTAGGCGATGGAGCGGTTGCTGATCAATCCGGTGACGAGAATTTTTTTGCCGGCGAGAAAGCCCATGTCTTGTCCTTGCAAATGGTAACGATAGCCGGAATTATACGATGGCATCGGCGGAAGCCTTGGTACACTATCCGCCCATGCGCCACTGGATGCTTTTCTTCCTGCTGCTGCCAACCCTGCTTTCGGGTTGCGGCGAAATCTGGAACGATCCCTATCCCGGGGAGGAGGCCGGCCGCAATACGCTGTATACCGTCTTTTCCGAGCGCCCCAAGCATCTGGACCCGGCGCGCTCCTACAGTAGCAACGAGGTCGAGTTCACCGGCCAGATCTACGAGCCGCCGCTGCAGTACCATTTCCTCAAGCGCCCTTATGCACTGGAGCCGCTCACCACCACTGCCATGCCGGTGGTGCGCCACTGGGACAAGGCGGGTCGCGAGCTGCCGGCCGGCAGCTCGCCCGAGGCCATCGCCCGCACCACCTACGACATCAGCATACGGCCCGGCATCCACTACCAGCCGCATCCCGCCTTCGCGCGCCTGCCGGACGGCAGGCCACGCTATCTGGGGCTCACCGCGCAGGATCTCGAAGGCATCGATACCCTGGGGGATTTTGAACACAGCGGCAGCCGCGAGCTCACCGCCGAGGACTACGTGTACGAGATCAAGCGCCTGGCGAGCCCGCGGCTCAACTCGCCCATCTTCGGCCTGATGAGCGAATACATCGAAGGGCTGGATGAGCTGAACAAGCGCCTGGCGCGGGCCGCCAGGGACCTTCCTGCCGACGCCTGGTTCGACCTGCGGCCCCACGACTTTCCCGGCGCGCGGGTGACCGGCAAGTACAGTTTCCGCATCACCCTGAAAACGCATTATCCGCAATTCATCTACTGGCTGGCGATGCCGTTTTTCGCACCCATCCCCTGGGAAGCGGAGCGCTTCTACGCCCAGCCCGGCATGGCCGAGCGCAACCTCAATCTCGACTGGTTCCCGGTCGGCACCGGTCCCTTCATGCTGAGCGAGAATGATCCCAACCGGCGCATGGTGCTGTCACGCAATCCCCATTTCCATGGCGAGGCTTATCCCGCGCAAGGAGAGGCGGGCGATGCGGAAAAAGGCCTGCTGGCGGACGCCGGCAAACCCTTGCCGCTGATCGAGCGCGCCGTGTTCACCCTGGAGAAGGAGGACATTCCGGAGTGGAACAAATTCCTGCAGGGCTACTACGACAGTTCCGGCATCAGCTCGGACAACTTCGACCAGGCCGTGCAGTTTTCGCCCGAAGGGGAGGCCGACCTCACGCCGGAGATGAAAGCCAAGGGCATCCGGCTGGTGACGGCGGTCACCACTTCCAACCGCTACATGGGCTTCAACATGCGCGATCCGCTGATCGGCCATCCCGGCGGCGAGGCGGCGCGCAAGCTCAGGCAGGCCATTTCCATCGCGGTGGACTACGAGGAATTCATTTCCATCTTCCTCAACGGCCGCGGCATCGCCGCGCATGGGCCGCTGCCGCCGGGCATTTTCGGCCACAGGGACGATTTCAACCCGGTGGTGTATGCCGCGCCCGGCAAGCGTCGCAGCATGGAGGAAGCCAGGAAATTGCTGGCTGAAGCGGGCTACCCCAACGGCCGCAATGCCAAGACGGGCGAGCCGCTGGTGCTGTATTTCGACACCGCCGCCACCGGGCCGGATGCGAAATCGCGGCTGGACTGGCTGATCAAGCAGTTCCGCAGGCTCGACATCCAGCTGGTCATCCGCGCCACCGACTACAACCGCTTTCAGGACAAGATGCTGCGCGGCAATGCGCAGATCTTCGAATGGGGCTGGAATGCCGACTATCCCGATCCGGAGAATTTCCTGTTCCTGCTCTACGGCCCCAACGCCAAGGCCGGCAAGAACGGGGAGAACGCCGCCAACTACGCCAACCCGGAATTCGACCGCCTGTTCGCGCGGATGAAGGGCATGGCCAACGGGCCCGAGCGGCAGCAGGTGATCGACCGCATGACGGCGATCCTGCGCGAGGACGCGCCCTGGCTGTTCGGCTTCTTTCCCAAGGGCTACAGCCTGCAGCACGCCTGGGTCGGCAACGTGAAGCCCAATCTCATGGCCAACAACACCCTCAAGTACCGGCGCATCGATGCGGGCTTGAGAGAGCGGAGCAGGGCGGAATGGAACCGTCCGGTGCTGTGGCCTTTCGCTGCAGGGGGGCTGGCCTTGCTTGCCTTGATCTGGCCGGCCTGGCGCCAATACCGCCGCCATGAGGAGGGCCGCGCATGATCCGCTACATCCTGCGCCGCCTGCTATACGCCTTTCCGATTTTGATCGGCGTGAACCTGATCACCTTCTTCCTGTTCTTCGTGGTCAACACGCCCGACAACATGGCGCGCATTCACCTCGGCGTGAAGCACGTCACGCCCGAGGCCATCGCGCAGTGGAAGGCGGAGCATGGCTATGACAAGCCGCTGTTCCTCAACCGCGAGCAGGCGGGGCTCAAGGCCGTGACCGACACGCTTTTCGTGGACCGTTCGCTGAAATTGTTCGCCTTCGACTTCGGCAAGGCGGACGACGGCCGCGACATTGCGCGCGACATCAAGACCCGCATGTGGCCGTCGCTGGCGATCGCGCTGCCGGTGTTCGTCATCGGCCTCATGGTCAACGTCACCGCCGCGCTGCTGCTGATTTTCTACCGCGGCACCCGGCTCGAATATGCCGGCGTCGTCGGGCTGATTGCATTGATGTCGATCTCGGGCCTGTTCTACATCATCGCCGGACAGTACTTCATCGCCAAGCTGTGGCAGTGGCTGCCGATTTCCGGCTACGGCGCCGGCATCGATGCCGTCAAGTTCATCCTGCTGCCGGTGCTGGTATCGGTGGCGGCCGGCATCGGCAGCGGGGCGCGCTGGTACCGCACCATCTTTCTGGAGGAAATCGGCAAGGACTACGTGCGCACCGCGCGCGCCAAGGGCCTGTCCGAACTGCGCGTGCTGTTCCGCCACGTGCTCAAGAACGGCATGATCCCCATCCTCACCGGCGCAGTGGTGGTGCTGCCGCTCCTATTCACCGGCAGCCTGGTGACCGAGTCCTTCTTCGGCATTCCGGGGCTGGGCAGCTACACCATCGACGCCATTCGCGCGCAGGATTTCGCCATCGTGCAGTCCATGGTGTTCCTCGGCTCGGCGCTCTACATCGTCGGCCTGCTGCTGACCGACCTTTCCTACACCCTGGTCGATCCGAGGGTGCGGCTGTCATGAGCTTCCAGCCGGTGATCCTGTGGACCGATGCCCTGGTCTGGCTGCTGGTGCTGGCCATTGCCGGCTTTGCCTGGCACATTGCGCGCACGCCGGCATTGCGCGCATCCTGGCACAATGTCCTGATGCGGCCCATGGGCGTGTCATCCCTGGTGGTGCTTGCCGCCTTCGTGCTGGTTGGCCTCGCCGACAGCCTGCATTACCGCGAAAGGCTGGCCGGCGGCCAGCTGGACGTGGAAGTGAAAAGCGTGCTCGACCGTGTGCTGGCGCCGTTGACCGCGCAGACCGAACGCACCTATTCGGCGCCCCTGGCCACGCATTCGCAGTCACGGGAAACCATCGAAAAACCCGACGGCAGTACGGTGCGCGAAACGCCGCGCCTGCAATTCGGCGGCGCGCATCTGGCTGATCCGGATCGTGATTGGCCGGGCGATGTGCTGGCGCGCATCACGGCCGGCCTGGGACTGGGCCTGCTGGCCGGCATGCTGTTCGCCGCCTTGCTGGTCGCGATGCTGGCCAGGGTCTGGCGTTGCGGCTTCGCCTCCGCGCTGGCCCGGCTGTGGCGCCCGCGGCAGAACGATCCTGCCTGGCGCAGCCTCATCGTCACGCTCGCGCTGCTGTTGCTCGTGACTGGTGCCGCCGCCAGCCTGGCCGGCGGCTATCATGTGCTGGGCACCGACAAGGTGGGGCAGGACGTGCTCTACCAGTCCCTGAAGAGCATCCGCACCGGACTCGTGATCGGCACGCTGACCACGCTGGTGACCTTGCCGGTCGCCATCGGCCTGGGACTGCTGGCCGGCTACTTCCGCGGCTGGCTCGATGACCTCATCCAGTATGTGTACACCACGCTCAATTCCATTCCCTGGGTGCTGCTGGTGGCGGCTGCCGTGCTCATCGTGCAG
Organism: Pseudomonadota bacterium; assembly: GCA_021847835.1. Taxonomy (GTDB): domain Bacteria; phylum Pseudomonadota; class Gammaproteobacteria; order Burkholderiales; family Thiobacillaceae; genus UBA6918. The sequence continues at coordinate 76,948 of JAJZPR010000008.1, forward strand.
GTGTTCATCGAGCAGAACGAGGCGAGCTTTTCCTCGGTGGCCGAGCGCGCCGACGTGCGCCTGCTCGCCTTGTGCGTGATCATCGGCCTCACCGGCTGGACCGGTCTCGCGCGCCTGTTGCGCGCCGAGACGCTCAAGCTCAGGGAGCTGGATTACGTGACGGCGGCGCGTGCCTTCGGCGTTTCCGGCCCGCGCATCCTGCTCCGGCACATCCTGCCCAATGTGCAGCATCTGATTTTGATCAGCGTGGTGATGGATTTCTCCGGCCTGGTGCTGGCCGAGGCCATCCTGTCCTATGTCGGCGTCGGCGTCGATCCGGTGATGAACAGCTGGGGCAACATGATCAACGCGGCGCGCCTGGAACTGGCGCGCGAGCCGGTGGTGTGGTGGCCGCTTTTGGCGGCATTCGGCTTCATGTTCGCGCTGGTGCTGGCGGCCAATCTGTTCGCCGACGTGGTGCGCGACGCATTCGATCCACGCATGGCCGCAAGAGGAAACAGGCCATGAGCCTGCTGCAAGTGGAAAATCTCGGCGTGCGCATCGGCGACGTGGCGCCGGTGGATGGCGTGAGTTTCGCCATCGATGCCGGCGAAACCTTTGCGCTGCTGGGCGAATCCGGCTCAGGCAAGTCCATGACCGCGCTTGCCCTCATGCGCCTGTTGCCGGCGGGCGGCCGCATCGTCGATGGACAGGTCAGCTTCGATGGCCAAGCGCTGAGTGAGCTGCCCGAGTCGCAGATGCGAACCTTGCGCGGGCGCGGCATGGCCATGATCTTCCAGGAGCCGCAGACTTCGCTCAATCCGGTCATGACCGTCGGCGACCAGATCGCCGAGGCGCTGCCGGCCGGCCTGTCGCGCAGCGAACAGGAGCGGGAGATCGTCAGGCTGCTGGAGGAAGTCGGCATACCCGACCCCGCCCTGCGCATGCACAGCTATCCGTTTGAATTGTCGGGAGGGCAGAAGCAGCGCGTGATGATCGCCCAGGCCCTGGCCGGGAAACCCAAATTGCTGATCGCCGACGAGCCCACCACCGCGCTCGATGTCACCCTGCAGGCGCAGATCCTGCAGCTCATCAAGCGGCTGGCGCGCGAACGCGGCATGGGTTTGCTGCTGATCACGCACGATCTGGGCGTTGCCCGCCACATGGCCGACCGCGTCGGCATCATGTACGCCGGGCAACTGGTGGAAAGCCTGCCGGTCGAGCGGGAAACCGGACTGGAACGCGCGTTTCATCCCTACACGCGCAAGCTGATGGCGGCGGTGCCCAGCCTGCAACGCGCGGGGGAAAGGCTTGCCGCCATTCCCGGCCGCGTGCCGCCGCTGAACCAGCCCTTTGCCGGCTGCCGCTTTGCCGACCGCTGCGCCCAGGCCTTCGAGCCCTGCGCCGGCACCGCGCCGGGCTGGAGCACACTGGGCGAAGGCCATGCCGTGCGCTGCCATCTCGCGCCGCAGCCGCAGGCCGCGCGCAGGGCCGAGGCGGCGCAGGCGCTGAAAATCCCTGTGCCGTCGCGCACGCCGGTGCTGACCGTGCGCGACCTGGCGGTGAGCTTTACCCAGCGCACCGGCCAGCTGTTCGGCAAACAGCGCATCCATGCCGTCGACGGCATCAGCTTCGAATTGAATGCCGGCGAAACCCTGGCCCTGGTGGGCGAATCGGGTTGCGGCAAGACCACCGCCGCCAAGGCCATCCTGGGACTGACCGCGGTCAGCGGCGGCGAAGTGGTGCTGGACGGGCAGAACGTCACCGGGCTGTCCGAGCGCCGCTTCAAGCCTTACCGGCGGCTGGCGCAGATCGTTTTCCAGGATCCCTACAGCTCGCTCAACCCGCGCATGCGGGTGGGCGACATTCTGCAGGAAGGCATGGCAGCACTGGGCGTGGGCGAGCCATCCAGCCGCAGCCGGGACATCGCCACCCTGCTGGAAAAGGTCGGGCTCGACCCCGATGCGGTCGCACGTTATCCGCACGAATTCTCCGGCGGCCAGCGTCAGCGCATCGCCATCGCACGGGCGCTGGCAGTAAAGCCCAAGCTCCTGATTTGCGACGAGCCGACCTCGGCGCTGGATGTTTCGGTGCAGGCGCAGATCCTCAACCTGTTGGCCGACTTGCAGCGCGAGGAGGGACTGGCCATGCTGTTCATCACCCACAACCTCGCGGCCGTGGGCTATCTTGCGCACCGCGTGGCGGTAATGAAGGGGGGCAGGATCGTGGAGCTCGGCGCCACGCACGACATTCTTTCCCGTCCGCAGCAGGCCTATACGCAGGGCTTGCTGGCATCGGTGCTGTAGTGACCAGGGTAGGAGTTAGGAGCCAGGATTCAGGGAAGATGCTTCGCGCCCCAATTCAAATGCAGCCCAGGCCGCACCAGCCCCTAGCCCCTAACTCCTTTTGATGGTGAGCTGCTCGCCTGCCTGCACGTTGTTGTTGTCCAGCTTGTTCCAGGCCTTGAGTTCCGGGACGGAAACCTTGAAACGGCTGGCAATCGAATAAAGCGTGTCGCCGCGGCGGACGGTGTAGCGGGTGGCGGCCATGGCGGCGGCGCTTTCTCCCGCAGCGGCGGGCTCGACAGCCAAGCGCTGGCCGGTCCTCAGTCTTGCCGATTTCAGCCTGTTGTAGCGCCTGAGGTCGCCAATGCTCATGCGATACTGCCTAGCCAGTTGCCCAAGCGTATCGCCCTTGCGCACGACATGATATTTCGCCGGGGCGGCAGCCATTTTCCCGGCATCCGCCTCTGCTTCCCGCCAGGTGGCAGCCGGCAGCTCGCCGCCCGCTTCGGCATTGCCGACAGGCGCGAGAATGACCTGATCCTTGACGAGCCGGCCCTTGCGCAGATGCAGCTGATTGTGCTCGGCAAGGCGTGCCGGCGTGGTGCCGAACTGCGCGGCGATTTCGGCCACGGTCATGCCTTTTCTGGCGGTCACGGGATGCCAGCTGTCCCATTCGCCTTTCTCCAGATTGGTCTGGAAGGCTTCGGCGTGGTCGACCGGCACCAGCACGGAAACCTCGCTGCCGGACTTGATGAGCTTGCGCGGAAAAGCGGGATTGAGCGAGAGGAATTCTTCGGCCGTGAGCCCGGCCAGCTTTGCGGCCGAGTGCACGTCGATGGCGCCGGCATTGATCGAGACCCGGGTGAAGTAGGGCGCGTCGGGAATGTCGTTCAGTTCGACCCCGAAGCTTTCCGGATTGAGCACCAGTTGCCTGATCGCCATCAGCTTGGGCACGTAATGGCGGGTTTCCGGCGGCAGCGGCAGGCTCAGGTAGTCGGTGGGCTTGCCCTGCGCGGCGTTTTTCCGGATGGCGCGCGACACGCAGCCCTCACCGCAGTTGTAGGCTGCCAGGGCCAGTTCCCAGGAGCCGAAATCCAAGAACAGTTTTTGCAGATAGTCCAGGGCGGCCTGGGTGGCGGCTGTCACGTCGCGGCGGCCGTCGTACCAGATGTCCTGTTTCAGTCCGTAATGCCTGCCGGTGGAGGGGATGAACTGCCAGATGCCCGCCGCATGCGAACGCGAGTAGGCCTGCGGATTGAAGGCGCTTTCCACCATGGGCAGCAACGCGATCTCCATCGGCATGTCGCGTTTCTGCACTTCCTCGACAATATGGAACAGGTATCGGCGCGAGCGGTCCAGCATGCGCGCGACGTAGTCCGGGCGCTTGCTGTACCAGTCGACGTGCGCCTGGATCAGGGGGGAGTCGAGTTCCGCGAGTCCAAGCCCGGCGCGGATGCGGTTCCAAAGATTGTCGGACTGCTCCGGAAAGGGGGCAGAGGAGGAATGCTGGCTGTCGCCGTACGCCAGCCGCATCTCCTGTTCGCCATGAGCCAGCGGCGAGAGCAGACCGACAGACAGGGCGGCAGAGACAATCAGTCGCAGGCGCAAGGCTATTCCCTCACAGATAATTCGCAGGCCAAATCCTATGCCCGATCAACTGGCGAGGTCAACCTTGGCCTGTTGACGCTAAAAGCTCAAAAGGCATCCTTGGCTTGGCGCAGCGCGGCAAACACTTCAACGGCATTCGCGGGCCGCCGCTTGAGTCCGGCTTCTGCGGCAACAATGAGGGCGGGCTCGCGGCAGCGCAGGAAGGGGTTGGTCGCCTTTTCCAGCGCCAGCGTCGACGGCAGTGTGGGCAGGCCTGCCGCACGTCGCGCCTGTTCGCGCTTTTCACGTTCCAGCAAAGCCGCGTTTTCGCCATCCACCGTTCTGGCGAAGCGTATATTACTTATGGTGTATTCATGCGCGCAGAAAATTTCCGTATCGTCAGGCAGTTGTGCAAGTTTGCTCAGGCTCTCTGACATCATGGCGGGCGTGCCCTCGAACAGTCGGCCGCAGCCGCAGGCAAACAGGGTGTCGCCGCAGAACAGACGGCTGCCGTCGTAATAGGCGACATGCCCCAGGGTATGCCCGGGCGTGCCGATGACGCGGACCTGCAGGCCGAACCGCGCAAGCGCGATCACGTCGCCATCGGCGACCGCATCGGTGATGCCGGGGATGCTTTCCTGCCGCGGCCCGTAGATGCGCGGATGGCAGCGGGCGGCAAGGGCGGCGAGGCCGCCGACATGGTCGCCATGGTGATGGGTGACGAGAATGGCGAAGAGTTCGAGGCCGTGCCTTTCGAGAAATTCGATGCATGGCTCGGCGACGCCGGGGTCGACCAGCACGGCATCGCGCGCATCGTGCAGCGCCCAGATATAATTGTCGTCAAAGGCAGGGAGTGGGGTGACAGTCAGCATGGAGGTGCGGCAGGCATGAAAGCTTCGATAATCAGTCCGGAATGGTTTGCAAGCCCGCTCGGCGCCTATCTGCTCGAACGCGAGCAGGCATATTATGACCGCGTCGTGGCCGACATATTCGGTTTTTATGCGGTGCAGATCGGGCTGACCCAGTTCGATTTTCTGCGCAACAGCCGCATCCCCGGCAGGATACGCTGCGGCCAGGGCGCACCGGCGCAGATTCTGGCGGAACCCATGTTCCTGCCCTTCGAGAGCCAGTCCGTCGATCTGCTGCTCATGCCGCACGTGCTGGAATACACCGACCACCCTCATCAGGTGCTGCGCGAGGCGGAAAGGGTGCTGCGGCCAGAGGGACGCCTGCTGCTTTCCGGCTTCAACCCGCGCAGCCTGTGGGGCCTGGCCCGCCTGCTCAAGGGGCAGGAAAGGGGCTTCCCCTGGAACGGGCATTTTCTCAACATGCCGCGCGTCAAGGACTGGCTGGCGCTGCTCGGCTTCGAACTGGCGGGCGGCAACATGTGCTGCTACCGTCCGCCCGTCAACAGGGAAGCCTGGCTCAGGCGCTTCCGTTTCATGGAGCCTGCCGGCGATCGCTGGTGGGCCATGGGCGGCGGCGTGTATTTCCTGCAGGCCATCAAGCGCGTGCACGGCATGCGCGTGCTGACCCCTGCGTGGAAAGCCACGGCCGCGGCCAACGCCTCGCCTTCGCTTGCCGCACGCAACGTCCACAGCCTGGCCCAATACCGGATGCGACGTGGAAAACGTTGACTGGGTGGACGCCTATACCGACGGCGCCTGCAAGGGCAACCCGGGCCCGGGCGGATGGGGCGTGCTGCTGGTTTACGGCGCGCATCGCAAGGAATTGCACGGCGGCGCGACGCACACGACCAACAACCGCATGGAGCTCCAGGCCGTGATCGAGGCGCTGAAAAGCCTCAAGCGCCCGAGCCATATCCGTATCCACACCGATTCGCAGTATGTGCACAAGGGCATCAGCGAATGGCTGGCGGGCTGGAAGCGCAAGGGCTGGAAAACCGCGGACGGCAAGCCGGTGAAGAATCAGGACCTGTGGCAGGAACTGGAGGCCTTGTCCTCAAGGCACAAGGTCAAATGGATATGGGTAAAAGGCCATGCGGGGCATCCGGGCAACGAATCCGCAGATAGGCTGGCGAATCTGGGCGTGGCGGGGATAACGGGATAAGAACAATGCGACAAATCATTCTGGACACCGAAACCACCGGCCTCGATCCCCGACAGGGACACCGGGTCATCGAAATCGCCGCCGTGGAGATGCAGAACCGCCGCCTGACCGGCAACCATTTCCATCGCTACCTCAACCCCGACCGCGACATCGAGGAAGGCGCCCTGCAGGTGCACGGCATCACCCGCGAATTCCTGCAGGACAAGCCGAGGTTTGCCGACATTGCGGCGGAATTCATCGACTTCGTGCAGGGCGCGGAACTGATCATTCACAACGCGCCGTTCGACACGGCCTTCCTGAACGCCGAACTGGCCCTGCACGGCATGGGCAACCTGCAGGCCCATACCGGCGAGGTCATCGATACCCTGCTGATGGCGCGGAATCTGCATCCGGGCCAGCGCAACAGCCTGGACGCCCTGTGCAAGCGTTACGGCGTGGACAATTCCACGCGCACCCTGCACGGCGCGCTGCTGGACTGCGAACTGCTCGCCCAGGTCTATCTCTCCATGACGCGCGGCCAGGAAACCCTCGTCATGGAGACGCCGGGACCGGCTGGCGCCCTGGCAAGGCCTGACCGGAACAGGCAAAGGCGCCGTCCGCTTGACGCGACAATTACCGAGCAGGACATGGCTGCACACATTGAACTGCTGAAGCAGATCGACAAGGAAAGCGGCGGCGGCTGTCTCTGGATGCAAGAACAAGCAGGTTGAATTGCAGATCAAACACGTGGTTTCCCGTCTGGGCCGGCGATTCCGCCGCCGGCTTCATGCAGGCATGTTCATGCTGGCATTTTGCGGCATGGCCGCCCATGCCGGCATGGCAACCCTCGTGCTTTCCGATGGCTCCGCCCCCTATCATGAGGCCGCCGATGCCATCGAGGCTGCGTTGGGTCCTCAGCACACGGTCACCAGAATGCTGGCGGACAAGATGTCGGCCAGCGCTTCGGCCTTGTCGCGCGCCAATTTGCTGGTGGCCATAGGCGTCAAGGCTGCGGACCTGGTTGCCGGGCAGGGCGGCAGCACCCCCGTGCTTGCCGTGCTGGTCACCGAGGACTGGTATCGCAGTCAGGGAAAGGCAAAGCTTTCCGCAGGCGGGCGCAGCGTCGGCGTGGTGGTACTGGAACAGCCGTTTTCGCGCCAGATGGATCTGGTCAGAAAAGCCTTTCCCCAGCTGAGCCGCATCGGCGTGGTGCTCGGGCGCAAAAATGCCGGGATGCTGGAGCCCCTGCAGGCGGCGGCCTCGAAAGAGGGCATGACCCTGGTGGGTGCAGTGTCCGAATCGGAATCGACTCTGGTGGCGACCCTGGAGCAGGTGCTGAGGGAAGCCGATCTGCTGCTTGCCGTGCCGGATGCCGAGGTGCTCAACCGCAGCACCGTGCAAAGCGTGCTCATGACCACCTACCGCTACCGCGACCCCATGGTCGGCTATTCGAAGGCATTGTCCCGCGCGGGGGCGCTGGTTTCGCTGTATTCGACCCCGGTGCAGATCGGCCGGCAGGCTGGGGAAGTCGCAGCCAGGGTGATGAGCGGCGCGCGGCTGCCGGAATTGCAATGGCCGCAATATTTCTCGGTTTCCGTGAACCGTCATGTGGCGCGCTCCCTGGGCAGCGATGTGCCGAGCGAGAGTGCCCTGCTGGCCGGACTGGGGGGGCAATGATCAAGCCCGGCATCCGCGCCCGCGTGTTCTGGCTGTCGATCGTGCCGGCAACGGTGATCAGTTCGGCCCTGATGGTCTATCTGACCTTTGCCAAGATACATGAGCTGGAAGATTTGCTCGTCGAGCGTGGCGCGGCCACCGTCCGCCATCTGGCGCCTGCGGTCGAGTATGGGGTGATTTCCGGCAATCCCGAGATTCTTGCGCCCCTGCTCGAATCCGCGGCACGGGAGCCCGAGGTGATGGGCGTGGCGATTTTCGACGGCAACGGCAGGATGCTGACCCGGTCCGGCCCGGCCGCATGGGGAGCACTGCCAAACGAAGCCGTCCGGGAGTCAGGCGTCGGCCGTGTGAACGCGTCCGACCACTTTCTGTTCTTTGCGCCCATCATCCGAACCGAAATCGCCTCCGACGACTTTAGCCAGGCCGCTGCGGGTGATATTAGCCAAGTTGCCATTGCCGATTTTCAGGCGCTGGACGAGGCGCCGAAAATGCACCAAAAGGCGGGCTGGGTGAGCCTGAAACTGTCCAAGGAAAACCTGTTCGGGAGCCAGCGCAAGATCATCTGGCAAAGCTCGGCCATTCTCGCCATCGGCCTGGCTTTCAGCGCCTTGCTGGGCTGGCGCCTGGGGCGCAGGATCACCCAGCCCATCCTGTCGCTGGCCCGTTCGGTGAAGCGCATCGGCGAAGGCCATCTGACCGAGCGCGTCGCGGCGACCGATGCCAGCGACGAGTTCGGCATCCTGCAAAGAGGTGTCAACCACATGGCCGGCAGCCTGCAGGCCGCGCACGAGCAGATGCAGGAACGCATCGACCAGGCGACTGCCCGCCTCGTATATCAGGCCAATCACGACGCGCTGACCGGCCTGGTCAACCGCAACGAGTTCGAGCACAGGTTGAGCCAGGCCATTGCCGGTGCCCGCCAGCATGGCCGCACGCATGCCCTGTGCTACATGGACCTCGACCAGTTCAAGATCATCAACGATACCAGCGGCCACGCCGCGGGCGACGAGCTGCTGCGCCAGATCGCCCTGATGCTGAAAGACCTGCTGCGCGAACGCGACACCCTGGCCCGCCTGGGCGGCGACGAATTCGCCCTGCTGCTGGAAAATTGCGATCCCGGCGATGCCCTGCAGGTCGCCGAGGCCTGCCGCAACACGGTGCGGCAGTTCCGCTTCAAGTGGGAAAACCGCTTGTTCAACATCGGCGTCAGCATCGGCCTGGTCATGATAGAGAAGGACTCCGGATCCATGGCCGACCTGCTGTCCGCCGCCGACGCGGCATGCTATGTAGCCAAGGACAGGGGACGCAATCAGGTGCATGTCTACCAGCATGCCGATAGCGATCTGGTCCGCCATCGCGGCGAGATGCAATGGGTGACTCGCCTGCACAAGGCCATGGCGGAGAACCGGCTCAGGCTTTACTGGCAGGAGATCCGGCCTGCGGCCGAGCATTGGCACGCCGTTTGCCACGCCGAAGTCCTCATGCGCATGCTGGATGAGGACGGCAAGCTCATTCTGCCCATGGCCTTCATTCCGGCAGCGGAAAGATATGCCTTGATGCCCATGCTGGACCGCTGGACGATCGAGAGCGTCATCGATCTCTGCGGCCATTCGGTTGCCGAACGGGTTCTTGCAGCGCGGAGGCACTGCATATTCGGAATCAACCTGTCGGGCGTTTCCCTGAAGAACCAGGAATTCCGAAGCTGGCTGCATGCCAGGCTGCATGAAAACCCCGGCCTCGGGGAGATGCTGTGTTTCGAGATCACCGAAACGGCCGCGATCGGCGACCTGGTGGCCATCAACGCCTTCATCGCCGAACTCAAGACCTTTGGCTGCCGTTTCGCGCTGGATGATTTCGGCAGTGGCCTGTCGTCTTTCGGCTACCTCAAGAACCTGAATGTCGACTACCTCAAGATCGACGGGGTGTTCGTGCAGAACATGACCAGGGGCTCGCTCGATTTCTCGATGGTGGAGGCGATCCATCGCATCGGGCACCAGGTCGGTCTCAAGACCGTTGCAGAATTCGTCGAAACGCAGGAAGTCCTGGATTGCCTGCGCGAGATTGGCGTCGAGTATGTGCAGGGCGACTACCTGCACAAGCCCGAGCCGGTCGATACGCTGATCGTCAGGCTGTGCGAGTCTGGCTTGCCGTCACCGTAAAGCCTGCCCCGGCCACGGCCTGGGCCAGTTTTTCCGGATCGGTGCGCGCGGCGTCGTAGCTGACTACCGCCTGGGAGGGTACCAGGGTCACGGCGGCTTGTTGAACGCCGGGAACGGCTTGCAGGACGCGGGTCACGCTGTTCACGCAGCCGCCGCAGGTCATGCCGGTTATCGTCAGTATTGCTTCGGTCATCAGGCGCTCCATCATGTTACTGAAACAGAACGCCTAGTGTAGTGCCTTTTGTTACTTGCGTGGGCGCTTGCGCACGGCTTCCTTGGCTGTATCGATCAGGCGGTCGGCAACCAGCACGCTGTCGACCTCGAAAGTGCCGCTGTCGATGGCGCGCTTGATCGCGGCCACCTTGGCTGCATCGGAAATGTCGAGCTTGGCGAGTTCGGCCTCGAGTTCGCGCAACTGGGTGGTGGAAGGGGCGAGCTGGAGATTGTCCACATCGCCACGTGCGGCAGGCTTGTCAAGCTTGCGCACACTGGCGCCCTGCGTGCTGGACACTTTCTTGTCGCCATTGACAGCGTGAGGGCGCTTGGTAATTTTCATGGTGCCGATCCGTAAAGCCCGATTTCCGTTTCTACATAATCAAGCTTTACGGCCCTGGCGGGAAAACCTTTAATCCCTTCTGCCTTGAAAACTGGTTGCGAATCAAGGCGCTAACAGCCACATCCTGAGGCGGTCTCCTCAAAGCAGGTGCGAGGCCATGCCGTCGGCCAGCTTGGGCTCGAACCAGGTGGACTTGGGCGGCATCACCTCGTTGGCGTCGGCGACCGCCATCAGATCCTGCATGCGGGTGGGATATAGGGAGAGCGCCAAGGCCATTCCCCCGCTGTTCACGCGCTTTTCCAGTTCCGCAAGGCCGCGGATGCCGCCCACGAAGTCGATGCGCTTGTCGCGGCGCGGGTCGCTGATGCCGAGGATGGGTGCGATGAGGTTGTTCTGCAGCAGGCTCACGTCCAGGCGGCCGACCGGGTCGTTCGGAATGAGGCCGGGCCTGATTGTCAGGCGATACCACTTGCCGCCCAGATACAGTCCGAACTGGCCGGGCTGGGCAGGTTTGAGCGCTATAGAAGTGGTTTCAATTTCAAAGGCTTGTTCGGCTTTCTTGAGAAAGTCTTCAATAGTCAGGCCGTTGAGGTCGGTGATCACGCGGTTGTAGTCCAGGATGCGCATTTCGTGCGCCGGAAAGATCACCGACAGGAAATGATTGTAGGCTTCCTCGCCGGTGTGGGCGGGGTTGGCTGCCTTGCGCGCCGCGCAAATCCTGGAGGCCGAGGCCGAACGGTGGTGGCCGTCGGCGATGTAGAGGGCGTGCATGGCGTCGAACAGCCGGGTGATGGCGGCGATGTCGCCGGCATCGCGCATGACCCACAGGGTGTGGCGCACGCCGTCGTCGGCCACGGCATCGGCGTCCGGTGTGCCCTGTGCGGTTTTGGCGAGGATGGCATCAACTTCGGGCTGGTCGGGATAGGCCAGCAGCACCGGGCCGGTCTGGGCATTGGTGGCATCGATCTGGCGCACGCGGTCGTCTTCCTTGTCCGGGCGCGTGAACTCGTGCTTGCGGATGCGGTTGGTGTCGTAGTCCGCCACGCTGGCGGCGGCGACGATCCCTGTTTGAATATGCTCGCCCATCTGGATGCGATAGACGTAGTAGTAGGCGGCCTCGTCCTGTTTCAAGACGCCGGCGGCGATCATGGCCTTGAGGTTCTCGGCCGCTTTCGCGTACACCTCGGGGGCATAAGGGTCGGTACCTTCCGGCAGGTCGATTTCCGGCTTGGAGATGTGCAGGAAGCTGAACGGCTTGCCCTGGGCGCGCACGCGCGCCTCGGCAGTGGAAAGCACGTCATAGGGCGGGGCCACGACTTCGGCGGCACGGCCGGGAGCGGGACGCAGGGCGGGGAAGGGGCGGATCAGACTCATTTGGGGTTCTTTAATCTACGGGGCTTTCAATTCTTCCAGCAGCGCCTGGGCAGCCGCGGTCTTGGCGTCCAGGTCGGGCAAGGGTTTTTGCAGCTTCAGGCGATCCGGCCCGGCCAGTTTCAGCCCGGCGCGGCTTTGCACCAAAAGCAGGATTTTAACCGGATCGATGGGCGGGTTCTTCATGAATTGCAGGGTGAGCCCGTCCGGCGTGGCATCCAGCCGGGTAACGCCCAGCGGTTTCGCCAGCAATCTGAGCCTGTGTCCCGCCAGCAGCACCCTGGCCGGTTCGGGCAGCATGCCGAAGCGGTCGATGAGTTCCTCGGAGAGCTCGGTGATGTCGTCCGCGCTCTTGCAGTTGGCGAGGCGCTTGTAGATCACCAGGCGCTCGTGCACGTCGGCGCAATAGTCTTCCGGCAAGAGCGCTGGCTGGTGCAGGTTGATTTCCGACACCGCGCCCAGCGGCTCGGCCAGATCCGGCTCGCGCCCGGCCTTCATGCTGGCGACGGCCGCGCCCAGCATGTCGTTGTAGAGCGAGAAGCCGACTTCCAGCATGTCGCCGCTCTGCTTCTCGCCCAGCACTTCGCCGGCGCCGCGGATTTCCAGGTCGTGCATGGCGAGGTAGAAGCCGGCGCCCAGGTCTTCCATGGCCTGGATGGCTTCGAGGCGTTTTTTCGCCAGTGCGGACAGTGTCTCTTCTTCCTCGACCAGCAGATAGGCGAAAGCCTGGTGGTGCGAGCGCCCGACGCGGCCGCGCAACTGGTGCAACTGCGCCAGGCCGAATTTGTCCGCGCGGTTGATGAGGATGGTGTTGGCGGTGGGGATGTCGATGCCGGTTTCGATGATGGTGGTGCACAACAGCAGGTCGAAGCGCTGCTGGGTGAAGTCGCGCATCACGTGCTCGAGATCGCGTTCCGGCATCTGGCCGTGGCCGATGCGGATGCGCGCTTCCGGCAGCAGTTTTTCCAGCCTTTCCTGCATGACCGGGATGGTGTCCACCTCGTTGTGCAGGAAGAACACCTGGCCGCCGCGGCGCAGCTCGCGCAGCACGGCCTCGCGGATGAGGCCGCCGGAATAGGGGCGCACGAAGGTCTTCACCGCCAGACGCTTTTGCGGCGCGGTGGCGATGACCGAGAAATCGCGGATGCCTTCCAGCGACATGGCCAGCGTGCGCGGGATGGGCGTGGCGGTCAGGGTCAGCACGTCTACTTCCGCGCGCAGCTGCTTCAATCTTTCTTTTTGCCGCACGCCGAAGCGGTGCTCCTCGTCGATGATGATGAGGCCGAGGTTCTTGAACACCACGTCTTTCTGGATCAGCCGATGCGTGCCGATGATGATGTCGATGCGCCCCTCGGCCAGTTCCTGCAGGGCGAGCGCCTGTTCCTTGGCGGTGCGGAAGCGGGAGAGCTCGGCGATCTTCACCGGCCAGGGCGAGAAACGGTCGGCGAAGTTCTGGAAGTGCTGCTCGACCAGGAGGGTGGTCGGCGCGAGCAGCGCCACCTGCTTGCCGCCCGCCACCGCGGCGAAGGCGGCCCTGAGCGCGACCTCGGTCTTGCCGAAGCCCACATCGCCGCAGACCAGGCGGTCCATGGGCTTGCCGCTTTGCATGTCGGCGAGGGTCGCGCGGATCGCCTCGGCCTGGTCCGGGGTTTCCTCGAAGCCGAAGGAATCGGCGAAGGCTTGGTAGTCGTGCTCGGAAAACTTGAAGGCGTGGCCCTCGCGCGCGGCGCGGCGGGCATAGAGGTCCAGCAGTTCCGCCGCGGTGTCGCGCGCGGCCTGCATGGCGCGGCGGCGCGCCTTTTCCCATTGCTCGGTGCCCAGGCGATGCAGCGGCGCTTCGTCGGCACTGGCGCCGCTGTAGCGGCTGATGACTTCCAGTTGCGACACCGGCACGTAGAGCTTGTCGCCGTTGGCATATTCCAGCAGCAGGAACTCGGTCGGGCCTTCGCCCAGATCCATGGTGACGAGGCCCTGGTAGCGGCCCACGCCGTGCTGGATGTGCACCACGGGATCGCCGATCTTGAGCTCGGAAAGGTCGCGGATGAGGCTGTCGACCGGCGTGCTTTTGCCGCGTTTCTCGCGCTTGTGCCTGGGGGGAAGGGCGTAGAGTTCGGTTTCGGTGATGACCGCAAGCTGTTGTTCGGGATGGATAAAACCGGAAGCAAGCGGTGCGACCCCGAGTTGAAGCGGTTTCGAACTGTCGAGGAAGGCCTGCCAGTTTTCCGTGCGCTCGGGATGGAGGCCATGCTCCTTCAAGTACTCGGCCAGCGTCTCCTGGCGGCCCTGGCTGGGCGCCAGCACCAGCACCTTGCCGGCAAAACTTTTGAGGAAAGCGTCGAGCTTGGCCACCGGATGCGGCAGGCGACGATCCACCACCACGTCCGGCACGGCTTCGGCCACTGCCGTCTCGCCCTTGCCGAGGTCGAGGCGGGCGAATTCGTTGGCGCATTGGAAGAACTGCTCGGTGTTGAGGAACAGGCGCTCGGGCGGCAAGAGCGGACGATCCTTGTCGCCGCTCAATAGCCGGTAGCGCGATTGCGTGTCCTGCCAGAACTCATGGCTGGCGGCCGGCGCGTCGCCGTGCAAAGTGAGCACGACGTCCTTGGGCAGGTAGTCGAACAGCGTCGCGCTCTCTTCGAAGAACAAGGGCAGCGCATATTCGATGCCTGCCGGCGCCAGGCCGTTGCTCACGTCCTTGTAGAGCTTGGAGCGAGAGGGGTCGCCCTCGAAAGTTTCGCGGAACTGCTGGCGAAAGAGCTTGATGCCGTTTTCATCGAGCGGAAACTCACGCGCCGGCAACAGCCGCACGTCTTTCACCGGATACACGCTGCGCTGGGTGTCGACGTCGAAGGCGCGCAGGGTCTCGATCTCGTTGTCGAAGAGGTCGATGCGGTAGGGCAGCACACTGCCCATGGGGAAGAGGTCGATCAACCCGCCGCGGATGGAAAACTCGCCCGGCGCGTAGACCTGATTCACATGGGTGTAGCCGCCCTGGCGCATCTGCTCGCGGAAGGCGGCCTCGTCGAATTTCTCGCCCTGCTTGAGGAAGAAGGTGTGCGCCAGCAGGAAGGCGGGCGGGGCGAGGCGATAGAGCGCCGTGGACAGCGGCGCCAGCACGATCTGGAACTGTGCCCTGGCCAATTGATACAGCGTGGCCAGGCGTTCCGACACCAGGTCCGGGTGCGGCGAGAAGGCGTCGTAAGGCAGGGTCTCCCAGTCCGGGAACAGGCAGACATTCAGTTCCGGCGCGAACCAGCGGATCTCTTCCATGAGCCGCTGCGCATCCCAGGCATTGGCCGTGAACACCGCCAGCCTCTTGCCGGTGCGCGCGGCTTCGGCCAGGAACCATGCATCGCTGGAGCCGGCAAGCGAAGGCGCATGCACCCGCTGGCCGGGCTTGGGGTTGAGGGGAGGAAAACTCATGAGGGCGACCAAACTGCGAAGGCGGAATTATACCGGGAGCGGCCCTGATCCAGCCTGATGCAAAACCGGAGGATTACGCAAAGCTGTCGCTGTTAAGGCTTACCCTCAACTCTCCTTCGTCCAGCGGTTCTTCCGAGTTTATTTGATGTTGCAGCACCGCAAGATCGGCTTCGGAGGCATCCCTGCCTTCGCGTGCGCGCTGCGTGATGCGCGCTTTCAGAATCTCGACCGGCACCGGAAAATCGAGGATGCGGAATTCGATGTTCCGGGCCTTCGCCACTGCGCGCAGCAGGTCGCGCTGCCAGCGCGCGAGGAAGGTGGCGTCGACGACCACCGGCCAGCCGGCATCGAGCAGGCTGCCGGCAAGTTCGGCAAGACGGGCGTAGGTCTGCCGAGTGGCGTCGGCGACATAGAGATTTTCCCCGATGCCGGAATGCGTCCTGGCCAGCGCATCCAGCCCTGCCATGCGCTTGCGCTCGATGTCGGACCGTATCCTGATCGCCCCGGGCTTCTGCATGAGCTTGCGGGTGGCCGTGCTCTTGCCCGAACCGGACAGGCCGTGGGTGATGTTCAGGCTGATGCGCATGGGTTCGGTGAGCCGCAAGGCCAGGTCGAGCAGCGCGCGCACTTCACTCAGCGCCGCCTCGCGCTCGGCGCCTTGCAACTGGCCGCAGCGGATGGCCGCTACCTTGGCGCGCACCATGGCGCGGTAGACCGCGTAGTAGCGCAGCAGCGCCAGCCCCGCGTAATCGCCGGTCTCGTCCAGCCACAGGTTGAGGAACAGCCAGGCCCACTCCTCATGGCCGCGTTGCAGGAGGTCCATGTAACAGAAGGCAATCTCCGACTGGACATCGATCCAGCGCAGCTCGGGATTGAACTCGATGCAGTCGAATACCAGCAGTTCGCCGTCCACCCAGGCCAGATTGCCCAGGTGCAGGTCGCCGTGGCATTCGCGCACGAAACCATTTTGCTTCCGCGCCGCCATCAAGGGCGCGAGGCGGGCGTGCTCGCGCTCGCTCCAGCGATGCAGGGTGTCGAGCAACGCGCGGTCGCCGGGGCTTTCAAGGTAGGGGGCTATCTGGACAAAGTTCTGCGCCACCGGTTTCCACAGCAGTTCCGCGCTGCCCCAGGGGCCGTTTGCGGGCGCGACGGCGCAATTTTCCAGATGAAAGCGGGCGAGGGTGGCGGCGATACGCTCGATGTGCTGTTCGCGCAAACCGCCTTCGGCTTCGAGCCGGTCGAGCGTGGCCTCGGCCGGAAACTGCCGCATCCGCACTGCGTATTCGAACGCCTCGCCGCTGCCCTTCACGCGCGGCGCCTCCGGCGTGCCGGTGATGGGGACCACGTCGAGGTAAACCTCAGGCGCCAGCCGTCGGTTGAGCCTTACTTCTTCCTGGCAGGCATACAGTCGCTTGTCCAGCGTGCTGAAATCGAGAAAGCCCAGGTCCAGCGGTTTCTTGATCTTGTAGGCGTAGTCGCCGGTGAGCAGTATCCAGGAGATGTGCGTCTCGATCACCCGCGCCCGTTCGGCCGCGTGGCCGTAGCAGGCCGGATCGCGCAGTTTGCTAATCAGTTCGGGCAAATCGCTCATGGATTCGCCATTGTATCCGCGGAAAAACCGCTCCTAGGAAAACCACCTCAAAAAAGCCGCGCCCGTCAGGGCCAGCCCAGCCAGCGCGGCCTGGGCCTGGAATGCCCGGGCCACCCATCCCCAGCCCCAGTCTCTGCCGCGTGCGAGCTGCCAGGCGGCAAGGAGGAATCCGGCCGCCGCCGCACACAGCTTGAGGACAAGGGCGCCGAGGGCGACGATGCTCAGGTCCGGCGCTTCGCCGTAGTAATAGAAGCTGGTTGCGCCGAACAGGATGCCGCTCAGGATTTGTGCGCCCCAGGCGCCCAGAATGATCCAGGCGAAAGGGCGGGCATATTCCTGCCGGGGCACCGGCCACAGCCAGAACACCGTGCCGCCGACGAGGATGGCGGCACCGAAGTTGTGCACAACCTGGGTCAGCGCATAGGCGAGGTTTTCCGGCAGCACACTAGTTCACCGTCACGTTCACGCACTGTCCGACGCCGATGGGCACGTGAGCCTTGTTCACCACCTTCACGCAGATGTTGTGCTTGCCGCTTGCCAGGCTTTCCAGCAGGTAGCTGCCCTTGAGCTTGCGCAGGATGCCGACTTCCTTGTCATCCACGTAGACATGCACGTGATCGCCGCGCGGCCCGGGCGCCACGTCGTAAACCAGACGGTTTTCGCCCATCGCGTCGAGGGTGGCGCCATTGGCGGGCGATGTGATTTTCACGCTGCCTTCGGCCAGGGCGGCCTGGGAGAAGACAGAGAGGGCGCCAATTGCGGCAACGGAAAGGAAATGTCTGCTGTTCATGGTAAGGCTCCTTCAATCAGTTTTGAGCGATCGTTTCAACCGGGCGTAATGCCGGTTTGGCCAGTATAGAGTTGCCCGGGGGAAAATGGTTCTCGGAAGTCCCCCGGCCTTG
The DNA here is from genome assembly GCA_021847835.1 of Pseudomonadota bacterium. Classification (GTDB taxonomy): domain Bacteria; phylum Pseudomonadota; class Gammaproteobacteria; order Burkholderiales; family Thiobacillaceae; genus UBA6918. The sequence goes on from JAJZPR010000008.1 coordinate 94,527, forward strand.
CCGGGCCCGCTGAAAATCCATGCGGCCTTGCGGGGTTTGCTAGAATCCCGCCCATGCCACGATTCGTCGCTCTGATTCCCGCCGCCGGTTCCGGCTCCCGCATGGGAAACGAAATGCCCAAGCAGTATCTTCCGCTTTGCGGACGCCCCCTGATCGAGCACGCCGTGCGTGCGCTGGCGGCGCATCCGCGCATGGACAGGGTATATGTGGTGCTGTCGCCCGAGGATGCCTGCTGGGAAGGGCAGGGCATCCGGCACGAAAAACTGTCGGTGTTGCGTTGCGGCGGGGTAACGCGCGCGGAGTCGGTGAGCAACGGCCTGAAGGCCATTGCCAATGAAGTCGCCGCCGACGACTGGATGCTGGTGCACGATGCGGCGCGGCCCTGCCTGCGGCCCGAACATGTGGACCGCATGCTGGCGGAGCTTGCCGAGGACGAGGTGGGCGGCATTTTGGCGGTGCCGGTGGCGGATACCCTGAAGCGTGCCGAGGCCGGCCAGCGCATCGCGGAGACGGTGCCGCGCGAGGGGCTGTGGCAGGCGCAGACGCCGCAGATGTTCCGCCACGGTCTGCTGCTGAAGGCGCTGGAAGCCGCAGGCGGCGCGGTAACGGACGAGGCTTCGGCCATCGAGCGCCTGGGGCTCAAGCCCAGGCTGGTCGAGGGCGATCTCCGCAATCTGAAAGTGACTTACCCGCGCGACCTGGAACTGGCCGCGCTGATCCTGGAACATTGGGGCGCATAACGACAATGGATATAAGAATAGGGCAGGGCTTCGACGTCCACGCCTTTGCCGAGCATCGCAGGCTCGTCATCGGCGGCGTGGAAATTCCTTACGCCAAGGGTCTGCTCGGCCATTCCGACGCCGACGTGCTGCTGCACGCGATCTGCGATGCGCTGCTGGGCGCTGTCGCGCTCGGCGACATCGGCAGGCATTTCCCCGACACCGACGCCAGGTTCAAGAACATCGATTCGCGCGAACTGCTGCGCGACGTGATGGCAAGAATCCGCTCCCTGGGCTGGCAGGTAGGCAATGTCGACGCCACCATCATCGCGCAGGCGCCGAAGATGGCGCCGCACATCCCGGCCATGGCGGCGAACATCGCCGCAGACCTTGGCATTGATCAGGGCCGGGTCAACGTGAAGGCAACCACCACGGAAAAGCTCGGCTTCACCGGCCGCGGCGAGGGTATTGCTGCACAAGCCGTCTGCCTGCTGACCCGGGCATGAGCCAGCCCACCCATCAGCGCATGTTCTTCGCCTTGTGGCCAAGCGAGGAAGTCCGCCGCGCCCTGTGGCAGGCGAGCGGCAAGCTGCACCAGGTATGGAGCGGCCGCCGCACCAAGCCGGACACCCTGCACATGACCCTGGTGTTCCTGGGCGACGTCGAACTGGCGCGGCTGGACGAACTGCGCAAAGTGGCCGCGAGCATGGACACGCGCCGCTTCGGCCTGAACCTGAATCATGCCTCCTGCTGGCGCCACAACAAGGTGGGGTTCCTGAGCCCGCAGGAAAGCCCCCCCGAATTGCTGCGGCTGGTTTACGGGCTGGAAGACAACCTGGAAGCGGCAGGTTTTGCTTTTGACGAGCGCTCTTACAAGCCGCACCTCACCCTGCTTCGCAACACGCGCTGCACCACGCAGGTGCCGTTGGCGCCGATACAGTGGGATATCGAGGAGTTCGTGCTCGCGGGTTCGTCGCTGACGGACCACGGCCCCAGCTATCAGCTGCTGGGGCGCTGGCCGTTGAAAGCCTGAAGATTTAGAGACAGACGCAGGAGGCCAGGTGCCGGGCCAGTTCCTTGTCGCTGGCACGGGTATAGTCCTTTTCCAGTTTGCCGGAAACAAGGCCTTTCACTGCATCGTTCAGGCGCCCGTTAAGCTGCCCCAGAAAAGCGGGCGGCGCCACCAGCACCAGTCGGGCGAAGCGATTGCCGACGCGGCCGGCATCGAGTTCGCGCGCCAGCTCCAGCGCGAAAACTTCGGCCTCATGTTCCTTTGGCATGGTGGCCGGCACGAAGGCGCCATGCCCATTGCCGGCGCCGGGGTTGTGGCCGGGCCGGTCGGAAACAAGATCGAGATTTTTTTCCCGGCTTTGCGGGTGTTCGAATTCCTTGACGATTTCGAGTCCCTTGTTGGGGCCCGTGTTCTTGAAGAGTTTTCCAGATGATGCATTGCTGACCAGAATCCAGGTGGTGCTCATTCATGCTCCTTCACGTCAGGTTGGAATAAAAACGGCTACTCCAGTTTCAGGCTAGCAGTTCAGGCGATTTTTTCCAGAATGGCATCGGCAAGGCGATCGAAGTCGCCTGGGCTGGTGCCGGACAGGGTGAATTCGAAGTTGTCCGCGCGTTCGCCGTAGTTTTTGCCCAGGGATTTCCGGTAGGCGGGGTCGTAGTGGTTTTCCAGCATGTCCTGCACGAATTCGGCCCAGCGCCGCTGCCGGATGAGTTCGTTCCAGCGTTCGACCGTTTCATGGCCGCGCAGCGGCGAGAGCAGCGAAATCTGTTCCAGCAGGGTTTCAGGGGAGGAAAGAAAATGGGCGTATTCCTCCAGCAGCAGCTTTATGCGGTGCTCCATGGCAACTTCGAGCCAGATGCTTCGGCCGGAGCGGATGGCTGCAAGCAGGGCATCGGGCACGCGCAGCCTGCCGATTTTCCTGCTTTCGGACTCGACGAACACGGGCCTGGCCGGATCGAACTGCTTCAACTGCCACCAGATCGAGCTTTCCAGCCATTTCTGGCCCGGTTGCGGCTGATTGGGCAGGTCGCCCAGCAGCGAACCGCGGTGCGCGGCCAGGGCTTCGAGGTCCAGCACCTGCGCCCCCTTGGCCTGGAGCGCTTGCAGCAGCCGGCTCTTGCCGCAGCCGGTGGGGCCGCAGATGACGCGAAAGCCGAGTCGCGCGGGCAGGGTGTCGAGCTCGGCCACCACGGTGCGCCGGTAGTTCTTGTAGCCGCCGTCCAGCTGGCCGGCCTTGAAGCCGATCTTTTGCAGCACATGCGCCATCGCGCCGCTGCGGTTGCCGCCGCGCCAGCAATAGATCAGCGGCTTGTAGCCGACCGGCTTGGCAGCGAAGTACCGCTCCAGGTGGTCGGCGATGTGGCGCGAGACCAGGGCGGCGCCGGCCTTCTTGGCTTCGAAGGCGGACACCTGCTTGTGCAGGGTGCCGACCCGCGCCCGTTCTTCGTCATCCAGCACCGGAAGGTTGATGGCGCCGGGGATGTGGTCTTCGGCGTATTCGCTGGGCGTGCGCGCGTCGATAATTTCCGTGTATTCGGACAATTGTGCTACGGTTGCGACGCCTGTGTTTTTCACGACAATTAGTGACTTATGAGTATTCGACTGACCGAATTGTCCCATGGCGGCGGTTGCGGCTGCAAAATCGCGCCGGGCGTGCTGCGGGAAATACTTGCCCAATCTCCCGCCGCGACAGGGTTTGCCGATCTGCTGGTGGGAACGGAATCGAGCGACGATGCAGCGGTCTACCGATTGAACGACAGCCAGGCCATCGTCGCCACCACGGACTTCTTCATGCCCATCGTCGACGATGCGTTCGACTTCGGGCGCATTGCGGCCACCAATGCCTTGTCGGATATCTACGCCATGGGCGGCAAGCCGCTGTTTGCCCTGGCGATCGTCGGCATGCCGGTGAACAAGCTGCCGACCGAGGTCATTCGCCAGATACTTGCCGGCGGCGAGTCGGTCTGCAAGACCGCCGGCATCCCCATCGCCGGCGGGCATTCCATCGATGCGCCGGAGCCCATCTATGGCCTGGTCGGCATCGGCGTGGTGCATCCGGACAAGATCAAGCGCAATGACCGCGCCCAGCCAGGCGATGCACTCGTCCTGGCCAAGCCGCTGGGCATCGGCGTGTTCGCCGACGCCATGAAGAAAGGCAAGCTTGGTGCAGAAGGCTATGCCCAGATGCTGTCTTCCACCACCCAGCTCAACACGCCGGGCATCCTGCTGGCCGAACTGCCGGAGGTGCATGCACTGACCGACGTCACCGGCTTCGGCCTGCTGGGGCATCTGCTGGAGATCACCCGCGGCGCCGGCCTGGGGGCCGACATCCGTTTTGCCGATCTGCCGGTGCATCCACTGGCGTTGGAACTCGCCCAGGCCGGTTTTGCGCCTGGCGCCTCGGAGCGCAACTGGGCTAGCTACGGGCACGAGGTGCGCCTGCCGGAAGGCATGGCCGAATGGCAGCGCAAGCTCTTGTGCGATCCGCAGACCAGTGGCGGCCTGCTGGTTGCGTGTGAAAGGGAAGCGGTGCCTGCCGTGCTCGCGGAAATGAGCCGGGAGGGATTCGCACAGGCCCGGGTAATCGGGCGGCTGGAGCGGGGAAGCGGAGTGAAAGTGTCGCTCTGACCGCAACCCGGGGGCGGCCGGATGCGACAAAGCCCCGGGAGGCGGGGCTTTGTCATGTCGAATTCAACTTGCTGGCGACTTTGCGTTTGCCTCGGCATTCGCCCGGCGATCGCCCTTGCGGCGATCCATGGTGATTCCAGGCGGCAAGCCCGCATTGGGATTGACCCGCCGGTCTCTCAGGCGACGCTCCAGCGGTATGAATTCAACCTCGTAAGAGGGAAGATCATCACCGGGCATGATTTTGTCCCTTTCAGCCTTGCGGCTGGCTATAGCATATAACAATTATAGGCTGGCGGCCCATCCGGGCAACAATAATCAAGCATTCTTTTCAAAAAAAGACGAATGGCAGATATTGTGTTGCAAGCCGAACACATTTTCCAGCTGTTGGGGTTTGGGCCTGCCAGAGCCCCCTTGTCCGCTTGCGCTTTGGAGTGGATGGTTATTTTCCTTCACGTAGCAGGCGCTGTTTCTCGCGCTGCCATTCGCGCTCTTTTTCGGCTGCGCGCTTGTCATGCTGTTTCTTGCCCTTGGCGAGCCCGATTTCGAGCTTGATGCGGCCCTTGGAATAGTGCAGGTCGAGAGGCACGAGGGTATAGCCGGCGCGTTCGACCTTGCCGATCAGCTTGCTGATTTCGGCCGTGTGCAGCAGGAGCTTGCGCGTGCGCGTGGGGTCGGGGTGGACATGGGTGGAGGCGGTGGGCAGGGGGCTGATGTGGCAGCCGATGAGGAACACCTCGCCCTTTTTTACCACCACGTAGGATTCCTTCAGATTGGCCCGTCCGGCGCGGATGGCCTTGACTTCCCAGCCTTCCAGCACCAGCCCGGCCTCGTGCCTTTCCTCGATGAAATAGTCGTGGAAGGCTTTTTTGTTCTCGGCAATGCTCATGGCCGGCAAGGTTTCCGTAAAATGGCGATTTTACTTTGTTTCCGTCACAGGCATGGCCCAGGTCAATAAAAGCGTGCTGGTCGAGCATCCGGCCGGCGCGATGTTCATGCTGGTCGACCGGGTAGAGGACTATCCGGCCTTCCTGCCCTGGTGCGGCGGCACGGAGGTGAAATGGCGCGACGAGCAGATCACGGTCGCCACCATCCACATCGACTACATGGGCGTGAAACAAAGCTTTACCACCGAAAACAGCAAGCAGGCGCCGAACGAGATGAACCTCAACCTTCAGGACGGGCCGTTTTCCCATCTGCAGGGCCACTGGCGCTTTTTCGCCCTGAGCGAAACCGCCTGCAAGATCGAGTTCGCCCTCAGTTACACTTTTTCCAGCCGTGTGCTGGAAACGCTGCTCACCCCCGTGTTCCACCACATCGCCAACACCTTCGTGGATGCCTTCGTGAGCCGGGCCGACAAGGTGCTGGTCGCAACATGAACGGGGCGCGCATGATCCGCGTCGAAGTGTCCTATGCGCTGCCCCACGTGCAGGCGCTGGTTCCGCTGACCGTGCCGGAGGGCACCACGCTGGAACAAGCGGTGAAACTGTCCGGCATACTCGAAAAGTTTCCCGAGATCGATCTGCCGAATGCCAAGGTAGGCATCTGGAACAAGGTTTCCGAATTGTCTGCCGTGCTGCGGGACAAGGATCGCGCGGAAATCTATCGCCCGTTGATCGCTGATCCCAAGGAAGTGCGGCGCAAGCGCGCGGAGGAGGGCAAAGCCATGAAAAAGGGCGGCGGCGATCTGGCGGATCAGCCGGGCTAGGCTTGCGCGGTCAAGACAGGAACGGGGGCCCTAAAGCCCCCGTTCTTTGCCGCTTGAAGTGACGAGAAGCGGATTACAGGTCCTTGAGTTGCAGGGCCGGGTAGTTGGCCTGCTGCATGCCCAGCTTGGCGTGATCCTGGGCTTTCTGCGCGTTGCTGATGACGGCTGCGCTGTCACCCTTCTTGGCAGCCTCTTCAGCAGCCTTGAGAGCGCTGTCAGCCGTGGTCCACAGGGCGTTCTTGGCCTTGGCTTCCTTGACCGCGGACTGGGCGGCAGCCAGGGATTCCTTGGCCTTGTCGGAAATCGCGGGGGCGTCGGACTTGGCGGTCTCTTGCGTGGCGCAGCCGCTCAGGGCCAGCAGGGATGCGGCAGTCAGGGCGAACAGGACTTTGCGCATTACATCTCTCCTCTCGGTTTATTGGATTGAAAACTATAACGGCTCAAGGCTTGGATTTGTCGTTGCCCTGTCCGGATGCCCAAAATTAGCCCTTTGCCGCGCCCGCGTCAATCCATTTGACGTTTTTTTGCGGTGGTAGATTACGACCACGCAAGGCGGCAGCAGGATGTATTTTGTCGGCGCCCGGCCATCCCGTATAATCCGCTTTTGCCAAGGAAACAAAGCGATGCGCGTTCTACAAAAAGCTCTGACCTTCGACGATGTCCTGCTCGTTCCCGCCCAGTCAGACATTCTTCCGCGCGATGTCAGCCTCAGGACCCGCCTGACGCGCGCCATCAGCCTGAACATCCCGATCATTTCCGCCGCCATGGACACGGTGACCGAGGCGCGCCTGGCCATTACCCTGGCGCAGGAAGGCGGCATCGGCATCGTGCACAAGAACATGAACGCGAAAGCCCAGGCGGCGGAAGTCGCCAAGGTCAAGCGCTTCGAGTCCGGCGTGGTCAAGGATCCGATGACGATCTCTCCCGACATGGCGGTGCGCGAGGTGATGGAACTGTCGCGCCGGCTCAAGTTTTCCGGCCTGCCGGTGGTGGATGCGAGCGGCAAGGTGGTGGGCATCGTCACCAACCGCGACCTGCGCTTCGAGACCAATCTCGACCAGCCGATTGCCAACATCATGACCCCGCGCGAGCGCCTGGTCACGGTGAAGGAGGGCGCCAGCTTGGAAGAGGCCACCGCGCTCTTGCACAAATACCGTCTCGAGCGCGTGCTGGTGGTGAACGACACCTTCGAACTCAAGGGCCTGGTCACCGTCAAGGATATCCAGAAGGCCACCGAGCACCCGCTGGCCTGCAAGGACGAGCAGGGCCGCCTGCGGGTGGGCGCCGCCGTCGGCGTGGGCGCCGACAACGACGAGCGCATCGAACTGCTGGCTGCGGCCGGGGTGGACGTCATCGTGGTCGACACCGCCCACGGCCATTCCAGGGGCGTGCTGAAACGCGTGGAGTGGGTGAAAAAGCGCTTCCCGAACGTACAGGTGATCGGCGGCAACATCGCCACCGCCAAGGCCGCCACCGCGCTGGTCGAGCATGGCGCGGATGCGGTCAAGGTCGGCATCGGTCCCGGCTCCATCTGCACCACACGCATTGTGGCCGGCGTGGGCGTGCCGCAGATTTCCGCCGTGGCCAATGTGGCCGATGCGCTGTCCGGCACCGGCATCGGCATCATCGCCGACGGCGGCATCCGCTTCTCTGGCGACATCGCCAAGGCGTTGGCGGCGGGCGCGCATTGCGTCATGCTGGGCGGCCTCCTGGCCGGCACCGAAGAGGCCCCGGGCGAGGTCGAGCTCTACCAGGGCCGCTCCTACAAGTCCTACCGCGGCATGGGCAGCCTGGGCGCCATGCAGCAGGGCTCCAAGGACCGCTATTTCCAGGATGCCGAATCCAATGCCGACAAGCTGGTGCCGGAAGGCATCGAAGGCCGCGTACCCTACAAGGGCAGCGCGCTCAACGTGATCCACCAGCTGATCGGAGGCGTGCGTTCCAGCATGGGCTACCTCGGCTGCAACAGCATCGACGAGATGCACGAGAAGGCAGAGTTCGTGCAGATCACCGCCGCCGGCATCCGCGAATCGCACGTGCACGACGTACAGATCGTGAAGGAAGCGCCCAACTATCGTGTTGAATAGGGATCGGGATTCAGGGACCAGGGTTCAGGGAAAGTCGCGCTTCGCGCGGCTTTTTCTTTACAGCCTGCTCCCTGTTTTCACCCCTGATTCCCGCCCCCTGACCCCTGGCCCCTGAAATGCACCAGAAAATCCTCATCCTCGATTTCGGTTCTCAATATACCCAGCTGATCGCCCGCCGCGTGCGTGAGGCAAATGTTTACTGTGAGCTGCATCCCTTTGATGTTTCTGAACAATTCGTGCGCGACTTCGCGCCCGCCGGCATCATCCTGTCGGGCGGCCCGGCTTCCGTCACGGAAGAGGAAACCCCGCGCGCCCCGCAGGTGGTGTTCGAGCTGGGTGTGCCAGTGCTGGGCATCTGCTACGGCATGCAGACCATGGCCGCGCAACTGGGCGGCAAGGTGGAAAACGCCAGCCACCACGAATACGGCTATGCCGAGGTGCGCGCCCGCGGGCATTCCAGGCTGCTGACCGATATCCAGGACCGCTGCGATCCGGACGGCAAATGCTGGCTGGACGTGTGGATGAGCCACGGCGACCGCGTGGTCGAGCTGCCGGCAGGCTTCAAGGTCATCGCCGACAATGCTTCCACGCCGATCGCCGGCATGGCCAACGAGGACAAGCGCTTCTACGCCTTCCAGTTCCATCCCGAAGTCACCCATACCATTCAGGGCAAGGCCATCCTCAACCGCTTCGTGCACGATATCTGCGGCTGCGGGCAGGACTGGAACATGCCCGACTACATCACCGAGGCGGTGGCCAAGATCCAGGCCGAAGTAGGGCAGGACGATGTCATCCTGGGCCTCTCCGGTGGCGTGGATTCGTCCGTCGCGGCGGCGCTCATCCACCGCGCCATCGGCGACCAGCTCACCTGCGTGTTCGTCGATACCGGCCTGTTGCGCCTCAACGAGGCCGAGCAGGTGATGGATACCTTCGCCAAGAATTTGGGCGTGAAAGTCATCCACGTCGACGCCACCGAGCAGTTCATGGGCAAGCTCGCCGGCGTCTCCGACCCCGAGAAAAAACGCAAGATCATCGGCGGCGAGTTCGTCGAGGTGTTCCAGCGCGAAGCCGGCAAGCTGAAAAACGCCAAATGGCTGGCGCAGGGCACCATCTACCCGGACGTGATCGAATCCGCCGGCGCCAAGACCAAGAAAGCCCACGCCATCAAGAGCCACCACAACGTCGGCGGCCTGCCCGAGGACATGCATCTGAAGCTGCTGGAACCCTTGCGCGAGCTGTTCAAGGACGAGGTGCGCGAGCTGGGCGTGGCACTGGGCCTGCCGCACGACATGGTCTACCGCCACCCGTTCCCCGGGCCCGGCCTGGGCGTGCGCATCCTCGGCGAAGTGAAGAAGGAATACGCCGACCTGCTGCGCCGCGCAGACCATATTTTCATTGAAGAACTGCGCGCAAGTGGCTGGTATGAAAAGACTTCCCAGGCCTTTTCCGTGTTCCTGCCGGTCAAGGCCGTGGGCGTGATGGGCGACGGCCGCACTTATGATTACGTGATCGCGCTGCGCGCCGTACAGACCCAGGACTTCATGACCGCGCACTGGGCCGAATTGCCGTATTCACTGCTCGCCAAGGTGTCCAACCGCATCATCAACGAGATTCGCGGCATCAACCGGGTGGTTTACGACGTCACCGGGAAGCCGCCTGGCACTATCGAATGGGAGTAAGGGTTGTATAAGTTATTGTTCGTTAATCAGTAAATATGCTCGTTGAGTATATGAGTCACATGCTCAACGAGCTGGCGAGCCTTGAATGTCAACGTGTTTTGGCTGAGATTGGCTAGTTCTCATGTTCGATGGTACTTTTGATGGCGTCGGGAGCGGGGCTCCAAAACCCGGGAAGCGGTCGTTCCACCTTCACAATTCCTGTTGCGTCTATTCATAGGCCAGTCATCAAGAGGCGCTGGATCGCTTACGTGGATTTCTGGCGGGTCTAGGCGGCCGAGTTCCTCGATGGTCTGGATTTTGCCGTATGGGATGTCATCCTGCAGCATAGGCGCGCCCTCTGAAAATGTACCGTACGGTAAGAACTAACCGCTCGAACGGCTGGTGGCAACGAAAATATACTGTACGTGATAAAACGCCGCGATGGTTTTGGTGGCCCCCACATCCCATTTGAGGTGTAGAACACTGCAACAACGCTTTTTCTGGTTGGTGAACGTCCCTATGGCCTTTCGATTCCCCTAGCGGCAAGACTCTGAAGTCTGGCGGCGCTGACTGAGTAACCTTCACGGAAAATACTGCTATTGGCCGCCGGATATCGGTTCAATCAACCCATTTGCCGGTGAGCAAAAAGCCTGAATGGAGAGCTTTTTGCGCGTCTGGTGTGAAGCGATCGGGTTTTTAGGATGAGAGCAAAAGTGCGGATATTTTCACTTGACTATGTCGATTCCATAGGCTTTATTTTATGGCATAGCTAACGACACTCAGGAGCGGTGGCAATGTCCAGGAAGGCTAATTATCGCACGGGTGAGTCCATCCCGAATGGGGTCTCGCAGGGTATCGGCACACTGCATTTTCACCGGCCTGTCCGCACTTGCAATTTTACCTGCGTGGCCGCGGGGTTTCTGTTTGCAGGCGGCTGTCTTTTCTCTCCACTCGCCACCGCCGCGACGACGGGAGAGGTGACGATCACCGGTAACGTGCCGATCGCCTGCGACCTGCTGGTACAGCAGGAAGCGGGCGCCGACAACATTCCCGACATTTCCGCCGGCCATACCAACCGACATGTTGCCACGGTGACTGAAACCTGCAATAGCCCCGACGGTTATACCGTCACCGTGACGGGCTCCAATGCGGGCGATCACACCGGCATGTTCGTCGATATCGTCAGTTCCGATTCGCACCCGTTCACCATTCGCTACAACGGTATTTCGGTACCGCCCGGTGGTATCGTTACCGACAGCACCGCACCCGCCTTCGAGGTGAAAAAGAATGTCGATATCACCTATCCGGCGGATGAAACGCTTTCCGGTAGCGTGGCCAACACCTACGAAGAAACGCTCACGTTCACCATTTCGGCCAGGTAGGGGGTTCCCATGCGAAAACTATTTTTCGTTTTTGTCCTGATGCTTTCCGTAGTGGTCGTACAGGAAGCCCATGCCTTCCGTTTCTCGCCGTTCCGGGTCAAGTTCGAACCGTCCGGCGCGGGCGCCAACCAGCTTTTCACCGTCGAAAATAATACGAGCGCGCCGGCGTCGGTCCAGATTCGCATCGTGACGCGCGAAATGGATGTCGACGGCGGCGAGAAGAATACCGACGCCGAGAAGGATTTCGCGATTTACCCGGCACAGATGGTGCTCAAGCCGCACGCCAAACGCTCGGTGCGCGTCCAGTGGATGGGCGATCCCGGGCTCAAGGAAGAAAAGGCCTACCGCATCATCGCCGAGCAATTGCCGGTCAATCTCGACAAGGAGAAACCCAAAACCAGCGCCGTCAAATTTCTTGTCACCTATCGCGGCGCGCTGTTCGTCACGCCGCCCGGTCTGGCGCACAACGTCACGCTCGACTTCTCCGGCACGACGCAGGACGCGACCGGCAGAAAGATGCTGGAGATCGTGCTGCACAACCGCGGTACCCAGCATGCCCTGCTGCGTAACCTGAAACTCGACATCAAGGACGACAAGGGCAACAGCGTCAGTCTCGCCGGGGAGAACCAGCTCAAGGGCGTCACCGGCGAAGGCATTCTGGCCAAGCACCGGCGGCGATTCCTGATCCCGCGGCCCGAGGGGCTTGCCGGCAAAGTGAAGCAGATCGATTTCACGTTTGACAAGCAGGCGTTCTAGATGGCGGCGCCCGGTGACAACGGCCCGAATCTTTTTTGCCCGGCTCGGCCTGGCGTGCTGGATATTCCCCTGCGCCGGTAGCCTGGCCGCCGAGTTCCCGCCCAACGAGGCCGTGCCGATTTCGGTACCGCTCTATCTGGAGCAGCGCCAGGTGGGCATGGCGCAGATGCTCATCATGCCGGACGCGGCGGAAAGCTATGTGCAGGCCGCGCCGGTGTTGGCGCTGCTGAAAGATCGGGTGCCGGAAGAAAAGTTGAAGGCCCTGGAAGCCGTCGTCGCGCAAGGTTTTATCATCTTGAAAGACGGAGCGAAGGGCGGCATCGAGTTGCGCTTCGATGAAGCGCGGATTGCGCTTGTCGTCGCCATCCCGTCGGAAAGCAAGAAACTGCGATCGCTGCGGGCGCGGCGCGATTTCGACGTCGCCAACAGGACCATCACGCCGCCCAGCGCGGTGTCGGCCTATCTCAACATCTTCGGCGCGCAGGATTACGTCAACAGAGGCCGGTCGCCACAGGACGAAGGGCGGCAGCCGTTTCGCCTGAGCGCGGACGGCGCGGTGAACCTGAGCGGCTGGGTGCTGGAAACCAGCGGCGATTATATCGAGAGCGATTCGCGTCCGTGGCAGCGCGGCGACACGCGGCTGGTGCACGACCTGCCGGACGACAGGATCCGCACGGCGCTGGGCGACCTCTCGTACCCGGTCGAGGGTTTCCAGAGTTTCCAGCCCATGCTCGGCCTGACGGTGGCGCGCAATTTCGATTTGCAGCCCTACCGTATTTCGGAGCCGACGGGCCGGACGTCCTTTTTCCTCGTTTCACCTTCGCGCGTGGATATCTACGTCAATGACCGCAAGGTGCAGACCTTGCAGCTCAGCTCCGGTCCCTATGACATGACCGATTTCCCGGTCGTTAACGGCAGCAACAACGTCAAACTGGTTATCACCGATGCGACCGGGCGCGTGGAGGTCCGATATTTCGATATCGTCAGCGACACCAATCTGCTGGCCGCCGGATTGCACAAGTTCGCCTACAATGCCGGTGTCATCTCCACTACCGTGAACCGGGAACGGAAATACGATTCCGACCGACCGGTCCTGTCGGTCTTTCACCGTTATGGCGTGAGCGACAGCCTCACGCTGGGCGGCAATCTGCAGGCCGATCGGATGCAACGGATGGCCGGCGTCGATGCGACCGTGGGCGGCAAATGGGGCGTCTTGCGTGCCGACCTGGCCGGCAGCCATATCGAGGACGGTGACGACGGTTTCGCGTGGCAGGCGCAGTATCAGATCATCTCTCGGGGTAGAACCGGGGAGGACGGCGGGTTCCGGGGAACCCGGAATTTCACGCTGCTGGCCAGCTATCGCAGCGAACATTTCGCGCCGCTCGGCGTGTTGCAACCAGCCAACGTCTGGTCTCATCAGGTCACCGCGCGTTACAGTCAGCAATGGTCGCCGACGGTCAGTCTCGGTATCGGCGGCGGCTACAAGGTGGGCCGCGCGGACCAACGCGACGACTGGAATTATTCCCTGTCGTTCAGCAAGCGACTGTCAGCCGGCATCCACCTTAGTGTCAATCTCCAAGAGCGCGCCACCGAGGGTCATGGCATCTTCGTGAGTCTTGGCTGGACGCCGCGGGACTCGCGCCACTCGGTCCACGGCAGCCATGACAGCTTCAGCAAGACGACGCGCGCCGACTGGAACTACGCGCAGGAAGGACGCGCGCAAAGCGTGAGCGCCTCGGCCGGCATCGTGCGCGCGCAAGACCGCTATGACGGCAGCGGCCGTGTCACCTATTACGGTCAGCGCGGCGAAGTGACGGCCGCTCACGATATCGTCACACCGTTCGGCGATGGCTCGTCGGATGCGACCGAATCCCGCAGTGAGCTGCGCTTTGCCTCGGCCCTGGTTTATGCCGGCGGGCACGTGGCGCTGTCGCGGCCGGTCAGCAACAGTTTTGCGATCTTCGCGCCCGATGCGTCGATCCGGGATTATCCCATCGGGGTCAATCCGCGGGGCCTCCGCAGCGAAGAGCGCACGTACGAAGCTACTACTGATCGTTGGGGTCCGATCGTGCTGCCGAATCTGACACCCTATCTCTACCGCACGGTACGGGTCGACGCGAGCCGCCTGCCGCCCGGTTTTGACGCCGGCGAGGGGATATATACGTTTTATCCCACCTACCGCAGCGGCACGTTCGTGCGCCTCGGAAGCGACGCCAACGTGTTGCTCGACGGCACGTTGCAATACAAGGACCAGACGCCGGTGGCACTACGGGCAGGAAGCATAAGTCGCGTTGGCGAACCGGACGCCGCTCCTGAAACGTTCTTTACCAACCGCGCCGGCCGCTTCCGCATCGAAAAACTGAAACCGGGTCGCTATGTCATGCAGCTTTACAGCCTTCCCGGCGTCACGCTTTCGCTGACGATTCCTGAAGACGCGGCGGGGCCGGTGCAGGCGGGAATATTAACGCTCCCCGTCACGGTGGAGGAACCGTAGCCCATGAAACGCCTGATTGTTTTTCTCGGCCTGTCCTTGCTGCTTCCGCACGAAGCCCATGCGCTCTGCGTCAATCTGGCTTTCGGCGGCGCGCCGTCGCTCGCGGCCTTCGAAGGCGGCAGCGGCGGCTACGCGGTCTACGATCCGCAGGAATACCTGCAAACCGTGAGCTTCGAGGTGCGCGGCGAGGCGACCGGCGCGACCTGCGAGTACTTCGTGACGCTGAGCACCGGACAATCGGGCGATTTCAACCAGCGCAAATTGGCGGAGACGACGAACAGGCTGAACTACAACGCCTATACGGACAGCGGCAAGAGCAGCATCTTCAAGGCGCCGCCGACCGCGACGCAAAGCGAAGTCATCGCCGGCAGTTTCCCCGTGGCCGTCGCGTTGACCCAGACAAATACGCATAAATTTTACTGGACGGTCGATCCGCAGCAGGTGGTCCCGGCCGCCGGCACGCCATATACCGATGGCAATCTGACGCTCAGCCTCTATAGCGGCCAGTTGCTTCTCAGTCCCAAGCTGGAGGCCAGCAAAACCATCACGTTCCAGGCGCGCGTGGATAGCAGCGTCGATGTTTCGCTGGTCGAATCCGGCAAGCGCTTCGACATCGGCGAAACGACGCAACTCATCGATTTCGGCACGCTGGAAAGCGGCGAGCAGCGCGGCTTTGACGTGGTGGTGCGCAGCAACGACGGCTACGTCGTGACGATGCAATCGCAGAACCAACAGTTCCTGGTGCATTCACGCGCACCCGCGATAAGGGATACCGTTTCCTACAGCGTCATCTTCAACGGCGGCGGCGTCGATCTTTCGACCGGCGCACCCGTGCAGATTATCACGGGCACCGGCACCACGCCCGCGACCGGTATGTCCTTCCCCATCGAATTCACCGTCGGCACACTGTCTGGCAATGAAGTTGCCGGATCGTATTCCGATATTATTTATGTTGAAGTCGCCGCGAATTGACTTTTCCGTGCCCATAGTGGTCGTGATTGAGCATTTGCCACACTGGATTGGGCGGCTGTAGGTTCATGCACTCTCACCCTAGGCACCCAGATCACTTCACGCGACTTCCGGTCGATTGACGCTTACCGCCGCTGGTGCGGGAATTGATGGAAGCGGTCAGTCGTTCAGCGCGTCAACCGATGGCCAGCTTGACCGGTTTGCCAACGCGGCTGAGCATTTCCACCAGCGCGTCGATGGTGAACTTGGCCGTTTTCTTGTTCACCACGTCGGACACGCGTGGACGCGAAACCATCAGGATTTCGGCCGCTTCGGCTTGCTTCAGGTGATGCTCGGCAATCCAGGTGGACAGCTCGTCCATCAACTGCTGCTTCAGCAATTGGGTGTCTTTGATCTGCTTGCGAGAGGCTGCCTGCAAGCGCTTGGCCTCAGCGGGCGCGAAGCCAAGCTCCAGGAAGAGGTTCGCTCCTGG
This sequence comes from Pseudomonadota bacterium, assembly GCA_021847835.1. Lineage (GTDB taxonomy): Bacteria > Pseudomonadota > Gammaproteobacteria > Burkholderiales > Thiobacillaceae > UBA6918. Next base: position 110,412 of record JAJZPR010000008.1, read on the forward strand.
CTTCGTCACATGGCGGATTTCGGTGTCGATCTTCATTTCTGTGCCTTTCTTGCATTGACCACGGCACGATAGCGCGCCTCGGCAATGCCCTTGTCCTGCTTGCTGGTTGCCTGAGTCTTCTTCTGGAAGCAGTGCAGGACATATACGGCTTCCTCGAACTTGGCGACGTACATCACCCGATAGATGCCGCTGGCCTCCCGAATGCGGATTTCCCTGGCGCCGGCCCCGACATCATCGAACGGCTTCCAGTCATCCGGATCCAAACCAACTTGGACCTTGCCCAACTGGAAACCAGCGGAGCGACGTGGGTCGTCCGGGAATGCCAACAAGTCGTCGTAGGCGGAACCCACCCAGCGAATCTCTTTTTCGTCGCTCATCACTTCACTTTGTATAAAATTTTATACACATCGAGAGCGGAAGTCAAACGCTTCAAGCGTGGTACGTTATTGGGCTGGTGCTCCGGCAATCGCATCGTCATCGTATGCTGTCACAGCCCAGCGCAGTACCGCGCACCCTTGAGTGCGAATGTACCACCTGCAAAAATAAGTGGGGTGACTTGGCTTGGCGGACGTGCGGTATCGAGATAGGTCTGGTTCATGGCTTGAGCACCAGCAGCCCGTCGGCCGAGCGGGATACCCAAGCTCGGGCGCTGCCGGTCGGCAGATGCGCGGCATCCAGCTTGGTGGCCCAGGGCAGGGCGAGTTCGCGCCCGAGCTGCAGGCACAGGCGCACCGTCTTTACGCTGGTGCAGCGCTGCAGCAAGTCACGCATTACATCGGTACGTAGGCCATAGGCGCTCTCGGCGAGTTCGCGCGCCTCCTGCAGCGGCTGACGCACGCCTACCTCGCTGAGCACCTCCAAGAGCGCGCGCTCGGGTGTCGAGACCCGAGGCGCGCCGTCGCGCTTCTCGAACGGTCCGGCATGAAGCGGATCGGCTTGCGGTGGTACTCCACCGGGAAGCGCTCGGTGAACCAGCCGGGGAGGCGGACGGTTGTCCAGCCGTAGAGATGCAGAATGGACTGTTGCGATAGATACTGCCGCACACCGTACCAGTCGAGGGCCGACTTGCCGCCGACATGCAGGCCTTCGACGGAGCGCTGCATCAGGATCAGACAGGCATGGAGATCCAGCATATCGTTAGGGCGGCGGTACACCCCGCGTGCCAAGCGGGAAAGCCATCCGGCGCGCGCGTAGTGGACGGCCAGGTCCGCGGAGACGCCCAATGCCGCCAAGTCCTTCGACGTCAAGGGGGTTCCCGGTGCCTACTGCCGGTAGAGGGAATTTAGCTTGGTTCTTTCAGTCGTAGCCATGCTACGATATTTACCATTATTTTAAACTATTGCCAAGCTTTGTTTGGATGTGCTTGTCGTAGTTGTGCTACGATAACGCAAAATAATCCAAATTTTCAGGTTGATTGGCTCGCAGCGCTCATTGACGATTGATGAGCTGGAGTAGCCGCCGCGCAAACCGAGTCCATCTCCCGCGCCAGCAAAAGCTCGTTTTTAGACGGTAAAAGTGACGGTAAATTATGATGATGAGAACAACGAAAGTTAGTATTTATACGGGTTTCCGGCCATCGGAAACAATCGAATGGGAATGACTCCATCAGCAGGGTAAGGGGGCGGATGCCTTGGCATGCCGCCCGTTTTTTTATTGCCCCGCACATCATTTAACATAATATACATTATGTGCATATTATCGGGTCATGATAAAGCCCCTAAGGGGCGTCCGCATTGCTCAAGTAGACTCGTCTGGCCACATCCCTGACCCTACTAGGCCATCATCAGACACAAATTATTTCGACTTGTCAACATTCACGCCTGATCCTCTCAAAAATATTTTTTGTAAAACTGCCACTGAACCCGTGTGGACACCGCAAAAACTAGCGCTAACGGTGCAATGACCCAGAACGGACTCATTGCAACCGGCAGGCAGAGATATAGCGTGACCCCGGATGCGAAGAACATCAGCTTCGCGAGGCGCCCAATTTTGTGCAGATCCGCCGATTCGCGTCCTGCGCACGCGCGGCGGATATAACGCTCAGTCAGGCCGTCTACGCCAGCCAAGACATACAACAGGAAAAACAAAGGGGTCGCAGCCAGTACGAAGCCAATCCTGATCCCGTAGACCTGAATCACGTTCATAGCCAGGTAGATTTCCCGTGCATTGCGCGCAACGAACTGGCTGAGGTACATCCGGTCAACCTCGTTGACCGGATACCCGGAGAAATAGGCATAGGTGGCTTCATGGA
>JAJZPR010000030.1 GCA_021847835.1 Pseudomonadota bacterium
CGCTTGACGGCAAAACGCCGGATGAGATTTACTTCAACAACCTGCCGCAGGAAAAAATCGCGGCATGAACCGCAAGGCTCCACTTATCCAAGCCGATTTACTGTCCAAAGAAATGGGTCCGGTTCTGTCAGACACCATTGTAGAAGCATGCTAAACTGCCTGCCATCAATACCAGCCGCTCTCACCCATGGCCCGCCTTCCCCGCTACGTCATCCCTGGCCAGCCGCAGCACATCATCCAGCGCGGCAACAACCGCCAGGCCATCTTTGCTGCCGAGGCCGACTACCAGTTCTTCCGCGACGCACTGGTTGAAGCATCGCAAAAACACGCATTGCAGATCCATGCCTATGTCTGGATGACCAACCACATTCATCTGCTGGCAACGCCAGAGAATGAAAACAGTATTAGCAAAGTATTCCAGTCGGTTGGCAGGAAATATGTCCAGTACTTCAATTATGCCTACAGGCGCAGCGGCACACTATGGGAGGGACGCTATCGCGCCACCGTCGTGGACACCGAACGCTATCTGTTAACCGTCATGCGCTACATTGAACTTAATCCCGTGCGTGCAGGAATGGTTGCACATCCAAGGGACTACTCCTGGACAAGCTACCGGCGCAATGCGCTGGGCGAGGGCGGCAAGAACCTTGACTGGCTGCAACCACACAGCGAATATCTTGCGCTTGGGAAGCATGATGGTGATCGGGAGAGCGCCTACCGCCAACTGTTTCGGGCAGCGATCTCCGGTCAGGAACTCAAGGATATCCGTGAGTCGACCCATAAAGGATGGGCGCTCGGCGGAGAGAGGTTCAAGGAAGAAATCGAGCGGCTTGGTGCCCGGCGTGCCGGATCAAAAGGGGTGGGCAGGCCGAGGAGGGCCGATGATAATCGTGTCTGACCCCATTTACTTGACCCCATTTACTTTTAAGTCGGCTGACAACTCCAGTGTGGCGCAAGACACAGAGGTTGTTACTAAGGGCTCAGGACAGACAAAGTTTGAAACCGAGTTTATTGTGCCAAACACAAAAACCATCCAAGTATTTACACCACTCTCGGCACAGAGTCAGTCCAGCACTTCCACCGTTGATATGTGGGCCTTTAAGGTCGTTCCAAAATGAACGGCGTTCTAACCATCATGTGGGACGCTGCGCCGCGATGCGGCTTGCGCCCCACAGCTTAAACGTTAGACAGGCAGGCCATCTATGGGATTTACGCTTGACAAAGTTGTACCGTGGGGACGGTCGTATGACGAATACGTCAGCATGTTCGACCTCACAGAGAGCGATCTGGAACTCCATGTTCTCGGCTGTGGCGATGGCCCTGCCGCATTCAATTCCGCATTGAGCAAGCGCGGCGGAAACGTCGTCTCAGTCGATCCGATCTATGTTTTTGACGCTGCGCAGATCAAAAGCCGCGTCTCTGATACGTATGAAACTGTGATGACCCAAATGCGCAAGAACAAAAACGACTACGTTTGGGGAGCCATTCCGTCAGTGGAACAACTCGGGAATGTTCGCATGTCTGCGATGGAAACTTTCCTTGCTGACTTTGAAAAAGGAAAACAGGAAGGCCGATACATTGCAGGGGAGTTACCGTCGTTGCCTTTCGAAAGCGGGCAATTCGACATCGCCTTGTCGTCTCATTTTCTATTTTTGTACAGTGCCCACTTATCGGCTGAGTTTCATCTCCAGGCACTTCAAGAAATGTTGCGCGTAGCTCGCGAAGTGCGCGTGTTTCCACTACTTACGCTTGAAGGCGCGCTATCGCCTCACCTTCCCTTCGTGAAAGAACATCTTGACAATTACAGCTTCTGCGTTGAAGTCAAGCGCGTGCCTTATGAGTTTCAGCGAGGCGGCAATGAAATGCTGGTCATCAATGACCGGTCGGGAAGATAGGTAACAAAAAAGCTGGGGACATGGGTAACAAGGTGCTCCAGCCCGACCGCTTCCGCGGTCGGCCAAGCTTCGACGTTGATATGGCTTGACCTGTCAAGCAGGCATGGCAAGGGCATGCATGCCGGCGACACGGTGTAGTGCTGCTCGCCTGCGGGTAGGGGCGGTGGGGGCAGGTACCGGCGTCAGCCCTGTTCCTGCACCAGCAGCGCATACAGGTCGGCCTTCTTGCGGCCGGTGAGCCTGGCGGCGATTTTCGCCGCCTGGGCGGCGGGCAGTTCTTCCGCCAGCACGCGCAGGATGTGCTCGGCTTCTGCCATGCCGGCCTCCGCCGCCGCAGCGCCTTCGATCATCAGCACGAACTCGCCCTTTTCGCGCCAGGTGCTGGCATCGAGCCAGGCCGAGGTTTCGTCTAGGCGCATGCAGGCGGTTTCTTCGAACTGCTTGGTGAGTTCGCGCGCGATGCACACGCGCCGTTCTCCGCCCAGCACCCCGGCCAGGTCCGCCAGGGTTTCGCGCACGCGGTGCGGCGCCTCGTAAAACACCAGCAGCAAGGGCAGATGCTTCAATTCCTGAATCGCGTCGCGGCGCGCCTTCTGTTTTGGTGGCAGGAAGCCCGCAAACAGCCATGGCCCGGGCGGAAAGCCGGCCGCCGACAAGGCCGCCGTCACTGCGCTCACACCGGGCACCGGCACCACGGAAAGCCCCGCCTCGCGCACCGCACCCACCAGTACGGCGCCGGGGTCGGAAATCGCGGGGGTGCCGGCGTCGGACACGTAGGCCACCGCCTCGCCTGCGGCGATTTTTGCGATCAGCTTTTCCGCGCCCCGGCGCTCGTTGTGCTCGCGCACGGACAGCAAGGGTTTGCTGATGCCGAGCGCCGCCAGCAGCTGGCCGGTGACGCGCGTGTCCTCGGCGGCGATGCAATTCACGCGCTTCAGCACGTCGAGCGCGCGCAGGGTGATGTCACCGAGGTTTCCGATCGGCGTGGCGACCACATACAATCCGGGGGACAGCGAACCTTCTTTCATCCCGCTATTGTCGCAAATGCTGAAGCAACTCTTGGGAAAATTCGCCGAGAACCGCGCAGAAAAGCTGCTGACGGACGCCGGCCTTTCCATCCTGCAACGCAACTACCGCTGCCGGCAGGGCGAGATCGACCTCATCGCGCAGGACGGCGACACCCTGGTGTTCGTGGAAGTGCGCAGCCGCGCCCGCAGAGATTACGGCAGCGCGGCCGAGAGCATCACCCCGGCCAAGCAGCGGCGCGTCATCGCCGCAGCGCGGCATTATCTTTCCACCTTGCGGCGCCTGCCCGCCTGCCGCTTCGACGCGGTGACGCTGGACGGGGGCGGCGAGCCGGTGTGGATCAAGTCCGCGTTCCATGATGTGGGATAATCGGGCACCCATCAGCACGGCTCCGGTTTCAACATGATCGAACGCATCATCGGCCACTTCAACGAATCCGCCCGCCTCAAGCTGGACATGGCGGAACTGCTGGCGCCCGCCATCGCCAGCGCGGCCGACCACATCCTTCAGTGCATCCTGCGCGACGGCAAGGTGCTGGCCTGCGGCAACGGCGGCTCGGCGGCGGACGCGCAGCATTTTTCGTCCAAGATGATGAGCCGCTACGAGCTGGAGCGGCCGGGGCTGCCGGCAATCGCGCTGACCACCGACACCTCCACGCTGACCTCCGTCGCCAATGCGCTCGCCTTCGATCAGGTGTTCGCGCGCCAGGTGTCGGCGCTGGGCCAGCCCGGCGACGTGCTGCTGGCAATCTCGACCAGCGGCAATTCGCCCAACATCGTCGCCGCCGCCGAGGCTGCGCGCGGCCGCGACATGGCCGTGATTGCGCTGACCGGCCACGAGGGCGGGAAACTTGCGGAACAATTGAGCGATCGCGATGTTCTTATCTGCGTGCCGGCGGATTCCGCCGCCCGCATACAGGAGATACATTTGCTAACCATACACTGTCTGTGCGATGCCGTGGACAGTGCTTTGCTGGGAGTTGAAACATGACGAAAAATTTTGCCTGGGCTGCGCTGCTGGCGGCCTCCCTGCCCCTGATCAACGGTTGCGCCGCCCTGGCGGTGGGCGGCGCCGCCGCGGCGGTCGTCGTCGCCGATGACCGCCGCAAGACCGGGGTTGTCGTGAAAGACCAGGAAATCGAGCTGCGCGCCTATGACCGGCTGCGTGATGCCTTCCCCGGCAAGGTCCTCGATATATCGACCGTCAGCTTCAACCGCCATGTGCTGGTGGTGGGCCAGGTGCCGGACGAGGCCACGCGCGCCAAGATCACCGAGATCGTCGGCGCCATTCCCAGCGTGGCCAAGGTCTACAACGAGACCGCCATCGCCGGCGTGGCCTCGATGGCGTCCGAGGCCAACGACACCGCCATCACCACCAAGGTCAAGGCGCGCCTCGTCGAAAACGGCAATATCTCCTCGAATCACGTCAAGGTGGTGACCGAAGCGGCGGTGGTCTACCTGATGGGCCTGGTCACGCGCGAAGAAGGCGAGGTTGCCGGAAAGGTCGCGGCCAGCACCTCGGGCGTATCGCGCGTGGTGAAGCTGTTCGAATACATCGAATGACTTTCTGGTTGCCGGGCCGCGCCGGACCGGGGGAAATCCGCTCATGAAATACAAGGACCTGCGCGACTTCATCGCCCAGCTGGAAAGCATGGGCGAACTGAAGCGGGTTTCGCTTGAGGTCGATCCCAGGCTGGAAATGACCGAGTTCTGCGACCGCGTGCTGCGGCGCGAGGGCCCGGCCATTTTGTTCGAGAAGCCCAGGGGCCACTCGATCCCGGTGCTGGCGAATCTTTTCGGCACGGTGCGCCGCGTGGCGCTGGGCATGGGCGAGGAAGATCCCCGGCGGCTGCGCGAAATCGGCAAGCTGCTCGCCTACCTGAAAGAGCCCGAACCGCCCAGGGGTCTGAAAGACGCCTGGGAAAAATGGCCGGTGCTGAAACAGGTGCTGAACATGGCGCCGAAGGAGGTCGGCGGCGCGCCCTGCCAGGAGGTGGTGTGGGAAGGCAAGGACGTCGATCTTGCGAAACTGCCGATCCAGACCTGCTGGCCGGGGGATGCCGGCCCGCTCATCACCTGGGGTCTGGTGGTGACGAAGGGCCCGCACAAGCAGCGCCAGAACCTCGGCATCTACCGGCAGCAGGTCATCGGGCCGAACAAGCTCATCATGCGCTGGCTCGCACATCGCGGCGGCGCGCTCGACTTCCGCGAGTTCCAGCAGGCGAATCCGGGCAAGCCATTTCCGCTTGCCGTTGCGCTCGGCGCCGATCCCGCCACCATCCTCGGCGCGGTGACGCCGGTGCCGGACTCGCTCTCGGAATACCAGTTCGCCGGACTCCTGCGCGGCGCAAAGACCGAAGTGGTGAAATGCCTCGGCTCCGAGCTGCAGGTGCCGGCTTCCGCAGAGATCGTGCTCGAAGGCCACATCCATCCGGGTGAAATGGCGCCCGAGGGCCCGTTCGGCGACCACACCGGCTATTACAACGAAGTCGAGCAGTTCCCCGTGTTCACCATCGACCGCATCACCCTGCGGCGCGACCCGATCTACCACAGCACCTACACCGGCAAACCGCCGGACGAGCCCGCCATTCTCGGCGTGGCGCTCAACGAAGTGTTCGTGCCGCTGCTGCAGAAACAGTTTCCCGAAATCGCGGATTTCTACCTGCCGCCCGAAGGGTGCAGCTACCGCATGGCGGTGGTGAGCATGAAGAAACAGTACCCCGGCCACGCCAAGCGCGTGATGTTCGGGGTATGGAGCTTCCTCAGGCAGTTCATGTACACCAAGTTCATCCTCGTCACCGACGACGACGTGAACGTGCGCGACTGGAAGGAAGTGATGTGGGCGCTCACTACCCGGGTAGACCCCGCGCGCGACACCCTCATCGTCGAAAACACGCCCATTGACTACCTGGATTTCGCCAGCCCGGTATCCGGCCTCGGCTCCAAGATGGGCATCGACGCCACCAACAAGTGGCCGGGCGAAACCGGCCGCGAATGGGGCACCCCCATCCGCATGGACGCGGCGACGAAAGCCCGCATCGACGCCCTCTGGCACGAACTGGGCTGGTAGCCGCCCGTCAGATTCCCATGCGGGCCGGCAGTTTTGCGGAACCTGAATGCGCAATCACTGCCAAACGCCATGGTTCACATCCCCAGCCTCAACTTAACAAGGAGAACGAAACCATGAATAAATCCATGTTGATAGGTGCGATCGCAGGTGGTATCGGCGTCACTGCCATTGCTGGCGTGGCGGGTTACAAGGCGCTCAATCCGGAGCCGGAATTTGCCGAGGTGCTGGCCGTCAAGCCCGTCACCGAGACCACGAAGACCCCCAGGGAAGTCTGCAACGACATGGTCGTCAATGAACAGGCGCCGGTCAAGGATCCCAACCGCATCGCCGGCACCGCCATCGGCGCCGTGGCGGGGGGACTGATCGGCAACCAGATCGGCAAGGGCGACGGCCGCACGGTCGCCACCGTGGCGGGCGCCGCGGCCGGCGGCTACGCGGGCAACCAGGTGCAGAAGAACATGCAGGCAAACGATACGGTCAGCCGCACCGAAACGCGCTGCAAGACCGTTTATGAATCACACGCCAAAACCGTGGGCTACGAGGTGCGCTACCGCCTGGGCGCGAAGGAAGGCCAGGTGCGCATGGACCATCAGCCCGGCTCGCGCATTCCCGTCAAGGACGGGCAGTTGCAGCTCGACGCCCCGACCGCCTCGCCCTCGTAAACCCAGTTCAGCAACGCCGCCTGCGCAGCCTCGGATTGCGCCGCATTGGCATGGTTGACGAACATCGCCAGTGCCAGGCGGCGGCCGTTGCGGTCGACGAGATAGCCGGCGAGCGCGCGCACGTCCCTGAGGCTGCCGGTCTTGAGGTGGGCGCGGCCGGTGATGGCGCCGTCCTCGAAACGCTTTTTCAGCGTGCCGTCGGTGGCGGCAATGGGCAGGGCGGATTCGAGTTCGGAAAAATGCGGGCTCCTGTACGCCGCCAATAGCAGGCGGCCCATGCTTTCCGCGCTGATGCGCTCGTCGCGCGACAGGCCGGCGCCGTTTTCCACGACCAGTTCAGGAAAATCGAGCCCGCGTGCAAGCAGGACTTCGCGCAGGGCCACGGCCGACTTGCCCAATGTCGCCGGGGCGCCGAATGCTTCCTGGCCCAGGGTCAGGAACAGCATGCGCGTCATGATGTTGCTGGAATGCTTGTTGAGCGGGCGGATCACGTCCGCAAGCGGCGGCGATTCGAATTCCAGCAGCGGCGCGGTTTCCGGCGGGGCGATGCCCAACGCGATCCTGCCTTCCCACTTGCCGCCCGACTCCTCCCACAGCGCCCGGAAGACCTGGGCGAAATTCTGCGCAGGCTCCAGCAGATTGAGCGGCAGGCGCTTCTCGCCGCAGGCGCGCGGGTAGCCGCCTTCGAAGACGACGACTTCCTTCATTGCAGGATCGGGAATGCTGGCGAGGATGCCGTCGCGCCAGCCATTGCACGGCGCATCCGTCAGCTGCAATTGTGAGATGAATTTCACGCCGGCAAGCGGCAGCTCCGGCCTGATGCCGACTTTCTCCCCTTCGGGAAGCAGGAGCACGCGCTGCACGTTGAAATTGGCGAGGAGCGGCGCGGGCACGGCATTGTAGGCGGCCAGCGGCTCGCCGTCGAAGGCGCCGGGGTCCATGGGCGGCAGGTCGTACAGGGTAAGGTCGAGCACCAGATCGCCGCGGATTTCGCGCACGCCTTTCTCGCGCAAGGCGCGCTGCATGAGCCAGATGCGTTCCAGTGTCAGATAGGGATCGCCGCCGCCGCGCACGATCAGATCGCCTTCCAGCCTGCCGTCGCGGATTTCGCCCCTGGCCCAGAAGCCGGTTTTCCAGGTGTAGCCCGGCCCCAGGCTTTCCAGCGCGGCATAGCTCGTGACCAGTTTCATGGTCGATGCCGGGTTCATGGGCTGCGCGGCGTTCACGCTCAGCAGCGGCGCGTTGCCGTCGAGCGGCTGCACGTGGACGGAAACGGCTTCCTGCGGAATGTCGGCCCGGAACAGCGCTTCGGCCACGGGCGGCGGCAGGCCGCCTGCCCAGGCTTGCGCACTGGCGATGAATGCAAGGAGCAGCAAGACTGCCCGGCGAAAGTGACAAGGTATTTTCATGCTTTGAAGTTTAGCCCTCACGCCTCACGCCAGATCATAGCGCCTGCCCGCCTCCGGCGTCAGCGCGTCCCAGCCCAGGTCGGCACTTATCTTGTCTGCGAAAATCTGCGCGGTTTCCGCTTCGCCGTGCACCACGAAGCACTGGCGCGGCGGCCTGGCGAAACGGCCGAGCCAGCCCATGAGCGCGGCCTGGTCGGCGTGGGCGGAAAGGCCGCCGATGGTGTAGATGCGGGCGCGCACGGGAATGTCTTCGCCGAACAGGCGCACTTCCGTGGCGCCGTCGACCAGCCTGCGGCCCAGCGTGCCCCGGGCCTGGAAACCGACGAAGATGATGCTGTTCTCGTCGCGCGCGAGGTTGTTGCGCAGGTGGTGCTTGATGCGCCCGGCATCGCACATGCCCGAGGCGGCGATGATGATGGCGCCGCCGGAAACGCGGTTGATGGCCTTGGAGTCTTCCACGGTTTCGGTGAAGGTGATCGGCAGCGGCGTGCGGTGGTTGTTCTTCAGGTCGCTCATGAAGTGGCGCGCCTCCTCGTCGAGCAGGCGATGGTGCTTGAGCGTGATTTCCGTCGCCGCCTTGGCCATGGGCGAATCGACGAAGATGCGCGGCTTGCTCGCCAGGCGGCCGTCCGCAGCCAGGTCGGAAAGAATGAACAGCATGTCCTGCGTGCGCCCCACGGCAAAGGCCGGAATCAGGATATTGCCGCGGCGCTTGGCCAGCGTGTCGTTGATGGCGTCGACCAGCTCCTCGGTGGTTTCCTTGAGCGGCTTGTGCAGGCGGTTGCCGTAGGTGGATTCGACGACCAGATAATCGGCCTGCTCGATAGACGCGGGGTCGTTCATCAGCGGGTGTCCGGACTGGCCGAGATCGCCGGAAAACACGATCTTGCGCGTGACGCCTTCCGTCTCCAGCCACACTTCGAGGATCGCCGAGCCGAGGATGTGGCCGGCATCGCGGAATCTCGCCTTCACCGTCGGATGCGGGCGCACTTCCACGTCATAACCCACGCCGTGCAGCTGGCGCAGACTGTTGCGCGCCTCGCTCACGGTATAGATCGGATTCACGCTCTCCGGGTCGCGCAGGGTCTCGCCGCGGTGGCGGCGCTCGCGCGCCCATTCCGCGTCCTTCTCCTGGATGTGCGCCGAATCCAGCAGCATCACTTCCAGCAGGTCGCAGGTGGCCAGGGTGGTGTAGATGGGGCCGCCGAAGCCCCGCGCCACGAGGAGCGGCAGCAGGCCGGAATGGTCGATGTGCGCATGCGTGAGCAGCACGAAATCGAGTTTGCCCACATCGAAATCCAGCGCACTGCGGTTCTTGTCCGCCGAGCCCAGGCCCTGGAAAAGCCCGCAGTCGACCATGAAGCGCACGTTCTCGGTTTCCACCAGAAAACACGAGCCGGTGACCTCGCCGGCCGCGCCCAGAAAAGTGATGTTCATGTTTGTCCGGTCGCGTCCAGAAGCGTTGCCGCCGCCTGCGCCATGTGCGCCATGTGCGCTTCCTCGATGACATAAGGCGGCATGAAATAGACCGTGCCGCCGATCGGCCGCAAGAGCACGCCCTGCGCCAGCGCGGCTTCCGCAAAGGCGCGCGAAAAGCCCGACGCCGCATCCGCCACGTCGAAGGCCCAGATCATGCCCAAGTGGCGGAAATGCCGCGCGCGCGGGTGGTTCCTGATTGGTTCCAGCATGGCGGTAAAGGTTTCCGCTTTCTTGCGGTTGGCGGCGATTACGCCGTCCTCTTCGAAGATGTCCAACACCGCCAAGGCAGCTCGGCAGGCAAGCGGATTGCCGGTGTAGGAATGCGAGTGCAGAAAGCCTTTCGCGGTCTCATCGGCGTAAAACGCGGCGTAGATTTCATCGGTGGTCAGCACGCAGGACAGGGGCAGATAGCCGCCGCTGATGCCCTTGGACAGGCACATGAAGTCCGGCTGGATGCCCACGCCTGCGCCCTCACCCCCTGCCCCTTTCCCTCGGGGAGAGGGGAGTAAAGCTTGTTCGCACGCGAACATGGTGCCGGTGCGGCCGAAACCGACGGCGATCTCGTCGGCGATCAGGTGCACTTCGTATTTTGTGCATAGCTCGCGCGCCTTGCTGAGATAAACGGGGTGATACATGGCCATGCCGGCCGCACCCTGCACCAGCGGCTCCAGGATGAAGGCGGCGGTGCTGTCGGCATGCTGCTGCAAGTGCGCCTCCAGGAAATCGGCGCAACGCAGCGCGAAGGCCTCGGCGGATTCCCCGGCTTCGGCATGGCGGAAGTCCGGCGACGGCATCTGCGCCGATTGTCTCAACAGCGGCGCGTACTGGTCCTTGAACAGCGCCACGTCGGTGACCGAGAGCGCGCCCACGGTCTCGCCGTGATAGCCGTTCTGCAGGCTGATGAAATTCGTCTTGCCCGGCTTGCCCGAATTGCGCCAGAAATGGAAGCTCATTTTCAGCGCGATCTCGGTGGCCGAGGCGCCGTCCGAACCGTAGAACGCATGGCCCAGGCCGGTCAGTTTCGCCAGCCGTTCCGACAGCTGCACCACCGGCTCGTGCGTGCAGCCGGCCAGCATGACGTGCTCGATTTTCGACAGCTGGTCGACGATCGCGGCATTGATGCGCGGATTGGCATGGCCGAACAGGTTCACCCACCATGAAGAAATGCCGTCCAGATAGCGCCTGCCTGACTCGTCGATCAGCCACGGCCCCTCGCCGCGCGCGATGGCCAGCGGCGGCAGGGCTTCCAGATGCTTCATCTGGGTGCAGGGGTGCCAGAGGAACTGGCGGGTACGGTCTTGCAACGAGGACATGCGAAGGGGTAAGGGAGGGGTAAGGTGTCACAAGAGTATAGCCCGCCTCAACGCCTCACGCCTCACGCCTCACGCCTCACGCCTCACGCCTCACGCCTCACGCCTCACTCAAGTGTACTCACCGCCGGCGGGGTTCAATTCGATGTAATACGGCGAGAGGCCGGGGTTGGGCTTGTCCTTTGCGTCAGGCTGTTTCTCCCTCAGCACCATCTCCACCTGCGCCGCCCTGAGCTGCGCGGGATCGGCATGCGCAGGGTAGAGCCGGTGCTGCCTGACCATTTCCGCCGCGCGCCTGCGCGCCAGCACTTCCAGCTCGCGCCGGATCTCGGTCGACAGGGTGTCCAGCAACAGCAGCCAGGGCGCCTGCCATTCGAGATAGTCGGCCACCAGCTGGCGGTACGGCGCCTCATGGCGATCGCGGAACAGGAAGCGCACAGGAAACAGGCCCGCCTCGAACACCCGGCCGGAGGCCGCGCCCCTGCCGCCGGCCAGCCCCATGCCGCCGCCCTTGCCGTCGCGTGCGATCCACTGCCAGCCCCCGGCCCGGCGGTTGATGTAATTGCCCAGGCAGATGGCGCTGTTGTCGCCGCCCGATGCCGCGCTGCGGAAATGCTCCTCGGCGGCGAAGCCCGCGCGCCAATGCAGCGGCACTTCCTGCAGGGTTTCCTCCTCGGTGAGCACGCTGTGGATCAGGGCCAGCGGCCGTTGCTCTTCATCCAGCAGCCAGAGTTCATGGCGATCCACGAAAGCGAAGGGCACGTCGCGATGATGTTCGCGCAGGTAGTCGTAGACGATCTGCCCCTGCACTTCCATGCGCTTGAAGTCGTCCGAGGGGTAGATCGGGCCGCGCCTCAAGCCTTCCGCCTCCGACCAGTTGCCATAGCGGATGTCGCTGATCTGGGCCTTGCCCTTGAGCCCGGCACGGAGCGCCTCGTTGGCGACATAGATGTCCCAGTGCACCCCATCCAGGGTGACGGCCTCGGCCGCCTGGTAGCGGATGACGTTGACCACGCCGCGAAACGGGTTCAGCAGGCGCTGGGCATAACAAACAATGCTCATGGCTCAATCAAGCCATGAAGGCCCGAAATCCGCAAGTGCGTCTCCGCTGCCTCGGCATGGTCAGGGATTGCCTGCCCCCTCAAGCGCCTCCACCACCACCGCCTGTTCACCATCCAGCAGGTGGGCGAGCCATGCGCTGGATAGCTTCTCCTGCACGCTATTCTGGCCCTGGCGCGCCTGCAGGTTCCTGAAGTCGACATCGAACAGGGGCTGGTGCTGATTGAAGCAGGAGAAGACGAATTTGGAAGGCTCGCCCGTCGCGCTGTCCACGTGGCGACACAGGCACTGGGCGCAGACTTCCTTCATCATGCACTGCATCGGGCTGTTCACCGCGGCAATCGCATTGAAACCGGCCTTCAGATAAGGCTTGAGGCCGGTGCGCAGCATGGAACGGAAGCTTTCCATGGCTTCGGGGTGATCCGAGATGACCAGCTGGTCGGTCCGGCGCACCCACTCGGTGAAGGACGCTTCGACCTCGGTGCAGGTCTGCAGAAATTCGGCCAGGCCATGCACGAAACAGGCATCCTGCTGCCGCCGCATTTTCAGCGCCGGCCCCTCGTCCAACACCCAGATCGCCTGGTCCGTGAGGATCTCGATGACGCGCTGCACTGCACGTGCCTGCTCCGCATCGCGGAAGTGCCCGATGAACACGATGCGGTTACCCGCCGCGCGCCACATGGCCGCGCCGTCCACCGTGCTGGTCACGGCGGAGTGCCCCCCCACCACGGTCAGGGTTGAGTTTTCCGGCACCGGCAAGCCGGTACCGGTCGGCCCCATCAGGATCACGCGCGTGCCGGGCTTGAGCGTCGAAGCAATGCGGCTCGACACTCCTACGCTGTTGATGAGCAGCTGCACCTCGCCGCGCGCCTTGTCCACGTGCACGCCGTCGATGGCCATGCCCTCCATCGCCAGCATCTGCCCCGCCACGCGTTCTGCATGGCGCTCGAAATTCTGCAGCCGGTATACCTGTCCCGGCAGCCAGTGCTTCGTCGCCTGCGGCGCGCGCACGGTGAGGCTGGTGAGATGCGGCGCCAGACGCTCCACAGCCACCACTTCCGGACACAGCGCCATGTCCAGCGACGCAGCGAATGCATGGAATGATGCAGGCGGCAGTTCCGGCTTGCCTGCGGAAGCCTGCCTGAGCAGCAGCGCCGTGATATCGCGTGCGGCGTGCTTGGCCGAGGCCATGGCCCGCACCACGCTGCCGTGATACCAGGGATGGTTGTCCCCCAGGAAGGACACGCGCAGATCGCCGTCGCGGTAGGAAGTAAAGAACCCGGGCTGCGCGCGCTTGCAGTGTCCGTCCGCCGCGACCCGCACCATCTCGCCGGCATCGGCGATGCGATAAGCGGCGAAGTATTTCCCGTCCATTTCGAAGCTGCCAGGATGTTCGCGCTCGTACACGGTATTGGGAATGCTGCCCGCCGCGGCCAGCACTGCCCGCGCCGGCAGCACGACCTGCTCGCCGGTATCCGTTCGAACACAGCGCAGCCGCTCGACATTGCCGTGTTCGTCGAGCACCGCCTCTGCCGGCTCCAGCCGTTCCGCGTAGTAGATACCCTCTTCCATGGCCTTGGCGATTTCTTCGTGGTTGCGCAGGTAGGCCGGCGACTCGGACATGGCGCGGCGATAGACGACGGTGACGCCGCCCCAGGCGCGAATCAATGGCGTAAAGTCGGGCAGATCGCCAGCCGCTTGCGCCCGTTCGCGCTCGGCGCGCACGGCACGGCCGTGGGTCAGGAATTCCTCCAGCACGCCGCGCTCGTATTCGTCGAACAAACCGGCGTGCGTTTCACCGACCGCCTCCCAACGTGCAAGCACCTTTTCCACCTGGCGGATGTAGTAGGCCTGCACCTCGGTGGCGGTATCGATCGAGGTCAGCCCGCCGCCGATCACCACGGCCGGCAGGCGCACCTGCAGGTTGGCGAGGCTGTCGCGCTTGGCGGCGCCGGTCAATTGCAGCGCCATCAGAAAATCGCTTGCCTGGCGCATGCCGCGCGCCATGTTGTTGCGCACCGGCAGCACGGTGGGACGGCCGGCGCCGGTCGCCAGCGTCACATGGTCGAAGCCCAGTTCTTTCACATCTTCCAGCCGGATGGTGCCGCCGAGGCGGATACCCCCATAGACGCGGAACGCGGGCTGGCGCTCCAGCACCATCCGGATGAGCGTCAGGAAATTCTTGTCCCAGCGCACGGTGATGCCGTACTCGGCAACGCCGCCGAAACCGGCATTGGTGCGCGCGTCCAGCGGCTGGTAGAGGCCGGCGACGTTTTCCACCGGCTGCGTCGGCCGGCGGTTCGCGTCGCACCATTCCGCGGGCAGCGGTTCGATCTTGAGACCGTCCACGATCACCACGCCGAAACCTTCCTGCAGCAGGTGATGTGCAAGATTGAAGCCCGCCGGGCCGGCGCCCGCGCACAGCGTGTTCTTGCCGTTGTAGGGAAGGCGGTAAGGCCGTGCCCGGTTGAGCGGGTTCCACTGGGTCAGCGCGAAATAGAGCTCGAATCCCCAACGCCATTCCAGCACGTCGGTGAGGATGCGCGTTTCAATTTCCGGAATGTTCACCGGATCCTGCTTCTGATAGATGCAGCTTTTCATGCAGTCATTGCAGATGCGGTGCCCGGTGGCCGGCAGCAGCGGGTTGTCCAGCATGATCATCGCCAGTGCGCCCAGGGTGTAGCCGTCGCGCTTGAGCGTGTGCGCTTCCGAGATTCGCTCCTCCAGCGGACAGCCGGTGAGCGGGACATTCAATGGGTTGGCGCGGAAACCTTCGCCCTCCTTGGCGGGGAAACCCTTGGAACAGAAATCGCCGGAATGTTCGTGGCAATAGACGCAGTAATGAACCTGGCCCATGGTTTCGCGCAGCCCCGACCGGCCATCGGTCAGATCGAAACCGTCCCTGCGGCGCTGCGACTCGGACAGCCCCGCCATGCGTTTTGCGCCATCGCCTTCGATTACGGTAATCGGCACCAGCTTGAAGTGATCGGTGGCTTGGGGCTGATCGAGACTGACCCAGCCGCGCGTGGCGGCGCGGCCTGTCTCGCTGCCGCAGGCGGCGTGCAGCCACTCGGCCAGCAGATCCAGCATCGCGGCGTTTGCAGTTTGTTCTGCCTCGGCCCATAGACTGGCAATCTGCCACTCGCGATCGGAAGCCGGCTCCACCGGCAACAGCGCGTCGAGTTTGGTGAAACTGCGCACCGGCACCGCAGGCTTTTTGCGTATGCGCCGTTTGACGAACGCCTGTTTGAAGGCGTGCACGACCGCGTCGCGTCCCTGGGCCGCGCGCAGGCCATCGCGGGAGGCTTCGACGCCGAACGCAGCAACCAGAAAATCCTCCAGCTCGCGCGCCACGCCAATCAGCAGCGCCGACTCCTCGGGGCCCGCAAGCATGTCGCCCTTGCGATAAGCCTGAAAGCGCGCCACGAGATCGCGGTCACGGCCGGCAAGCCATTCATGAAAGCGCTGATCCAATGCCGGGAGCCGTTCCGCCCGATACAGGTCCGCGTAGTCGAAGCCTTCAATATTCAGTCGCAGGGTGGGCTTCATTGCTCGTCCTTTTCATATCGACATTACATGTCATAACAAGTTAAACCGAATAAGGGGCCGGCTAGCCGGCCCTGTCCATTCAGATGAGCTCTGCCACGCCCTGCGGCCCGACTTCCATGCCGAAACCGGCCAGGCCGCTGTCCTTGAGTTCGCCGCCCATGGCTTTGAGACTCTCCTCGGCGATCAGGTCGCGCAGCTGCTGCTTGATCCGGAGAAATTCCGGACTCAGCGCCATGTCGGACGTGCGCGGCCGCGGCAGAAGGATGGGAATCTCGGCCTTGATGCGCCCCGGCCGTGCGGTCATCACGTAGACCCGGTCCGACAGAAAAATGCTCTCGTCAATGTCGTGGGTGATGAACAGCACCGAGATGCGGAAGCGCTGCCACATGTTGGTGAGAATCTGCTGCATCACCACTCGGGTCTGCGCGTCGAGCGCGCCGAAGGGTTCGTCCATCAGCAGCACTTGCGGACTGGTGGCCAGCGCGCGGACGATGCCAACGCGCTGCCGCATACCGCCGGAGAGCTGGTCTGGATAGTGGTTCTCGAAGGCGAGCAGGCCGGCCAGCCCGAGCAGGGTGCGCGCCGCCTGCTCGCGCTGGCTGCTTTGCATGCCCTGCTGCTTCAGCCCGAACTCCACGTTCTTGCGCACGGTGAGCCAAGGAAACAGCGAATACTGCTGAAACACCATGCCGCGGTCGGCACCGGGTTTGTCCGTAGGCTTGCCGTCCATGGAAACCATGCCATCGCTCGGCTTGACGAATCCGGCCACCACGTTGAGCAGGGTCGATTTGCCGCAGCCCGAAGGCCCGATGATGGAAACGAACTCGCCCGGCTTCACTTCCATGCTCACGTCGCTCACCGCCTCGACCATCGAGGCATTGCGGCCGAAGCGCACGCGCAGGCGGTCCACCACGATGTGGCCGGTTTCACTGGGCTTCTCTGCGGGTTTGCTCATTATTTCCGCCCTCCATGCGCGCCGCCTGCCGTCCACGGCATCAGCGCATTACCCAACACACGGATGCCGCCGCTGCACAACAGTCCGAGCACGCCGATCACGATCATGCCGATGGCGATGTCGGCGTACTCAATCAACGAATAAGCCTCCCAGGTGAAATAGCCGATGCCGTACTGGCCCGAGATCATCTCCGCTGCAATCAGCGACACCCAGGCCACGCCCATGCCGACGGCGAGCCCGGTGAAGATGTGCGGCAAGGCCGCCGGCAGCACCACTTGGCGCAATAGCCCGTATTCCGTTGCGCCCAGGCAGCGCGCGGCGCGCAGCAGCACCGGATCGACGCTGTTCACGCCATGAATGGTGTTGAGCAGGATGGGGAAGAACGATCCCAGGAAGGTGATGAACACGATGCTGGTCTCGTTGCTGGGCCACAACATGATTGCCATCGGCACCCAGGCAATCGCCGGGACCGGCCGCAGCGTCTCGAACACCGGGAACAGCAGCGCCTTGACGCTGCGGTATTGCCCGATCAGCAGACCCAGCATCACGCCCAACAGCGTGGCCACACCGAAGCCAAGCAAAATCCGCCGCAGGCTGACGTACATGTTGTTGTAGAACTTTTCGCTGTGCACCAGCCTGGTTGCATTGTCCAACACCTCAATGGGGGTGGGTATGTTGGTGAAGCGAATATAGAAGTCCAGTTTGTACTTGGTGGCGAAGTACCAGAAGGCCACGAACAGCCCCAAAGACAAACCGCTCATCAACAGCTTGGGCAATGCGCCCAGCAACCAGGCTGCGATGCGCCGGGCCAGCGCCAAGGCCGGAGCGGGAACTGGGTTGCCCTTCGGTGGAGCCGGCGTCGCCGTCTCGGGCCTTGGCGCGAGCGCCAGATTCGGCCCTTCTGTCGCGCTGCCGAGCTTGCCGGTTTCACGGTTCAGCGCCTCAAGCTTGAGGCTGGTTGCGGGTTGCATGGTTTACCCTCCTGTTTTCGCGACAGCCAGCACTTCGGTGTAGGAAGCTACGCGGCCACCGCTTTTCGCGGCCCAGGCTTCGGCATCCTTTTTCAGCAGGAACGGCACAATCTCAACCTTCTTCGGATTCTTGGTGCTCAGCGCGTAGAACGCCTTGTCCGCGAACAGCTTGATGCCGAGGGTCTTGTCGAACACGAAAGCCACGCCGATCTTCTTGCCTTCCGACAGCGCCTTCTTCACGCCCGCCAGGGTGCAGGATGCTGAACTGTAGGCCGTGATGCCGCCACCCTCGATCCACACCTCGCCCCCCTCGCGCGGAGACTTGATCGGCCTCTTGCAAAGCGGGTCGGTGCCGCTGATTTCATAGCCGGCAAAACTCACCCTCTGCTTCTCGTAGTCGAGGCCCTTCTCCTTGAACGCCTGTTTGATGTAGGTCTCGTTGCCCCAGACATCGGCATTGAAATCCTTCACGCGGCCCATGCGCTGCAGCACGCCGTGGTCGTACTTGACGGTCTCGATCCACTTCGGCTTGATGGTCGGATCAAGCGTATGCACGCCGCTCGGGCCGAGGAACATATAGGCCACTTCCTTCTCGATCTTGGTCCACTCCTCGATCCTGGTCGCGGCCATGGCCGGATTCTTGCGCACCCAGTCGTTGGCATCGAGCAATGCCTTCAGGTAGGCCACCACGAACTCCGGATACTTGTCGGCGAAGTCCTTGCGCACCACGACGCCATGGAAGGTGGGGATTTTGGTTTCCACGCCGTCGAAGATCTTGCGCGCAAAGCCGCGGTAGGGCAGCAGTTCGGCGAAAGGCACGAAGTCGGCGTGGCCGTCGAGCTTGCGTTCCTGCAAGTTGGTGGTGCCCACTTCGGGGCTCTGACTGGCGAGCTCCCAGAAGTCCTCCTTCCAGCCGCGGTCCTCCATCGCCTTCAGCAGCATGCCGTGCGCAGCGGAGCCGAACGGCACCGAAACCTTCTTGCCCTTGAGGTCGGAAAGTTCGTAGTAGGGCGAGTCCTTGTGCACTACCATGCCGTTGCCGGCGCCATCCTTGTTGTAGGCAATCAGTGCGATCAGCTCGCTCCTGGTCTCGTTGCCGGCCTGGAAGGTCGCGCCGTTCACCAGCAGCGGGTAGTCGCCCATCATGCCGATCTGCAGCTTGTTGGCGACCATGCCGTTGGTCACGGGCGGGCCGGAGGTGAAGTTCTGCCAGTCGAGCTTGAAGTCGATGCCCTTATACTTGGGCGTCTTCTTCAATTCGGCCAGGTATTTGTCCATCAAACCAAGTTTTTCGATCACAATGCCGCCGGTCACGGTATTGGTGGTCGTGTTCTGCGTACCGATACCGACAGTTACGGTTTCCGCATTCGCGTTCAATCCGATCAACGCGCCGATGAATGCCAGCGCCGTGCTCATCCTGATTGCCGTTGCCGCTCGGATGCGTAGATTGCGTGTTATTTCCATGTGGAGCTTCCTTCCTGTTGAATTGATTGAGAGCCGACTCATTTGTCTTTAAACAAAAATCAGCAATCTCCATGCCATCCGAAATAACCGCGTTTCTTATGTTTTTTTAACTGTCTGAATACCGTGCACGGACCAGTACCGTGCGTTCCTTCTAACGCGTGTACCAGGCTCGGGCGTCACGCCGTTTCCGTCATTTCCAGGTACTTGAACTTTTCCTTCATGTCTGTCCACTGATCTGCATCCGGCAACGGTTCGGGCTTGTCCTTGATCAACGGCCATGTCTTCGCCAATTCGGCATTGAGCGCCACGTAACGCGCATATTCCTCCGGCAAGTCGGGTTCGTTAAAAATCGCGCCGGCCGGGCATTCGTCCACGCAAAGTGAGCAATCGATGCACTCTTCCGGGTCGATTACCATAAAGTTCGGTCCTTCGTGGAATGCGTCCACCGGACACACCGGCACACAGTCGCCGTACTTGCAGTTGATGCACGGTTCCGCAACGACATAAGTCATGTCTTGCTCCCTATATTGAAAGTTGGTTAAGCGCCAGGCGCGCGAGCTTGCGCACGTCCGGGTCACCATCGTCGAGCGCTTTCTCCAGCGCTGGAACGGCGGCCGCATCACCCACTTCGCCTAGCGCGACGGCCGCCTCCTTGCGCAGGTTGCTCATCTCGTGACCGAGCGCATCGATCAGCGCCGGCAGTGCCGTTCTCGCTTTCAACCGCCCTAGGCTGCGCGCCGCCTTCAAACGCACCTGCCAGTAGGGATCGGCCATTGCGGCGATAAGATCGTCGACCGCATCGGTTGCAAGCAGTTTGCCCAGTGTCGCGGCGGCTTCCTCTCGCACCTGCCAGGAGATATCAACCAACGCCTTTTTCAGCGCGGGCACTACCGCCGACAAATCCGTCGCAAAGCCCAGGGCCCCGACGGCGATTCGCCGCGCCTCCACATCCGCGTCACTGTCGGCAATTCGCGCGATCTCTAGTAGTGCGGTCGGATTCTTGAGATAGCCGAGCACCCCCAGTGCGGCGCAGCGCACGCCACCCTCTTCGGAGGAGAGCGCCGCGAGCGCGGGAGAAAAGGCTTCCGGGCAGCGCAGTTCGCGCAGCGCGCGGAACAATGCAGCTTGCACGAAGGGCTTCGACGCAGCCGACAGCGCCGCAAGAAGGCTGTCGCCCATAGCTGCATCCTTGAGCTCGGACAGGGATGTGGCCGCAGACTCGCGCACTTCGGCACTGCCGTCTTCCAGCGCGCCGATCAACCCTTCCACAACTTCCGGCGTTTCATACCCCTCCAGCATGCGCGCCGCTTCGGCGCGGACTT
The DNA here is from genome assembly GCA_021847835.1 of Pseudomonadota bacterium. Taxonomy (GTDB): domain Bacteria; phylum Pseudomonadota; class Gammaproteobacteria; order Burkholderiales; family Thiobacillaceae; genus UBA6918. The sequence continues at coordinate 20,171 of JAJZPR010000030.1, forward strand.
TGGCGTCTGCATCCATCAGCGCTTCGATGAGCAACTGCTCAACGCCTTCTTCGTCGCTGTCGATCAGGCCCATCACCGCGATGCGTCGCACCTCTGGATCTGCACTCGCCAAGCGGCTGTGGATGTCGGCGTAATTCGTTGCTGGCATCATGCATCTCTCCTCAACGCAACAGATACGGAATATCGACGCGGATCGCCCCGGTCGGACAGTCTTTCTCGCACGGCAGGCAGTACCAGCATTCGTCATAGCGCATGTACGCCTTGCCTTTCGCCATGTCGATGGCAAGCAGGTCCAGCGGGCAGGATTCGACGCAGACCGTGCAGCCCTTGTCCGCAATGCAGGCATCCTCATTTACGGTGACGGGCACGGACACCCGGTTCATGGTCATCGGCATGAAATGCTCCTTAGGCTGTTGCGGCCTGCTTCACGATGCGCAGGCGGTTGTAGGCTTCCTTCTCTTCTTCGTCGAGAGGGACGATGTAAGGATCGATGAGGCGCTTGAAGCAGGACATCTCACCCGTATCGCTCTTCTTCAGTTGCGCATGGCAGAACCAGTTGGCTTCGTCCTTCTCCGGGTGGTCGACACGGTAGTGGTAGAGCCCCCAGCGCGACTCGGTGCGAAACAGTGAGGCGCGCGCCGCCATCTCCGCGCAGTCGCGGATGAAGTGCGCCTCCATGGCGCGCATCAGCTCGTGCGGGTTCGCCGCCGACATGGCGGGCAGGTCTTCGCCAATTTCCGCGAAGCGGTCCAGCCCGATTTCCATCTTGCGCGTCACCTTGGGCGGCTGCAGGTAGTCGTTCACGAAACGGCGCAGCTTGTATTCAACCTGCGCGGGCGGCAGGCCTTCCCTGTTCGAGAGGGGCCCCAGCACACGCTTGCGCTCAGGCTCGACCTGGGCGGGATCGACAGCAGGCAGCTCGTGCGAAAGCGCATACTCGGCCGCGCTTTCGCCAGCAAACTTGCCGTACACGAAGGCGCCCAGCATGTAGTTGTGCGGCACGCAAGCGAGGTCGCCTGCGGCAAAGAGGCCCGGCACCGTGGTCGCCGCGGTCTCGTCCACCCACACGCCAGAGGCCGAGTGGCCGCTGCACAGGCCGATTTCCGAGATGTGCATCTCCACCATGCCGTGGCGGTAGTCGAGATGACGGCCTTCGTGGAAGCGGCCACGACTGGGGCGCTCGTTGGTGTGCAGGATGTTCTCGATTGTGCTGATGGTTTCCTCCGCGAGGTGGTCCATCTTCAGGAACACCGGGCCGTTGCCGCCTTCGAGCTCCTTGTAGAACTCCATCATCATCTGGCCGCTCCAGTAGTCGCACTCGATGAAGCGCTCGCCCTTGGCGTTGGAGGTGTAACCGCCGAAGGGGCCGGTGACGTAGGCGCAGGAGGGGCCGTTGTAGTCCTTGATCAGCGGGTTGATCTGGTAGCACTCAATGCCCGAGAGTTCGGCGCCGGCGTGGTAGGCCAGCGCATAACCGTCGCCGGCGTTGGTCGGGTTTTCGTAGGTGCCGAACAGGTAGCCGGAGGACGGCAGACCCAGGCGCCCGGCCGCGCCGGTGCACAGCACTACCGACTTGGCGCGGATCACGCCGAAGGTGCCCTCGCGGGTATCGAGCACCATCGCACCGGCGATCGCGCCGTTTTCATCCAGCAGCAGACGGGTCGCCATGTAGCGGTTGGTGATCTCGACCCGCGCCTTCTTCAACTGGCGGTACAGCACCTTCTTCATGTGGTGGCCTTCCGGCATCGGCAGCACGTAGGTGCCGATGTGGTGCACCTTCTTCACCGCGTAGTCGCCGGTCTCATCCTTCTCGAACTTCACGCCCCAGCGGTCGAGCTGGTTGATCATGTTGAAGCTCTCCCGTGCGTAGGCCATCACCGTCTTCTGGTTGACGATGCCGTCGTTGGCCACGGTGATCTCCTTCACGTACTGCTCGGGCGTGGCATGCCCGGGAATCACCGCGTTGTTGAGTCCGTCCATGCCCATGGAGATGGCGCCGCTGCGCTTCACGTTCGCCTTCTCCAGCAGCATCACCTTCAGTGCCGGATTCTTTTCCTTGGCCTTCACGGCCGCCATGGGGCCCGCCGTTCCGCCGCCGATCACCAGCACATCCACTTCCGCAATCAAATCGCTCATTCGAGTCTCCTAGACGGGGGACCGCTGGATGCGCATCCGGTACTGGAAGGCATCACCGCGGTAATACAGATATTCGAAATCGATCGGGCGGCCTTCGGCGGTCATGGTCAGCCGTTCGATGCGCAGCACCGGCGCGCCTTCTTCCACCTGCAACTGGCGCGCGACGTACTCGTCCGCGAGCATTGCCTCGATCTGCAGCTCGGCTTCGCCCAGGGCGATCCCGTAGTCGTTCTCGAGGATCAGGAACACGTCGCGATGGGCCAGGTCTTCCTTGGCGAGGCGTTCGCCGATGGCCTTGTGCACATAGGTGACATCGAGGGAGATGGGCGCGCGGTTGAGGTAGCGCACGCGCCGCAGCTCCACCACTTCCTCGGCCGGATCGACACCCAGCTTTGCGGCAATGGCAGGGCCGGCGGGCATGCCCTTGAGGCTTACCACGCGCGAGAAGGTCTCGTAGCCCATGCGCGACATCGCCTCGCCGAAGCCCTGTAGTTGCGCAACGTTCTGGAAAGCCTTCGGCTTGGAAACGTAGGTGCCCTTGCCGTGGATCTTGAAAATGAGGCCTTCCTTCTGCAGGTCGCCCAGGGCCTGGCGCACCGTGATGCGCGACACGCCGAAGGTTTCCATCAGCTCGCTCTCGGAAGGCATCTGCTGATGAGCCTGGTAGGTGCCGTCGAGGATGCGATCGCGCAGGATGCCCTTGATCTGCGTATACAGGGGAATCGGCGATACCGGCAGAACTTCAGGGGCGGGGTTTCGGGACTTCACCATTTTTCGCTCACTCCGAACTTGTTATGACGAGTAATGACAAAGCAACTCATGTGCCAAACGCCAAAACAAGATTGCTCGCCCTACGGAAACCCGCACGTACATTGGCTTTCAGGCCGATGAACCGGAATGGCCGAGGCACGGCCTGGATGCAACAGCCAGCACAAACTTTGTGCGCAAGAGCGAACTGCTGTAAAAATTTGGTGCCGGCAGTGCACTGCCGACCACCGCCCTAACCGGCCTGTTCTCAACAGGCCGCCTCAAAATTGCAGGCCGGCCAAAAACTGCCCTATCAACAGGGCCGGGGTTGAAATTGTCATATCCGCCCCCTATCATTAGCAGCCTCCGGCCGAGAGTGCTAACAAGCCCCGGTCCCGTTTCTTGGTTCCGCATCGCGGAAATATTCCAACTCATTGATTTTCAATGGAGATTAATAATGAAAATCCGTCCTTTGCATGACCGCGTCATCGTCAAGCGCATGGAAGAAGAGCGCAAGACCGCTTCCGGCATCGTGATTCCCGATTCCGCCACCGAAAAACCCGACCAAGGCGAAGTCATCGCCGTGGGCCCCGGCAAGAAGGATGACAGCGGCAAGACCATCGCCATGGATGTGAAAGTCGGCGACCGCGTGCTGTTCGGCAAGTACGCCGGCCAGAGCGTCAAGATCGAGGGCGAGGAAGTCCTCGTCATGCGCGAAGAAGACATCATGGGCGTGGTCGAAAAATAATCGGCCCCGCGCAACCCAAACAGAATTCAAAGGAGTTAAAGCATGGCTGCAAAAATGGTTAAGTTCGGCGACGAAGCCCGCCACAAGATGGTTGCCGGGGTGAACATCCTGGCCAACGCCGTCAAGGTCACCCTCGGCCCCAAGGGCCGCAACGTGGTGCTGGACCGCTCGTTCGGCGCCCCCACCGTGACCAAGGACGGCGTCTCCGTCGCCAAGGAAATCGAGCTCAAGGACAAGCTTGAGAACATGGGCGCGCAAATGGTGAAGGAAGTCGCCTCCAAGACCTCCGACGTCGCCGGCGACGGCACCACCACCGCCACCGTGCTGGCCCAGGCCATCCTCGCCGAAGGCATGAAGTACGTGGCCGCCGGCATCAACCCCATGGATCTGAAGCGCGGCATCGACAAGGCCGTCATCGCCATCACCGAAGAACTGAAGAAGATCTCCGTGCCCTGCGCCAGCAGCAAGGAAATCGCCCAGGTCGGCTCCATTTCCGCCAACTCCGACTCCTCCATCGGCGACATCATCGCCGCCGCCATGGACAAGGTCGGCAAGGAAGGCGTCATCACCGTTGAAGACAGCTCCGGCCTCGAAAACGAACTCGACGTCGTCGAAGGCATGCAGTTCGACCGCGGCTACCTGTCGCCCTACTTCATCAACAACCCCGACCGCCAGATCGCCCTGCTGGAAGACCCCTTCATCCTGCTGCACGACAAGAAGATTTCCAACATCCGCGACCTGCTGCCGGTGCTGGAACAAGTCGCCAAGGCCGGCAAGCCCCTGCTGATCATCGCCGAGGACGTCGACGGCGAAGCCCTCGCCACCCTGGTGGTCAACAACATCCGCGGCATCCTCAAGACCGTGGCCGTCAAGGCTCCCGGCTTCGGCGACCGCCGCAAGGCCATGCTGGAAGACATCGCCATCCTCACCGGCGGCACCGTGATCGCCGAGGAAGTCGGCCTCACCCTGGAAAAAGCCACCCTGCAAGACCTGGGCCGTGCCAAGCGCATCGAGGTGAACAAGGAAAACTCCACCATCATCGACGGCGCCGGTTCTGCCGATGCGATCAAGAACCGCATCGCCCAGATCAACAAGCAGATCGAAGAAGTGACCTCCGACTACGACCGCGAGAAGCTGCAAGAGCGCAAGGCCAAGCTGGCCGGCGGCGTGGCCGTGATCAAGGTGGGCGCTGCCACCGAAGTCGAAATGAAAGAGAAGAAGGCCCGCGTGGAAGACGCCCTGCACGCCACCCGCGCTGCGGTGGAAGAAGGCATCGTCCCCGGCGGCGGCGTGGCCCTGCTGCGCGCCAAGTCGGCCATCTCCGGCCTCAAGGGCGACAACCACGACCAGGATGCCGGCATCAAGATCATCCTGCGCGCCGTGGAAGAGCCCCTGCGCCAGATCGTCTTCAATTGCGGCGAAGAGCCCTCCGTGGTGGTCAACAAGGTTGCCGAAGGCAAGGGCAACTTCGGCTACAACGCCGGCAACAGCACCTACGGCGACATGATGGAAATGGGCGTGCTCGACCCCACCAAGGTCACCCGCACCGCGCTGCAGAACGCCGCCTCCATCGCCGGCCTCATGCTCACCACCGACTGCATGGTCGCCGAGCTGCCGGAAGACAAGCCCGCAGCCCCCATGGGCGGCGGCATGGGCGACATGGGCGGCATGGGCATGATGTAAGCCCTGCCCGACCAGGCGCCAAAAGAGCAAGCCCCGCCTGGCGCGGGGCTTTTCTTTTTTATGCATGTAGAGGAATACTGGTGCCAAAATGGCCCCTTTCACAGCAAAGTTGCCTGACACAACGCGGATGTTTTCTGCCTCCTACTACCCCCGCTCCTTCACCATCCTGGTCATCGTCGCCATGGGCGTGCTGATCGTGCCGCTGACCAGCGGCCTGATCAACGCGGTGCACGTGCTGCAGGGCGTGGCCGATGCGCAGCGCGAGTTCACGCGCAACAGCCTGGCGATCACGCGCGACGTGCGCCAGGTGGCGGAGTCGGTGAGCCAGCTGCAGCGCGCCGCCGGCCAGTATCATTTGCTGCAGGACGACGAGTTCGGCCCCGCGTTGAAGGATCGCCACGACGAACTGCAAACCCTGCTGGCGCAGCTCGATTCGCGCCTGGCCGACGCGCCCTCGCGCAGCACGCTGGGAAAAATGCAGGAACGCGCACGTGCGCTGTATCTCGAATTGAAGCCAGGTGCCTATCTGGACAGCGCGCGCTTCCATGCGCTGGATCCCGCGTTCAATGAACTGCATGCCGCGGCGCGCACGCTGCTGGTGGAGGCCGATGCCGCAGTGCAGCACGAACTGCAGGCACTGGAAACGACGGTGCAAACCACGCGCCAGCGCCTGATCGTGCTGGCGGTGGCGCTGATTCCGCTGACGCTGCTGCTGGCAGGCGTGTTTTCCTGGATGATCAATCGTCCGATCAGGCAGATCAAGGCAGCGATCCAGCAGCTTGGGCAGGCCGACTTGCGGCCCTTGCCGCCGGTCAGCGGCCCGCACGATCTCGTCGAGTTGGGGCGCGAAATCGACTGGCTGCGCCAGCGATTGCAGGCGCTGGAGGAGCAGAAGCAGCGCTTCCTGCGCCACGTGTCGCACGAACTGAAAACCCCTCTGGCCTCGCTGCGCGAGGGCGTGGCGCTTTTGAACGATGAGCTGGCGGGCAGCTTGAACTCTCGCCAGCGCACCATCGTCGGCATCATGGACAGCGGCAGCCGCGAACTGCAAAAGCGCATCGAGGACCTGATCCGCTATGGCGGCATGGTGCAGGGCGTAGACAAGCCGCCTGCCACCCTGCAGTCGCTGGAAGCCGCGCTCGATACCGTGCTGGCGAGACAGCGGCTGACGCTGGCCGCGCGCGGCATCCGCGTGGAAAAGCAATTGGCCGCGGAACAAATCTGTGCCGATCGCAATCAACTGGAAACCGTGCTCGACAATCTGCTGTCCAACGCGGTCAAATTCAGTCCCGAGGGTGGCCGCATCATGGTGAAAAGCGAGGCCGTTGAGGATGGCGTGGCTGTGTGGGTATGCGATGAAGGCGCCGGCATCCCGGAGGCCGAACGCGGCCGCGTGTTCGAACCGTTTTTCCAGGGCGAGCACCAGCCCGCGAGCACGGTCAAGGGCAGTGGCCTGGGGCTGTCGATCGTGCGAGAATCATTGCTTGCCACGAGCGGCAGCGTGGAAGTGATCGACTGCCCGCCATGGTCGACTTGCTTCAAATCAACCTGGCCCATGCCGAAATGACATTGAAACCGATATTGCTTGCCGGGCTGTTGTTGACTTTGGGCGCCTGCGCCAACACCGACGCCCCCCCCATGCTGCACAATGTGCAGCTCGGATCGGACGCGGCGCTGATGCTGAACGAAATGAGCCGCGTGGCCGCGCTTTCGCCCGAACAGCGGAAACGCGAGATGGCCGTCCTGGAAAACGGCCGCCTCGAAGGCATGCGGCGCTTTCAGCTGGCCGCGCTGCTGGAACGCGAAGACAATGCGGAGGCGCTGGAGCGCAGCCTGAAAAACCTGAATGCGCTCGGCGAAATCGACGCGCGCGCGCAGACGCTGGTCGATCTGATGAAAAAATCGCTCAAGGCGCGCATCGAGCTCAGGACGCAGACTGCGCGCGCGCAGGAATTGCAGGACAAGCTCGAACAGATCAAGGCGCTGGAAAAGTCGCTGCAGCAGCGCAGCGCGCCCTCCGCAAGACCATGAAAAAACCCTCCATCCTGGTAGTGGACGACGATGCTTCGCTGCGCGAACTGATCACGCTGCGGCTGGAGGCCAACGGCTTCAGGGTCGAGACCGCCGACAGCGGCGAGGCTGCGCTGGCGCAGCTTGCGGTGTCGCGGCCCGACGCCGTGCTGACCGACATGCAGATGAGCGGCATGGACGGCATGGCGCTGTTCAACGCCATTCGCGCGCGCGATCCGGCGCTGCCGGTGATCGTGCTGACGGCGCACGGCACCATCCCCGACGCGGTGGCCGCCACCCAGCAGGGCCTGTTCGGCTATCTCACCAAGCCCTACGATGCCGCCACCCTCATCGACCTGCTGAAACGCGCCACCCGCCTGGCGCCCGGCGCTTCCGACGGCGGCGACGAAAGCTGGCACAGTGAAATCATCACCGCGAGCCCGGTCATGGAGGCGCTGCTGGCCGAAGCCAAGCTGGCCGCACAAAGCGAGGCGTCGCTTTTGATCCAGGGCGAATCGGGCACCGGCAAGGAGCTGCTGGCACGCGCCATCCACCACGCCAGCCCGCGCAGCAAGAAGCCCTTCGTCGCGATCAACTGCGGCGCAATCCCTGCCGAACTGCTGGAATCGGAGCTGTTTGGCCACGTGAAGGGAGCGTTCACCGGCGCCACCCGCGACCATCCCGGCCTGTTCCAGAGCGCCCAGGGCGGCACGGTGTTCCTCGACGAGATCGGCGACATGCCGATACCGCTGCAGGTGAAGCTCCTGCGCGTGCTGCAGGAGGGCGAAGTGCGGCCGGTGGGCGCGACCGAGACGCGCGCGGTGAACGTGCGCATCCTTTCGGCCACCCACCGCAACCTGGAAGAAGCGATTGCCGCCGGCGAGTTTCGCGAAGACCTCTATTACCGCCTGAACGTGGTGAACCTGACGCTGCCCCCGCTGCGCGAACGGCGCGAGGACATTCCGCTGCTGGCGCAGCACTTCCTCGCCGCGCTGACCGAAAAGTACGGCCGCCGCATCCGCGGCTTCGCGCCCGACGCGCTGGACATGCTGACGGCGGCCGACTGGCCCGGCAACATCCGCCAGTTGAACAACGTGCTGGAGCAGTGCGTGGCGCTGTGCACCACGTCCACCATCCCGGACAGCCTGGTGGCGCGCGCCCTGCGCGACAAGCCGGCGGAGATCCAGCCGCTGGCCGAGGCGCGCGCGGCCTTCGAGCGCGAATATCTCATCAATCTCCTGAAGCTCACCCGCGGACAGGTCAGCGAAGTGGCCCGCCTGGCCGGACGCAACCGTACCGAGGTCTACCGGCTGCTGCAACGCCACGGCCTCACCCCCGCCCTGTTCAAGGACCGCGACGAAGCCGGCTGAGCGCCATTTCCCCTGTCCCTCGAACACGGCTTGGCCAACGCACATCATGCCGATTGGCACAAACCCTGCTAGCGGATAAATGCCGCCCTGTGCGCCTTTATCAAGCTTGTTAGGAGAACACCATGTTTGGATGGGCCGTTACGTTCCTGGTCATTGCCATCATCGCCGGCGTATTCGGCTTTGCCGGCATCGCCGGCACCGCAACCCTGATCGCCAAGGTGCTGTTTGTCGTCGGTCTGGTGGCATTTCTGGGCTTGCTGGTCGTGGGCCGCAGGCCGCCGACTGCCTGAACCCGCCCCGGAAGCAACACGCCCCTGGCGCCCTTTCTGTTCTGTGCGCATCCCAAGGCCTTGCGGGCCGGCTGTCGCCGATAAAAGACAAAATCGGCCAATCAAAACAGATAGTTGCAGGCTGACAGCAGGGGATGTCTCCCTGAGGCGACGGATCGGTCCCATACGTGCATGGCCTCTGCGCCTGACGCACCCGACACAAACATATCTCATTGATTTTTATCAAAAAACCATCACCTGGCATGGTCATCGCATGACACGGAAATGAATGCTTTGTGCATTCGACTTCGACAAAAAGGAGATCGTCATGAAACCCCTCAACCATCGCTTTGTGAATATGGCGCTTGTTGGCGTGCTGGGCGGTTTTGTCGCCGCTTCGACCATGGCCGACCCGGTCACGCACAGTTTCAAGGATGCTGACAAGAACGGCGACGGCAAGGTCAGCCTGGTGGAGTTTGCCGCTCAGGGCGGCACCCCGAAGGCTTTCCGCGAGGGGGACTCCAACAATGACCGTCGCCTGAACAGTGACGAGTACCTCAAGGCTGCCGCCAACAACGACCGCATCCAGGCCGGCAACTACGTCAACGACGCCTGGATCACGGCCAAGGTGAAAAGCCTGCTGCTGAAAGACAAGGACGTGAAAGGCACGGCGGTGAACGTGGAAACCCACAAGGGCATCGTGCAGCTTTCCGGCTGGGTCAGCGACCCGGCGCAGATTGCCGAAGCCGAGAAGCTCGCGCACAGCATCGAGGGCGTGAAAGACGTGCGCAACGACCTGCAGATCAAGAGCTGATCCTGGCCCTCCCATGCCGGCTGCGGCTCATGCCGCAGCCGGCATGATCCCGCCCACGGAAAACCGTATGCATTCGACCCTCCGATATCCGAAACATGGGCCCGCGCGGCCATGCGAAAGAAACGGAGCCGAGCGCGGGATCGCCATTCAAGCCATGTCCAAACGCACCCATGCCTGGCATGCGCATCTGCCGGAAATCGTCGAGGCAACGACGGATTTCATCGCCATCATGGACGACAGCGGCCGCCTGCGCTACATCAACAGGGCCGGCCGCGCCATGCTGGGTCTCTCGGATTTCGAGGATGTGGAGAGGCGGCACATAAGCGACTGCCATCCTGAAGCGGAAACCCGCCGCCTGCTGGCCGAGGCGTTTCCCATCGCGCGCCGCAACGGCGCCTGGCGCGGAGAATCCATGATCATCAGCGGGGACGGCCAGGAAATCGCCGTTTCCCAGGTCGTGCTTGCGCATGGCTGCCAGAACGGCGGGGCGGGCATGTTTTCGACAATTGCGCGCGACATCAGCGAGCGCAAGCGTTATGACGCAGAGATCAGGCACCAGGCGACCCATGATCCGCTGACCGGGCTTCCCAACCGCATCGTGCTGGAAGAGCATCTGATGATGGAGCTCGCCCGCATGGCACAGGGGCGGCGCCATGCGCATGTGGCTGTCATGCTCCTTGACCTCGACAATTTCAAACGCATCAACGACAGCCTCGGGCATGTGGCAGGCGACGAACTGCTGCGCAGCGTGGCGCAGCGCCTGCGCAACTGTGTGCGCACGGGCGACATGGTTGCACGCTATGGCGACGACGAATTCACCATCGTGGCAAGCGGGTTGTCCGCCATGGACAATCTGCTGCCGGTCATTCACAAGCTGCGCGCCGCCTTCGAACTTCCCTTTCCGGTCGCCGGGCAGGAAGTGTTCACGGGCTTCAGCACGGGCATCGCGGTCGCCCCGAACGACGGCGGCGATCCCGTCACGCTGCTGAAAAACGCCGATGCGGCGATGTATCGGGCCAAGGCGTCGGGGCGCGATCGTTACCAGTTTTATGCGCCGGAGATGAACGCCCGCGGCCAGGAATTGCTGGTCCTGGAAACCGAACTCAGGCACGCCCTCGAGCGCGAGGAATTCGTCCTGCACTATCAACCGCAACTGCACCTGTGCACCGGACGCATTGCCGGATTCGAGGCGCTGTTGCGCTGGCAGCACCCGGCGGGCAGGCTGGTGCCGCCTTCCGACTTCATTCCCATGCTGGAGGAAACCGGGCTGATCATTCCAGTGGGCAAGTGGACCTTGCGCCGCGCATGCGCGGAATACCGCAAGCTGCGCGACGCCAGCGGGACGCAGGTGCCCGTCTCGGTGAATGTCTCGGCACGCCAGTTCGGCGATCACCGCCTGGTGGAGGAACTGCGGCACATCCTTCGCGACGAAGGCATGCCGCCCGAAGACCTGGAGCTTGAAATCACCGAGAGCACCGTCATGCAGGACACGCAGGCCGCGGGGGAGATTCTCGATGCCCTGAACGCCATCGGCGTGCGCCTCGCGATCGATGATTTCGGCACCGGCCACTCTTCGCTGGCCTACCTGAAGCGATTCCCGCTCAACACGCTCAAGATCGACCGTGATTTCATCCAGGGCAGGCCCTGGGAAGAAAACGATGCGGCCATCGCCGAGGCCTGCATTTCCCTGGGCCACAAGCTGGGCCTCGACGTCATCGCGGAAGGGGTGGAAACGGCCGAGCAGATGCAATTTCTGCGTGCGCACGGCTGCGACATGATCCAGGGATATCACTTCAGCCCCCCCATGCCCTTGCAAGCCGCATCGCATTTCGCCCTGCATCACAAGGCGCGGGCCGGTGCCGAGGCCCTGGCACAGGGCGTTTCGAAAATTCCTGCCATCGAGAAAGGCCGAACATGAAAAACGAGTATGTGCATGTGCACACCATGATGCTGGCGGCAGCGCGCTATGCCGGCAGCCGCTCCAAGGAAGATCGCGCCCTCATGCTGGCCGTGGGCAGCAGCTTCTGGAGCGATTTCCCCGCGTTCCTCGTGGAAATGAAAGAAGCTTTCCGGCGCGCGCCCGGCAAGGATTTTCTCAGGCAGGACGACGTCAAGCACATGTACGCCCTGCTGTTCGTCAGCATATTGAACGGCCTCGATTCCGTATCCCTGAACAGGATCGCAGGCGCGCTGCTCGCCGCTGCACTGCCTGACAAGGGCAGCTCCGCCAGGCAGGCGGCGCCACGCAATGCCGCCGTGCTGGCGCCTTATTAGCGAGTTTTCAAGGCCCGGCCGGGCCGCATTCGGTTTCATGGCCTGAAGCCGTTTCCCGGGGATGTTGGCGGCGCTCATGCGCAATTCAGTGCAAAAAAACTGAACTCATGAAAAAATTGCCTGTCGCCTAAAGGCGGGAGTTTTTTCATTACACGGCAGCCATCTTGCCGCCGGCATTAAAACAACATGAATTCCAACGACACCCCACAGGGAACGCATTACCCGGTGCTGGTGTTCGGGGAAGTGCTTTTCGATCAGTTTCCCGATCGCACGGTATTGGGCGGAGCACCGTTCAACGTCGCCAGGCATCTGGCCGGTTTCGGCTGGCCGCCGCTCCTGATCAGCCGCATCGGACGCGACGGCGCGCAGGTGGAAGCGCTCAGGGCCATGCAGCGCTTCGGCATGGACGCCTCCTGCATCCAGATCGACCCGCTGCACCCGACCGGCACCGTGAAAGTCGAACTGAACGAAGCGGGCCACCGCTTCGAAATTCTGGACAACCAAGCCTACGACCACATCCATCAGGGCATGGCCCGCCTGGGCGCGCTGGCCGCGCGCCCGCATCTGGTGTATTTCGGCACGCTGGCTTCGCGCCACACGGACTCCTACCGGGCGCTGCTCGGCGTGCTGCGCCTGAGTCCCGGGCTCAAGTTTCTCGACCTCAATCTGCGCGCGCCCTGGTTCGAGCGCGGCAGGACGGAAAACCTGATGCGCCACGCGCACGTG
>JAJZPR010000031.1 GCA_021847835.1 Pseudomonadota bacterium
CTTGACGGCAAAACGCCGGATGAGATTTACTTCAACAACCTGCCGCAGGAAAAAATCGCGGCATGAACCGCAAGGCTCCACTTATCCAAGCCGATTTACTGTCCAAAGAAATGGGTCCGGTTCTGGCGTGGAAACGCACCGCGCGCCGCTTCTTCATCGAGCATCGCTGCCATTCGCCCCTGTTCCGGGATATTCCCAAGGCGTTTCTCGACTGGATGGAAGGCCGCGCCGCCGGGCTGTTTCCGGAACTGCCTTTCCTCGCCGAGTTCATGCACTATGAATGGCTGGAACTGGCGGTGGGCACCACACCCGAAGAAGCGGACCCGGCCAGTGTGGATCCGGAGGGCGACCTGCTTGCCGGGCGCCCGGCGCTCAAGCCGAGCGCGAGGCTGGCCTGCTACCGATATGCAGTGCATCTCATCGGGCCCCGCCACAAGCCTGTAGCGCCGGATGCCGAGCCCGGCTGCTATTTGCTGTTCCGCGATGCGCAGGACGAGGTGCGCTTCATCCAGCTCAACCCCTTGTCCGCACACCTCGTGGCGATGCTGCGCGACCACCGCCCCATCGGCCGCGAGGCCCTGGCCCACCTGGCCGGCCAGCGCGCGCCGGATCAATACGACCTCTACCTGCGCGCCGGCAGGGAACTGCTCAATAAGCTTTTGGCCCAGGGCGCATTGCTGGGCACCTGGAGAGAACCATGAATCTGAACGCCTGCCTGACCTGTGTGACCCGTGACGCCTTCGGCATGCTGAACCGCGCCGGAGAATGGCTGGGGCCTTTGGGCCTGCGCCTGCTGCTCGCTTATGAATTCTGGGAAGCCGGCTGGATGAAGCTGCACGGTGAGAACTGGTTCGTCGACATCCAGGACCGGTTTCCCTTCCCATTCAACCTTGTGCCGCCGGAGGCGAGCTGGCAGCTGGCCACGTGGACGGAACTGATCGGCCCCATCCTGCTGGTTCTGGGCCTGGGCACGCGTTTCGCCAGCGTGTCGCTCATCATCCTCACTGTCGTGGCCTGGGCCAGCGTACATGCCGGAAACGGCTACAACGTCTGCGACAACGGCTTCAAGCTGCCGCTTGTCTATCTGGTCATGTTCGTGCCGCTGCTTTTGTCGGGGCCGGGGAAACTGAGCCTGGATCGCTGGATCGCGCGGAAGCTGGCCAAATAACCGGCCGTGGAGCATGTTGCTCGTCTCCACTTGGCACGTGATCTACGACGCCGTTACGCTGAAGGAAGTCAAGCTCCTGTGTGAAGAGGCCTGAGCAGCGTACACGTCTGGAACAAGCCCAAGCCACGTCTCCAGAAACTCATCCGGCCTTCCCGTCCAGCCGCGGCCGCCAGAGCATGGGCGCATACACTGCGACGAAGGCGGCGAACGCCGCCATCCACAGCACGCCGCCGGCCTGATGCAGCAAAGGCGTTTGTGCCGGCAGCAGCAGGGGGCCGAGCACGCGCACGGCGGCCGCCAGGTTGATGAGTGCGAACGCCCACGGCATGATTTTCGGCGTTTCCAGGGGGCGGCCGGTGTGGCCGAGCGAAACGCGCGACATCATGCCCATGGTCAGCACGCCGATGCCGCCGGCGGCGTAGGCGTGCAGGGCGAGGAAGGGCGGCACCAGGCCCGCGGCATTCAGGGCGTCGAGCGCGAAGCCGACGATGATCCAGCCGTAGCCCAGGTGCAGCACCCACAGGAGCGGCACTTGCCACAGGCGTCTGTCCTGCCAGCCTGCGAGGCGGATCGCATGCACGACGGCTGCGGTGGCGGCAAGGAAGGCAAATGGCACGCCGTCCAGATTCCCCAGGCGGGCGGCAAGCACGGCCACGACCGTTGCCGGCGCCAGCCATTCCACCGCCGTCCATTTTCTGGCCACCGAATTCAGACGCCGCTCGGTGAAATAGGGGATGACGCGGCCGCCCATCAGCGTGATCATCAGCACGATGAAGTAAAGCGCGAGGCCGAGGCCGAGCGAGGCGGAGGCCGGGCCGAGGCCCAGGGCGGCTGCATGGAAGAGGGCGTTGGCCGCGGTCAAGGCCAGCAGCATGGCGGAGAAGGCGTAATTGCGCGTCTGTTTCACTTTCAGCACGGGGCGCAGCACCGCGACCAGCACGGCCGGCAGGAACAGCAGGTCGACGAGCGCAACGAGGGAATAGGGCACCGGCAGCCAGGGCAGCACGCGCCCCGCCAGCCACAGCGCGAACAGCGCGGCGAGCGGGCCGCCCCTGGGCATGGGGATGCCGGTCCAGTTTTGCGTTGCGGTGAGCAGGAAGCCCGTGATGACGGCGGCGGCAAATCCGAACAGCATCTCGTGCCCATGCCAGGCCGCGGTCGGCAGTCCGCCCGGCGCGTCGACGGCGCCTTGCAGCATGGCCAGCCACAGGCCCATGTAGATTGCCGCGAACATGCCCGCGGCAAGGAAGAAGGGCCGGAACCCCAGGGCGAAGAGGGCGAAGCCCTCGGCCCGGGTTTGTCCGGGAGCGTCGGTCGTGATCAGTGCCATGCCTTGTACCTGTCTGAAAAATGGGCGGGCCCCGCCGCCATCGCGGGCCGCCCGGATATTATGCAGCAATGGGCGCAATCCCGCTGTCCGCGCGGATGGCCCGAAACGGCGGAAGCGGCGCCCTGCGTGCTAAACTCGCCGTCAAATGGGGGAGAGCATGGCTGAGGAAAGCGATTATTCCCGTACCGAGCCGGCCAGCGAAAAGCGCCTGGAACAGGCCAGGGCGGAGGGACGTGTTCCCCGCTCGGCAGAGCTGGCCTCGCTGCTGGTGGCGGGTGTGATGGCTGGTGGACTGGCGATCTGGGGCGCGCAACTGTTCGGTCGCTTGCAGCAACTTTTTTCCGGGCATTTCCGGCATGCCGCGCAATTGACCGCGGAAGCCGCATTGGCCTTCGCGCGGCAGAGCGCCGTCGAGATCCTGCCTTTCCTGATCGCCCTGTTCGTGGCCGCGCTGGCCGCGCCGCTGCTTTTGTCCGGCTGGGTGTTCGCGCCGCGCGTGGTGCGTTTCCGCGGCGAGCGCTTGAATCCGTTCTTTGCGTTTTCCCGCCTGTTCTCGGCCAACGGCCTGTTCGACGGTTTCAGGGCCGTGCTGAAAATCGCCGCGCTGGCGCTGCTGTTGTATGTCTACTACCGTCTGAATCTTGACGCACTGGCCGAGTTGGCGTCCATGCCGTTGCCGCAAGCCGTTGCGGCAACGGGCGGCCTGCTGCTGGGGGGGCTGTTTTTGCTGCTGGGGGCCGTGCTGCTGGCAGCCCTCTTGGATGTGCCCTGGCAGTGGTGGCGTTATCTCAGGAGCGTGGCCATGACGCGCGCCGAGGTGCTGGCCGAGGCGCGCGAAGCCGAGGGCAGCCCCGAACTCAAGGCGCGCATCCGCGCGCGCCGGCATGCCTTGCGGCAGAGGTCGGCCCAATGAGCGCCGTGGCCGCCGCGCCGCGCGGACGCAGCCTGGTACACCTGGCCGGCACGGTGCTGGTGCTGCTGATCCTGGCGATGATGGTGCTGCCGCTGCCGACTTTCCTGCTGGACATGCTGTTCACGCTCAACATCGCGCTGGCCGTGATCGTGCTGCTGGTGAGCCTGAACGCCAACCGGCCGCTGGACTTTTCCGTGTTCCCGACGGTGCTGCTGGTGACCACGCTGATGCGGCTCGCGCTCAACGTGGCGTCCACCCGCATCATCCTCATCCAGGGCCACACCGGCACCGACTCGGCCGGCAAGGTGATCGAGTCCTTCGGCAACTTCCTGGTCGCCGGCAACTACACCGTGGGGCTGGTGGTATTCGTGATCCTGGTCATCATCAATTTCGTGGTCATCACGCGCGGCGCCGGACGCATCGCCGAGGTGGCGGCGCGCTTCACCCTGGACGCCATGCCGGGCAAGCAGTTCGCCATCGACGCCGACCTCGGCAGCGGCGCCATTGGTGAGCAGGAGGCGCGCAGACAGCGCGCCGAGGTCGCGCGCGAATCGGATTTCTACGGCGCCATGGACGGCGCCTCCAAGTTCGTGCGCGGCGATGCCGTGGCCGCGCTCATCATTCTCGTGATCAACCTGGTCGGCGGCATTGCCGTGGGCATGTTCCAGCACGGCATGGACCTGGCGGGCGCGCTCGACCGCTATGCCCTGCTGACCGTGGGCGACGGCCTGGTGGCGCAGATTCCCGCACTGGTGATTTCCACCGCCGCCGGCATCGTGGTGTCGCGCACGTCGAACGAGCAGGACCTCAACCACGAATTCGCGCTCCAGTTGTTCGGGCGGCCGCAGATACTGTACGTGGCGGCCTCGGTGCTGGCGGTGCTCGGCGTCATTCCCGGCATGCCGCATGCCGCCTTTCTGCTGCTGGCCGCGATCCTGGCGGCCACGGCCTGGTTCGTGGAGCAGCGCCAGCGCAAGCGGGAAGCATTCGAGCCGGAGAGCGAAGAGGAAGAAGCCGAACTCCTCACCGAGCTGACCTGGGCCGATCTGCCGCCGGTGGATGTGCTGGGGCTGGAGGTGGGCTACCGCCTGATTCCGCTGCTCGACCGCAAGCAGGGCGGGCAGGCGCTCAAGCTCATCACCGATGGCCGCATGCGTTTCGCGCTGGAGATGGGCCTGGTGGTGCCGCCGGTGCGCGTGCGCGACAACATGGAACTTGCCCCAAACGCCTATCGCATCAGTCTCAAGGGCGTGGAGGACGGCCGCGGCGAAATCCAGCCGGAACGGCTGCTGGCCGTCGAGACCGCCGACATGATGGGCAGGCTCAAAGGCGAGCACGGGATCGATCCGCTCACCGGCGCCTCCGGCGTGTGGATCGAGGCGGATGAGCGAGAACGCGCGCTCATGCGCGGCTACCAGGTGATCGATGCCAGCCAGGTGATCGCGCGCCACGTGGAGGCGGTCTTCCGTGCGCATGCCGGCGAGCTTCTGGGCCGCGCCGAAGTCCAGCAATTGCTGGACAGCGTGAATGCGGCCACGCCGGGGCTGGTGGAAGAGGTGACCCCACGCCTGCTGCCGCTGACTTCGGTGCAGAGCATCCTGCAGAATCTGGTGGCCGAGGGCGTGTCCATCCGCGACACGCGCAGCATCCTGGAAACCCTGGCTGCGCGCGCGGGCCGCGTCCAGGACATCGACGAACTCACGGAAACGGTGCGTGCCACGCTCGGCAGGAGCATCGTGGATCGACTGTTCGAAGGCGCAGAAATCCTGCACGTGATCGGCCTTGCACCCGATCTCGAAAACCGGCTGATCGCCGAAATGGGCGAGGAGGGCGAGGCCATGGTGTCGCCCGAACTGGTCGAGGCCCTGCCGCTGATGGCGGAACGCGCCATGGCGCGGCAGCATGAGTCAGGCGGCGCGCCGGTGCTGCTGGTCGCGCCCGCGCTGCGCGCGCCGCTGGCGAGGATGCTGCGGCGCACCGGGCTGCCGGTGCTGTCGTATGCGGAGATTCCGGCCGACAAGTCCCTGCGGATCACGACCCTGATGGGCATGGAGGACGAACGGAAACATGAAGCTCTTCAGATTTCTGGCGCCTGACGCGCGTACCGGGCTGGAACGGATTCGCCGCGAACTGGGATCCGACGCGGTCGTGGTCACTTCGCGCAAGACCGCGGAAGGCGTGGAGTTCATGGCCGGACGCTATGACGAGTTGGCGGATCCGGGCCCTGCCGCTGATGCCGAGGATCCGGCAGGCGAGAGCGCCAGCGCGATCTGGCGCGAACTGGCGCGCCTGCGCGCGCTGCTCGCCAACCAGCTGGCCGGTTTCGCATGGTCGGCGGACAAGCGCCGCCACCCGGTGCGCGTGCATGTGCTGCAGAAAATGCTCGCGGCCGGCTTCAGCCCCAGGCTCGCGCGCCATCTGGCGTCTGGCCTGCCGAAGCATTATTCGGCCGGGCAGGCCGACGCCTGGCTGCGCCAGGTGCTGATCCGCAACCTGCGCGCGGCTGCGCCGGCCGACATGCCGGGAATCAGGCCCGGCGTGTGGGCGCTGGTCGGGCCGACCGGCCATGGCAAGACCACCACGCTCGCCAAGCTGGCGGCCAGGGCGGCTCTCAGGCATGGCCCGGAAAAAATCGCGCTGGTGTCGGCGGATGCCTACCGCATCGGCGCGCAACAGCAGCTGGAAGCCTATGCGCGCATGATGGGCGTGGATTTCGTCGCGCTGGAGGAGACCGCCCAACTGGAAAAAACGCTGGCCGGGCTGAAGGGCAAGGCCTGCGTCATGGTCGACAGCGCCGGCTTCGCGCCCAATGACGAACGTTTTTCCATGCAGGCCGCCGCGCTCAGGCAGGCCGGCGCCAACTGCCTGCTGACGCTGTCTGCCACGGCCCAGGGCAGCCTGGTGGAGGACCTCATCCGGCGGCACGCCCCTTTGGCCGGCGCCATCCTCACCAAGCTCGACGAAGGCGGCCTGTGCGGCGCGGCGCTGGATTGCCTGATGCGCTACCGGCTGGAACTGGCCTGCCTTTCGACCGGGCAGCGCGTGCCCGAAGACCTGCATCCCGCCCACGCCAACTATGTCGTCGACCGCGCCCTGCGCGCGCACATGACGGACGGTTTTGCCATGCAGGAAGAAGACTGGGCGGCCTATGCCGGCATCGAGGCGGAACGGGATGCGCTGCGCCGCTCGGGCTAGTACGCAAACTCACGGGGTGACATACTAGCATGCGGCATCAGGCCCAGGGTTTGCAGCAGCTGTTTTCCGGCCCCGCTATGCGCACGGTTAGCGTGATTGCAGGCCCTTCTGCCCAGAACAGCCGCGAATTCGTTCTTGCGCTGGCGGCAGAACTGGCCGGCGAAGACCGGCGCGTATGGCTGGTGGAGACGGTTGCCGGGACCATTTCAGGGAAACTCGGCTGTCGGCCGCTGCTGCCCTGGCGCGCCAACCAGCCGCTGGCACAGCAGGTGATTCGCACCGGCGCCTGCGGCCTGATCCACGCGCCCGGCGTCGCAGCGGGTGATGCGGCGCTGGCCCGCGCCGCCGCGGCCTGCCGTGGTTGCGATTATCTCGTGTTCGACGGCGGGCGTTTTTCGGGAGGCGAAGCCCCCCTGGAACCGGCAACGGCGCAAACCCTGGTCGTGCTGCTGGGTGAAGGGGATGCCGAAGCGGGCTACGCGCTGGCCAAGGCATTGCAGGCGTCGCATTCGCCCGCGCGCGTGCTGCTGGCAGGCGACAAGGCGGATGGAGTAGCACAGGCCACCCGGCATTTCCTGAAATTGGCAGTGGAGAGCCGCCAGACGGCAGGTGCTTTGTGGCAATTTGGCAACACAAGGCCAGAAACCTCATGTAACACATTAAGTTTCGCGTCCAATTTGACATGGGTTGTGTCTAGAATCACGGCATAACGACCAAACGAAGGTGGCGCATGGGGGCTGTGGCGAAGGTGCAGAAGAAGGCTACGAACAATGACGTGATCCGGCAGTATTTGCCGCTGGTCAAGCGCATCGCCTATCACATGATGGCGCGGCTGCCGGCCAGCGTTGAAGTAGACGACCTGATCCAGGTCGGCTTGATCGGTCTCATGGATGCGGTGGAGCGTTTCGACGGCAGCCAGGGTGCGAAGTTCGAGTCCTATGCCACGCAAAGAATCCGCGGCGCCATGCTGGACGATTTGCGCGACGCCGACTGGCTGCCGCGCCATATCCGCCAGAAATCACGGCATATCGAAGCCGCCATCAACAGGCTGGCGCAACGCCACGGGCGGCAGCCGACCGAGCTGGAAATTTCGGCGGAACTGGGCATCTCCCTGAGCGAGTACCAGAACATGCTGGGCGACGTCAAAGGCAACCAGCTGCTCTATTACGAGGATTTTTCCGACGAGGAAAGCAGTGACTTTCTGGAGCGCTACCTCGTCGACGACGTGTCCGACCCGCTTTCGCTGCTGGAGGACGACGGTTTCCGCAGGGGCCTGATCGACGCCATCGATGACCTGCCCGAGCGCGAGAAGAACCTCATGGGCATGTATTACGAGCAGGACATGAACCTCAAGGAAATCGGCGCGGTCATGGGCGTTTCCGAATCGCGCATCTGCCAGCTGCATTCCCAGGCCGTGGCGCGACTGCGTACCAAGATGAAACCCTGGAAATCCTGACCCTGTCTTTCCATTCCGGGGATTGGAAATGAACGAGCCTGGCAAACCCGCAGATACGAAGGACGAAACGGCCCGCTCGGCCATCGAGGAGAAGTTTCCGCGCATCGCCAAGGCACTGTGCGAACTATGGGGCAAGCCGGAGTATCCCCTTACCTGCGCAGCCTGGTGTTCGACGAGCGCGGCAACCGCCAAGGCTTCCCGCCCGATGTCAGCAGCGAGCTCTTCATGCTGTACGGTCTGCTCGACCATCAGGACGATGGCGATGTCTGGACCCAGTCGGACCAGGATATTCATTGACCCGAAACAAAACGACTTGACACGCCTCCCCCGCTTGCCGGGGGGAATGAGGCAAAGCCAACAGCTTGGCTTTTCCCCGCCGGAACGGAACTGGCTTGCAAGCCGGTCATTGGACAGCTGGGGCCAAACGCTCCTCCCCCGGCAAGCGGGGGAGGCTGGGAGGGGGTAATAACAAGGCGAACCGCAGCTCGATGTCTACCCCACCCCAACCCTCCCCGGCGAGCGGGGAGGGAGCGAACGCTGGGCCCAAACCGACCGATCCCCACCCCAACCCTCCACAAGTGGGGGGAGTGAACGCTGGGCCCAAACCGACCGATCCCCACCCAAACCCTCCACAAGTGGGGGGAGTGAACGCTGGGCCCAAACCGACCGGATGCCCCAAAGCCTCCGGCGATCAGGGAAGGGGCTTGATGCCAGGAGTTCATGTTTCCCGTCAACGATTCAAGTCCGCAGATTCTCAATCAAGCGGCTTGCGCTTTCTCAGCAGCAGGGCGTTGGTCACCACCGACACCGAACTCATCGCCATCGCGGCGCCCGCGAATACCGGGCTCAGCAGGCCCAGCGCGGCGAGCGGTATGCCCAGCACGTTGTAGACGAAGGCGAAGAACAGGTTCTGCCGGATCTTCTTCAGGGTGGCGCGCGACAGCGCGATGGCCTCGGCCAGTCCCGCGAGGTCGTGGCGCGCAAGGGTGATGTCGGCGGTTTCCTTGGCGATGTCGGTGCCCATGCCCATGGCGAAGCTGGCGTCGGCCTGCGCCAGCGCGGGTGCGTCGTTGATGCCGTCTCCTGCCATGCCGACCTTCTTGCCCATGTCCTGCAGGCGCTTGATGGCCGCGGCCTTGTCCTGCGGCGTTTGCCTGGCATGGAAATCGGCGATGCCGAGCTTCTCCGCCACCGCGCGCGCGGCGGATTCCTGGTCGCCGGTCAGCATCACCACGTCCACGCCCATGTCGCGCAGCCTTTGCAAGGCCTGCGTCGTGTTGCTGCGCAGCGTGTCGGTGAGCCACAGCGTGCCCAGGTATTGGCCATTGCGCGCAACGAGGATGGGAGTGGCGGCCTCGACGTGCGTGTGCGCAGCCGGATGGATGTTTTCCGATTGCAGGAAATCGCCAGTGCCGGCCAGCGCGGATTCGCCCGCGACATTGCCGCGCACACCTTGGCCAGGCAGGGCAGCGAACTGTTCGACTGGCTCGAACGCGAGACCGCGCTCCTGCGCGGCCTTGACGATGGCCTTGGCGAGCGGGTGTTCCGAACCCTGTTCGAGGCTGGCGGCGGTGGCGAGCAACTCTTCCTCGCTCGTCCCATGCGCGGGGCTGACGAGGGCCAGGCCGAACTCGCCGGTGGTCAGGGTCCCGGTCTTGTCCACCGCCAGGGTGTCGAGGCGGCCCGCGGTTTCCAGCGCCTCGGCGTTGCGGAACAGGATGCCGTACTGCGCGCCCCAGCCGGTGCCGGCCATAATCGCGGCGGGCGTGGCGAGCCCCAGCGCGCAGGGGCAGGCGATCACCAGCACGGTGACGGCGCGGATCAGCGCCTCGCTCCAGTCGTTGATCCACAGCCCGGTCGCGGTGAAAGTGATCAGCGCGATGACGATGACCACCGGCACGAAAACGCCCGAGACCTGGTCGGCCAGTTTCTGGATTGGCGCCTTGGACCCCTGTGCCGCTTCGGTGAGGCGGATGATCTCGGCGATGCGGGTATGCTCGCCCACGCCGGTGGCGCGGAGGGTCAGGGTGCCCAGGGTGTTTTGCGTGGCGGCATAGACCTTGTCGCCCCCGCGCTTCAGCACCGGCAGCGACTCGCCGGAGAGCGCGGCTTCCTCGATCTCGGATTCTCCGCTTTCCACCGCGCCGTCCACCGGCACGCGCTCGCCGGGCCGCACGCGTACCCGGTCGCCGGCCTTGATGTCGGCGATGGGCGTTTCCACGAAATCGCCGTTTCTTTCCACCCACGCTGTTTGCGGCGTCAGCGCGAGCAGCTTTTCGATGGCATCCAGGGTCTTGCGCTTGGCGCGCGCTTCCAAAAGCTTGCCTAATCTGACAAGCGTGATGACGGCCGCGCCAGCCTCGAAGTAGACCGGCTGTTCGTGCAGGCCCATGAAGGTGACGACGGTGGACAGGGCCCAGGCCATGCTGGTGCCGAGTGCCACCAGCACGTCCATGTTTGCACCGCCGCCGCGCAGGGCATTGAAGCCGCCGCGGTAGAAGCGCCAGCCGGCGATGAACTGCACCGGCGTGGCCAGCAGAAACTGCATCCAGCGCGGCACCCATTCATGGCCAGGCGCGAACATGCCGGCCAAAAGCGGCAGGGTGAGGAGGACTGCGCCCCAGAACACCATCCATTCTCTTTTCGCGGTCTGCGCTTCGCGTGCGCGCGCTTCCTCGCGGTTCTTCTCGTCCCAGACTTCGGCGCCGTAGCCGGTCCTGGTGATGGCGGCGATGAGGTCGTCGATTTCCACGCCCGGTTGCAGCACGGCGCGCGCGGTTTCCGAAGCGAGGTTGACCGCGATGTCCATGCCCGGCTGTTTGTTAACCGTGTTTTCGATGCGGGCGGCGCAGCTTGCGCAGGTCATGCCGGAAATCTTCAGCATCACGTGGCGCGGCGGCACGTCGAAGCCGGTCTTGCGGATGGCGTCGAGGATTTGCGCAGAGGTGGTTTCGGCCGTGCGGAAACGGATGGTCGCGGTCTCTGATGCGAGGTTCACCGCCGCTTCCACGCCCGGCAGTTTGTTCAGCTGTTTTTCCAGGCGCGTGGAGCAGGACGCGCAGGTCATGCCGGAGATGGGGAGGGAGAGTTTCTGTTCGCTCATGCCGAAAGGTGTGTCTGAACTTATACTTCAAGCCACGTAGAGCACAGAGGTCACAGAGAAAAAAACAAAAGACCTGGTTTTCTCTGTGTTCTCTGTGGCTGTTTTTTTCAACTTCGTTTTCCTCGTCGAGCTTCGCGCAGAAGAAAACGCGCCGGATCGATAGCCTGCCACAGATCACGAGGCAATTGCCAGGATTCATTGTCCAGCCTGGCGGCCAGCGCCTTGGCGAGGAAGGGGCCCCACACCAGCCCGCGCGCGCCCAGGCCGGTCAGCGCGTACAGGCCAGGCTGGCGCCCGACACCGGCAAGCGGCGTTTCGGGACGGATGCCGGCGTTGGCATCGGCGATCGCGCCGGCGAACGGCAGGCGATCCGGCGTGGCGGCGCGAAAGCTCACGCGCGCAGCAAGCGTGCGGACATCCAGCGCGGGCGGTAGTTGCAGCAGGCTCGCCAGCCGCGCCTGATTGGCCTGCTGGTCCGATTCGCGCGGCGCGGGGTCGTCGTCGAAGCCGAAGCTCGCGCCGATGTTGCCGATGCCGTGCACGGTCGGCAGCACATAGCCTTCGCGTGTGACGGGGATGCTCAAGCCCGGCAGGCAGCCATCGGGCAGGGCGGTGATCTGGCCGCGCACGGGGGTGAGCGGCAGGTTCGCGAAAGCTGCGGCTTCGTGTGCGCCGGCGAGGATCACCGTCGAGGTTTCCGCGAGCAGCGTGCCGTTTTGGCTACGCCGAAACTCGCCCCAAGGCGCAACCTGCGCGGGCTCGTTTTCCCACACGCGCCAGCCGTCAGCAGTTTGTTCCAGCCGCGTTGCCGTGTGCGCGAAACGCCGGGTGAGCGATGCGCCGCATTGCGCCAACAGCGCCGCGCACACGCGCGGGCCGCTTATCCAGCCGCCGCCTGGGAAATGGATGCCGGCCGCGGCGACCGCCACACCGGCAAGTTCGCTGGCTTCTTCCTGGCTGACCCAGTGCGCGAAGCCAGCGGGATAGCGATGTGCTTCCAGCATGGCCTGCATGTGGGTTGCATTGGTTTCGTCGCGCGCGAGCTGGAGAACGCCGTCAAAAACATGTGAGGGGGCGAGACGGGGAATTCGCGGAGCATGCTCCGCGCCCGTCGAGCAGTTCTGGCGTGCAAGCCGGAACGCGCCCTGCAAGGGAGGCGTGAGGCGTGAGGCGTGGGATGAAATCAGCTTTACCGTGTGCAGGAAGGCCTGGCGCGAGAGGCGGCCGTTGAAGCTGTCGTCCAAGGCAAGCTGCGGGCGCACCACGCCGGCGGGGTTGCCGGATGCGCCCATGGCCGGAGCGGTGTGGCGCTCGATCAGGGTGACCTGCCAGCCGCGGCCGCACAGGGCATGCGCGAGCGAACTGCCGGCGATGCCGGCGCCGATGATGGCGGCATTTTTGGGTAAGGCGTGAGGAGTAAGGCGTGAGGCGTGGGTGAATTGCGCTTCCAGCCTTTCCTTCTTGTGGCCGAAGCCCGGTTTGCGTTCAATGCTGAAGCCGGCTTCCTGCAAGGCCTGGCGCACTTTTCCGGCCACGCACCAGGTGGCGAGGCGAGCGCCAGGTCTGGAGAGATGCCTGAGCTGCGCAAGCAGCGCGGGCGACCAGATGTCGGGATTCTTCGCCGGGGAAAAACCGTCGAGATAGATTGCATCGGCCTTGGCATCGAGTTGTTTCAGCGCGGCTTCGGCGTCGTCGAAGATGAGCGTCAGTTGCACGCGCCCCTCGTCGAAGCTCAGGCGGTGGTAACCGGCGACCAGCAGCGGCCATTGCTCGCGCAACATCGCGGCCAGGGGAGCGAGTTCGGGCCAGGCTGCATGGCAGCGCGCCAGCGTGTCTTTCGTGAGCGGATGTTTCTCGACGGAAATGAAATGCAGCCGGGCACAGCATCCGGGATGCTCGCGCCAAGCCTGCCAGGTGGCGAGGAAGTTCAGGCCCAGCCCGAAGCCGGTTTCCAGGATGACGAAGCGTTCCGTGCCCTGCCAGGCATTGGGCAAATCGCTGCCTTGCAGGAAAACGCTGCGCGCCTGCCGCAAACCGCCGTCGGCGCTGTGGTAGATGTCGCCGTATGCCGGGCTGGCGGGGACGCCGTTTTCAGCAAATGCGATTTCACCGGGAACAATCGGCATTGCCTTTATCCTGAAAACGGCACTTCAAGCCACAGAGAACACAGAGGCCACAGAGAAAACCAAAGATTTGTATCAAGCGCAAGATTTTCTCTGTGTTCTCTGTGCCCTCTGCGGCTGTCTGTTTTTTCTGGATTTATCCCGCCTGCGTCAGAGCCTTATGTATTGCTGGATTCCGGCCGCATGTGCGGGAACAGGATCACGTCGCGGATGGACGGCGAATTGGTCAGCATCATCACCAGGCGGTCGATGCCGATGCCGCAGCCGCCGGTGGGCGGCAGGCCATACTCCAGCGCACGGATGTAGTCGGCGTCGTAGTACATGGCTTCCTCGTCGCCGGCTTCCTTGGCCTTGACCTGTTCCAGGAAGCGGTTGGCCTGGTCCTCGGGGTCGTTCAGTTCCGAGAAGCCGTTGGCCATTTCGCGCCCGGTGATGTAGAGCTCGAAACGCTCGGTGATCTCGGGCCGCTTGTCGGAGCGGCGTGCCAGCGGCGAGGTTTCCGCTGGGTAGTCGATGATGAAGGTGGGCTGGATGAGCTTGTCTTCGGTGGTTTCCTCGAAGAAAGTCAGCTGCAGCCCGCCCAGGCCGTCGCTCTTCTTGTAGGCGACCTTGCGCTGATGGAACTGTTCGATCAGCCAGTCGCGGCTGTTCAACTGCTCGTCGGTGAATTCGGGGTGGTATTTCTTTACCGCGCCGGTGATGGTGAGGCGATCGAAGGGCTTGGACAGATCGATGCTGTGGCCCTGGTATTCGACCACCGCGCTGCCGGTCGCGGCGATGGCGGCGTCGCGGATGATGCTTTCGGTGAAATCCATGAGGTAGCGGTAGTCGCGGTAGGCCTCGTAGAACTCCATCATGGTGAACTCGGGGTTGTGGCGCGTGGACAGGCCCTCGTTGCGGAAGTTGCGGTTGATCTCGAACACCTTCTCGAAACCGCCCACTACCAGCCTTTTCAGATACAGCTCGGGCGCGATGCGCAGGAACAGTTCCATGTCGAGCGCGTTGTGGTGGGTGATGAAGGGCTTGGCCGCGGCGCCGCCGGGGATGGGGTGCATCATCGGCGTTTCCACTTCCAAAAATCCGTGCTTCACCATGAAGGCGCGAATGGCCTGGATGATTTTCGAGCGCGCGAGGAAGGTCCTGCGCGTCTCCTCGGTCATGATCATGTCGACGTAGCGCTGGCGGTATTTCTGTTCCTGGTCGGTGAGGCCGTGGAATTTCTCCGGCAGCGGGCGCAGCGACTTGGACAGCAGGCGGATCGACCTGGCGTGGATGGTGAGCTCGCCCTTGTTGGTCTTGAACAGGGTGCCGGCCACGCCGAGGATGTCGCCCAGATCCCAGTGCTTGAAGGCCTCGTGCGCGGCCTCGCCGGTGACATCGTTCGAGATGTAGACCTGGATGCGCCCGCTCATGTCCTGCATGGTGGCGAAGCTGGCCTTGCCCATCACGCGCTTCAGCATCATGCGCCCGCCCAGCTGCACTTCGATGTTCCGGGTTTCGAGTTCGGCCTTGTCGTGATGCCCGTACTGCGCCTGCAAGTCGCCGGCGTAGTGCACGCGCTCGAAATCGTTGGGGAAGGCGGTGCCGTTCTCGCGCAGCCTGGCCAGCTTCTCGCGGCGCTCGCTGATGATCTGGTTGTCGTCCTGGGAAATGATCACTTCATTGTTCATCATGTGGGTTCGGAAGAGAAAAATTTATCGATGTGCATGCCCAGGCTGTGCGCCGCCTCGGCTTGTATCCTGTCGGCGGTCGCGAGGCGGGCATGGCCGGTATTCGAGGCAATGGCCAGATGCAGTGCGTCCAGGGTGCGCAGGGGGATGTCCTTCAGCCTTTCGATCAGGTCATGGGCCAGGGTGAAGTGCATATCCTGCAGCGAAACGACGTGCAGAAAGCCGAGTCGCATGTCTTCGTCGAAGGTGCGCAAGGCATCGGCCTCGTTTTTTCGGGACAGGCTGCCTGCCCGCCGACGGCGCGCCAGCAGGCAGCGAAATTCGACGATGGAGAGCCTGCTGATGACCGGTTTGCCGCTGCTGCGGATGAACTGGTCGAATTCGTCCGAGAAGGATTCCCGGATATACCATTTCGCCAGGGCGGAGGTATCGACATAGACGCTCATCGCGCGTCGCGGTCCTCCCGGATCATCGCTTCGCTCGGTATTTCCTGGAAAGGCATGGTGGCGCGCAACGCTGCATGGCTCGGGATTTCCTTGCGCGGCTCGATCGGCAGCACCCTCGCGAAGGGTTTGCCGTGATGGGTGAGCACGACCTCGCCTTCCTCGTTCAAGGCCTTTTGCAGGGCTTGGTAGCCTTGGCGCATTTCGCGCACGGACAGTTCTTTCATGGCCGGTCTCCGGTAGACAAAATGTGTCACAAGTATATTCTATGTGACACATTTCCGCTATGTGCGAGCTATGGGAAACCTTCCTGCTCGCCCTTTTCCCCATGGGTGCGCATCCCATTGGCGAGCCTCGCCGACAGGCGACAGTTGGTAGAGGCGGCGCTCGCCAAGGCTCAGGCCGTCCCGGGCGCCTTCCATCAGACGCCCTGCTTGAGGCTGGCTTCGATGAAGGTGTCGAGGTCGCCGTCCAGCACCTTTTGCGTATTGGACATTTCGACGTTGGTGCGCAGATCCTTGATGCGCGACTGGTCCAGCACGTAGGAGCGGATCTGGTGGCCCCAGCCCACGTCCGACTTGCCCGCTTCCAGCTTGTCCTGCTCGGCCTGGCGCTTGCGCATCTCGGCTTCGTACAGCCTGGATTTCAGCATGGCCATGGCCTCGGCCTTGTTGCGGTGCTGCGAGCGGTCGTTCTGGCACTGCACCACGATGCCCGAGGGGGCATGGGTGATGCGCACCGCCGAGTCGGTCTTGTTGATGTGCTGGCCGCCGGCGCCGGAGGCGCGGTAGGTGTCGATCCTGAGGTCGGCCGGGTTGATCTCGATCTCGAAGGACTCGTCGATCTCGGGATAGACGAACACGCTGGCGAAGCTGGTGTGGCGCCCGCCCGAGGAGTCGAACGGGGACTTGCGCACCAGGCGGTGCACGCCGGTCTCGGTGCGCAGGTAGCCGTAGGCGTATTCGCCCTCGACCTTGATCGAGGCCGAGCGGATGCCGGCCACGTCGCCCTCGGTCTCTTCCAGCACTTCGGCCTTGAAGCCCTTGCGCTCGGCGTACTTCAGGTACTGGCGCAGCAGCATGGAGGCCCAGTCGCAGGCCTCGGTGCCGCCGGCGCCGGCCTGGATGTCGATGAAGCAGTTGTTGGGATCGGCCGGGTTGTTGAACATGCGGCGGAATTCCAGCCCTTCCACTTCGGCCTCGATGGCGTCGACGTCGGCGATCACGGCGTTGAGCGTGTCCTCGTCGTTCTCGGCGCGGGCCATCTCGAACAGCTCGCGCGCGTCATTCAGTTGCTGGGCAACCTGATCGAGGATGAGGACGACGGCTTCAAGACTTTTGCGCTCGCGCCCGATGTCCTGGGCCTTCTTGGGGTCGTCCCACAGGCTGGGGTCTTCGGCGAGCTTTACGACTTCTTCCAGACGCGCTTTCTTGGCGTCGTAGTCAAAGATACCCCCTCAGGGAACGCGCGCGGTCGGCGAGGTCCGCGAGCTTCCCTTCGAGTTGATTGAGTACTTCCGGTTCCATGGTGCGTAGATGCGTATTGATTCGGCAAAGGCCGAATTATACGGTCAGACGGGCATCAGCAGCCAGCCGATCAGCAGGCCCGCTGCGATCGCGCCCATGCCGGCGATGACGTGGCGCGCCATGCGCCGGCCGCCGATGCCCCAGACCAGGCCGGATTTGAAAAGGAGGTTGGCGACGAAGGCGAGCAGGATGGCAAAAACCGCGTCATCGGCGTCGATGCCATGGATATTGAACAGGCGCAGGGTGGAAAGCGTGATGGCGTCCACATCGGTCAGGCCGGACGCGGCGGCCACGGCATAGAGTCCGCCCGGCCCGGCCATGTCGGAGAGCCAGGTGGAGGCCAGCAACACCAATGCGTAAAGCAGCCCGAAGCTCACCGCCGTGCGGATCTCGGTGGGGTTGGCCAGGCTCAGTTCGGGGGCTTCGCCGGATGGCTTGAGCTTGTGCAGCCCATACCAGGCGGCCAGCGCGCCGGTGAGAAGGCCGGCGGCAAGGATGGGCGCCAGCTTCGCGAACATGGTGCCCGACAACACGCCGACCAGCACCGCCAGCCGGGCCAATACCACCAGGTTGGCCAGCACGATGACGACGATGGCCAGGCGTTCCATGGTTTCATTGTCGCGTGCGTGGCGCGAGAAGCTCAGGGTGGTGGCGGTGGAAGACACCAGCCCGCCCAACAGGCCGATCAGCACGGTGCCTCGGTTCTGCCCGACAATGCGCAGCGCCGCATAGCCGGCCAGGCTGATGCCGGAGATCAGCACCACCATCCACCAGATCTGGTGCGGATTGAGTGCGCCATAAGGCCCGAAGCCCTGGTTGGGCAGGAGCGGCAGCACGATGAGCGAGAGCACCGCGAACTGCAGGATGGAAATGAGGTCGCGGCGCGTGAGGGTCTGGCTGATGCCGCGCAGTTCTGCCTTGAAGTACAGCAGCACGGTGGAGCCGATGCCGAGCATGGCGGCGAGCTGCAATTCGTTCAGCCAGCACAGCACGCCCAGTCCGTAGCAGACCAGCACGGCGCTGACGGTAGTGGTGCCGGGGTCGCCGCTTTCCACCGGCTGGCGCAGGTAGGCGGCGATGATCATGCTGCCCGCCAGCAGCAGGCCGGCGGCGATGAGCCAGGTCGAACCGGTCCTCTCGGCCAGATGCGCGGCCAGCACGCCGAACAGCGCGGTCAGCGCGAAGGTGCGCAGGCCCGCCTTGGCGGCCGGGTTGCGCTCGCGTTCCAGTCCCATCAGCAGGCCGATGGCAAGCGCCGCCACATAGCGCGGCAGGAACTCCAGATCGGGGGGCAAGAGGTCGGCGATCATTGCTGCGGCTCCCAGTATTGCAGCTTCAATTGTATGGAAAGCCGGCCGTTGAATTCGTTCAGCATGGGCGCGTACACGCCGACGAAGCGCTCGGGCAGGGGATCGTGGTGGAAAAAGGCCAAGGCCTCATAGCGCGTGTTTTGCAGGGATACGTCCAGTTTGAGATGTTTCTCGCCGACCACACGCTGGTTTACGACAGCGAATTCGCCCTGGAACAGCGGGGCCGGAAAGCCCTGGCCCCAGACGGCGTTTTCCAGGGTTTTCACCAGATCGAAATCCAGTTCGCCCGGGGCGAGTTCGCCGTCGGTCTCGATGATTTCCTCGAGGTCGGCGGGCGACAGCCATTCGCTCGCAAGTGCTTCGAAAGCCTCCCGGAATTCCGCAAAGCGTTCTTCCCGGATCGACAGGCCGGCCGCCATGGCATGGCCGCCGAACTTGAGGATGAGGCCGGGGTGCCTGCGGTCGATCCAGTCGAGCGCATCGCGCAAATGCAGCGCGGGAACGGAGCGTCCCGAGCCCTTGAGCTCGCCCCCGCCGCCGGGCGCGAAGGCGAATACCGGACGGTGGTATTTTTCCTTGAGGCGCGAAGCAAGAATGCCGATCACGCCGGCATGCCATTCAGGATGGTGGATGGCGAGACCGTGCTTGCCTGCGCAGTCGATTTCTTCCAGCAGCGCCAGCGCCTGTTCCTTCATGCCGGCCTCGATGTCCTTGCGCGAGCGGTTGATCTCGTCGAGCCGCTGTGCCAGCGGCAACGCGGCTTCCAGACTTTCCGCCAGCAGACATTCGATGCCGAGGCGCATGTCCTCCAGGCGTCCGGCGGCATTGAGGCGCGGGCCCAGCATGAAGCCGAGGTCGAACACGCTGGCTTTTTCCGGGCGCCGCCCCGCCACCTGCATCAGCGCCTGGATGCCGGGCGAGGCGAGGCCGGCGCGGATTCTTTGCAGGCCCTGGTTGACGAGGATGCGGTTGTTGGCGTCGAGCCTGACCACGTCCGCCACCGTGCCCAGCGCCACGCGGTCGAGCAGCACGCGCAGGTCGGGTTCGGGCTTGCCATCATATGCATTGCGGCTGCGCATCTCTGCGCGCAGTGCCAGCAGCAGATAAAACATCACGCCGACGCCCGCCAGGTTCTTGCTGGGGAAGGCGCAGCCGGGCTGGTTGGGATTGACGATGCCCGCCGCCTCCGGCAGCACGTCGCCCGGCAGGTGATGGTCGGTGACGTAGACCGCAATGCCCAGCTCGTTCGCGGCGTTCACGCCGTCGATGGCGGCGATGCCGTTGTCCACGGTAATGAGCGCGTCGGGTTCCAGGCGCGCGGCTTCCTCGACGATGGCGGGCGAAAGTCCGTAGCCGTGCACGGCGCGGTTGGGCACCAGGTAATCCACGTGGGCGCCGAGCATTCCGAGGCCCTGCACGCCGACCGCGCAGGCGGTGGCGCCGTCGGCGTCGTAGTCGGCCACGATGAGAAAGCGCGCGCCGGCCTCGATGCCGTCGGCCAGCTCGGCCGCCATCTCGCGGATGCCCTTCATGGAATCGAAGGGTAGCAACGCGGCGAGCCTGGGCTGGAGTTCAGCCGCATCGCCAACCTTGCGCGCCGCATACAGGCGGGAGAGCAGCGGCGCCACGCCCGCGCCGGCAAGGCTTTTGTAGGCATCAGGGTCGATTTCGCGTTTGAGTATCTTGGGCATGGGGGCAACAACAGTTTCAAGTTTCAAGTTCAAGCTGCAAGCATCGAATTCCTGGTAACTTGCAGCTTGCGACTCGGTTATGTCTGGCTGATCTTCTTGTACACGCCGAGGTACTGGTGCGCGCTTTTGGTCCAGCCGAAATCCCGCGCCATGCCATTGCGCATGAGCTTCTGCCAGGCGAGCTTGTGGCGGTAGAGAATCACCGCCCGGTTGACCGCGCTGACCAGCGACTCGCTGTCGAGCCGGTCGAGCACGAAACCGGTGGCCATGCCGTTGGCGAGGTTCCCCAGGGTGGCCTGGGTAACGGTATCGGCGAGTCCGCCGACCTTGTGCACCACGGGCGGCGTGCCGTAGCGCTGGCTGTACATCTGGTTGAGTCCGCAGGGCTCGAAGCGCGAGGGCATGAGGAAAACGTCCGCCCCGGCTTCGATGCGGTGGGCGAGACCTTCGTTGTAGCCGATTACCGCCGCAATGCGGCCGGGGTGGGCGTCAGCCAGCCTGCGCCAGGCAATTTCCAGCCCGGCCTCGCCGCCGCCCAGCACGGCGAGCTGCACGCCCAGCCTGAGCAGTTGCGGCACGGCCTCGATCACCACATCCGAACCTTTTTGCGTGGTCAACCGCGACACCATGCCGAGCAGCGGCGTCCCCGGGTCGACTTGCAGCCCCAGTTCCGTCTGCAGCGCGAGCTTGCCGGCTGCCTTGCCGGCAAGATTGCCGGCGGAATAGGGCGCAACGAGATGGGGGTCGGTGGCGGGATTCCATTCGCGCATGTCGATGCCGTTGAGAATGCCGGTGAGATCCTGGCTGCGCGCTGCGAGCAGGCCATGCATGCCCGCGCCGAAGGTCTCGGTCTGGATTTCGCTGGCATAGGTCGGGCTCACGGTGGTGAGGTGGCTGGCGTAAAACAGGCCGGCCTTGAGAAAAGAGAGATTGCCGTAGTACTCGATGCCGTCGATGGCAAAGCTTTCCTGGGGCAGGCCGAGCTGCTTGAGTTCTTCAGGCGGAAAAATGCCCTGATAGGACAGGTTGTGCACGGTGAACACCGTGGGCGTCGGCGCCGCGCTTTCGAAGTGGAGATAAGCAGGGGCGAGGCCGGTCTGCCAGTCGTTGCAGTGCAGCACGTCGGGCCGGAAATCCAGCGGGGTTTTCGGGCCTGCCAGCAAGGCGGCAAACTGGGACAGCAAGCCGAAGCGCATGGCGTTGTCCGGCCAGTCATGGCCGCTGTTGTCCTGGTAGAGTCCTTCGCGCGCGTAGTAGCCGGCATGCTCGATGAAATAAACGGGCACGCCGCTGTCCGGAAATGCGCCCACAAGCAGGGCGGTTTCGCCGTGCTCGGGCAGTTTGATGCGGAAAATCTCAAGCAGTTTTCCGGCCTTTGCCATCGCGGCGGGATAGCCCGGCATCAGCACGCGCGCGTCCACGCCGATTTCGCGCAGGGCGGCGGGCAGCGCGCCGCTGACATCGGCCAGCCCGCCGGTCTTGGCGAGCGGATGTGCTTCGGAGGTGGCGAACAGTACTTTCATCGGGCGGACAAGTGCAAAAGCGGAGTATAACGGCCGAATGATTCCGGAAAATTTATTATGGGCCACGGGGCGCACGGGGAACACGGGGAAATTGGTTGACGGGGCCTGAATCGAAGGAACGCTTGCGGCTTGTCGCTTTCCCACATGTTCCCACATGGTTTTGAAATGATTCGGCTCGTTTGTCGGGGCGGGCCGATTTTTTGCCTGAAACGTATGGCGGCTAGGATGCCTGGGCTATGCTGAGCAAGAGGAACAGGAGATCGACATGCAGGAAATCGGATTGATCGGACTGGGGCGCATGGGCGCCAACATGGCGCGACGGCTTTCGCGCGCGGGACTGAAACTCGCCGTGTATAACCGTACTGCCGAGGTCGCGCACAAACTGGCGCAAGAAGAACACAATTTGCGCGCGGCCGAGAGCTACGAAGAACTGGTTGCCAGCCTGCCCGCGCCGCGCATCGCGTGGCTGATGCTGCCGGCCGGCGAGGCCACGGAAGCCGCGCTGCAGCACCTGGCCACACTGCTGTCGCCGGGCGATCTGCTGGTCGACGGCGCCAATGCCTATTACCAGGACAGCATGCGCCATGCGCGGGAACTGGCGGCCAAGGGCATCGAATTCGTCGACGCCGGGGTTTCCGGCGGGGTGTGGGGCCTGGATAACGGTTATGCGCTCATGCTGGGCGGCACGCCCCAATCGGTGGCGCGCCTCAAGCCCTTGATCGAGACGCTGGCGCCCGCGCCGGACAAGGGCTGGGTGCATTGCGGGCCGGCCGGTTCCGGGCATTTCGCCAAGATGGTCCACAACGGCATCGAGTACGGCATGATGCAGGCGCTGGCGGAAGGCCTTGCACTGATGAAGTCCAAAACCGAATTCGGTTTCGACCTGGCCGAAGTGTCGGAAGCCTGGCGCCACGGCAGCGTGGTGCGTTCGTGGCTGCTGGATCTGACCGCGGACGTGCTGAAGCAGGACCAGGACCTGGCCGCCATCCAGCCTTATGTCGCCGACTCCGGCGAGGGCCGCTGGACGGCGCTGGAAGCCATCAACCAGCGCGTGCCCGCGCCGGTGATGTCGCTGGCCCTGATGATGCGCTACGCCAGCCAGGGCAGCAACGACTACCCGGCGCGGCTGCTGGCCATGATGCGCAACGCCTTCGGCGGCCACAAGGTGGAACCCAAATGATCGGCGGCCAGGAATCCCCCTGCGCGCTGGTGATCTTCGGCGCGACCGGCAACCTCGCCAGCCTGAAACTGCTGCCGGCGCTGTTCCATCTGGAGCAGGCGGGCAGGCTGCCGGATCATCTGTCCATCATCGCCTTCTCGCGGCGCGAATGGGGCGACGACGAATGGCGCGCGCACCTGCGCGAGGTGCTGCGCGACCGCATCAGCGAAGAATGTCCGGAATCCACCTGCGAGCATTTCCTGGCGCGCTTCAGCTACGTGAAAGGGGAATTCCAGGACCCCGCGGCCTACGCGCGGCTCTTGGAGGCGCTGGCCCGGCCGCGCATGGGCGCCTGCTCGAACGTGGTGTTCTATCTGGCGATCAAGCCGGCCGAATTCCCCGCCGTCATCCGGAACCTGGACGAGGCGGGCCTGAACAAGCCGCGCGGACTGCACCGCATCGTGGTGGAAAAACCCTTCGGCGAGGACCTCGAATCGGCGCAGGTGCTGAACCAGATGCTGCACAAGAGCTTCAACGAAGAACAGATCTTCCGCATCGACCACTACCAGGGCAAGGAGACGGTGCAGAATCTGCTGGTGTTCCGCTTCGCCAACACCCTGATCGAGCCCTTGTGGAACCGCAATTTCATCGATCACGTGCAGATCACCGTGGCCGAATCCATCGGCATCGACAAGCGCGCCGACTACTACGACCGCGCGGGCGCGCTCAGGGACATGCTGCAGAATCACATGATGCAGCTTTTGACCCTGGTGGCGATGGAACCGCCGCCCGCGCTGGAAGCCGACGCGCTGCGCGACGAAAAGGTGAAGGTGCTGCGCTCCATCCGCCCGATTCCGCGCCGCGCCGTGCACGCCCACGCCTTTCGTGCCCAGTATGCGCCGGGCAATGTCCAGGGCCAGCTCGTGCCCGGCTATGCCCAGGAGGCCGGGGTGGAAAAGGATTCCACCACGGAAACCTTCGTCGCCGCCAAGTTCTACATCGACAACTGGCGCTGGCGCGGTGTGCCGTTCTACCTGCGCACCGGCAAGCGCCTGAAGGAACAGCAGTCCATGATCGCGCTCAGGCTCAGACATCCGCCGCAGCAGCTGTTCCGCGAGACGCCGCTGGAGACGCTGGAGCCCAACTGGATCCTGCTGTCCATCCAGCCGCAGGAATCCATGCACATGGAGATCCACGTCAAGCAGCCCGGCCTCGACATGAACACGCGGCTCCTGCAGCTGCACGCGGGCTTCCGCTCCATCCACGAGCGCGTGCTCGATGCCTACGAGGCGCTGCTGCTCGACGTGATCGAGGGCGACCGCACCCTGTTCATCCGCTTCGACGAGGTGGAATGGGCCTGGCGCGTGGTGGACCCCATCCTCAAGTACTGGGCGCAGGAGCGCGAATTCATCCATACCTACCCGGCGGGCACCTGGGGCCCGCAGGAGGCAAACAGATTGTTCGACGCGGAGGATCAGGAGTGGCGCAACAGCTTGTAGCCTGGCTGTGTCTGTTGTTTTGCGTCGGCGCAGTCCAGGCGGAACCCGCGAAGCTGGCAAACCGGCTTGCCGATCACCCTTCGCCCTACCTCGCTCTGCACGGCGCGGATCCGGTGGCCTGGCAGGAGTGGAACGCGGACACCGTGGCGCGCGCGAAGCGCGAGAACAAGCTGCTGTTCGTGTCGGTTGGCTACTACGCCTGCCACTGGTGCCACGTCATGCAGCGCGAGTCCTACAAGAACCGGGAAATCGCCGAACTGCTCAACCGCGAATTCATCCCGGTCAAGGTCGACCGCGAGCTCAACACCGGACTGGACGATGCCTTGCAGGATTTTTCCGCCAGGCTCTTGAAAGTTTCCGGCTGGCCGCTCAATGCCTTCGTCACGCCGGAAGGCTACCCGGCCTATGCCGTGCTGTATGCGCCGCCCGAGGATTTCAGGAAGGTTGCGGCGCGGCTCGCCGAGCGCTGGAAAGCCGACAGCGCGGGCGTGAAAAAGCTGGCGCAGGGGGCCGCGCCCAGGGAGACTGTGGCATTGCAGCGCCAGACCCTCGATGCGGCCCAGCTCGCCCGCTGGGAGAACGGTTTTCTGCAGCAGTTGCGCGCAGAGATGGACGATTTGCGCGGCGGTTTCGGCGAAGTCAGCAAGTTCCCCATGGCGCCGCAGTTGATGCTCGCGCTCGAGCTTCAGGCCGCCAAAGCGGACGCGAAGCTGGAGGCTTTCCTGCGGCTGACCCTGGATCAGATGGCCGCGCGCGGCTTGATGGACCATGTCAACGGCGGTTTCTTTCGCTACACCACCGACCCCGGCTGGGAGACGCCGCACTTCGAAAAAATGCTCTACGACAACGCCCAGCTCGCGCTGCTCTACCTGCGCGCGGCGCGGGTGCTGAAGGAGCCGCGCTATCGGGCCGCAGGGCTGCGCGCGGCGGATTTCATGCTGGATGTGCTGGCCGCTCCCGAGGGCGGTTTCCGCGCCAGCACCTCGGCGGTGGACGAGCAGGGCAGGGAAGGCGCGCATTACCTGTGGGGCCGGGAGGAACTCAAGCGGCTTCTGAACGATGCCGAATTTGCCGCCGCGCGCCGGGTGTGGAAACTGGATGCGGCGGCGCCCTTCGAGCTGGGCTATCTGCCGGCGGAATGGGTGGCGCCGAACAAGGCAGAGGAACTGCTATTGCGGTCTGCCGAGGGCAAGCTCAGCCAGGCGCGCAAGAACCGGGCCTTGCCGAAGGACGACAAGCGCAACGCCGGCCTGAACGGCCTGGCGCTGTCGGCGCTTGCCGCGGCCATGCGCGCCGATCCGCGCTACCGGGGGGCCGCAGCCGGTGCCTACCGGTTCATTCGCGAACAGATGATGACCTCGGACGGCCTGTACAAATCCATGGCGAAAGGCAAAAAACTGTCCGGCGCCGAACTCGAGGATTACGCCTTCGTGGCTAGAGGACTGCTTGACTACGCCGAGGCCGCCGGTGTCGAGGAGGCGCGCAGGGAAGCGCTGAAACTGACGCAGGCGGCATGGCGCCAGTTTGCCGGCACGCAAGGCTGGCACAGGGAAAAACAGGCGCTGCTCGCGACCGTGCGGCCGGAACCCGTGCTGGCCGACGGCCCGACGGCCTCGCCCTCGGCGGTTTTGATCATGACGACGCTCAGGCTGGACGATGCCGGCCTGAGCGCGCGTGCGAGAGAGGCCCTGCAGTGGTACTCACCGGCCATGGGCAGGGACCCGTTCAGCTATCCCACGCAGGTGCTTGCCTATCGGCGGGCGCTGGGGCGCGGGGAGTGAGGCGGCTATAACTCTTCCTGACCCCTGACCCCTGACCCCTGACCCCTGACCCCTAGTTGATTTCCTCCTGGGGCTGCAGGGCAAGCTGCGGCGGCCGGCGCGCCACCTGCACGCTGAATTCCATGCTGCTGTTCTTGCGTGCGATCGCCAGCCGCGCGGTTTCGCCCGGTTTCAGTCCCGCGATCAGGTTGAGCAGAGTGGAGGAATCGGTTACCCGCTTGCCGTTGACCGCCGTCAGCACGTCGCCGGGCTTGATGCCGGCGCGGTCGGCCGGGCCGCTTTTCAGAACGCCGGCGATCAGCGCGCCTTCGCCGGTTTTCAGGCCGAAGGACTCCATCAGTTCGGGCGACAGGTCCTGCACCTCTATGCCCACCCAGCCGCGGGTCACGCTGCCTTCGCGGATGATCTGTTCCATCACCTGCCTGGCCAGGCTTACCGGGATGGCGAAACCGATGCCCTGCGAACCGCCGGTGCGCGAGTAGATCGCGCTGTTGATGCCGACCAGGTTGCCGGTGGCGTCCACCAGCGCCCCCCCTGAGTTGCCGGGATTAATGGCGGCATCGGTCTGGATGAAATTCTCGAAGGTGTTGATGCCCAGGTGCGTGCGTCCCAGCGCGCTGACGATGCCCAGCGTCACGGTCTGCCCCACGCCGAAGGGGTTGCCCACTGCCAGCACCCAGTCGCCCACGCGCAGGCTGTCGGGCTGGGCGAGGGTGATGGCGGGCAGATTGCTGGCATTGATCTTCAAAACGGCGAGATCGGTTTCCGGGTCACTGCCCACCACCTTGGCCGGCAGGGTGCGGTTATCGGAAAACGCTATCTGGATTTCGTCCGCGCCTTCCACGACATGATGGTTGGTGAGGATGTAACCGTTGGCGCTGACGATGACGCCCGAACCCAGGTTGGAAACCTCCTGCGGACGCGGGTCGAAGCGCTCGCCGAAGAAGTGCCGGAATACCGGATCGTCCATGAGCGGATTGCGCGGCCCGCGCACTTCCTTTTTGGTGAAAACGTTGACCACTGCCGGAATGGCACGCTGGGCGGCCTCGGCGAAGGAGTCGGGAGAACCACCTGCGGCGCGGTTTTCAACCTGGCTTATGGTCAGGCCGTCGACGGCCGCGGGCTGCCGCCAGCGCAGCAGGTCGGGCTTGAACAGCATCACGACGAACAGTACGGCCAGGGCGATGGTCACTGCCTGGGCAAACAGCAGCCAGTATTTGCGCATAACTTCCCACGATTCAAAGGAGAATGAAGGAATTATACCCACCCGGAGTTGAATTTATGGCGTGCCCGCGCTTCCAGTGCAGGCGGGAATTTAGTTAGAATAACGGAATTTTTAAACCTACCTGAATCGGGTTGAACTGATGAGCCAACAAGAAGTGGATCGAAAGAGGCGCAAGTTTCTGGTCGCCGCGACTACGGCCATAGGCACTGTCGGCGCTGCCGCCGTGGCCTGGCCGTTCATCGCAAGCATGCTTCCCAGCGCGCGCGCCAAGGCGGCCGGCGCGCCGGTCGAAGTGGATATCAGCAAGATCGAGCCGGGCGCGATCATCGCCGTGGAATGGCGCGGCAAGCCGGTGTGGATCGTGCACCGCACCAAGGAGATGCTGGATCTGCTCGGCAAGCACGATGGCCAATTGGCTGATCCGAAGTCCGACATGCCGCAGCAGCCGGAGTACTGCAAGAATCCCACCCGCTCCATCAAGGAGCAGTATCTGGTCGCGGTCGGCATCTGCACCCACCTGGGCTGCTCGCCCACCTACCGCAAGGAAATCGGCGCCGCCGACATGGGCGCGGACTGGCCCGGCGGCTTCTTCTGCCCCTGCCACGGTTCGCGTTTCGACCTGGCCGCGCGCGTGTACAAGGGCGTGCCGGCTCCGACCAACCTGGAGATCCCGCCGCACAAATATGTCAGCGACAGCCTGCTGCTCGTGGGTGTCGACAGCAAAACCGAAAGCGCGGGAGCCTGATAAATGAATGCCATGCAAAAACTCCTCGGCTGGGTTGACGAGCGCTTCCCGCTGACCGCCACCTGGAAGGCGCACCTGTCCGAATACTACGCGCCCAAGAACTTCAACTTCTGGTACTTCTTCGGCTCGCTGGCGCTGCTGGTGCTGGTGCTGCAGATCGTGACCGGCATTTTCCTGGTCATGCACTACAAGCCCGACGGTTCGCTCAACGCGGCCGGCGTGCCCGTGGCCTTCGCCTCGGTCGAATACATCATGCGCGACGTGGACTGGGGCTGGCTGATCCGCTACCTGCATTCCACCGGCGCCTCGGCGTTCTTCGTGGTGGTCTACCTGCACATGTTCCGCGGCATGATCTACGGCTCCTACCGCAAGCCGCGCGAGCTGATCTGGATCTTCGGCGTCATCATCTACCTGGCGCTGATGGCCGAGGCCTTCATGGGCTACCTGCTGCCCTGGGGCCAGATGTCCTACTGGGGGGCGCAGGTCATCATCAACCTGTTCGCCGCCGTGCCCTTCATCGGCGAGGACCTGTCGCTGTGGATCCGCGGCGACTACGTGGTGGGCGACGCGACCCTGAACCGCTTCTTCTCCTTCCACGTCATCGCCGTGCCGCTGGTGCTGCTGGCGCTGGTGGCCGCGCACCTGGTGGCGCTGCACGAAGTCGGCTCCAACAACCCCGACGGCGTCGAGATCAAGAAGAAGAAGGACGAGAACGGCAAGCCCCTGGACGGCATTCCCTTCCATCCCTACTACACCGTGAAGGACATCCTCGGCGTGGTCGTGTTCCTGATCGTGTTCTCGGCCATCGTGTTCTTCGCGCCGGAGATGGGCGGCTATTTCCTGGAAGCCAACAACTTCATCCCGGCCGACCCGCTGAAGACGCCCGAGCACATCGCGCCGGTGTGGTACTTCACCCCGTACTACGCCATCCTGCGCGCGGTGCCGCCGCTGCTGGGCTCGCAGTTCCCCGGCGTGCTGCTGATGGGCGTGGCCGTGCTGATCTTCTTCGCGCTGCCCTGGCTCGACAGGAGCCCGGTCAAGTCGATCCGCTATCGCGGCCCGATCTACAAATGGTTCCTGGCCGCCTTCGTGATCTCCTTCATCGGCCTGGGCTGGCTCGGCATCCTGCCGGCGACCCCGCTGTATACCTGGATCGCGCGCGGCCTCTCCGTGGTGTACTTCGCGTTCTTCCTGCTCATGCCCTGGTATACCAAGATTGACAAAACCAAACCCGAACCGGAAAGGGTGACTGGCTAATGAAACTCTTCAAACAACTTTTCACCCTGCTGGCTTTCGCGCCCCTGGCGGCCGCCGCAGCCGGCGGCGCCCAGGTTCACCTGGACAAGGCGCCGGTCAACCTGTCGGACAAGGCCTCGCTGCAGCGCGGCGCGAAAATGTTCGTCAACTACTGCCTGAACTGCCATTCCGCCAGCTACATGCGCTACTCGCGCCTGCAGGACCTCGGCCTGACCGAAGAACAGATCAAGGACAACCTGCTGTTCGCCACCGAAAAACCCGGCGAAACCATGACCGTGGCCATGAACTACAAGGACGCCAAGGTCTGGTTCGGCGCCGCGCCGCCCGACCTGTCGGTGATCGCGCGTTCGCGCAGCCCGGACTGGCTGTACACCTACCTGCGCAGCTTCTACCGCGACGAATCCCGCCCCACCGGCTGGAACAACATCGCCTTCGACAAGGTGGGCATGCCGCACGTGCTGGCTTCCCTGCAGGGCGAGCAGATCGCGCACTTCAAGAAGATCAAGGATCACGACGGCAATGAACACGAAGTGTTCGAGCGCTTCGAGCTGGTCAAGCCGGGCA
This sequence comes from Pseudomonadota bacterium, assembly GCA_021847835.1. GTDB lineage: Bacteria > Pseudomonadota > Gammaproteobacteria > Burkholderiales > Thiobacillaceae > UBA6918. Next base: position 29,682 of record JAJZPR010000031.1, read on the forward strand.
GCGTGACGCCGGCCCAGTACGACGCCATGACCGGCGACCTGGTGAACTACCTGGCGTGGATGGCCGAGCCGGTCAAGGTCAAGCGCATGCAGACCGGCCTGATGGTGCTGGGCTTCCTGGCGGTGTTTTTCGTGATTGCCTATTATCTCAAGAAGGAATTCTGGAAAGACGTGCATTAAGCCCAGCGCCGCGCAGCGGCCCTCCGTTCCCCTCTCCCCCGGCGGGAGAGGGCGGGGTGAGGGGGCCAGCCGCCGGAATTTTTTCCAGGCCGGACATCAGTCCGGCTTTCGCCATTATTAAAGCCGTATAAGAAACAGGAATCCAACCCATGATGAGACTCTACTCTGGGACCACCGATCCCTACAGCCACCGCTGCCGCATCGTGCTTTACGAGAAAGACATGGATTTCGAGGTCATCGATGTCGATCTGCACAACAAGGCCGAGGATCTGGCGGTGATCAATCCCTACGGCAAGGTGCCGGTGCTGGTCGAACGCGATCTCGTGCTGTACGAGGCCAACATCATCAACGAGTACATCGACGAGCGCTTCCCCCACCCGCAGCTGATGCCGCCGGATCCCGTCATGCGCGCCCGCGCCCGCCTGGTGCTACACAACTTCGAAAACGACCTGTTCGTGCAGGTCAACGCCATCGAGCACGGCAGCAAGCAGGCTGCCGAGGCCGCGCGCCTCGCCATCCGCGACAGCCTGACCCAGCTCACGCCCATTCTGGAGAAGCAGAAATACCTGATGAACGACGAGTTCTCCATGCTTGACGTGGCGATCGCGCCCCTGCTGTGGCGCCTGGAACATTACGACATCCACCTGCCCAAGCAGGCCGCCGCGGTGCTCAAGTATCGCGAGCGCCTGTTCTCGCGCCCGGCCTTCATCGACGCCATGACGCCGACCGAAAAGGCCATGCGCAAGTAAGGAAACAGGCCGGCCCATGCTCTCCACCCGTCCCTACCTCATCCGCGCCATCTACGAATGGTGCAACGATGCGGGCTTTACCCCCCACATCCTGGTGCAGGTGGACGAGCATACCCGGGTGCCGGCCGGCTACGTCAAGGACGGCCAGATCGTGCTGAATGTCGGCGCCGGCGCCGTGCGCGACCTCGCCATCGACAACGACTGGATCCTGTTCTCCGCACGCTTCTCCGGCGTGTCGCAGGAAATCGCCGTGCCCATCAACCGCGTCGCCGCCATCTTCGCGCGCGAGAACGGGCAGGGCATGCACTTCGAACTCCAGGAAGCCAATGCGGAAGAGCCCGGTGCATCTGCGCCGCAACCGCCCGAAGACCGGCCGCCCGAGCCGCCCAAGGGCAGGCCCCAGCTCAAAGTCGTGAAGTGACGCGAAGCGCGCGGCTTTCGCGTAAAATTCGCACCCGCATGCCGCTTTAGCTCAGTTGGTAGAGCAACCGCCTTGTAAGCGGTAGGTCATCTGTTCGAGTCAGATAAGCGGCACCAATCCCGCCCCCGACCGGCTTGACAGCCCGGCAAGCCCTCGCATAGAGTTCCGAAAACAACGGCCCGCGCCACGCACGCGAGCCGGCCTTGCGGAAAAAAACAAACCAGCAAGCAAAGGGGAGGCAAGCATGCAAAATGCAATGCATTCGCGCAGACTCGGGGCACTTGGCGCCGTTCAAGCCCGTCATCGCCCGGCAAGGCAACCCGCAATACTCCGAAATCACGATGCGCGCCTGTTCCATGGAGCCTGACGGCCATGCGCATCCGCACAGTCCGCAAACCCGGCGAGCCCGGCACGCAAAAACTCGTCGCCCGTTACGGAGACCGGCTCGTCAGCGTGCGCTACCGCTACGACCCGGAGAAGGGCAAGCGCTACAAGACCGTGGAACTCATCATCGCGGAAGAAGACTGGTTCCCCGCGCAGCCCGCGCCGACGAAATCGCCGCAGCCGCCCAAAATCGCAACCACGCCCATCGTTCCCCTGCGCATCCACTATTCCGAGCGCGACCTGCAGCGCCAGGTCAAGGCGATCGGCGGCCGATGGGACGCAAGCAAGAAGCTGTGGTTCGCGCCCGAAGAGTACGTCAAACGCCTCGGCCTGATGAAAAGGATCGTGCGGTGATGAGACAGTGGAAAGGACTATATGCAGTCCTGTGTACTATATGTAGGAAAAAGTACTACGTACTAAGTCCCTTAATTAATAGTTGGTCGAGAGAGCTGTCTCCGTTTGAAAGAAAGCGCACTGAAGCGCTGCATGGCATGAAAAGTCCATGGATAAAACGGCGAAAAAATGATAATTAGCGAAGTGTTTTTAAGAGCGGTGGATAACGCAAGCGTTGATACACACGCTCTGTAAAAACACTTCGGTTCATTAAATTGTGTTGTGTTTCATTGGGGGGCTGGCATGGCTGGCGCAATAGACAACGCAGTTCATCACCGACATCTCTCCCGTCCAACAGGTCGACCGAGCACACTTTCGCCCTTCGGGTCGAAAGGTGCTCATCTCCAACGTTAGCCATACATATATGCCCGACTTTCTCATTTGGCCCGCCGTAGCCCTCATCCTTGGGTTTGTCGCCCTTCTCTTGTTCAAGCCTGCCATTGATCGAAAAATCGCTGGCATTACCAGGGCAAGTAAGGATGGTGTTTCCTTCGAACGCCCGCAAGATGGGGGAGAGATACAACCCCCGCCGTTGTCTCTCATAGAGATAATGAAACACCCAATATCTGCTACTGTGCTTGAGAGAGAACAAGCAATTGAAAAAATAATTCAAACGTCTGGCCTGAAAACGGATGTAGAAAAAACCTCCGTTCTGCTTCGCGCACTTGCCACAACACGTATTGAACTTGAATTCAACAGCATTGCAAATCTCATATTTGGTAGCCAATTAGCACTCCTTTCAAAACTTGTTGGCACTAGAAACGGCGTAACACGCAAAGAGGCAGAATCGTTTTTTGAGCAAGCGCAACAAACATTCCCAGAACTCCACAAAGATCGTACATTTGATGAATGGTTTGAATCGCCCCGGGTTTCATGGAGGCTGTTTGGTTTAAGTTAGCTCGGTTTCCCGGGCACGTTCTTCGGCGAGTTGCCGGTAGTAGTTTGCCTCAGCTTCGGCGGGCGGGATATAGCCGATGGGTTC
>JAJZPR010000032.1 GCA_021847835.1 Pseudomonadota bacterium
CAAGGCGCCCTGGCTTAATCCCAATCCCACATGTCGTGGCCGTAACCGTAGCCGCGCTGCATGCGCTGTATCCTTTCCCGCTGTTCCTTGGTCAGAACGGCGTTCATCCGTTTCTGCGCATCGGCCCTGGCGTTGAAGACCTGACGCTGGAGGTCGGTGGTTTTCCTGTACGCCTGATCGAGCGCGGAGGGGTCCGCGCCGGAGGAATACATGTCTTGCAGCTTTCGATTTTCCTCAAACATCTGCTGCATCAGGGGTGCTTCTTTTTTGGCGAGATCGTCGCGAATCTTGTCGATCTTTTCAGCCTGTTCCTTCGTCAGGCCGGGTATCCCGGCATATGACTCCCCATATCCGTAGCCCCCCATCATCCCAGGACCCATCATGCCGCCCATCATTCCGGGGCCCATGCCATAGCCGCCCATCATTCCGGGGCCCATGCCGTAGCCGCCCATCATTCCGGGGCCCATCATGCCCGGCCCCATCATTCCGGGGCCCATCATGCCCGGCCCCATCATTCCGGGGCCCATCATGCCCGGCCCCATCATTCCGGGGCCCATCATCATGCCGCACCCATAGCCCTGGCAAGGGTAATAGCCTTGCTGCGCAAAAGCCGCAGGGGTCGAGAGCGAAAGCACGGTCAGTCCTGCCAACACGATCTTTTTCATGCTGTTTCTCCTTCAGTGAAGATGACGCATAACGCCCACGCAAGCGTGGGCACCTAACCACGCTTCAAGTCGTCGCGCTTCTTGAGAAACTCCTCGCGATCGATTTCTCCCCGAGCATATCTTTCTTCCAGCACGTCCAGCGCCCCTTGCCTGTCATCGCGAGTACCCGGGTTCGGACGGATACCGCCCCCGAAAAAATATTTGAGCACCATCGCGATGAGCAGTATCGGCACCAGCCAGAACAGAGCCATGCCAAACCACCCCCATCCCCAACCCATGCCGTATTCCCACATCATGCTGATCTCCAAAGGTTAGTCTCGCCGCCGCACACGCTATTTTTGGGCCGCGCCGTGTCGCTGCAAGAACTCGACAATCTCATCGGTCGTCGTCTCGTCCGGGATGTTTTTCCCCATGGCGGCCATGTTGCCGTGCATGCGGGCCACGACTGCCGGCCACTCCTGAGCGGTGTGCTGCTTTGGATCCGGCAGGGCGTGGCACTGCATACAGGTCGTGCTGAAGGCCCGGCCCGGAGGCGTGTCCAGATCCGGGTAGGTTGCCGCATCGATCGGCTTCTGGGCATGCCGCTGCAAATACCCGAGCAGGATCTTCAACTGCACCGGATCGGGCGCCACAAAGCCCATCATTCCACCCATCATCTGCATGCGCATGTTCATCCGGCCGAGCACATGGGGCCATTCCGAGGCGGTATGCATACCGGGGCCGGGCAGGTTATGACATTGCATGCAGAATTGCTTGAGCAGGTGCGCCCCTGACGAATCGGACTCGGGCAGGCGGGCAGGATCTATCCCGGGAGGCAGCACGCCCCCCATCATCTGTTGCATCATGTTCCGGTGCATGCCCATCCCGCCCATCATCCCCATCCCGTCAGCCAGAATCGTCCGTTCGCTGGAAGCAAGCTCGCCTGCGGATGCCGCAATCGGGGCAGCCAGGCAGGTCGCAACGGCTGTGCCCAGCGCCAGGATCGAAGCCCATTTGCCTATTTGCATGATGTCTTCACCCATGGAGGGTTACAGGGCCTGCATGACCCGCTCCAGCTTTTGCCGAACCTCGCCGGCCAATCGATGTACCTCCGGCTTGTTCACCAGATCCAGCACCGCATTGGGGTCCATGAATTCCACCTGTACTTTGCCTGCATCGTCCTGGCGCACCACCACGTTGCACGGCAGCAGCAGGCCGATCGACGGCTCCGCTTCCAGCGCCCGGTGCGCCAGCGGCGGGTTGCATGCCCCGAGGATGCGGTAGGGCGGCATGTCCTGATTGAGTTTCTTTTTCAGGGTCGCCGCCACGTCGATATCCGTCAGGATGCCGAAACCTTCCTTTTGCAGTTCCTGGGTGACCTTCTCGACCGCCGCATCGAAAGAAGACGCCACCGTCTTGCCGAAACCGTATTGAGTGCTCATGTTGGTACTCCTTCGTTTGAATATAAAAATGTTAGCAGAGAGCAGGATTTTTACGTTTTGAGCATGCGCAGCCCGCTCGCGATCACCACGAACTCGCTGATCTCGTGCGCGATGACGGCGATGGGAAGCGTGAAGTAACCCGTCACCGCCCCGGCGATGAGCGAGCCGATCACCACCACGGAAAGCGCCAGGTTTTGCAGCACCACGCCCCAGGTGCGGCGGCTGAAGCGAATGAGGTAGGGCAGGCGCGATAAGTTGTCGCTCATGAGTGCCACATCCGCCGTCTCCAGGGCGACATCGGTGCCGGCGGCCCCCATGGCGACGCCTACGTGGGCGGCGGCGAGCGCGGGTGCGTCGTTCACCCCGTCGCCCACCATCAACACCTTGCCGTACCGGGCTTCCAGTTCGGCGACCTTGCGCGTCTTGTCCTCGGGAGACAGCTCGGCATGCACCTCGTCGACGCCCACCTGTTCGGCAATGGCGGCGGCGGCCAGGGGATTGTCGCCGGTCAGCATGACCACCCGCTCGATCCCGGCGCGCTTCAGCTCAGCGATGGCGTCCGCCGCCTCGGGGCGCAAGGGATCGCTGATGGCGAACAACGCCTGGATTGAAGAATGGGTCCCGAGCATCACCACGGTCTTGCCCTGACTTTGCAGGTGCTGAACCTTATCCATCACTTCGGCAACCGGAACAGCCAGGTCGGCGAACAGTCTGGGACTTCCAATATAGAACTCCCGTCCGCCCACCCATCCCTGGGCACCCGCGCCGGTACGGGAGCGGAAGTTCCCGGCGGGCGCCGGTTCGAGGCCGGCTGCCTGGGCGCGTCGCACGATGGCTTGGGCCAGGGGATGCTGCGAGCGGGATTCCAGGGCCGCCGCGGTCTCCAGCGCCTCGCGCTCGCCGTGTCCCCAGAACACGAGCACGTCCGTGACCTCCGGACGGCCTATCGTGAGGGTGCCGGTCTTGTCGAGCGCCACGACTTTCACCCGGGCCAGGTTTTCCAGATGGACGCCGCCCTTGATGAGCAGGCCGTTGCGGCCCGCGGTGCCCAGGGCCGCGACCAGGGTGATGGGGATCGAGATCACCAGGGCGCAAGGCGCCGCGGCCACGACGAAAACGGTGGCGCGGGTCAGCCATTCCGCCCAGGACAAGCCGAACAGCGGCGGCAGGAGGGCGATCAGCACGCCGACCGCCAGGACGGCGGGGCTGTAACGCCTGCCGAAGCGCTCGATGAAGCGCTGGCTGCGGCCCTTGCTGGCCTGCGCCGCCTCCACCAGATGGATGATGCGGGACAGGGTGTTGTCCGCGAACGCCTTGGTCGCGCGCACCGTCAGTGCGCCTTCGCCATTGATGCTGGCGGCGAAGACCTTGCCACCCGTGGACTTCTCCACGGGAACGGATTCTCCCGTCACCGGCGCCTGGTTGACCGCGGAATGGCCGTCGATCACGTCGCCATCGGTGGCAACCGATTCCCCGGGCAGGACGATGAAGATATCTTCCACCCGCAACTGCTCGACGGGTATGCGCGACTCCTGGCCGCCCCGGCGCACGAGGGCGGTCTTCGGCGCCAGGTCCATCAGCGCCCGGACCGCGTGTCGCGTCCGCTCGGCGGTGTAGCCTTCCGCCGCCTCGGAGATGGAATAAAGGAATACCAGCGTGGCGGCCTCCAGCCACTGTCCCATCACCCCGGCGACGAGCGCCGCGACGGACATCAGCAGTTCGATACCGATCTCGCGCTCCTTGATCAGGTCCCCGAACGCCTCCCGGCCGAAGTAATATCCGCCAACGATGACCGCGGCCACATATAACAGGACCGAGGCGGCGTGGGGCAGCCCCAGGTAGCTTCCCACAAAGCCCAGCGCGAGCAGAACACCGGCAGTGGACGACGTCACGACCTGCGGATTCTTCCACGGCGGCGGCATTGCCACCCCAGGCGCGGATACAGACGCGGAACACGAACACGCCATCACTCGCCTCCCGCCGCCAGTTCAGGCGTCTGGATGCCGATGCGGCAGCGGCCGCCTTCCCGCAGGCACATTCGCTGGCGGAAGCGCTCGGCATCGCGAGCAAAGCACCCGTCGACGTCCGGCAGCGCCTTGAGCGCCTCATGCAACCGGTCGAGATAGGGGATGCCCTCAACCAGCCGGTGATAGACCCAGCGGCCTTCCTTTACCGCCGACAGCAAACCGGCTTGTCGCAGCACCTTGACGTGGCGCGAGAGCTTGTACTGGGGCTCCAGAAGACTGTCCACCAACTCGCAAAGACAAGCCTCCTCGTCTGTCTCGGCCAACAGCCGGATGATCCGGATTCTGGTCGGGTCGGCGAGCGCCTGGAATATTTCCTGTGGTTTTACTTGAACTGTATGCATACGTGCATGGTAATGCATGTGTGCATACAGTTCAAAACAAAATTGACGGGTAAACACAGCCGACAACGCACGCTATGGCAAGGTCAATTCGAAAGACTTCTGTTGCGGCGGGTAGCAGACCCCGATCTTTTCGTTGCATCCCTGGTAGTTCGCAAGCAGCGTAAGGCGTTTTGCTTTCGGCGTGCGGTCCAGGACGATCTCGACCGCGAAGGGTTTCTTGTAGGTCTCCATCGTGCCGAAGAACGGATCGTTCTTGACTTCGCCGGGCGGCAGCCGAACTTCCCTGATGAGCACGCCGCTCGAATTTTTCAGGGCAAAGAAGGTCTTGTTCTTGTACAGATAATGGCCCTTTGCCGGCGTGAATTCCGCGATGACAGTGGTGGGGCTCCGGAGGGAAACTTTGAGCTTGAACGCCTGGTTAGGCGGAAGCGGCTCTTCGGCGGCCGACGCGACACCTGCCTGAAGCGCGAGGATTTGGATCGCCACGAGCGCGGCGTGTTTCAGCTTGATCATGTTGCTTCCTTCCCTTGTTCGAGTCAGGCGCCAAGCGACGCATCGAGATACTGGCGCAGTTTGGCGAAATCGATCGCCCCCAGCGTCCGCGAAACGAATTTCCCGCTCCCGTCGATGAGAAAGGTGGTGGGAACCACCTTGGTGTCGTCGAATGCGCGAGCGAGTTCTCCTCCCGTGTCCAGGACGACAGGGAACGGCAACCCACCGCTTTTCGCGAAGTTCCTCACCTGTTCCGGGGAGTCGTAGGCCATGGCCACGGCGATCAGTTCGAAACCGCGGGGCTGGTACGTGCGGTAGGTCTCGACGAGATCGGGCATCTCGCCTTTGCAAATGGGGCAGCTCGTGGCCCAGAACATCACCATCACGGTCTTGCCCCGCAAGTCCGCCAGCCGGAGCTGACGACCATCGAGCGTCGTGAACGTGGCGTCGGGCGCGGCCGGACGTTGCGCGAGCGCATAGGAAGCGATGACCGCGCCCAACACCGCAATCGCCGCCAGCGCGAGCAGCAGGTTCCGCTCAGGCGCCATTGCCGCGGTCCTCCTCGATGCGCCCGTCCTTGACGCGGACCAGGCGCTGCGCGTGGCCGGCCACGGCCGGGTTGTGGGTGACCATGACGAGGGTTCGGCCCTGTTCATGGAGGCGCTTGAGCAGGTTCAGCAGGTCGGCCTCGAAAGCCGAGTCGAGATTGCCGGTGGGCTCGTCCATCAGCAGAATGTCGGGATCGTTGGCCAGCGCCCGCGCCACCGCCACCCGCTGCTGCTGGCCGCCGGAGAGGGTGCCCGGGAGCATGTGCGCCTTCTCCTTCAATCCCATCGATTCGAGCAGCGACATGGCGCGGGCATGCGCGTCGCCGTGCCCCTTGCCGCCGAACCAGAGGGCAAGCTCGATGTTCTCCAGCGCCGTCAGATGCGCCAGCAGATTGAAGGACTGGAAGACGAAACCGATCGACCGGGCGCGGGTATGCGCGAGTTCGGTCGGGCCGAGGCGGGTGAGTTCGGCGCCGTCCAGATGAACCTGGCCGCTCGTGGGCCGGTCGAGCCCGCCCATGATCTGCAGCAGCGTGCTCTTGCCGTGCCCCGAGGGGCCCATGATGGCCACCCAGGCGCCGCGCTCCACGTCGAGGCTGATTCCCGCCAGCGCCGCGGCGGCGGCTTCGCCGGAGCCGTAGACCTTGGTCACGTTTTCGATACGAATCATTGTCTCAGGCATAACGCATGGCCTCCACTGGGGTCAGTTTTGCCGCGCGATAGGCCGGATACAGCCCGGCCACCAGCGCAAGGCCGATCGACAAACCAAAGGTCAACAGGATGGTCGAGGCATCGAGGCTGGGCACGGGCGACTGGCGCAAGGACGCCGTGAAGGCGTTGTCGGTCAGGTAGGGCCCCAACACATAGGCGCCGAGCATCCCGATCATGAGCCCCAGCACCCCGCCGATCAGGCCATACAGCCCGGATTCCAGCAGGAATGCGCCGAACAGTGTGCGGCGCGTGCCGCCAACGGCCTGCATGATCCCGATCTCGCGCCGACGTTCGTACACGGCGGTCAGCAAGGTGTTGACGATGCCGAAGGCCGCGGCCAGCACGCCCACTGCGGCTACGGCCTGCATCGCGCCGCTCACCGTGCCGACGATGGAAAGGATCGAGGACAGGAGCTGCTTGTCGGTCACCACGGCGACGTTGGCCTTCTCCTGGATGCGCAGGCTCACCGCGTCGACCTGTTGCAGGTCGTCGACCTGAACGGCCGCGAAAGATACCTTACCCTCGACCTCGTAGAGCTTCTGCACCACCGGCAGCGGCGCGAAACTCGCGACGTCGTCCTTGTTGCCGGCCTCGCGCAGCACGCCGATGACGGGCAGGGGTTGTCCGCGCACCGTGAACCTGTCGCCCGGCTTGAGCTGGAACTGTTTGGCGATGGCGGCGCCCACCACCACCGCCGGCTCGGCCGGATGGTCGAAGTAGCGACCCGCAGCAAGCTCCCATTTCTGCAGCGCCCGCATCTCGGCGGGCAGGATGCCGATCAGAGGCACCGGACGATTGCGAAAGGCGGTCTTCTCGTTGAGATAGGGAACCGCCACCTTCACCCCCGGCACGGCCCGAATCTTGTCGAGCTCGGACATGGGGATCGCTTCGGGGAGCTGCTCCCCGGTGAGCACGGAAATCTGCTCGTAGGCGCACCAGCCCTTCGGGGTGACCACGAGGTTCGCGCCCAGTCCCTGCGCCTGTTTCTTGATTTCGCGGTCGAGCCCCTGGCCGATGGTCAGCAGGCTGACGAAGGCCGCCATGCCGATGGCTACACCGCCGAGGGTGAAGACGAAACGTCCTTTGCGGCGCAGCAGGTTGCGCCAAACCAGTTTGAAAAGATTCATCGCCGTCTCACTTCTTGATGGAGCCGAGATTCTCGATGCGCTCGGCGTCGAGGTAGTCGAAGCGTTCGCCCTTGACGATCTTGCCCCGCACGTTCAGCTCGTCCCAGGGCTTGGGCGGAAAGCCGCGGGTCTTGACGGGCAGATAGTTCTTCGCGCAGTGAAGGTCCCGGCACACGCGCGCTTCGCGCGAGTCGATCATGGCGAACATGCCGGGCTGATCGGGCGGCGCCACGGCCATGACGCCCCGCACCAGGATCGTCCCCCGGTAGCCTTTCGGGTCGGCCGTTACGTCCTCCACCTGAAGCGCGCCAGTGGGCAACGCCCGCTGGTTGGCTCCAAGCATGTCCGGCAGGCCGCCGAAGAGCGACCCGTCGGCCGCCAGGCCGGTGCCGATGACCGCCGCGCTGACCAGCCCGATAGCCCAAAGCCGGTTTCGCTTCGCCGGTGCGGAAGTCGCGCTTGGGTCGGAACGTTTGCCTGGGTGTGTCTTTGCCATGATGGCTTCTCCTTTGATCGACCGGCCCCGGCCGTTACGTTTGTTGAACGCCCGCCTTGCCAGCGGGCCCCTTGAGCAGTCTTGCGGAATTGAAGGACACAAGCACGTCCGGGAGCGCCTCCGTCGCCGCGGCCATGACTGGCGTCAGCACGCCGACGGAGGCGAGCCCCATGGTCACGACGTCCCACGCGATGCCGAGGACGATGTTCTGGCGGATCACCCGATAGGTGCGGCGGCCCACCCGCAGCGCAGCCGGCACCTGGCTCCAGTCGTCGCGCATGAGGGCGACGTGCGCGGCCTCCAGGGCCACGTCGCTGCCCACCACGCCCATGGCGATCCCCACATCCGCCTGGGCAAGCGCCGGCGCGTCGTTCACGCCGTCGCCGATCATCGCGACCACGTGTCCGGATCGCTGCAAGTCCCGCACGAGGGCGATCTTGTCCTGCGGCAGCTGGTTCGCCTGGTATTCGTCGATGCCGAGCCGGCCCGCGATCGCGGCGGCAACGCGTTCGTTGTCGCCGGTCAGGAGGACCAGCCGGCGCACGCCCATCGCCTTCAATGTTTCGATCGCCGCCGGCACCTCGTCGCGGATCACATCGGCGACCGCGATGACGCCTTCCGCCACGCCGTCGATTGTCAAGAACAAGGCGGATTTGCCATCCCGGCCGAGGGCGTCGGCGGCCCTTTCCGCATCCGGGGCCAAGCGGATGCCCTGGTCGGCGAGGAATTTCGCGTTGCCGAGCAACACGGCCCTGCCCACCACGATGCCGCGCAGACCTCGTCCAACCAGGTATTCGAACCGCTCGGGTTCGGGCGCCTCGATCTGCCGTGCGGCGGCGTGGGCGAGAATCGCCGATGCGATGGGATGCTCGGAGTGCTTCTCCAGCGAAGCCGCGTAGCTTAGGAGTTCGCTGTCCGTCAAGTTGTTCAAGGGGGCGACATCGGTCACGCGCGGTTTGCCGAAGGTGACCGTGCCGGTCTTGTCCATGACGACGCAGTCCACGCGCGCGAGCGTCTCCAGATAGAGCCCGCCTTTGACGAGAAGCCCGCGCTTCGCGCCGCTGCCCACGCTGGCGATGACCGAGAGCGGTGTGGCGAGGCCCACGGCGCAGGGGCAGGCGGCGACCAGCACCGCGATGGCATAGGTGAGCTGGCCGGAAATCAGGTAGGTGAGAACCGCCACGCCGACGGCGGTGGGGAGGAACCAGGTGGTGAAGCGGTCGGCGAACTTCTGAACCGGCGCCTTGACCGCTTCGGCCTCTTCGACGAGCTTGACGATCCTGCCGAAGGTGGTGTCCGCGCCGACGCGGCTCACCCGCATTTCCAGGTAACCCGCGTCGTTGAACGTGGCGGCGAACACCAGGTCTTCCGCCTGCTTGTCCACCGGCATGCTTTCGCCGGTGATCGAGGACTGGTTGACTGAACTCGTTCCCGCGATCACGATGCCGTCGGCGGGGATCTGTTCGCCCGGGCGGATGGCGACGACGTCGCCGGGCTTGAGCGCGTCCGTCGCGACCTCGATCTCACGGCCGTCGAGCTTGATCCTGGCCGTTCTCGGCGCGAGCCTGACGAGTTCCTGGATGGCCCGGCGCGACTTGGTTGTGGTGAATTCCTCGAGGAAGTGCGCGATGCCCATGAAGAACACGATCAGCATCGAGGACGTGTACTGCCCGATGGCGGCGGCGCTGAGAATCCCGACCGACATCATCGTGTCGACATTGATTTGCCGGTTGAGCGCGCCCAACACCGCGCGCCTGAAGATCGGGAAGCCGCCGATGAGGATGGCGGCCAACAGGACAGGGAGGGGAATCCTTTCCCTGGCGGCGTCCAGCCAGCCGAGAGCTTCGCCACCGATCTCCAGCAGCGCGATAGCCGCCACCAGGGCCACAAAGGCGAACCGGATCACCTCAGTGGAAAATATGCGTTGTTCGCCCGGAGAGCGGGCGGGAAAGATTTCGGCAGGCCGTACCTTGTAACCGAGGGCGGCGATGGAACTGGCGAGTTCCTCCGGGTGCACCTTGCGCTCGTCGTAGCGCACCTCGACTTTTTCCGCGGCGGACAGGATCTTGACCCCCTCGACGCCCGCGCGGCGCGTGAGCGCCTGTTCCACGGACATCGCGCACTCCGTGCAGCACAGGCCCTCAACCCGGAGCATGAGGGTGTTTTCCGCCGGCGCCGCGCTTGCCGGAAACGTTCCCCGGCTGGCGGTCATGCAATCCGCTCCTCCAGGAGGCGGAGGTCGCCCTTGAGGGCTTTGAGCAGGCCTTCGCTCCTGAGCCGGTAATAGACCATCTTCCCGTCATTGCGCATGGCGAGCCAGCCCTGGTCACGCAAGAGCTTCAGTTGATGGGAGGTGGCGGCCACCGTGAGCTCCAGGACGTGCGCCACATCGCACACGCACAGTTCGCCTTGGGCGAGCGCCAGGAGTATCTTCAGGCGGGTCGTATTGCCGAGCAGCTTGTACAGCTCCGCCAGACGTGGCAGATGCTCTTCTTCCTTGGCCAATTCCGCCTTGATCCGGGCGACCTTCTCCTGCTCGAAGCAGGTGATCTCGCATACCGGGCTGACGATCACTTTTGATGGGTTCATGCACGACCTCATTTAGACATTTGCGAAAATGTTAATACGATGTCGTGGTGTAGCGCAAGCGCGATGGCATTTAATCGTTCGCTACCCATGGATGAGCTTCAGTCATCGCGGGTAGGCCAACAGACGCGAGGGTTAACCACCACCACGCTACGGCGATCCTTGCCAAGACGAGTTTGACGATTTGCCGTTCCGACCCCATGTTAATATGTGTTGATATTTATATGTGTAGCGACTAATATAAAAACATGAAATTTCCTGAACACGATCAAGAGACGATTATTCCGGCCCTCAAGGTGCTGGGAGAGCCGAACCGCCTTCGCATCCTTTGCGGTTTGGGGCTCGAATGCCGTCCGGTGACGGACATCATCAATGCGACGGGCTTGGGGCAGACCAACGTCTCCTTCCATTTGCGCGTGTTGCGTGAGGCGGGATTCGTTCGCGCCGAGCGTCGTGGCGCGTTCATTTATTACTGCCTCGCCGACGCCGAGCTGCTGCATATCCTGCACGACCTGAAGCGCTGGCTGGACGCGCACCCCGCCCCCGTCGCAAGCGAGGGGAATCAAGACAGCCGACTGGCGGGGCGCCATTCGGCGGCGGCGAAAACCAAGGAGGTAGCGTAATCATGTGGAACTATGGACCGTGGGGCGGGTTTCCGTGGATGTGGATATTTCCACTGATCTTTCTCATCGTGATGCTGATTTTTCTCTTCCGAGGAGTAGGAGGCGGCGGCTGGCCCATGTGTGGCGGCCATGAAACGCGCGGAAGCAGAGAAGAAAGCGCGCGCGAACTTCTCGACCGGCGCTACGCCCGTGGGGAGATCAGCCGCGAGGAATATCAGCAGATGAAAAAGATCTCGAATAACAGCAAAGGAATTATCCAATGACACTTCAAGACCGATTGTTCCCTGCCACAGTGATGCCCGACAGGAACTGGTGGCATGCCTTATGGCCTGACCCCGACGGCGTAATCAAGGCATTGGGTATCGAGCCCGGAATGACGGTCGTCGACTTGGGCTGCGGATACGGTTATTTCACCGCCGCCATTGCCCGGCAGGTTGGGCCGGGGCGAGTCATCGGATTCGACCTCGATCCGGTCATGCTGGAGCAGGCGCAAGCGGCTTGCGAGGGGATGGCGAATTGTGAATGGCTGCTCGGAGACGCCATGGAGCTACGCCGCCTGCTTGGCGCGCCGGCGGATTATGTCCTGATTGCCAACACCTTTCACGGCGTACCGGACAAGACGGCGCTGGCCCGGGAAGTCGCTGTGGCCTTAAAGCCGAACGGCCGCTTTGCCATCGTCAATTGGCATCCCCTGCCGCGCGAAAAGACGACCGTCCTGGGCCAGCCGCGAGGACCAAGCACCGAACTGCGCATGTCGCCGGAACAGACCCGCTCGGTCGTGGAGCCGGCCGGCTACAAGCTGGAAACGTTGGTCGAATTGCCTCCCTATCATTACGGGGCCATCTTCGTCCGCGCCAACTGATTCAGAACAGGAGTGAACCATGGCCCACAATCATGACGAAATTATCGAACACTACAACCGCTTTCATTCGGCCGTCTACGGCCCTGAGGGCGCATTGGACAGGAAGACCCGTCACCTGATCTGTCTCGGGGCGGCGCTGGGTGCGAGCTGCGAGTTCTGCACGAAATACGCCCTTGGCGTGCTCCGGGAACTCCAGGCGAGCGATGCCGAGATCGACGAGGCGATTAGCGTCGCCATGACCGTGGGCGCGAGCAATGCGAGGCTGCTGGCCAAGAAAGTTCGGACTGAGAACTCGTAGAGCAAGATGAATCACGCGAATCATTCACCAGGAGACCCGACATGGAACCGAAAGACCAAGACAGCAAAAGTGAAAGCAGCGAATTCCAGCCTGGGCAAGGCGGCGGATTCAATCCGATGACGATGGGCATGGGCATGATGAAAAAGATGATGGAGAAAATGATGTCCGGCATGATGACGCCGGAGGACATGCCACGCATGATGGAAACCATGATGGACAGCGTGTTCAAGGAAATGAGGGCGGAGGATCGGGTGGGTTTCATGCAGAACATGATGCCGCGCTGCATGTCCATGATGTTCTCGGAGCTCGATCCCGAAGCGCGCCGGGCACTGGCCGAGGCCATGCTTCAGCGCATGATGGATGAGCTGAAGGGTCAGCGCGATGCCGCCGCTACTGCTCCAGCTGCTGCTCCTGCCATCGAGCCCGGCACGGAGTAATTAGGCGGAGCACGGGGGGTTCAAGATAGCCCATGCCTACCGTCCGCGCTGCCGCCCCAGCTCCCAAGCGCCCGCGCCACCGCCACTCTCTGCTGATGCTGCCTGCAAGGACCAGGCAGAATTCCTGATCCGTTCGGATTACCAAACGAAGAACTGCATTGCCCAAGCCGCAATGGGAAGCGATACGGCCATGGCGACACCGAAGGCTGCGGCGGCCCGTTGTCGGGGCGCCAGGCGCCACCCCAGGCTCGCAGCCCACAGTACGGCGAGAGCCAGCAAGGCCATGCGGGCGTCGTTGGCCCACCGCAGCGAAATGCCTTCGGCGGACAACTGCGAGGTGGTGAGCATGCTCAAGCCCGTGAAAACGCTGGCACCGGCGAAGGGAATGAGGGTATGGGCGAGCCGCTGCCAGGGCAATCCTGTCAGCATGCCGGCCAGCCTGAGCCAGCCCCACACCCATCCGCCGACGATGAGTGTTTCGGCGGCGATGTAGGCGAGCAGCGTGCCGCCGTCCAGCCAGGTGAAGACGTCGTTCGCTTCCGGGTAGTAGGTGAGCAGCCACCAGTGCCCGGTTTCGTTGAGCGGCCACATGATCGCGTGATCGATCAGCCATTCGGCCGCGGCCTGCTTCGCCGTCACGAACCAGGGCGACGCGCTCCACTGGAACGCGCCGAGCGCGGCGCCCAGCATGCCGAAAACCAGCAGGCGGGCAGGCCAGAGAGCCAGGTCTTCGGCGCTGTCTGTCGGCGTGCCCTTCCTGTTCAGGATTTCCGCATTCGGCGAGCGCAGTGCCAGCCGCACGGCGTCCCGTTCCCCGGCGCAGCGGCCGCACATGTGGCAGGCCGAAGCGCTTTCCATGCGCCGGATGTTGATCAACGGCGCGCAGTTGACGGCATGCTGGCGGCTGGTGCGATGGCCGCCGGGCGCCGCGTCCCAAGCCGATTGGTCGACCTTGAAATGAACGGGTGCGACCTTTGCCAGCAGGCCGAACACGCCGGATACCGGGCAAAGATGCCTGCACCAGACACGTTTTTCCCGGCCCCAGATGAGCCCCACGGCAATGGCCGCGACGGTCGAGCCGCCCAGGATCAGCAGGGCGGGTTTCGGGTATTCGTAAACGCTGGTCATCTGGCCGAATACGGTGGTCATGACGAAAGCCACGAACGGCCATCCCCCCCACTTCATCCAGCGCGGGATGCCGCGCCCCAAGCCGTAGCGGGAGACCCATTCGGTGAGCGCGCCTTCCGGGCACAGCACCCCGCACCACATGCGGCCGAGCGCCATCATGGAAAGAATGACAAAGGGCCACCAGATGCCCCAGAACGCGAACTGCGCGAAGCGGGTCAGGTTGTTCCAGATATGGGCCTGGTCCGGCGGCAGGGGCAGAAAAGCCGGCAGGACCACCAGTACAAGGTAGCCCAGCACGACCCCCCATTGCATGGCGATGATGGCGCCACGATAGCGGCGCATGGCGAGGCCGGCGCGGGCCAGCCACCCCCCTTGGGGAGGCAAGACGTGTTCCGCCAGCACGTTCATGCCTTCCTCCCCACCGGCTTGACCTTGAGCACCATGCCGGAAGCGAATGCCCAGTACGCAGCGAGCAGCGCATAGGCCATCCCGGACGGCATGGCGCGGTAGCCGCTGAACGCCGCGACGAGGCCGCCCAGGCGCGTGCCGTCATCGAACCAGGCGGAGGTGTCCCACAGCGGGTCGGCCAGGGCGGGCAGGGCTTCCATGCCGACCAGTTTTTCCGCGCCGTCGACCAGCAAGGCGCCGCCGAGAAGCAGCAGCAGGATCTCGGTGACGCGGAAGAAGGCGCGCCAGGAGAACAGGTGGCTGCCTCGGGAGAGCAGCCAATAGGCTGCCAGGGCGAGCAGAAAACCCAGGCCGCCGCCCAGCGCGATGCGCGCGCCGGTTTCGCTTCCCACCGCGCCGTAGAGGAACACCACCGTTTCCGCGCCTTCGCGGCCCACCGCCACCGCCGCCAGCAGCGCCATGCCCAGCCAGTTGGCGCGATCGGCGGCGCTTTCCATGCCCGCCTCCAGTTCGCGTTTCAGACCCGCCCCGTGCCGGCGCATCCACCAGACCATTTGCACGATCATGGCGCAGGCGACGAGCGGCATCAGCGCCTGAAGCCAGTCCAGCGCGGTTTCCGAGGCCCACGATTGCATGCCCATGATGGTGAGCGCCAGGAACGCGGCAAGGCCCAAGCCGGCCGCGACGCCGCCCCACAGCCAGGGGAACCCCGGACGGGCTTCGGGACGGGCGGCCAGCCAGCCGTGCAGGATGCCGATCACCAGCATCGCTTCGATGGTTTCGCGCCAGACGATGAAGAGGGCGTTGCCCATGGTTGCTCCTTGAACTCCGCTATTTGACGACGATGCGCCCGCGGCTGGTGTCGGGGTGGAACTCGTCGAAAAAGTCGTACTCGCCCGGCTTTAACGGGGCGATCACCACGAAGGATTGCACGCCCGGCCCCAGCACCTTCTCCTTGCGCAGCTGCAGGCTCTCGAATTCCATGGGGCCGCTGCCCTCGTTGCGCACGACGATCTTGAAACGCACCCCGGCGGGCACGTTCAGGGTGTTGGGGGTCAGCGTCCCGTTCTTGGCCGTCACGGTGTAGACGGGCAGTTCCGTTGCGACGGCCGGCGCGGGGGCAAACACAAAAACCGCCGCCGCGAAGACGGCAGCAAAGCGGCTGAATATCGGGTTCCTATTGTTCACGTGAACCTCAATAGCTCAGTTGCGCGCGCAGCCCCAGCACGCTGACGTTGCCGGCGCCGGGGTTGCCGCCCATTCTCCAGACGTACTGGAAGTCGGGGGACACTTCGAATTGCGGGCTGATGCGATAACGGTAATAGAGCTCTGCCACTTTTTCCGCGCCGCCGGGAATGAAGCTGAAATCGGGCGTGCCGTCGCCGTCTAGGTCGCCCGAACCGCCGGCTGCGCGGTAATCATCGCTCGCCTGCAGCCAGCCGCCGGCAATGCCGATGGCGTCCGCGCCGCGGTTCCAGTAGGAACCGTTGAACTCGGCGCCGAGCGTGAGCGCGCGGTCGAAGGGCACTTGGCCCCTGGCCATCTGGCCGTAGCGGCCAAACAGGGTCATGCCGTCCCCCAGGCGCTGGTCGGCGGAAATTCCCCAGCCCACTTGCTTGGCGGTGGAGCCGTCCAGTTCGCTGCCTTGCCCTTGGCTCCAAGCGTAGATCCGGTAATTGCCGGTGAGGCCGGAAAATTTGAGGGAGGTCTCGGCCTGCGCCATGACCAGCGGGGACGAGAAAAAGCGCTGATAGTTGGCGCCCTGGTGGGTGCCGAACACGCCGAGCGAAAGCCGCCAGGTTTCCGGCTTGCGGGTTTCGTTGAGGTAGGAGGCCACGAAGCCGGGCTGGAAACCGTTGGCGTCCACGCCGATCTGGCCGCCCGCGTCGAGCAGCGGGTTGTGCACGAAGATCGAACTCAGGAACTGCTTCGATTCGTCGTTGGCCGCGGCGTTCTGGTCGAAGAAGCCGAAGATGTCCATCTTGCCGAAGGTGAGCTCCAAGGTCTGGCGCGAGCGGGGTTTGAAACCGCCGAAGGGCAGCGGGATGGCGGCCTGGTACCAGGCCTGCCCCAGAATCGCCACCGAATCGTCGGGATTGGCGCCGCTGGCGCGGAAGGCCACGGCGTTGGGGGCGCTGGCGAACGCGCCGAGGTTGGCGAAGGGGCTGTTCAAGCCTAACCCCTGGCCCATGCGGAAATGGGCGAAGAGCTTGTGGTCGATATCGCCGATGGGCTCCAGCGGCAACTCGGCGGTGACGTCGGCGCGATAGTTGAGCTGGCTGCTGCCGTCGGTGGTGCCCGTGGGCAGCCCGGACGGCATCTGCGCCACCGTGGTCAGGCTGACCCCGGCCTTCAGGCCTTCCAGCGCCTCGACCGTCTTCGCGGATTTCTTCATGCCCAGCACGTCGGTTTCCACCGCCTTCAGACGCGAGGTGAGCTCGGGCTCGTACTGGCTGACGTTTTCGCTTTCCAGGCCCTGGGTCACCTGCTCCTGCGCCTGCTCAAGGGATTGCACGCGCTGTTCGAGGTCGGCCGGTGTCTTGGCGCGACCAGCCTGTTGCTGTTCCAGTTCGGCGTTGCGCTTTTCGAGCCTGTCCACGCGCTCGCCGAGTTTCTGGATCAGCCTCACCAGCTCCGCCTCGGTGGGAGCGGCATGGGCCGGCAGCGTGGCAAACAATGCCGCGGCGGCGAGCGCCAGCGGCCTCATGCGGGTTGGAATCATGCTCAGTACCCGCCCTTCTTGCCGATGCCGACGTAGGTGAAGTCGTATTCCACCTCGAACGGCTTGAACCAGGGACGCACGCCGGTGAGGCGGTCGGTATGGCGGCCGAAGTGGGTGGCGGCGGAAGGCGGATAGATGGTGTACTTGACGTGGTACTTGCCCGGCCCCATGAGCTTCACGTTGTCGCCGTAGTGCGGGCCGTCGTTGGCCACCATGGCCATGAAGTCGCCGCTGATTTTTTCGTTGTTGCCCTGCTTGGTGACTTCGTACTTGATCGTCAGGTAGGGCATCCAGGCGCCTTCGTCGAAGCCGTTGGGGTTGTTGCCCAAGGCATGGATGTCGGCCTCCATATGGACATCGGAGTCCTTGACCGGGCGCATCATGCCTTCGGGTTCCATGTCGATGGGCTGCAGGTAGACGGCGGCGATTTCCATGCCGTTGCGTTGCTGCGGCGTGCCGATCGGGTATTCCACGGCAAAAGCGGCCGTGGCAAGCGTTGCCGTCGAAGCGGCGAGAACGATAGTGACGAGTTTGCGAAAATGCATAGGTTTCTCCCTTCTCAAAGGTTCAGTAGACGTTGGCTGGCTACCGGGAAGGAAAGAAAAACCCCTTGGCTGGCTGATGCGGACTATTTCGTCAGAATCAATTTGCCCTGGCGCGTAATCCTCAACTGATATCGGTCACCCCCAAGCTCGATGACCAGCGTTCGCGCACCCTGGAACAGGGCGTGGGCGAGCAGCACGCGCGGAGCGCCCGGCGGCTCCTCCTGAGCGGGCTTGGGCGTGGCTTGAGTGATGTCACGATTCAACATGAGTAAATGATAACACGACCAACTCTTATTTGCAATTCTACGTTGATCCGGCCTGAGTGCCGCTTCATCAAGTCCGCCCTGCACAAGCAACCGAAAGACCAAAACAGCAAAAGTGCAAGCGGCGAACCGCAGCCTGGGCAAGGCGGCGGATTCAATCCGATGACGGTGGGCATGGGCATGATGAGAAAGATGATGGAGAAAATGATGTCCGGCATGATGACCCCGGAGGACATGCCACACATGATGGAAACCATGATGGACAGCGTGTTCAAGGAAATGAGGGCAGAGGATCGAGTGAACTTCATGCAGAACATGATGCCGCGCTGCATGTCCATGATGTTCTCGGAACTGGACCCCGAGGCGCGCCTGGCACTGGCTGAGGCCATGCTTCAACGCATGATGGATGAGCTGAAGGGTCAGCGCGATGCCGCCGCTACTGCTCCAGCTGCTGCCCCTGCCGCCGAGCCCGGTACGGAGTAATTAGGCGGAGCACGGGGGTTTCAAAACAGCCCACGCCTACCGTCCACGCTGCCGCCAGTTCCCAAGTGACCGATGATCCCCGCACGATGGCCGCTACCTGCTGCCCAAGCCGCTGCTCCACCACTTGCTTCCACGGCACGAGGCTGAACCCTATGCCATCGTCCAGCATCGCGAAGCGGCCACAACTCGATCATTGGCTTCCACAGTGCCAGGGCTGAAACCTAATCTAAGGGGTTGGTAGTCTCATCAACCAGTCAAAAGCGAGAAGAGCCCAAGATGGGAATCGCAGTCTGGGTATAGAGACTTCCCAATTCACTCTGATGCATGGGACAATGCCCCGCACAGGAGATGGCATGCCTCCTAATAACCGCCGGGACATCCCGGCTGATGATGCCTACACGAACCCGGCACGGGCGGTGTAGGCATTGGCTGTCCGTGAAAGATGATCGCTTTTCAAGGACAGACGCATGTGGAAATCCGTCTCCGCCATTGCCCTCGGCGCGGCGCTCGGCGCCTTGCTGCGCTGGCAGTTGGGCCTCAAGCTCAACGCACTCTTCCCCACCGTTCCCCCCGGCACCCTGGCCGCCAATCTGATCGGCGGCTACGTCATCGGCCTCGGCCTCGCGTTCTTCTCCGCCTTGCCTGGCCTCGCGCCTGAATGGCGGCTCCTCGTCGTGACCGGCTTCTGCGGCGGGCTGACCACCTTTTCCACTTTCTCTGCCGAAATCGCCACCCTGCTTCAACAGGGACGGCCCTCCTGGGCGTTGGCCTCGGTGGCGACGCACGTGGTCGGTTCGGTGCTGATGACCTTGGCGGGCATCGCCACCGTTGCCTGGGCCAGGGGCGCAGCATGAGCACGGACTGCCCGTTCTGCCAGCCAACCGAGATGTTGCTGGAGAACGATCTGGCCTATGTGATCCGCGACCAGTCTCCGGTCAATCCCGGCCATCTTCTCGTCCTGCCGCGCCGCCATGTGGCCGACTGGTTCGAGACCACCGCGCAGGAACGGCAGGCGATGTTCGAACTGGCGGACGCCGCCAAGGCATGGCTCGACACCGAGTTTCACCCCCACGGCTATAACTTGGGGATCAATGTCGGCGACGTGGCAGGCCAGACCATCTTTCATGTCCACCTGCATCTCATTCCGCGGTACCGGGGCGACGTGGCCAACCCGCGCGGTGGCGTGCGGGGCGTGATCCCATCCCAACAGAGCTATTGAAAGGAGTCGAAATGGAAGGCTGTTTTCTGAGGTTTTACCTGCACGAGAACCAGCGCTGCCATGGCAAGCTGGCCTGGGAATGGCTGCTCGATGCCGCCAACAGTCTCGGCATTCGGGGCGGCACGGCGTTCCGCGCCATGGCCGGTTTCGGCCATCACCATCATCTGATGGAAGACCATTTCTTCGAACTGGCCGGCAATCTCGCGGTGGAGGTGGAGTTCGTCGTCACCGAAGCGGAGTCAGCAAAGTTGCTGGACCTGATACACCAGGAAAAGCTGCGCGCCTTCTACGCTCACATCCCGGCCCGTTTCGGCGTGGTGAATCCGGAATCCGGCGATCCTCCGGAAAACGGGGCGCACGCATCATGACCGCAATCTGGGCGCAAGCGGCACTGTGGCTGGGGCTGGCCCTGGTGGCGACGATGCTGTCGATCTGGATGCGCGTCGCTACCGCGCTGTCGGAAATCGTGGTGGGCACCGTGGCCCAGCTCATCATCGGCGCGGCGCTCGGCGGCGCGCTGCTGGCGGGTGACGCCAGCTGGATCAAGTTCCTGTCCGGCGCCGGGGCCATCCTGCTCACCTTCCTTGCGGGGGCGGAGCTGGATCCGGCCGTGTTCAAGAGCCAGTGGAAGCCAACCCTGGGCATCGGCCTGGTCGGCTTCATCGCGCCCTTCCTGATCTGTGCGGCGGCGGCCCACTGGCTCCTGGGCTGGGGCGTCCAGCAGAGTTGGCTGGCTGGCGTGGCGATGTCCACCACCTCGGTGGCGGTGGTCTACGCGGTGATGCTGGAGTTCGGCCTCAACACCACAAACTACGGCAAGGGCGTGCTGGCGGCCTGCTTCGTCAACGACCTCGCCACCGTGATCGCGCTGGGCCTGCTGTTCTCACCCTTTACCTGGAAGACGCTGGTGTTCGTGGCCGGGATCGTCGCCGCCGCTTTCATCCTGCCCCGAGTGGTGCCGCGCTTCTTCAAGCGCTACGGCAACCGGCCTTCGGAACTGGAAGCGAAATTCCTCATGCTGTGCCTGTTCGGCCTGGGCGCGCTGGCCGGCTGGGCCGGCAGCGAGGCGGTGCTGCCGGCCTATCTGGTGGGCATGGTGCTGGCTGGCACGGTGGGCAAGGACCACGCGCTGGTGCGCCGGCTGCGCACCCTGACGCTCGGCTTTTTGACGCCGTTCTACTTCATCCGCGCCGGCTCCCTGGTGTCGCTGCCGGCTCTGGTCGCCGCGCCGCTTGCCTTCGTGATCCTGCTTCTGACCAAGATGGGCGCCAAGCTGGCGGGCGTCTATCCGGCTACGCTGTTCTACAAGTCGCCGAGGCAGGAGGCCATGTACACCACGCTGCTGATGTCCACCGGTCTCACCTTCGGCACCATCTCGGCCTTGTTCGGCTTGTCGCACGGGGTCATCAACCAGGCCGAGTACTCTGCCATCGTGGCGGCGGTGGTGGGCAGCGCGGTGGTGCCGACGCTGATCGCCAACGCCTTCTTCCTGCCCCGGCACCTGCTGCCACCCACTGTTTCTGGAGACAAGCCATGATCCGCAAACTGCTCATCGCCTACGACGGCTCCGACTCCGCCCACGCGGCCTTCGATTTGGCGATGGACCTCGCCCTCAAGTACGGCGCGGAATTTCACGTGCTGGCAGTGGCTCGCCCGCCCGAGTTTGGCGAGGAAGTCGAAACCGAAGCGGTGATCGAACAATCGCGCCGCCACTACGAGCATGTGCTGCATTCGCTTAAAGCCCGCGCCGGCGGAATCAAGGCCCGCTTCGAGGTCAAGGTCGGCCACCCGGCCGAAGCCATCGTGCTCTATGCCGAAGACCACAACATCGACCACATCGTGGTCGGCCACCGCGGCCACGGCCTGTTCGAGCGCTGGCTGATCGGCTCGGTGGCGCGCCAGGTGATTGCCTACGCGCCCTGCGCGGTGACGGTGGTGCGGCCGCGTGCTTAGGACACTTTTCTCCCTTCCCCACACCGTCTGGCTGCTGGGCCTCGTCAGCCTATTTAACGACAGCACCAGCGAACTGGTCTATCCGCTGGTGCCGCTGTTCCTGACCTCGGTGCTGATGGCCGGTCCCAAGGCGCTCGGCCTGATCGAGGGCATCGCCGAGGCCACGGCCAGCCTGCTGAAGCTCTTTTCCGGCGTGGTCATGGATCGACGCGGCCATGCCAAGGGCTGGGTGCTGGCGGGGTATGGACTCGCCGCGTTGTCCCGCCCGCTGTTCTACGTGGCGGGGAGCTGGCCGATGGTGCTCGCCCTGCGCTTTGCCGACCGGGTCGGCAAGGGCCTGCGCACCTCGCCGCGCGATGCCCTGCTGGCCGGCTCGGTCGGCGATGACCGTCGGGGCCTGGCCTTTGGCGTGCACCGCGCGATGGACAATGCCGGGGCGGTGATCGGCCCGCTGCTGGCGGCTTGGCTGCTGGCGCGGGGCATGGCGCTGCGCGAGGTGTTCCTGTGGGCGATCGTGCCAGGTATCGTGACCGTCGTGCTGGCGTTCGCGATCAAGGAACCGCCCACCGCCGTCCAGCGCACGTCCAGGCCGTTCTCCTGGAGGCTCGCCGGCTTCCCGCCGGCGTTCAGGCGCTATCTCGTGGTGCTGGCGCTGTTCACCCTGGGCAACTCGTCCAACATGTTCCTGCTGCTGCGGGCGAAGGAACTGGGACTGCCCGATTACCAGGTGCCGCTGCTGTGGGCGCTGACCTCCGCCGTCGCGATGATTTTCTCCACGCCACTCTCGGCCCTGTCCGACCGGCTGGGGCGGACCCGGCTGATCCTCGCCGGGTGGGCGGTGTACGGCCTGTTTTACCTGGGCCTGGGCCTGAACGGTTTCCACACCCTGCTGTTGTGGCCGCTGTTCGCCTTCTACGGCCTGTTCCTCGCCGCCACCGAAGGCGCCGAGAAGGCCCTGGTCGCCGACCTCGCGCCGCAAGACCGGCTCGGCACCGCCTACGGCTGGTTCAACCTCACGGCCGGCGCGATGCTTCTGCCTGCTTCGCTGATTTTCGGCCTGATTTACCAGCAGGCCGGCGCGCTCGCCGCCTTCGCCTTTTCTGCAAGCTGCGCCCTGATGGCGGCACTCTTGCTGCCGCTGTGGGCGTTGCGTGTCGGCCACGCAGCCTGAGGTGTGGCGCAAGAGTAACCCTATCGAAACAATCCATACGAATCGCGAGGAATGATGAACGAGATTGAAGCTTTTAACCGCGCCCTGTTTCTGAAGATCAACGGCGGTGACGCCACACCGGCCTGGCTGATCCAGCTTGGCATCGGTATCGCTAACGACATGATCTATCTGATTCCATTGCTCCTGCTCGGCATGTGGCTGTGGGGTGACAGCACGCGCCGCAGTCAGGCGCTCAAAGCGTGCCTGGTCACGCTATTTGCGCTTGGTGCAAACCAAGCGATCGGCTTGGTCTGGACGCACCCACGGCCGTTCATGCTGGGCCTGGGTCATGACTGGATGTATCACGCGGCGGACTCCTCCTTCCCTAGCGATCACCTGACTGTATTTGCCGGCATCGGCCTATCCTTGCTGTTCAGTGGCGCGTTCCGACTGGCCTTCGCCGTTCTGGCGACAGGTCTTGCAGTTGCTTGGGCGCGGGTATTCGTAGGGGTGCACTTCCCACTGGACATAGTTGGGTCCGTGATGGTGGCTGGTGTGTCGTACCTCGTCGTCTCGCCACTTTGGCGAATCGCTGGCGGCATACTTACGCACCTCGCTGTGCGTCAGTACCGCGCAGCGTTGGCGCGGCCAATCGCTGCTGGATGGATTCGTGGCTAGGCGATGCGATTTCACGCGCCGCTGAAAATGGCTGGCTCACGGAAACTGCTTGACGCAGATATCGTACACGTCGCCTTCGAGCTCGGTCTTGCGCTCAAAGGCGCGTTTGCGCTGGTTGAAATCGCGTCCGGCCTATTCGCGTACTTCGTTACCCGGGACTTCCTGCTTGATCTGGTGCACGTCATCACGCGGACGGAATTGACGGAGGATCCTCGCGACGTCGTCGCCAATTATCTGCTTCATGCCGCGCAAGGCCTGTCCGTGAGCAGCCAACACTTCACGGCCTTCTATCTGCTGAGCCACGGCATTATCAAGCTCTGGCTCATCATCGGACTTTGGCAGAAGAAGCTCGGCTACTATCCGGCCGCCATGGCTGTTTTCGGCATGTTCATACTGTATCAAGTGTATCGATACAGCTTCACGCATTCACTGTCGCTGCTGCTCATCACAGTATTGGATGTCGCCGTCATTGGGCTGACGTGGATCGAATACAAGCGTTTGCATCGCATCTTGTCCGCTGTCCCGACCAAGCGCGTCTGAAGATCTACATCCATGGCTACCTCAACCGGATTCAATTCAGTCGGCGGCTGGAGCTGGAGTCCCAACACAACGTTGAACTGATATCGGCGAATAGGTGGGCCGCGACTGTACCTGAATGTTAAACAACAGACGGCCCGCGTTGCCGCCCGAGTTCCCAGGACACGCCACTGCCACGTACTACAGCGGTCATGGTCTGCCCCAGTCGTTGTTCAATCACCGGTTTCCACGGTACCAGGCTGAAACCCATGCCATCATCAAGCATCGCAAAGCGCCCGCTGGCGAGTTGCACGTTGTGGCGGTAAACCCCAGTCACGCGCCCACCGTCCGACAAGGGTCGGTGTGGCAGGCCGGTTTCGGTGGCGATGTTTTTGGCAGCGGCTTCGATCTCAAGATCACGTAGCGCCCCCAACAGATTGCGCGCCAGTATCACGCGCCGTCCGTGCCGCGTAGCCAGCCCCTGTTCGACCAGGAAATCCGACCGCTGCCGCAGCGCTTCGCGCACCTCGCCGCCGAAGCCGTTGTCGGCGATACCGCTGGCACCACCGATCAACTGCTGATCCAGCCAGGTCGCGCCGATCACACGCGTCTGTCGCTCAATGGGCAGGTGCGAACGCAGTTCCACCGACACGCCGCCCAGCCGCTGCACATCATATTGCCGACCTCGCTGGGGCAGGTCCATCGGCACCCGCCAGATCTCTTCGGTCACGCGCTCGACAATGCCCGCCCGGCGCAGTGCTTCCAGTCGGCGCACATGGGCATCAACCACCTCTTTGGGGTTGCGCCCACGCGTGGCCTGAACCTTGGCCACAGTCAGGTGGTGGCCGGTGCGATACAGGCCATCGACCGCGAGCGCGGTGATATTCTTGTCGGCCGCGCGAATCTCGGCCGACCCGCGTGCCTCCACCACGGACCCCACCGGGTACTGCTCTAGCTCCGCCTTGGCATTCAAGGCGATGTAGTGCGCCTTGCCATCAATGCCATCGACCACGAGATAGCCCCGGTCGTACAACTCATCGGCGATGCCTTTGGCGGCCACCCGGCCGACCACGGGACGAGTGTTCTCGCTCGGCTCGAACACCGCCAAGTCTCGCGGCACACCGCTCATGGCCCGCTGCATGGTGCGCACGATATCGCCACGCTCGCCCATCGTCCGCAGAACCTGTTCCGTATCGGCTTGGACGGCCCAGACGCCGGGCGATGATTCGTGCGCCAGCCCCATGCGCTGCAAGCGTTGCAGTCGTCCGATCAATAGCACGCGTTGCTGCCTGCGCGATGGATCGCCGGCAGGTTGATTCATGTGAATCAGTCCGCCTTGCGCTTCACGTTGCAGCGTGCGGTCCAAACTGGTCCAGCGCTCCTGATCGACCTCCTGCCGCAGGCTTTGCTGAATCTCCCGTTCGGTGCGCGGCCCCAGCCATTCGGTTGCGATTTCGGCGGCTCGTTCGCGCATGCCTTGCGCGATGTAGTCACGGGAAATGATCAGGTCCTTGCCGGTGTCGTCCTTGCCGCGCAGCACGACGTGGGTGTGCGGATTGTCGGTGTTCCAGTGGTTCACCGAAACCCAGTCCAGATTCGTTCCCAGATCGGCTTCCATCCGACTCATCAGGTGGCGGGTATAGCGGCGCAGGTCGTCGAGCTGCTCGGCGTCCTCGGGCGCGACGATGAAGCGGAACTGGTGCCGATCGTTCCGTCCGCGTTTCTCGAAGGCGACCAGATCGGCGTTGTCCGTTGTCGATCCAAAAGCCTGGCCCGGTTCGCCATCGCGGCCCACGCCCTCCCGCTCGATGTAGCGCAGATGCGTGGTGGTCGAGCGTGCCCCGGCCTGCTTGAGGTTCACCAGCCGGGTCTTGATGGTGACGCGCCGTGAGCCGGGCTGCGCAGAGCGGCCGGTGAAACTAGCGGCTACATGCCCGCGACCAAGGCGTGCGCCGGGCCGGGCTCCCGGCATGCGCACCGACTTGCCGCCAGCCTTGCTGACCTCCTTCAAAACCTGCGAGACGAACTTCTGTTGTCGGTCCTTGGGTGCGCTGGGACGGACGCGGAAACGGTCATCGTCCTGCTTGCTCATGGCATGAACTCCAGCGCAGCACTGCCAAGCCCGGCGGACAAAGCACGCCATTCGATCAGTACTGGCGTGAACTTCGTGCCGCACATGGCACTTTGCCACCCAAAGCGCGTGCCGCGCCAATCCACGTGCAGACAAGGCCTTACGCACACCAGGGTGCCGCGTCCTTTTATCTTGCCCTCCGTCTTTGCCGATCGCTGACGCGACCGGCAAAGACGGGCGGACTGCGATCGTCTGCACGGGTGAAGCACCGCAGCCGCAGGCTGTGTGGCAAGCGACGTGCAGTGGGACTGCACGAGAATTGGCAAACACCGCTGCACGTTCATGGCGTGCCCCACGTCCATAACGGCTGTGCACTGCCGATCACGGCGGAGACAGCTACGGGACCGAAGTAGCGGCTGTCAAACGATGCTGGGCTGGTCGAGCTGAGCAGGAACAGCTCGCCATCATGAAGCCGCCGACATTGCTGCCAGGCCGACAGTGGACGGCCACGGCCATCGACTCTGTGGACGCCAGCGACTGCCACGCCGTCGATGCGAACGATGTGTTTCTCGATGCACACCCGCTGCGGCGACATCGCGCCGATGCGCTTGAGCAGCGGGACGTGCTCAGGCAGGTAACCACGCCGCGCAGCCAGCGCGGCGGCGTCTGCCGGAAGCCGGGCAAGCACGATGCTGTCGACGTGCAGCGAGTAGGGCGAGCCGATGCGGTACCAGCCAGGCGGTACGCTGTCGCTGGGGTTATAGACAATGCGGGCAACCGGCGTATGAACCGACGACCAGGCAAGCGCAGCGATGCCGAGGACGATGAACAATACGACACCCAAGCGGTGGAGGCGAGCGTTCATTGCAGCACCTCGCCAGCGAGGTAGGCAGCATGCCGTTCGACCGTGTAGGGCGGCAATGGCAGGCGCGCGGACAGTCGATTGCCCAACATGCGCCAGTACGCGGGCGACACCGACACCGGATCGATGTCGAGCGCTTCGATTGCGTCGATCTGTGGCAGGACTGACTGCACCTGCCGTTCGCCCTCGGCGCATAGCAGCAGCCGCGCGCCCGGCTGAATCCCGGCGATGCGCTGTACCGCATCGAGCGGCGTACACGCCTGCAGCACCATGAGCTGCCAGCGTGTCGTGCCGTAGTCGTTGGACTCCCAGCGCACGCGGCAGAACACAGCCGCCGGTGTGAAGACCGCGCAGCGCCTCCAGCGATCCAGCCGCAGTTCACGCAGCGGATGACCGAAGCGCAGGTAGACGTTGATCCTGTGCTGGACGAATGCCAGTGATACGCGCGTCAGCGGCGTGTCGTTCGTGACGCTGGAAAGCACGGGATGGGGTAGGGGTGGCGCATCGTTGACCGCCTGCAAGAGTGCGTTCATGGTTGCTTCTCCGGGAATTCATGTTCCAGTAGCGCGCGCAGCATCTCGGCGACCGTGAGGCCGCGTGTGAAGGCCTCGACCTTGATGCGGGCGCGCATGGCCGGCGTCACGTCGAGGGTCAACCGGGCGGTGTAGAGATCGGTCTTGCCGATGTCTGCACCGTCGCCCTGGCGCACCCAAGCGTCAGCCTGTGGATTGGCAGGCGGACGCGCACCGATCGCAACGCGTTTACCGTTCTTCATCGCGCCATCCTCAAGACTTCATCTGTGAGCGCCGCGATCTCGCGCGCGGCATTGCTGTCTACGTCGAGTTCGCGCGCGAGCTGACCTCTGGCCACGCTGTCGGCAAACACGATGCGCTGCCGAACCTCCGACAACAGCGATGGCAGCGGTTGATCGGCGAGCGCGCCGCGCGCCTCGCGTCCGATCACAGTGGTGCTGACGCGCCGGTTGATGACGAAGGCTGCGCGCAGCGCTGGCCGGAACACCTGCGCTTCGCGGATCAGCGACACCATCTCGGCGCTGGCCCACACGTCGTAGGGGCTGGGTTGCACAGGGATCAACACGACGTCAGCCGCGAGTAGCGCGGAGCGCGCGAGGGCGGCAATACGGGGCGGGCCATCGATCACGATGTGATCGCAGCGCCGGGCGAGTTCCGGCGCTTCCTGATGCAGGGTTTCCCTTGCCAGGCCGACAGCACCGAACAGCCTGGGCAAGCCGTTCTGGATGCGGCGTTGCGTCCAGTCCAACGCTGAACCCTGGGGATCGGCATCGACCAGGATCACCGAGCTGCCTTGGATCGCCAGCTCGCCTGCAATGTGCGTGGCGAGGGTTGTCTTGCCGACCCCGCCTTTCTGGTTGAGCAGCGCGATGATCATGATGCTCTGCCTGCTGCCTGCCGGTTTATCCACAGCGTGCAGGCTCTTCTTATTGTTAGTTTTATAGATTCAAAGTTAGAACCTAAGTTAGGAAACGCCGAAACCATCGCTGTGCAAAGCTTTGCGATGCGTTCGCACTCCCGATAGCACGATAGCGCTACGCCTGATAGCACGAGGATTCCTACTCCTAATAGCACGACTGGATTCACCGTTTTTCCACAGGCGCTGCGCCGGCACCGAAGCTGCCTCCGGGGCGCAACGGTGCCGTGGACGGCACGGCGCGGAAGGTCAACACTTCCGGCCCATGCCTCGGACGCAAGACGGCGAGCGTGTAGCCCGGCAAGGGTTGCCGCGCCACGATGCAGCGCAAGTCGTAGGCAAAGTCGGTGAAGCGCGCCAGGCTGCCGGACTTGCGGTGCAAGTGCGGGAAGTCGAAGCGCCAGCCGTCGCGCTGCCAGCCGCCGTGCTTGCGCACCAGGCGGTACAGCCAGCGCTCGATGCCGCCGGTCAGACGGAAGTAGTTGGCGTCGATGGTCAGCACCAAACTCTCGTCGAACACTCCGGCGTAGAACCAGTCCGGCAGGATCAACTCGATGCCTAGCGGTCGGCCCTGGCCGTCCGCGCGCTCCTTCCATTCGTTGATCCACGAGAAGCGGTGCAGGCGCCGCGCATTGGACTGGCGTATGGATGTGGCTATGCTGGTGGACTGCAAGCGATCCAAGGCGGCTTTGAGGCGCTGGTAGTCGCGCAGCGACGTGCCGCGACCGATGAAGCGCAGGATCTCGTAGGGCGTGGCCGCCATCAGCCGCGACGACCGAATACCCGTGTCGCGCGCTTCGACGATCTGGCTCGCGGCCCAGATCAGGATGTCGGCATCCCAGATGGTCGCGATGCCATGCTCGGCCGTGCCCTCCACACGCACCGTCACGCTGCCGGTGCGGAAGTCGATTGGCACCGTGCGCTTGCGCTTGGCCAGCGAGAAGAACGGGTAGGCCATCAGGTCTTGCGCATCGCGCGCCGGCAGTTCTCCCGAGAAGGCATGGAACAGGTCGAGCTGCTCGCGCTGCGGGTCGCGCCCGATGGTCATCGAAAAAGGTGCCCATTACCGATCAGCGCGGGCCGGAACGGCGCGCGGCGTACTCGGGGTCGGACGTCATCTCGAAGCTGCGCGCATCGGCCCACGCTTCGAGATCGGCAACGGCGTACATCACGCGCCGGCCGAACTTCCGAAAACGCGGCCCGCCGCCGATGACGCGCTGCTTCTCCAGCGTGCGCGGCGATAGCCGCAGGAATTCAGCGGCTTCGTCGTTGGTGAGATATCGCGCCGGCTGCGCGGATTGGGCGGGCTGCTGGATAGCTGCGGGCGCGGAATGCGGCCGTAACGGTGCGGGTCTCATGGCATGGGCCTCCATCGGTAAAGATCGCCGACGAAGCAATCGCCGCCGGATGGAAGCAGTTTCGGGAAAGTCAGGCGTTCTGCGCAGGGACGTTTTGCGACATCGCGCTAACGTCCCTGCGCTGCGCCGCCGAGTTGCAGTAGGCGGCGGTATTCGCCTCCCATGAGCGTTTGCCCGCGCCGGATGAGGCGGCGTACCTGGGCGCGCAGATCGCCGTCGTCGTACCAGCGCTCGCCGACGACGGTGATGCCGAACATCACTTCGGCCACGCCGCGCTGCGACGCACCTGCCAGCGTGCCGTCGAGCGCCTGCAGGGTGCGCATGTGGAGCATGGCTGTGCGGTTAGGTCTGGCCGCTGCGATCGCGGTGCGGTGCGCCTTTGCGGCGTCGAGCATCGCCAGATCGGCTTCGACTGCGCGCCAGCGCTCGCGTAGCTGGCGACCCGCGCGGACGGCATAGGCGTAAGCCATGCCGTCTTCCAGTGCGGGCGATATCGCCATGCGCAGCATGCGGTCGACGAGATGGATGGTCAGCACCAGGCGCTTGCCGTCGTGTATTAGCTGCTTGCGGCCGGGGATGTGCCAGAGCTGGAACAAGAGCGCATCATCAGCCGGGTCGGCATCCGGATAGACCTGGACGACCGAGGATGGATCAGGAAACCAGTCGGGGTGCGCGTCGCGTGCATCGCGCGCGGGGTCTTCCAGCAGGCGCAAGCCCCAGTGTTGCGCCTCGTGCAGCGGACGGTGTCGGCGGCGTTGCCAGGCGCGCCGGTATTCCGGGTTGCGCCGCAGGTATTCCCATGCAAGCGCGGGGCCGTCCAGATGCAGCACGTACAGATAGGCAGCGCTTGGGTGCCAGTGGACGGCGCGCGAATCTGCCATGGCGAAATCTCCATCTCGGATGGGAGGAGTTCAATCGCAATGGGGGACACGGTGGGCAGTCCCATTATCAGCCGGCGTCGGCAAGCGTGTTGCCACGGCCGTGGATCAGCGTGGCACGCTGCAGCAGTCAATCAGGTGGCCGACAACAGGCCGTGCATTCGTATTATTTTGGACAGCGTTGCACAGTTGCTTTACAGATTGGTGTCAGTATATCAATGTCTGGATTCAGCGCCAGGAAGACGTAATCCGAACCGTTGCGGTATCGCATGGGTGGCCCGCCAGAGGCGAGTCAGGGATCGATCAATCGTTGATCGATCCGTCAGCCTCAGCCAGCCGGGCGTATTCGGATAGTCGCCGTTTGGGCGTGAAATGCGGATCGCGCGCGATGGCCAGGTTCCGCGGCCCGCGAATGCCTTCCAGGACGGAGAGTCGCACATGGCCGAGTTGCGGCATGCCCATGCCGAGGTCGAGCAGGCCGAAAGCGGTGTCGCCATCAATGGGATCGAGTTCGGTCAACAGCCAGGTCGCGTGCGCGTCCAGGGTGAACAGTTTGACGACCGGCAAAGGGTCGCGCTGCTCGCCGCACGCGGCAGCAGCACCGTTATTCAGAAGTTGGATGCGTTGGGCATCGGTGATGAGGGGGTTCATGGTCGTTGCGCGCAAGGGGTCACGGTCAACGGAGCGTCGGTCTTACGCAAACGCGCCGATGCGCCAAAGCGTGACCGTGCACGTGCGCTTTTGCGCCCAATCGCCAAAGCGGATTTCACCGAATCCGTGGAAGGGCGAATCGTCGAATACGTAAGTACGGAAGTCATGATTTCAGTAAAAACGGTTTTAGCATAGACACACCCGGCGCAAGTTTAAGCCGGGAATGCTACAAATGAACACTATAGATTGTAGTCCTATAGGGTGCTATCGGATGTCATCGTCGTTTTGCGCGAAACGACTTGATGTCACCGAAGAATACATTCCCTGCGGCGCTCAAGACAGTCAGAAAAGCCCGTGGCCTCAGCCAGGAAGCTTTCTCGGACGTGTCGAGCCGCACGTACATGAGTTCGCTCGAACGTGGCCTGAAAAGCCCGACCTTGAGCAAGCTCGCCGAGCTGTGCGAGGTGATGGGCGTGCATCCTCTGACCTTGCTGGCACTGGCCTATGGCGGTGATAGCAAGGGAGTGGACAAGGTCATCGAGCGTGTGCGGCGCGAGCTGGCCGCCATCCAAGCCCTGAAAGGCAAATAGGAGTAAGTAAAGGGCGCTGTCCGGAGACGGCGCCCGTGTGACGGCTACGTCACGATGCGCCCCGCGAGCCGGGCTTCGCGCGCATAGGCACTGACCGGCTTCGTTGGTTGGAAGTGCAGGTCACGCTCGACCGGCAGACCCATCCGGCCGTGTACTGTCGCCAGTTCCGCCAGGCTTACCCAGCCCAGTTCGGGGCAACCCAAGCCCAGGTCGCACAGGCCGAACGCATGGTCGTGCTCGTCCGGATCGATCTCCGTCAGCAGCCAGGTCGCGCCAGCATCCGGGGTGAACAGCTTGACCACAGGTAAGGGGTCGAAGTCGTCATGTTCAATCGATTGCCGGCCGTTGGCCAGAAGTTGTGCGCGTTGTTCGTCGGTGATCAGCTTCGTCATGGTCTTCTCCTTGGAAGGATTCAGGGCGGGATTGCCCGAGACCGCGACAAGCACGGCGCAGCGCAGCCGTCAGGGTTCGCAGACGGCCGCAGGACGCCAGCGTGCAAGGCACGCGCAGACCTTGACGGCGAGAACGCCGTGATA